>JNVT01000050.1 GCA_000737985.1 Gammaproteobacteria bacterium MFB021 | reverse complement strand
GTCGCGCCCCATCAGCCCCAGCAGACCGACGATGCCCGGCACCACCAGGCACAGCGCAAAGCAGATCAGGATCAGCTTCTTGACCGAGATGGCGCGATTGAAGAGCAGATATTCGAAGATGCAGTAGACCAGCAGCAGCGCCCAGGCGGTGCGAGACAGCGTCAGCATGATCGTCAGCATCAGCCCCAGCACCCACAGGCGGCGGGTCTCGATCACGCTGTAGAGCGGCAGCAGCATGATCATGCACACGGCATAGATGTTGCCGTTGTTGTAGGTCGAGAAGAGCTTGAACAGGCCGCCGCGGTCGTTCATCTTCGCTTCCAGCGTCAGCTCGGCCCCATAGGTGGTGGTCAGCATGGGGATCGAGAAGTACTGGCCGGTGGCGATCTTGTAGAGGAATAGCGCCAGGCCGAAGACGATGGCGAAACGGATGCAGTGGCGCAGGCAGACGAGCAGATAGGCGATCTGCTCGGGTCCCAGGCGCTTCGACCAGACGTAGACGAACACCGGCACCACGATCAGCGCCATCACGTAGCCGAAGTAGATGCCCACGTTGGCGATCCCGTTGAGCAGCGTGACCGCCAGAAACAGCAGCCAGAACGGCACCAGCAGCCACACGTAGCAGGCGTAGCGATCCTGGCGAAAGAGCTTGCCAGTGCCCAGCATCGCCTTGAGGAACAGGATCGGGAACGTCACCACGATCAGCAGATAGATGGTGTTGAGCGGAATGCCGCCGAGGGCGACACCCGACTTGGGTAGCGCGATGGCGAAGATCGCCACCAGCGCCACGAAAACGCGCTTGGCATCGATGACCAGCATGTCTCGGGTCCATGAGTACGAAGGGGTCATGCGGCGCTCAGGGCGTGTAGCCGAAGATCTCGAAATCGCGCCGATAGAGGCGTGAGGCGATCGCGGTAAGCTCGCTGTCGTAGTAGTCGCGATAGTCCCGGCGCGCGGTGGCGTTGACCACTTCCAGCGGTGCCACCCGACTGATGCGCAGATCGGCGGCGATGCGCCGATAGTCGGCATCGATGTTCTCGTAGCGCCCGACATAGTCGACCAGCGGCTGGCCCTCGGCGTCGCACAGGAACTCGGCCTGGGGCCGGAAGTGGACCCAGCGCATCACCCGGCGGCGATAGCGCGGCCGCGACGCCAGCCGGCGCAGAAAATCATCGAAACCGGACACGCCGCGCAGATACTTGTCGCGGAAGGCGCGGTCGTAGCGGCCGATACCGCCCTTCTCGAGGTAGACGTAGGCGGAGACCAGACGATCCAGCGGATGGCGCACGAAGCCGAACTTGTAGTAGCGCGCGAAGCGCTCGGCATCGAAGCGGCGATAGCGCTCGGCCGGATCGTGGCCGTGGGCCGGCACCCCGAACAGCGCCTGGAAGATACTGTTGCCGGCGGTCTTGGGCACGTGCACGAAGACCACATCGTTGTTCTCCTCATGCTCCGAATAGGGGTCGACCAGGTGACGATAGAGGCGATCCTTCACCTCCAGCGGCAGGCGGTCGTTGACGCCCAGGATCAAGGATTTGGCCAGGGGGCTCTTTTTCAGGCGATAGCGGGTCTGTATCAGCAGGCTCATGGCACTCCCGTCGATGAGTGATCGCAGTGAATCGAGGCGCTCCGGCGGCGTCTGGCGACGCGCCGGAGGCTTGGCATAGCGGTGGGGTTTAGCGCTGTCGCGGCGCGCTTCAGTCGCCGATGCCGCGCAGCACGGTGCGCAAGTCCTTGGCTTCCCAGTGCGGGAAGTGCTTGCGGATCAGCGCGTTGAACTCGATCTCGAAGGCCTGCCAGTCGACCTCGCCGCTCACCTCGCGGCCCGCCGACGCGCCGCGGATCAGCCCCGCGCCCACGGTGACGTTGCTCAGCCGGTCGATCACCACGAAGCTGCCGGTCCCCGGGCTGCGCCGGTAGTCGTCCAGCGGCACGCTCGCGGTCAGCTCCACCCGGCAGCGCCCGATGGCGTTGAGCGCCAGCTGCTCCGCCGGCAGCTGCGCCAGGCTGTTGACGTCGATCTGATAGGCGATCTCGGCCACCCGCCCGGCCACTTCCTGGGTGCCCAGCTTGAAGTCGTAGAGCCGACCGGGTTCGAGGGCGTTCTCGTGCATCCACACGATGTCCGCTTCCAGCGCGCTGGCCTGGGTCACCTCGGCATCCGCCGCCACCAGCCAGTCACCGCGGGAGAGGTCGATCTCGTCTTCCAGGGTCACCGTCACCGCCTGCCCGGGGTACGCCTCTTCGAGGTCACCGTCGAAGGTGACGATACGCGCCACCCGTGAGCGCTTACCCGAGGGTAGCGCCTTGATCGCCTGGCCGGGGCGCAGGATGCCGGCTTCGAGCGTGCCGCAGTAGCCGCGGAAGTCGAGGTGCGGGCGGTTGACGTACTGCACCGGCAGGCGCAGATCGGAGAGATTGGCGTCGTGCGCGATCTCGACCGTCTCCAGCAACTCGAGCAACGGCGGACCGGCGTACCAATCCATCTGCTCGCTGGGGTTGACGACGTTGTCGCCCTCCAGCGCCGAGAGCGGCACGAAGCGGATGTCGCGGGCGTCGAGCTTTTCGGCGAAGGCGCGATACTCGGCGACGATCTCGTCGAAGCGCGCTTCGGCGTAGTCGACCAGATCCATCTTGTTGACCGCGATCACCAGGTGCTGGATACCCAGCAGATCGGCGATGAAGCTGTGCCGACGGGTCTGCGTCTGCACCCCGTGGCGGGCGTCGATCAGGATCACCGCGAGGCTGGCGGTGGAGGCGCCGGTGGCCATGTTGCGGGTGTACTGCTCGTGCCCCGGGGGTCGGCGATGATGAACTTGCGCTTGTCGGTGGAGAAGAAGCGGTAAGCGACATCGATGGTGATGCCCTGCTCGCGCTCCGACTGCAGGCCGTCGACCAGCAGCGCCAGGTCGACCTTGTCACCGGTGGTGCCGCTGGTCTTGGAGTCGCGGGTGATGGCGGCGAGCTGATCTTCGTAGATCATCTTGGAGTCGTGCAGCAGGCGCCCGATCAGGGTCGACTTGCCGTCATCGACGCTGCCGCAGGTGATGAAGCGCAGCAGGTCCTTGTTCTCGTGCTCGTGCAGGTACTGCTCGATGTTGTCGGCGATGAGCGAAGACTGGTGGGCCATGTTGAAATCCCGAAATTCAAGAATCAGACGCTGAGCGAAAAGTCAGCGAGCGATGGCCAGACAAGGCGAACAGCGGCGAAAGCGGACCGGGCTGGCGTGCCAGTTTACGGGGTGTAAATGAGCAGCTTGACCGGGCTGGCGCTCCAGCCGATGTTCAACACCGTCTGGCCGAGCACAGCGAGTTTTCGCCAGCGGCTAGAAGTACCCCTCGCGTTTCTTCTTCTCCATCGACCCCGCCTGATCGCGGTCGATGGCCCGGCCCGAGCGCTCGCTGGTGCGGGTCAGCAGCATCTCCTGGATGATCTCGGGCAGCGTCGCCGCTCGCGACTCCACCGCCCCGGTGAGCGGGTAGCAGCCGAGGGTGCGAAAACGC
>JNVT01000049.1 GCA_000737985.1 Gammaproteobacteria bacterium MFB021 | reverse complement strand
CGAACGTTTCGAGACCCGGAAGGCCATGCGGCGACACGTGTTCGAGTATATCGAGATGGACTATAACCGGCAGCGCCGGCACAGTGCGATTGGGATGATCAGCCCGGAGGCCTTCGAAGCCCGAATGATCGCTTAGATCGGTGTCCACGATTGCTGGGTAAGATCAGTCTACAAGTGAGTTCATCGGTTCCGCGAAGAAGGGGTTGCCGGTTTTCAAGACCGCACGTCGCGCCCTCCACGAAGTCCCCTGGCGACAGACGCTGCTACCGTCGAACAGCTCATTGAGCGGCGGCAGAGATTGCAGACCTATCGCCAGATTGCCAACGTGCTGGGCATCGAACAGAGCACGGTTGCGGATTCTCAAGCGCCAGGGGCTGAACCAGCTGGCTGCCCCGTCCCCGCCAAGGCCCGACAACCGCTACGAGTACGACGCGCCCGGGGATCTCCTGCATCTGGACATCAAGAAGCCGGGACGCTTCGAGCGCCAGGGGCATGGAGTGACTGGCGATCGCCAGTAGAACACGCCTCGCGCGGGGTGGGAGTATGTCCATGTGGCCATCGACGACCACTCGCGCGGGCCTTGAGCAGCGTTCACCCTGATGAGACGAGCTGGAGTGCTTGCCAGGCCTTGCTGCACCGTGCGCTACTACGCCAGCCTAGGGATCCGCCGTACCCGGGTGCTCACCGACAACGGCGTCTGCTATCGCTCCCGTCGTTTCCAGCGTCCGGGCAGGCGGTTGAGGCTGAAACCCCGCCGGACCAAGCCATACAGCCCACGCACTAACGGCAATGCCGAGCGGTTCTTCCAGACAGCACTGCGTGAGTGGGCCTACGCAAGCTCGTAAGAGCGAGGCAGACATCTGCCTGCCTGGCTTCATCAGTACAACTGGCATCGGCCGCATGCCAGCCTGGATTACTACCCTCCGGTTAGCCGACTGGGTCTTTCGGTGAACAACCTGGTGGATTTACACAACTAGCGGACTACCGCAACCGTCGGCGCCCCGCCTATGGGCAAACTGCGTCACTTCGACCGACGGGCAGCAGATTCCCAAGTACCTTACAAATTCGCATGGGGGACTACGTGGGGGACCGCTGCACACCACAAAAAGAAAAAGCCGCTGAAATCAGCGGCTCAATCAGAATTCTTGGCGGAGAGGGAGGGATTCGAACCCTCGAAGCCTTTCGACTTACACACTTTCCAGGCGTGCTCCTTCGACCACTCGGACACCTCTCCGCATTGTCATCCTGCCCGTTTCGGCGTTGCCGCTTCGTTCAGAACGGCGCACATCTTATCCGCCTAACTCCGTGATCGCAAGCCATTTTTTCTCTCATCTAGCTTTTTCTGCCTCACTGCCAGCGCTCGACGTACGCCTGCGGATCGCGCACCGGCGGTTGAGGGTAGCGGCCTCCCGGCTGGCCGAGATAGAGATAGCCGATCAGCTCTTCGTGCTCGGCCAGGCCGAGCCCGCGCCATACGGTCTTGTCATGGGCATAGGTGCCGGTGCGCCACATCGCCCCCAGCCCCTGCGCGAACGCCGCATAGAGCATGGCATGCGCGGCGCAGCCCGCGGAAATGATCTGCTCGACCGGCGGCACCTTGGGCAGGTCCGGCGTGACGCACGCGATCACCGCAATGATCATCGGCGCCCGCTTGGGCTTCTTGCGCGCGGCATCGAGAGTGGCATCGTCGATATGCGGATTGGCCTGATAATCGGCGCGGGCGAACAGCTCACCCAGGCGGTCGAGCCCTTCACCGCTGATCTCGATGAAACGGTACGGGGTCATTTCCTTGTGATCCGGCGCCCGCAGCGCGGCACGGTAGAGCGCTTCGAGCTGCTCGGCGGTCGGCGCCGGACCGGCCAGTTTGCCCATCGAACGACGCTGATGCAGTAGCGTCATGGCATCCATGTCTGACTCCTCTGAGACATCGGTGGTAACACGCAACACGCAAGGGGTCGCTCGACTCTACGCCAAAAGCGTCACTGCCGCAGCAGACGTGGCGGCAATGCCGGCGTCCAGCCCGGCGTGGCCCGCCACGGGTTGATATCGAGCCCGCCGCGACGCACGTAACGCGCCATCACCAGCAGCCGCTCGGGGCGGCAGCGTGCCATCAGATCGACGAAGATGTGCTCGACGCAGTGCTCGTGAAAATCCTGGTGCTGGCGATAGGAGATCAGATAGCGCAGCAGCGACGCCCGCTCGATCCGCGGTCCGCGGTACTGAATCAGCACGCTGCCCCAATCGGGCTGGCCGGTCACCGGACAGTTGGACTTGAGCAGGTATGAGTGCAGCGTCTCCTCGACGATAGCGCCTTCGTCGCAGGCGAGCAGTTCCGGCGCCGGCGTATAGCGGTCGATTTCGACCTCGAGCTCGTCGATCCCCTCGCCAGGCAGCGGCGCCGGCGCGAGTGCGGCGTCATCGACACCGAACAGCTCCACCGTGACCTCGCCACCCGCTGCCGCGCTCAGATCGCGCACCAGCGTCTCGACCACCTGATCGCGACCACTGAAAGTGGTCTGATTGAAGCTGTTGAGATAGAGCTTCCACGACTTGGATTCGATCAGGCAGGGCGAATCCGCCGGCAGGCGGAAGCGCGCCACCGCGACCACGGGCTTGCCGCGCGGGTCGAGCCAGGAGAGCTCGAACGCCCACCACTCGTCACCACCGACGAACGGCAGCGACGTGGCCTCGATTCCCAGCGGCGCCCGATTGGCGGCACGCTCGATGGGGAACAGCAAGGCGGCATCGTAGCGCTCGGGATAGGCGGATTCGCGGCCCAGCGGCGCATCAGCGAGGGTCTCCGGGCGCGGTGTGCTCATGAGCGAATCCCCTTGCCGCGGTTGAGCATCCACAGCGCCAGGCACCAGAACACGACGATGAAGGCGGCGATGGCGATCAGCGCCCCGCTCACCGGAATGTCGGAGATGCCCAGAATGCCGTAGCGGAAGGCGTTAACCATGTAGAGGATCGGGTTGACCATGGTCACCTTCTGCCAGAACTCCGGCAGCAGGTCGATCGAGTAGAACACGCCCCCCAGGTAGGTCAGCGGCGTCAGCACGAAGATCGGGATGATCGAGATATCGTCGAACTTCTTGGCCAGCAGCGCATTGATGAAGCCGCCGATCGAGAACAGCAAGGCGGTCATGACCACCACCATCAGGGTCAAAAACGGATGGTGCAGATCGAGATGGGTAAAGAACAGCGAAACCAGCGTCACGATCAGCCCGACGCCGAGCCCGCGTGCCGCACCACCGATCACGAAGCCACCCAGGATGACCCAGTTGGGCATCGGCGAGACCATCATCTCCTCGACGCTGCGCTGGAACTTGTTGGAGAAGAACGACGACGCCACGTTGGAGTAGCTGTTGGTGATCACCGACATCATGATCAGGCCCGGCACGATGTAGGACATGTAGGAGATGCCGTGCATCTCACCCACGCGTGAACCGATCAGATTGCCGAAGATGATGAAGTACATGGTCATGGTGATGGAGGGCGGCACCAGGGTCTGGGGCCAGATCCGCACGAAGCGGCGCACCTCTTTCACCACCATGGTCCAGAGCGAAATCAGCAGTTGCCGGGTATTCAAGATGCCGTCTCCTTGGCCGGTGTCGAAGTGGCGCTGTCGATGCCGCTGCCGGCATCCGGCGGCGAGGTCATCGAAACGAACAGCTCTTCCAGACGATTGGCCCGGTTACGCATGGACAGCACGCGCACGCCCTGACGGGTCAATTGCTGGAAGGCATCGTTGAGATCGGTGCCCTTGCGCACGGAGAGTGCCAGCTGGTGCGAGTCGACCCGCTCGACCTCGAAGCCTTCCACCTGGGGGGCGGCCTCCAGCGGCTCGGCAAGATCGAGCAGGAAGGTCTCGGTGTCGAGCTCGGTCAGCAGGCCGCGCATCGAGGTGTTCTTGATGATTTCGCCCCGGTTGATGATGGCGATATTGCGGCACAGGCTCTCGGCTTCCTCGAGATAGTGCGTGGTCAGGATGATCGAGGTGCCCTCCTCTTCGTTGATCCGGCGCATGTACTCCCACATGCTGCGGCGCAGCTCGATATCGACCCCGGCGGTGGGCTCGTCGAGAATCAGCAGGCGCGGACGGTGAATCAGGGCACGCGCGATCATCAGCCGGCGTTTCATCCCGCCGGAGAGCATGCGCGCGGCACCGTTGCGCTTGTCCCACAGGCCGAGATCCTTGAGCAGACGCTCACAGCGCGGCTTGGCCTCCTTCATCGGCATGCCGTAGTAGCCCGCCTGGGTGAGGATGATGTCCTCGACCTTCTCGAACTGGCTGAAGTTGAACTCCTGCGGCACCACGCCGAGGTTGTATTTCGCCTTGGCGAAGTCATGGTCGATATCGATACCGAAGATCTTGACCTGGCCCGCGCTCTTCTGCACCAGTGAGCAGACGATGCCCAGGGTGGTGGACTTGCCCGCGCCGTTGGGGCCGAGCAGCGCGAAGAAGTCGCCCTGCTCGACATCGAGATCGATGCCTTTGAGGGCTTCGAATCCATTACCGTAGACTTTGGTCAGCCCGCGGATGGACAGTGCCGGTTCTGCCATCAGGGATTCCTGTCGAGTACGTAGAAGAAGAAGTGCCGCCACATATGGGGCCGATCGATGAAAAATCAATCTTTAGCAGACGAATAGACGCTATGGTCATGACTGTCGCCACTATCGTCGACCCTCGGCGTCACCACGCTACCGTGTCAGCGTAGTCGGGAAGCCGGCCGGCGGCAGCGAGGACGGGAGCATGCTGCGCGATGCGTGCCTGGCATTCACAGCCGACGCGATATCAGCGAGCCCAGGAGATGGCGACAGACGCCAGCATCTCGGCAGGTCGGACGAAGTGAGGAGAGCGATAGATTACGCTTCGGACAACACGAAACTGGAGCGGGAAAGGAGATTCGAACTCCCGACCCTCGCCTTGGCAAGGCGATGCTCTACCACTGAGCTATTCCCGCTTGTCGTGTCGAAGACTGGCTTCGACGGGATGATCGAGCGATCATCGAAGTGGCGTCCCATAGGGGGTTCGAACCCCTGTTACCGCCGTGAAAGGGCGGTGTCCTGGACCACTAGACGAATGGGACGCAAGACCGATACGTGATAGCCAGACTGAGCCTTCGACCACTATCGGGTACCACAAAACTGGAGCGGGAAAGGAGATCGACCGGGCTGGCGTTCCAGCTCACGACCCTCGACCACGCTTCAGATACCACAAAACTGGAGCGGGAAAGGAGATTCGAACTCCCGACCCTCGCCTTGGCAAGGCGATGCTCTACCACTGAGCTATTCCCGCTTGTCGTGTCGAAGACTGGCTTCGACGGGATGATCGAGCGATCATCGAAGTGGCGTCCCATAGGGGGTTCGAACCCCTGTTACCGCCGTGAAAGGGCGGTGTCCTAGACCACTAGACGAATGGGACGCATTGCTGGAGCGGGAAAGGAGATTCGAACTCCCGACCCTCGCCTTGGCAAGGCGATGCTCTACCACTGAGCTATTCCCGCATCCTGACTGACGAACCAGACTGGCTTCGGCAGTATCTTCGAAAGAGTCGAGTGGCGTCCCATAGGGGGTTCGAACCCCTGTTACCGCCGTGAAAGGGCGGTGTCCTAGACCACTAGACGAATGGGACGCAATGTCTCGTCTCCGTCGAGATGGCGCGCATATTACTGAGGCCGCCCAAAGCTGTCAAGCAATTGATTTCACCGCTGTTCGTCGCCACCTAAAACGCGCTGGCGAGAGCGCCGCAAATGGCCTGTAATGCAGACAGGTGACGAGGCACGAGGAGACCCGCCATGAGTAGAATCAAGAAGAGCGACGCCGAGTGGCGCGAACAGCTGACCCCGGAGCAGTACCACGTCACCCGGGAAAAAGGCACCGAGCCACCGTTCAGCGGCGACTACCAGGTCGAGCCGGTCCAGGGCATCTATCACTGCGTCTGCTGTGGCGCCCCGCTGTTCGAGAACGAGCACAAGTTCGAAGCCCACTGTGGCTGGCCCAGCTTCGACCGTCCACTGGCCGCCGCCTCGGTGGAGGAGCATACGGACAACAGCCACGGCATGCGCCGCATCGAAGTGACCTGCCGCCGCTGCGATGCCCACCTGGGCCATGTCTTCCCAGACGGCCCCGCGGAGACCACCGGCCAGCGCTACTGCATCAACTCGGTGGCCATCACCTTCCATGCCGGCGAATGACCGCGCCCGTGGGCGGCCACCTGGCTCACGGTCACGGCAGGCCGCTTCATGGCCACGGCGAGCTGCATCATGGTAGTGCCACAGTGCTCGCCCCGAGACGCTAGCGCCAAGGTGACGCCTAGACAGCAGTGCCAGAAAGACAGCAGTGCCAGAAAGACCGCCCCATACGACAGCGCTTCGACCTCGGTCGGGGCGCTGTCATTATGACTGTCGCCGCTTATCCGAACAGGCTCAGCTGCCGCGATAAGTAGAGTACGCGTAGGGGCTCAGCAGCAGCGGGATATGGTAGTGCTGCTGCGTGTCGACGACTTCGAACGGGACGGTGATTTCGGGAAAGAAGGTCTCGGTGCCGCGGGCACGGTACCACTCACCGGTGGCGAAGACGGCGCGATAGACACCGGCTTCGAACGTCTCGTCCTCGGGGTAGAGCGCCGAGATCCGCCCGTCCTCGGAGGTGGTCCCGGTGGCGATGGTCTCCCACTGGCCGTCGGCCCGATGCTCGAGCGTGACCTCGACGCCCGCCGAGGGTTTGCCGCTCTGAGTATTCAGGACATGTACGCTGATCGGATTGCCGGCGGCCAACGAGATGCTGGCAACGCTGGTGAGCAGCAGGCCGGCGGCGATGGATACGAGAGGTTTCATGCGGGGCTCCTTTCCCTAGGATTGATGACCCATACCTCTACGCCGCCCGCCGGCGACTGGATGCACGAGATTGCCATCACCCGTCGGCTGCCCCCACCCGCCGTTCATGCTGCTCCACGCCCTGCAGCCGCTGAGGGCCGCATCCTGCTAGACTGTCCGCCCGCTTGGCGTCGGGCATCCCCCCGACAGGCATGACATTGGCAGGAGAGACGTATGCTCGGCTGGTATCCCGGTCACATGAACAAGGCGCGCCGCCAGATCACCGAGGCGCTGCCGGAGATCGACGTGGTCATCGAGGTGCTCGATGCGCGTCTACCCTACTCCAGCGGCAACCCGATGCTGGCCGATCTGACCGAGCACAAGCCGGTGCTCAAGATCCTCTCGCGCGCCGACCTCGCCGACCCCGAGGCGACCCAGGCATGGATCGCGCACTTCGACGCCCAGCCCGACAGCCGCGCCATCGCGGTGACCACCACCCAGGCCCGCGAGCTGAAGCAGATTCCGGCGCTGTGCCACGAGTTGGCCGGTCAGGTCCGCGCCGACCGCGATGTGCGGGTGATGGTGATGGGTATCCCCAACGTGGGGAAATCGACCCTGATCAACGGCCTCGCCGGGCGCAAGATCGCCAAGACCGGTAACGAGCCGGCGGTGACCAAGCGCCAGCAGAAGATCCGGATCGACGGCCGCGTGGCACTGATCGATACCCCCGGCGTGCTGTGGCCCAAGATCGAGGATCAGGCCAGCGCCTACCGGCTCGCCGCCAGCGGCGCCATTCGTGACACCGCGATCGAGTACGTGGATGTGGCCATCGTCTGCGCCGCCGAGCTGGCCAAGCGCTATCCCGAGGCCCTGCGCGAACGCTACAAGCTCGACGACCTGCCGGCTTACGTCGCCCCGGTGGCGGCGGAGAGCGTCGATGCCGATGGCCCCAAACTGGTCGACCTGCAGGCGCGTGCCGGTTTCGACGGCCATGCGATCATGAACGAGATCGCGCGCAAGCGCGGCGGGTTGAAGGCCGGCGGCGTGATCAACCTGCACCGCGGCGCCGAGGTGCTGCTGCACGAGCTGCGCGATGGCAAGCTCGGCCGGGTCACCCTGGAACTGCCGGCGGACATCCCCGCCCCGGAACCGGACAGCGAAGACGACGCCGCCGCGCCGACGACCTGAACGAGCCGACGCCGGCGAGCATGACAGATCGCCCTGACAGCCTTGCGCTTCTGCCCCTTGCGCCGCGTCCGCGCGGCGTTATGCTGGGCGTCGGCGATGCAGCCCGCCACCCGCTCGCGGCGCCCCAGACGCCGCCTGATCTCTTCGGTTGTGCAGCATACGGAAACCTCATGACCCGCCCCATTCGGAAATCGCACAAGCTCGACAACGTCTGTTACGACATCCGCGGGCCGGTCCTCGAACACGCCAAGCGCCTCGAGGACGAAGGCCATCGCATTCTCAAGCTGAACATCGGCAACCCTGCACCCTTCGGCTTCGAAGCGCCCGAGGAGATTCTGCAGGACGTGATGCGCAACCTGCCGACGGCTCAGGGTTACTGCGACTCCAAGGGGCTCTACTCGGCGCGCAAGGCGATCATGCAGGAGTGCCAGCGCAAAGGCATTCCGCAGGTCGGCATCGAGGACATCTTCATCGGCAACGGCGTCTCCGAGCTGATCGTGATGGCGATGCAGGCGCTGCTCAACGACGGCGACGAAGTGCTGATCCCGGCGCCGGACTATCCGCTGTGGACCGCCGCCGCCAATCTCTCCGGCGGCCATCCGGTGCACTACCTGTGCGACGAGGCCAACGACTGGGCGCCGGATATCACCGACATCCGCGACAAGATCACCGCCCGCACCCGCGCGATCGTGCTGATCAACCCCAACAATCCCACCGGCGCGGTCTATCCGCCAGCGGTGGTCAAGGAGATTCTCGGCGTGGCCCGCGAGCACGGGCTGGTGGTGTTCTCCGACGAGATCTACGACAAGATCCTGTATGACGGCGTCGAGCATGTTTCCACCGGGGCCCTGGCCGAGGACGACCAGCTGGTGGTGACCATGAACGGGCTCTCCAAGAGCTACCGCTGCGCCGGCTTCCGCTCCGGCTGGATGATTCTCTCCGGGGGGTTGGGCAAGCAGAACGCCGAGGATTTCATCCAGGGTCTCAACATGCTGGCGTCGATGCGGCTTTGCGCCAACGTGCCGGCCCAGCATGCGATCCAGACCGGCCTCGGCGGCTATCAGTCGATCAACGATCTGATTCTGCCCGGCGGACGTCTGCTGGCACAGCGTGACGTGGTGTTCGACAAGCTCAACGCCATTCCCGGCGTCTCCTGCGTCAAGCCCAAGGGGGCGCTCTACGCCTTCCCTCGGCTCGATCCGGAGATCTATCCGATCCACGACGATGCCCAGATGGTGCTCGATCTGCTGCTGCAGGAGCGCATCCTGCTGGTGCAGGGCACGGCCTTCAACTGGCCCCACCCCGACCACGTACGTATCGTCACCCTGCCCTGGGCGGACCAACTGAGTGACGCGATCGACCGTTTCGCCCGCTTCCTCTCACGCTACCGCCAGTGACCCGCGGCGGTGGCCCGCCACCGCCATGCCCCAAAGGCCGCGCGCAACGTGCGGCCTTCCCCTCTTGAAACCTATCGCCTAACGTCGTATCTAACAGGCCATAACCATCTGATTAGCCGGTGATAACGCATAACAGGCTAAGCAATCGCCGAGGGCCATCCGGCCATCGACAACGCAGGTTTTCCACGACTGAGGGTAGAAACCGATGATGCGAATCATCCTGTTCCTGGCAACCAACCTGGCGGTGGTTCTCGTCGCCAGCATCACGTTGCGCGTGCTGGGCGTCGAGCCCTATCTGAATGCCAACGGGCTGAACATGAACAGCCTGCTGATCTTCTGCTTCGTCTTCGGCATGGCCGGCTCGCTGGTGTCGCTGTTCATCTCCAAATGGATGGCGAAGATGAGCACCAAGGCCAAGGTGATCGACCAGCCGCGCAACTCGACCGAGCAGTGGCTGCTGGACACCGTGCGCGAGCTCTCTCAGCAGGCCAATATCCAGATGCCGGAAGTGGCGATCTTCCCGGCCCAGCAGTCCAATGCCTTCGCCACCGGCTGGAACAAGAACGACGCGCTGGTAGCGGTCTCCCAGGGGCTGCTCGAACGCATGCGCCCGGAAGAGGTGCGCGCAGTCCTGGCCCATGAGATCGGCCACGTGGCCAATGGTGACATGGTCACCCTGGCGCTGATCCAGGGCGTGCTCAACACCTTCGTGATGTTCTTCGCCCGCGTGGTGGCACAGGTGGTCGACAGTTTCCTGCGCGGCCGCGACAACGGCGGCGGCCTCGGCTTCATGGGTTACTTCGCCGTCGTCATCGTCGCCGAGATCGTATTCGGCCTGGTGGCATCGATCATCGTCGCCTGGTTCTCGCGCTTCCGCGAGTATCGGGCCGATGCCGCCGGCGCCAAGTACGCCGGCGCCGGGGCCATGATCAATGCGCTCTCCCGCCTCAAGGCGGAAACCCAGCAGCCGGACCAGATGCCGGACTCGTTGACCGCCTTCGCCATCACCACCGGCCAGACGCGCAAGCTGATGGAGAAGCTGTTCGCCAGCCACCCGCCGCTGGACGACCGCATCCGCGCGCTGAAGGAGTCCGCCTATCGCGATTGAGCGTCGTCGTGACTGAGCGTCATCGCGATCGAGCATTCGCGTGTCTTCTCGCGTTCGACCCTACGACGCCCCGCCTCATCGGCGGGGCGTCGCTGTTTCGGGTCTCGAGCAAAAAAGTTTTCCCATCCCTGCATCCATCACCGGGCCTCGCGGGTAAGCCGTGGGCGAGACATCCGGTTTCGCATTCTCATGCCACGGAGAGACGTCGATGAAGATTTCCACGCTAGCCACCGCCAGCCTGACCGCCGCCCTGTTCGCCAGCTTCGCGGCCCCCGCCCTGGCCGCCGACGTGCCCAGCGCGGTCAAGGTGCCCGACGGCAATCGGGTCGCCATGGAAACCGTGGGCGTGGGCCAGATCACCTACGCCTGCGAAGCCAAGGATGGCGGCTACGCCTGGGTGTTCAAGGGCCCCGATGCCAAGCTCAACGACGCCGATGGCAAGACGCTCGGCCGCTACTACGGCCCGCCGGCGACCTGGGAAGCCAATGACGGCTCCAAGATCACCGGTACGCAGCTGGCCACGGCACCTGGCGGCGAGGGCAACATTCCGCTGCAACTGGTCCAGGCCAACCCCGCCATGGGCGAAGGCGATATGGTCGGCGTGACCTATGTCCAGCGTCTTGCCACCCAGGGCGGCGTCGCCCCGGACATGACCTGCAACGGCGACAATCTGGGCGCCGAAGAGATCGTCGACTATCAGGCCGACTACCTGTTCTGGAAAGCCAGCTGAAGCGCGGGCGACCATCTGCACCGATACCACCTGGACCGCCATCGTCGTGCTCCGGCACGGTGATGGCGGGTCACTCGTACGGGCGCTCCTCTGCGGGGTCTTTTGCCAGCACCGATACTTTTCGTGGCCATACGCAAGGCTCCTTGCGTAGTATGGCCGGAGTGGACGTGGCAAGGGTGCCGCGTGCACGGCCTGTAGCCCCGCGCCTCGGCGCGACGCTCGTGGATGCCGTCAAGGAGGACACGCTGACGACGCTCGATCACGCCACATTGATCGCCGCCTGTGCTGGCGGCGATCATCAGGCGCTGCGCCAGCTTTACGATCATGAGGGAGCACGCCTGCTCGGCGTGGTTCAGCGTATCGTGGGCGACCGCGCGCTGGCCGAAGACATCATCCACGATACCTTCGTACGGGTCTGGACACGTGCCCACACTTTCGATGCTACGCGCGGCTCGGGCAAGACCTGGCTGTTCAGCGTGGCCCGTCATCTGGCGCTCAATCACATTCGTGGCCATCAGCGCGAAATCAGCGTCGACGAGCAGACCGCGGAAGCGCTCGACGCCGAGCGCACATCCGCGCCGGCCGAAGCGCTGGATCACTTCGCCTGGCATGGCCGCGGCGAGCTCGACCGCTGCCTGGCGGCGCTCGACGCCGACCGCCGCAACTGCCTGTTCCACGCCTATGTCGATGGTTTCAGCCATCAGGAGATCGCCACGCGTATGGACCGCCCACTGGGTACCGTCAAGGCGTGGATCAAACGCAGCCTGCAGAGCCTGCGCGAGTGTCTGTCATGAATGACCACTCGCCCGAGAACGCTCACGCCGCAGCCGCCGACGATATCGACACCCTCGCCGGCGAGTACGTGCTCGGCACCCTGAGCGCGGCCGAGCGCCACGCGGTCGAACGCCGTGCCGCGGGGGAGCCGGCGCTGCGCGAGGCGATCGATGCCTGGGAATCGCGGCTACAGCCGTATACCGAGCTGGCGCCGCCACTCACGCCCTCGCCCGGGCTGTGGTCGCGTATCGAGCGCAGCCTGCAGCCGGTGCCCAGAGAGCATCGTTCGCTGTGGCAGCGCGCCTGGCACAGTCTCCCCCTGTGGCGCGGCGTTGGCCTCGCCACCGCCGCCGCATCACTGGCACTGGGCGTGCTGCTGCTGGCCGCCCCCGAGAGCGCTGCCCCGCGCTACCTGGTCGTGCTGACGACTCCGCAGCATACCCAAGCGGGTTGGGTGGTGCAGGCCGCCTCGGCCCACGATATCGCGCTGGTACCCCTGGGCACCTTCGAGCTGCCCCAGGGCAAGACCCTGGAGTTCTGGACCAAGGCCGACGACTGGTCGGGGCCGGTGTCGCTGGGTCTGGTCCGCCCCGGCCAGACGTTACATCTGAGCCCCGAGGATCTGCCGCCACTGCAGCCCAACCAGCTCTTCGAACTGACGCTGGAAAACGCCGGCGGCTCGCCGCTCGGCCGCCCCACCGGCCCGATTCAGTTCATCGGCCGTGCGATCTCGCTATAGACCAACCCAGGCTGCGTCCGCAGCCTGAGCGTGAATTCTCCGCCCGCAGATGAGAATGGTTGACATTCAGGTGTAATCGACGTTCAATTGGTTGACTTTATCAACCAATAAATCGAGAGATCGATGTCTCAAGCACTCGCCGGCGACACCCTCCACCGCCTGCTGCACGCCTACAAGCGCGCACTGCGCCAAGCCTACGCCGATGAGCAGCTCGAACTCGGTGTCGCTCAGATTCGCACGCTCAAGACGATCCGCGGCCTATCGCCATGCAGCGCCAGCGCGATCGCCCAGAGGCTGAAGTGGGACAAGGCCCAGCTCGCACGCCTGCTGGGCGATCTCGACAGCCGCGGGCTGGTGCACCGACGTCCAGCGCCGGATGACGGCCGACGCCAGCAGCTGACGCTCAGCGACGCCGGCCAGGCCATGCTGGCGCGGGTCGATGCCTGTGAGCAACGCGCCCATGAGCGCCTCGCCAAGGGCTTGAGCGAGACCGAGCTCGCCGCCTTCGAGGCGCTGGCGCAGCGTCTGATCGACAATCTCGAACGCCCCATCCCCTCTGCTGACTGACAGGAGTCCCGTATGCCCAAGACGCCACCAAGTGCCTTCACCGTGCTCGCCCGGCAGCCGCTGACACCCCATATGCTGCGCCTCACCCTCGGCGGCGAGGCGATGCGCACCTTCCCCGCCGATCAGGCCAGCGCCTACATCAAGCTGGTGCTGCCCGGGGAAGGCGATACGCCACCGCGGCTGCGCACCTACAGCGTTAGCCGGCAGCGTGAGGACGCCATCGACGTCGACTTCGTGCTCCACGCCGACGGCGGGCCGGCTGCCACCTGGGCGCGCAACGCCCGCCCGGGAGATGTCATCGACGTCGCCGGCCCCGGGCCGGTCAAGCGGGTGGCGGAAGACGCCGACTGGTATCTACTGGTAGGCGATATGACCGCCCTGCCGGCGATCGCCGCCAATCTCGAACGGCTGCCGCCGCAGGCGGTCGGAGAGGTAATTCTCGAGGTGATCAGCGAAGCCGATATCCAGCCGCTGGCGGCCCCGCCCGGCATGCGCATCAGATGGCTCGTTCAAGCACACCCGGGCAGCGATAGTGAAGGGCTGCTGGAGGCCGTGCGCGAGCTGCCCTGGCGGCTAGGCAAGGCGGGCATCTGGGTCGCCTGCGAGTTCTCGGCAATGCGCCGCCTACGTCGCCATTTGATCGACGAGCGCGGCGTCGACAAGCGCCAGATGTATCTTTCGAGCTACTGGAAGTATGGCGCCAGCGAAGACGGCCATCGCCTCAGCAAGCGCGAGGATGCCGAGCGCGAAGGCGCCTGACCCCGCCGCCGTCACTCGGTCAGCGTGGTGACACAAAAGCCGAAGCCGCGCAGGGCCGCTGCGAGTTCGGGGGCCGCAGCGGTGAGCGCCACCTCGAGGGTCTGGAATTCGCGGCGAACCGGATAGTCGCGACGGTAGGCATCGAAGCCCTGGGCCATGCCCAGGCGTCGGCGATAACGCTCCAGCCCCATGGCGTCGCGGCGCGGGTCGTAGCAGGCCCGCGCGCACAGCCGCAGCGCATCGTCACGCGGGGTGGCGGCGTCGAGCACCAGCCGTGGCAGCCACGGCGCCGGCGTCAGCCGAGCCAGGCTCTGCCGCGCGGGCAGCCCGAGCTGGCGCGACAGCGCCTGATAGATCATCTCGGTGCCGCGTAATTTGCCATCGACGCTATGGCCAGCGATATGCGGCGTGGCGAGATCGACCCGAGCATAGAGCGCCTCGTCGATTCCCGGCTCGTGCTCCCACACGTCGAGCACGCAGCGCAGATCGGCGTCACGGGCCAGCCGTTCGTTCAGGGCGCCGCCGTCGAGGCAGTCGCCGCGCCCGGCATTGAGCAGCACGGTCCCCGGGGTCAGCGACGCGATCCGCTGACGGTCGAGCAGATGCCGGGTGGCATGCGCTCCGGCGGCCACCAGCGGCGTGTGCAGACAGATGACATCGGCGCGCGCGATCAGCGTGTCGAGAGCCACGAAACCCGCGTCGCCCTCGGCCTCGGCACGCGGCGGATCGCAGATCAGGTGGGATATACCCAGCGCCGCCAGGCGCGCAGCAAGGCGCCCGCCGACGTTACCGGCGCCGACGATGCCCACGGTCTTGGCGAACAGGTCCTCGCCGTCGCGCTCGCACAGCAGCAACAGGCTGGAGAGCACGTAGTCGACCACCGCCTCGGCGTTGCAGCCAGGGGCGTTGGCAAAGCCGATCCCCTGCTCGCGCAGCGCCGCCAGCTCGACATGGTCGGTACCGATGGTGCAGGTGCCCACGAACTTGAGGCGTGATCCCGCCACCAGCGCCGCATTGACCGGCGTGATCGAGCGCACCACCAGGGCGTCGTGATCGCGCACGCTGGCCGCGGTCATCTCACGCCCGGGCTGGCGCGTCACCTCACCCAGCTCGCCGAAGAAGGCCTCGGCCAGGGGTACGTTTTCATCCACCAGAATTCGCATGTCTACCGCTTCTCCCTGTCGGCCTGGCGGGCTTGCGCCGTACGCGTCGATTTCTGCCGCGCTTGCTTTACAATGAGCCCGATACGAGCCGGGCGACACGGCCGCGCCGCCCGGCGCAGCCATCTTAGGCGGGCCACCCGGCGGGGACAAGCCGGGGCGCACAACCACGAAAGGAGTTCGCGTGATCGTTCGTTGGGAGAGTGAACACGACTATGTCCTAGTGCACCTGCATCAGGACATGTTCGGTGACTGGATCTTCAGCCGCGCCTGGGGCCAGATCGGCACCCAGTATGGCGGCCTCAAGCATGCCGTGGCCGAGAGCCGCGAGCAGGCCATGCTGTGGCTCGACGATCTCGCGCACATCCAGCTGGCGCGTGGCCTGCGCAAGGTGCTGGAAGCCGACGACGACAGCCCCGAGGGGCGCCGCGCCATGGCTCAGCTGTCGTTGCTCGACTGAGCTTCAGGCCCAGACGACTCTCCGAGACGCGCGAACCGCCGGCGCGACCGATGCCCGGGCTCGCTCCGCCCCGCTATATCCTGCTCTGATTCGCCTCGCCCCACTACGCCCTACTCCGGTTGGCCCCAATCCGGTTCGCCCCGCTGGCTCGCTCGCCCACCGCGCCTGAGTCAGCCGTCTGGCGCCCTGAAAGAGCGCCAGGGACGTGCCTCAACGTGATTCGCGATGACGGATGCTGAAGCAGTGGTGCAGATTGGCGCGCCGGCTGAAGTCCGGGTCGAAGGTCTGCGCGGTGATCTCGGTCACCGCAAAGCGCGTCGACAGCGCCGGATCGAGCTTGAAGCGCTGCTGGTTATTGGAGAAGACCAGCTCCCCGCCCGGTGCCAGCCGCGCCATGGCCAGCTCGACCAGACGCACGTGATCGCGCTGGATATCCAGCGTGCCGGCCATCTTCTTCGAATTGGAGAAGGTCGGCGGATCGAGAAAGATCAGATCGAAGCTGCCCCCGGCGGTCTCTAGCCAGCGGAAACAGTCGTCGCGCACCACCCGGTGGTGACCGGGATCGAGCTGGTTGAGGGCCAGATTGTCCCGCGCCCAGTCGAGATAGGTATTCGAGAGATCCACGCTCAAGCTGTCGCTGGCCCCGCCCAGGGCGGCGTGTACCGTCGCCGTGCCGGTGTAGCAGAACAGATTGAGAAAACGCTTGCCCGCGGCACGCTCACGCAGCAGCCGACGCACCGGGCGATGATCGAGGAAAAGCCCGGTGTCGAGATAGTCGGTGAGATTGACCCACAGCTTGGCCGGCCCCTCCTCGACCACGAAGCGCTCGCCACTGTCGCCCTGCTTGCGGTACTGCGCCTTGCCGCTCTGCCGCTCGCGCTGCTTGTAGTGGATCTGCTCGGGGCGCACGTCGAGCGCCACCGGGATCGCGCTCAGCGCATCGAGTAGCCTTCGCTTGGCCTTGTCGGCATCGACCGAACGCGGGGCGGCGTACTCCTGCACATGCACGCGGTGCCCATAGACATCGATCGCCAGTGCGTACTCCGGCATGTCGGCATCGTAGAGCCGGTAGCAGCGCTCCCCCGACTGCTTGAGCCACTTGGACAGTCGCTTGCGGTTCTTCTGCAGGCGGTTGGCGAACATCCGCGCGCCCTCGCTCAGCGGCGCCGCGTCGCTGGGAGACGGCGTCTGCGCGCTCGGAAGGCTGCCGGGCTTGTCGCTATTGCGGGCATCGCTATCGCCGCTATCGGCATCACGGGCCGCGACATCGGCCAGCAGCAGCTTGCAGTCGAGCGGTCCGTTCTTGAACGCGTACTGCTTGTGCGCGCGCAGGCCCAGACGATGGCCGAGGTCCGGATTGCCGGTGAACAGCGCCAGCTGCCAGCCGCCGAAGTGCTGCTTCAGCCGCTGCCCCAGATCGCCGTAGAGCGCCACCAGCTCCGGCAGCTCGCCAAGACGCTCGCCGTAGGGCGGATTGGTGATCACCAGCCCCGGCATGGTGGCCTCGGCGGGCGGTGTCAGCCCCTTCACCGCAGCGCCGGCCAGCTCGATCAGCGCCGGAATCCCTGCGCGCATGGCATTGCTGCGCGCCGCGGCAATCGCCTGCGGGCTCTGGTCGAAGCCCCACAGCCGTGAACGCGCACGCCGCCGACCGAGATCGGCACGCACCTTGGCCTCGCGCGCCAGGGTCTGCCACAGCGCCGGATCGAAGTCGGCCAGACGCTGGAAGCCGAAGCGCTCGCGGGTGAGCTGGGGGGCGATATCGGCGGCCATCATCGCCGCCTCGATCAGCAGCGTGCCGGCGCCGCACATCGGGTCCACCAGCGGCTCACCGCGCTTGGCCCGGGCCGGCCAGCCGGCGCGCACCAGCAGTGCCGCAGCCAGGTTCTCCTTGAGCGGAGCATGGCCGACATCACGTCGGTAGCCGCGCTGGTGCAGGCTGGCGCCGACCAGATCGATACCCACCAGCAGCTGCCCCTTGTGCAGATTGGCGTAGACGCGCACGTCGGGCTGGCCGAGGTCGACCTGCGGGCGCGCACGCCCAGCCGCCGCCAGCGCCTCGACGACACCATCCTTGACCACCTGGGCACCGAAACGGGTGTGGCGGATCGCCGCCGACTGGCCGTGGAAATCCACCGCCAGGGTCTGGCCGTCGCGCAGCTTCTCGGCCCAGGGCAACTGGCTCACCGCGGCGACGATCGCCTCCGGCGTGTCGCAGCCGCTCTCGCGACCCAGGGTCAGGATCACCCGGTTGGCCAGACGCGACCACAGGCACAGGCGGTAGGCAGTGGCGAGATCGGCACGCGCATGCAGCCCGGCGACGGTAGTTTTTTGTATCTCCGCCCCCAGCTCGGCGACCTCTTCGGCGAGCAGCGGTTCGACGCCCCAGGGGCAGGTGATGTAAAGGCTCAACAGCGAGTTATCGTCTTTCATGGTGGCGTCACCGAACCGTCTCGGCTCGGTCATATTCCTGTGAGTGCATTTTCAATCTGGTCTTATGACAAAACGCTCATCGACATCGTTTCTCATTTCCGCTAAAGCTAGAGGGGTAGCTACGAAACAACGCATGCGTATGCCTGTCCGGACGTTTTCTCGGACGGAGTCTTCATTCGGCGAACCAGACGCCGTGGAGTCTCTGTGTTTTCCCAAAGGTGATGCACTTGTTCCGACAAGAGGCCATACGATGAAACGACAGAAACGTGATCGCAACCAGCGGGCATATCTGCACGGCTACAAGGCGGGGGTCGCCGGTCGCTCACGCGACGAATGCCCGAGCCAGGATATCAACCTGCGCGAGAACTGGATGAGCGGTTGGCGTGAAGGTCGCGGGGACCAGTGGGATGGCATGACCGGCGTGTCCGGTATCCACAAAAACCCCATGGTGATGACTTGAGTCACGGCCCACGCTGCTGACGAGCATTGCCTCATCACACTCAAGGCCCGCACCGTGCGGGCCTTTTTGTTGCCACTTGCTGCCATTTGCTACCACCGCCAGGGGCGCATCGACACGCCCACCCGGTCAAGGCGTCCGCCCCGTGCGCTCAGGCCGAGGCCGCGCTGCTGTTTCCGGTCGCGCGAATACACTCCCCGATCAGCTCCGGCCCGCGATAGATGAAGCCGGTGTAGAGCTGCACCAGATCTGCCCCTGCCTGACACTTCTCGCTCGCCCGAACGCCGCTGTCGATGCCGCCGGCCCCGATGATCGGCAAGGTCGGCAGCAGCCGGCGCAGTTCGCGCACGACCGCGGTCGAGCTGGCGAACAGCGGCGCCCCGGAGAGCCCGCCCGCTTCGTGGGCATGTGGCATGCCGGTCACGTTCTCGCGTGACACCGTGGTATTGGTGGCGATCACCGCGTCGATCTCGTTGTCGGTGAGCGTGCGCGCGACCAGCGCGATCTCCTCGCGGGTCATGTCCGGGGCGATCTTCACCGCCAGCGGCACGTGGCGCCCCTGCTCCGCGTCGAGCCGCACCGCCTCCTCCTTGAGCGCCCCGAGCAGCCCGTCGAGATGCTCACCGAACTGCAGATTGCGCAGCCCCGGGGTGTTGGGCGAAGAGATATTGACGGTGACGTAGTGGGCCGCAGCGTGGACCTTGCGTAGACAGGTCAGGTAGTCGTCGACCGCGCGCTCCACCGGCGTGGTCAGGTTCTTGCCGATATTGATGCCGATGATGCCGCGATAGCGGCTCTTGCGCACGTTGGCGACCAGCTGGTCGACCCCGGTGTTGTTGAAGCCCATGCGATTGATGATCGCCTGGGTCCCGGTCAGCCGGAACAGCCGCGGGCGCGGATTGCCCGACTGCGGCTTGGGCGTGGTGGTGCCCACCTCGACGAAGCCGAACCCCAGCGCTCCCAGGGCATCCAGGTGCTCGGCGTTCTTGTCCAGCCCTGCCGCCAGTCCGATGCGGTTGGCGAAGGAAAGCCCCATCACCTCTACCGGTTCACCCGAGCTCTCGGCATCGCCGAGCAAGCCCGACAGGCGCAGCCGATGCGCCGCATCCAGCGCGGTCAGCGTGACACGATGCGCGGTCTCCGGCTCGAGCCGGAACAGCAGAGAACGAACGACGGGGTACATGGAGAGGTCTCGTCGGTGGCAAAAGGGATCGACAGCGGCGAGCGAGTATATCCCAACTGGGGGTGGCGAGACGAACCGCACACACTCCGCGGCCGGTAGACATAGATCCACACCGCCCCATCACGCAGAAACCCGGCACGGGGCCGGGTTTCGAGGCCTGAGGCGAGCGAGAGGCCCGCCCCCGACTGCCGCTCAGCGCGCGTCGAGCTGCTGTACGCGCAGGGTGTAGTTGTTGACCGAGTTCATCGCCGAGCCGAACCGCTGGCCCTTGACCCAGACCCGATAGCGGCCGGGCTGGAGCACGGTCTCGATATCGAAGTTGCCATCGGCCAGAGAGCCCTCGTCGCTGGCAACCGTGCGCCCATTGGCGTCGAGCACCTTGGCCTGGAGGCGGAAGCTGCCTTCATGGCCGGGGAAAGTCGAGCTGGTGACGGAGACCGTCCCGGCCTGGGCGACATCGAACGTGAGTACCTCACCCTCCTGCAGCACCTTGATATCGGCGACGATCTCATCGAAGCTGCTCGGCAGCGGCGCCTGCTGGCGCTCGCG
>JNVT01000048.1 GCA_000737985.1 Gammaproteobacteria bacterium MFB021 | reverse complement strand
CGCCGGCGCGGCTCGCCTTGCTGTGGTTGGCGGGGCGCGCAGCGAGCGGCGTGCCACCGGCACCGACCGGCTGGCACAGCGTGTCCGCCAGCCGCCATAGCGCCTCGGGTGCCCCGGCCTTGAGTTCCAGCTCCAGCTCGCGGATCGCCAGAGTTGTGCCGTCGGCGCGGATCTCGCCCTGATCGAGGGCGATCTCGATCTCCGCCTCGCCCTCGCGGTAGCGCCAGGTGCGGCGCTCGAAGTCAGTGGTGAAGGCCGGACGCAGCTGCGTCAGATCGACCCCGGCCAGGGCTGGATGGTCGAGCTCGCGCAGCCCGGTCTCGTCGAGCCCCACGGCGTTGCAGGCGCGCTCGCCGAGCGGCCACTCCCACTCGCCGCGGCTCGACAGGCCGCCGTGGCTCGCCGCGGCGCTCTTGAGCGTCTGCACGCGCTGCTCGCCGATCCGGCGTACGCGCAGGGCGACCCGCGCGGCTTCCAGGGCGCCGTCCGCGGTATCGTAGTAGCAGTTGCCGAGCGTGTGGGTGGCCGTGGCCAGCGTCGAGAGCAGCGGATGCGCCGCCAGCGCTGACGGGGCGGACTCGGCGAGCGCCAGTTTGAGTTCGATTTCGTCGCTCATGTGCGCTCCCGCATGGGTCTGAAGGTACAAAGCGTAAGCCTGCGTGTCGCGTTCATGAATTTTTCATGACGCCCCGAGACGCAATCATTATACTGGCGCCGCCACTTCCAACGCATCCAGGCCACGTTATGGTGAGTACCAATCCGTTCTCGGCGCTGTTTGGACGTTCGCCGTTCCAGCCGCTGTTGGCCCACATCGTCAAGACCAGCGAATGCGCCGGTCAGCTTCTGCCGTTCTTCGACGCGGCGCTCAGCGGCGATTGGGAAGCGGCGCGCGGTTACCGCGAGGCGATCACCCAGCTCGAGCACGAGGCGGACGAGCTCAAGACCCAGCTGCGGCTCAACCTGCCCAACACCATGTTCCTGCCGGTATCGCGTTCGGACCTGCTCGAACTGATCAGCGTGCAGGACAAGATCGCCAACAAGGCGCGCGATATCACCGGCATCATGCTCGGCCGCAACATGAACATTCCCGACCCGCTGGCCGAGCCGATGCGCGACTACCTGCGCACGGCGGTGGCCACGGTGGACCAGGCGCGCAAGGCGCTGGAGGAGCTCGAGGACCTGCTCGAGTCCGGGTTCGGCCGCAACGTCTCCGATGTGATGCAGACCCTCATTCGCGAACTGCACGAGCTCGAGCACCAGGCCGACGACCAGCAGGTCGCGATCCGTCGCCAGCTGTTCCAGCTCGAAGCCGAGCTGCCGCCGGTCGACGTCATTTTCCTCTACAAGATCATCGAATGGATCGGCGAGCTGTCCGACCGCGCCGAGCGCGTGGGTAGCCGCCTGCAGATTCTGACGGCCCGCTGATCGCGGGTCTTCTTTTTACGCCTTCGTCACGCCACTCATAGCGAACTGAGCCTATGTCCATCATTGCGCAATACGGTGATGTCTTCATCATTCTCGCCTGTGTCTTCGGCTTCTTCATGGCCTGGGGGGTCGGCGCCAACGACGTCGCCAATGCCATGGGGACCTCGGTCGGTTCCAAGGCGATCACGATTCGGCAGGCCATCGTCATTGCGGTGATCTTCGAGTTCCTGGGCGCCTGGCTCGCCGGTGGTCAGGTCACCGAGACCATCCGCAAGGGCATCATCGACGCCAGCCTGCTGCAGCAGGACCCGCAGATGCTGGTCTACGGCATGCTCGCCTCGCTGCTGGCGGCGGGGTCTTGGTTGATGATCGCGTCACTCAAGGGCTGGCCGGTCTCCACCACCCACTCGATCGTCGGCGCCATCGTCGGCTTCGCCATCGCCGGTCTGGGCGTGGATTCGGTGCACTGGAACGCGGTCGGCACCATCGCCCTGAGCTGGGTCACCTCACCGCTGATCGCCGGGGTGTTCGCCTACGTGCTGTTCCGCTCGGTGCAGGTGCTGATCTTCGACAACCCCGACCCGTTCGCCGCGGCCAAGCGCTACGTGCCTGGCTATATCTTCCTGGTCGGCTTCATCGTCTCGATGGTGACCCTGGTCAAGGGGCTTTCGCATGTCGGACTCGAACTGAGCTTCGGCGAGAGCCTGCTGCTGGCGACCGCCTTCGGCGTGGTGATCATGATGTTCGGGCTACTGCTAGAAAACCGCATCAACCGCGGCGAGCGGCGCTCGCGCGGGCAGTACGACTTCTCCAGCGTCGAGCGTATCTTCGGCGTGCTGATGATGTTCACCGCCTGCGCCATGGCCTTCGCCCACGGCTCCAACGACGTCGCCAACGCGGTCGGCCCGCTGGCCGCGGTGATCAGCGTGGTCGAGAGCGCCGGCAGCGTCGGTGGGTCGTCGGCGATGCCGTGGTGGGTCCTGGTGCTGGGCGGCGGCGGTATCGTGGTCGGCCTGGTTACCTATGGCCACAAGGTGATCGCCACGGTGGGGACCGGGATCACCGAACTCACCCCGAGCCGGGGCTTTGCCGCCACGCTCTCCGCCGCTTCCACCGTGGTACTGGCCTCGGGCACCGGGCTGCCGATCTCGACCACGCACACGCTGGTCGGCGCGGTGCTCGGGGTCGGCCTGGCCCGCGGTATGGCAGCGCTCAACCTGCGCGTGCTCGGCTCGATCGTGCTTTCGTGGCTGATCACGCTGCCCGCCGGGGCGCTGCTGTCGATCATGTTCTTTTTCATGTTCAAGGGCATGTTCGGTTAAATTTAGGACGTCATCCAAACCTGCCTCTGCGCCGACGCGCGGGCACGACGCTCTGGTATAGTGATGGCTCGATCCCCTGAGCCAACCCACTGCCGGAGCGTCTCTCCATTGGATTCGCGTTTCCCCTTCGTCGACTGGTTCCGTAACTCGTCCCCCTATATCAATGCCCACCGCGGCAAGACGTTCGTCATCCTGATCGAAGGCGCGGCGATGGCGTCGTCGCGCTGGGACCAGCTGCTGCAGGATCTGGCGCTGCTGCACACCCTGGGGGTGCGCCTGGTGCTGGTCTACGGCATCCGCCCGCAGGTGAGCGCAGCGCTGGAGGCCGAGGGCATCGAGGTGGAGCGGGTCGAGGGGCGCTGGGTGGCGCACCGCGGCATCATGGACCATGTCGAGCGGATCGCCGCGCGCCAGCGCCTGGACATCGAAGCGCATCTCTCGCTGGGGCTGCCCAACACGCCGCTGCACGGGGTCGAACTCACGGCGGTGTCGGGCAATCTGGTCACCGCCAAGCCGCTGGGTGTGCGCGGTGGCATTGACTTCGACCACAGCGGCGAGGTGCGGCGGGTGCGCAGCCAGGCGATCGAGAGCCTGCTCGCCGGCGGTAATCTGGTGATCCTGCCGCCGCTGGGCTACTCGCGCACCGGCGAGGTGTTCGATCTCGACGCCGCCGATATCGCCCAGCACGTGGCCGTGGCGCTGAAGGCCGACAAGCTGATTCTGCTCGGCGAGTCGGCGGGGCTGCACGACGACGACGGCCGGCTGCAGCGCCAGCTCGGACCCGCCCAGGGCGAGAGCCTGCGCCAGCAGGCCGACCCCGGCAGCGAGCTGTGGCGGCATCTCGGCGCCGCCTGCGAGGCGGCGCGCCACGGGGTGGCGCGTACCCACCTGCTCTCCTGGCACGACCACGATGCCCTGCTGGGCGAGCTCTTCACCCGTGACGGCGTGGGCACGATGATCACCCAGAACCGCTACGAGCAGCTGCGCCAGGCGGTGCTCGACGACGTCGGCGGGCTGTTGGCGCTGCTCAAGCCGCTGGAGGCGCGCGGCATGCTGGTGGCGCGGACCCGTGAACGTCTCGAACACGAGATCGACGACTACGTGGTGATCGAACGCGACGGCATGATCATCGGCTGCGCCGCGCTGCATCGCTTTCCCGACGCGGCGATGGGGGAGCTGGCGTGTCTTGCCGTACACACCGATTATCGCCGCGGCAGCCGCGGTGACACCCTGCTCAGTGAGGTCGAGCGTCGTGCCCGGCGCCACGGCTTCACCCAGCTCTTCGCCCTGACCACCCACACCACGCACTGGTTTTTCGAGCGTGGCTTCGAACTCTCCACCACCGAGTCGCTGCCGAGCCTCAAGCGCGAGGCCTACAACCAAGCGCGACGCTCCAAGGTGCTGCTGAAGTCGCTATAGACGCTGCCCGAGTGGCGACAGGCGTCGTGAGTCGCTACCGGGGTCGTTGCAGTCGCTAAAGGCGTGTTGAGGTCGCCACAGACGTGTTGAGATCGCTACAGGCGTCGTTGTAGTCGCTGGAAAGAGACACCTTTCAGCCCCGGTTTCGGCCGGGGCTGTCTCTTTTTTGAGACTTAATATCCTATTGATAAAGCTGAGTTTTCGGTAAATCTTCAGAAAAGCGTCGGCTATCGGCGACGTTTTTCCTTGCCCATCTGCATGATTTTCGCCGCCGGCCGTCCCCGGGCCGTACCCTGGTCATGTGTGCCAATCATAAGTATATGATTTTTAATAAAAAATAAAAAACTGGCACGCCCCTGGCAATATCATTTCCCGAGAGCGACGAGACGAGTCTTCCGAGCTTGTCTCATCGAGTCTCGCCGCGGCCCATCATCACCCTGTGCCGGGCCCGGTGAGCTCGAGAGCGTCCGCTCCACGCGATGTGTGACTTAGGTTGCGATGAGACGGGTGCGGCCTGCGGGCAAGGAAATGCACCATTAGGGCAAGGATGCCCCGGCAAGGATGCCTTCCCCCTCCTGCGAGGGGACCCATTGTGACCGGCCGCTACGGCGACCGGTTCAGGACTGGGACAGGCGGTTCGCCGCCACGCACCACGACAGCCCCTGATTGGCCAATGTCGTGATTGCGGTTCCAGGGGCCTCGCGGCCCGCGGTACGCCTTCGAACAGCTGATTCAGGCAGTTTTTCAAGGGCGTTCCAGTAACCCTTCAGTTCCCTGCGTACCTTGGGCCGGCTCTGCCGGCCCTCTTTTTTTGCGGCTGTTGGGTTCTATGCAGCTACTAGATTTTTCACGGCTGCCAGCAGTTTGCGGCCGGTAAGGCCGCGGCGGGGCGCCTGCGTCGCCGCATGGGCATTCAATAAAAATGTTATCCTTGCGGAACGATCCATGACTCGAATGGGCCTCCTGCACAGAGCCACGCTTATGACTTCCGAGCTCTCCCGGCGCTGGCGCCCGCGCTCACTGATGCAACTGGTACTGCTGGCGTTTCTCTTCGTCATGCTGCCGATCGCCATCCTCATGTTCCAGGCCGGCCAGGCGCTGTCCCAACTCTCCTCGCTGGCCGACCAGAGCGCGCGCCAGGCGGTGGAGGAAACCCGCCGTGCGCGCATGCTCAGCTCGCTGGCGCTGCAGATGGAGCGCAGCGCGCGCCAGTACGCGGTGATCGAAGAAGAAGGGCTGCGCGACATCTACAACGAGAAGTCGCGCCAGTTCGGTGAACTGCTGTCCCAGCACCGGGCGCTGATGGGTGACAACCCCGATTTCCAGTCGCTGGCGGCGCGCTACGCCCAGCTCGCGGTGCTGCCGCAGATGCCCAGCGACGACATGGACGCCTTCCTCGATCGCTTCTCCGGCTTCGCCAGCGAGTCCGATGCCGTGCGCGAGGCGACCAACACCCTGATCGACGAGCGCATCGCCAATATCCGCGAGCAGGCCAATGCGGTGAAGGCACGGCTGTGGATGCAGTCGGCGGCGCTGGTCTCCGCCAGCCTGATGCTGATGCTGTTCTTCACCTGGCTGATCACGCGCCCCATCCGCCAGCTCGAACAGCGTATCTTCGGGCTCGGCAGCGGTGAGCCGGAGACCACGCCGGTGCGTATCCAGGGCCCGGCGGAGCTGGTCCAACTGGGTGAGCGCCTGACCTGGCTGGCCCAGCGGCTCTCCGAGCTGGAGGCCCAGAAGCAGCAGTTCCTGCGTCACATGTCGCACGAACTCAAGACCCCGCTGGCGAGCATCCGCGAGGGCACCGCGCTGCTCTCCGACGGGGTCGCCGGCGAGCTCAACGAGCGCCAGGACGAGATCGTCGGGCTGATCGACGACAACGGCCAGGAGTTGCAGCGCCTGATCGAGCAACTGCTCGACTACAACCTGCTGCAGAACAGCCGCTGCGTGACGGTGACCCACTTCGATCTCGCCACGGTGATCCAGGAGGTGCTGGCCAAGCATCGTCTGGCGCTGGACAGCAAGGGGATGCAGGTGACCAGTCCGCACCACCCGCTGGTGTGGCAGGCCGACCGCGAGCGCACCGCGCGCATTCTCGACAACCTGATCTCCAACGCCATCGCCTACGGCGAGGATGGCGGCCGCCTGACCATCCGCCTGGCCCAGCAGCGCGACTGGCTGACACTCGACGTGGCCAACAGCGGCGAAGCGATCGCCGAGGCCGACCGCGAGCATCTGTTCAAGGCGTTCTACCAGGGCAGCGCGCGGCGTAAGGGGCCGCTCAAGGGCTCGGGGATCGGGCTCTCGATCGCCGCCGACTGCGCGCGCCTGCAGCAGGGCGATCTGGCCCTGGTGGCGGATACCGAACTACCGGTCTGCTTTCGGCTGACCCTGCCCTGGGTCGAGCCGGCAGCCGACGATAACGAGGCCAGCGGCCCCGCGGGCACGCTGACCCATGACGCAAGGACGACGACATGAACATGCGAATGAAGGGCGTGCTGGCAGTGGCCGCGCTGGCCCTGCTCAGCGGCTGCCAGTCGCTGCCCGAAACCGACGCGCCGCCCCCGGGCTGCGGCGAGCTACCCACCTTTGCCGACAACGTCTGCCTGCTCGATTCGTGGGTCGCCTTCGGGCTCGATGCCCAGCGCGGCGATACCGAGTGGCGCCAGATGATGCTCGAGCGGCTGGACGGCTCGCGCGCGGATCAGAAGGCCGCGCGCGCGGTGGTGCTGGCGTGGGATGCCCCCCAGGACTGGCGCCGGGCCTCGGACCTCTACAAGGCGAGTATCAGCAGTGCACCGACGCGCCTGCAGCCGCTCTTGCAGCAGTGGCTCAACGATCTGGAGAAGCGCCGCCAGCTCTATGCCCAGCGCGCCGGCAGCAGCGGGGGCGGCAGCGCCAACCAGGCGCTCCAGCGCGAGAACGAAGCGCTGAAACAGCAGCTCAAGGAGATGTCGGACAAGCTCGACGCGCTCACCGACATCGAAAGAACGATCAACTCACGCGACTGAGCCATCGGCTCGCGCGGCGGCTCAGACCCCGCGCGGTCCCGTCACACCGAACGTGACCGGTCTGTCTCGATGACAGGCCGCGCGATGGCAGGAGGAGTCCATTCATGTCTTTGCAAACCGACGTCACCAAGCGCCGCCCGACGCGCACGCCCGCGATGCAGCCGGGGCGCTCTACCAGCACCGCGCACATCCTGCTGGTCGACGACGACCCCAGCCTGCTCAAACTGCTGGGCATGCGCCTGGAGAGCCGTGGCTTTCGGGTCACCACCGCCGAGAGTGGCCGCGCCGCGCTCAGCCACCTGGCTGATGACACCCCAGATCTGGTGCTCTCCGATCTGCGCATGGACGAGATGGATGGGCTAGCGCTGTTCCATGAACTGCAGCGCCGCGTGCCGGGCATGCCGGTGATCATTCTCACCGCCCACGGCTCGATCCCCGATGCGGTGAGCGCCACCCAGCAGGGGGTGTTCAGCTTCCTGACCAAGCCGGTCGACCGTGACGAGCTGTTCGCCGCCATCGACGAAGCGCTGGCACAGACGCCGACCACCCGCGGCGAGGGCGGCGAGATGTGGCGCTCCCAGATCATCACCCGCAGCCCGCAGATGGAGCGCATTCTGGAGCAGGCCTACATGGTCGCTGCCTCCGATGTCAGCGTGCTGGTGACCGGCCCCAGCGGGACCGGCAAGGAGCTGCTGGCCAACGCCATGCACCAGGCCAGCCCGCGTGCCGACAAGCCGTTCGTGGCGATCAACTGCGGCGCGCTGCCGGAGCAACTGCTCGAGAGCGAGCTGTTCGGCCACGCCCGCGGCGCCTTCACCGGTGCGGTCAGCCAGCACGAGGGGCTGTTCCTGGCCGCCGACGGCGGCACCCTGTTCCTCGACGAGATCGGCGACATGCCGCTGACCCTGCAGGTCAAGCTGCTGCGCGCGCTGCAGGAGCGCCAGATCCGCCCGCTGGGCAGCACCAAGTCGGTGCCGATCGACGTGCGCATCATCTCGGCGACCCACCGCGATCTCGACCGCGCCATGCACGAAGGCGACTTCCGCGAGGACCTCTACTACCGCCTCAACGTGGTCAATCTCAAGCTGCCGCCGCTCAAGGAGCGCGCCGAGGACATCCCGCTGCTGGCCAAGCACATGGTGGCCCAGGTCGCCGCCCGGCATAAATCGTTCGTCAAGGGCTTCTCGCCGGAGGCGCTCAACCTGCTCGCCTCCAGCGCCTGGCCCGGCAACGTGCGCCAGCTGGTCAACGTGGTCGAGCAGTGCGTGGCGCTGACCAGCGCGCCGATGATCCCCGAAGCGCTGGTCTCCCAGGCGCTGGCGGCGGAGGAGAACGCGCTGCCCTCGTTCAGCGAAGCGCGCGCCGGGTTCGAGCGCAGCTACCTGATCAAGGTGCTCAAGATCACCGAAGGCAATGTCACCCAGGCGGCGCGTATCGCCGGGCGCAACCGCACCGACTTCTACAAGCTGCTGGCCCGCCACGATCTCGACCCCGGCGCCTTCAAGCCCAGCGCGATGCCTGATACCACGAGCTGAGCGCATCCTGCGCCGGTGGTGTTGGCCGCCGGCGTCTCTTGATGTCTCACGCCATGTCTCTCTTAACGCCTCTCGCTCTACGCCTCTCGTTTTACGATCCTCACACGCTAAACACCGCTCTTCGGCCCAGCCGACGCTGCCGGCTGCACCGAGGCAGCCTGAACCAGATCCGCGAGGCGCTGACGTAGCCAGCGCTGTAGCGGGTGGGTGGTGGTGCGCTCGTGCCACAGCAGGGCCATGTCGAAGCCGGGCACGATCAGCGGTGGCGCCAGCCGCTGCAGTTGTTGGTCTCGCCCGGCGGCGACCCGCGAGGGCACTAGGGCCAGCAGCTCGCTGCGCGCCACGATCTCCGGCACGACCAGGAACCCCGGTGCCGAGAGCGCCACACGGCGGCGCCGGCCGACCGCTGCCAGGGCGTCGTCCACCGGCCCGTGAAAGCCGCCGCCCTGGGGTGAGACGATGACGTGCGCCAGCGCGCAGAAAGTATCGAGATCGAGCGGGTCGCTCACCTCGGGGTGCCCGGCGCGGGCGATGGCCACGTAGTGCTCGTGGTAGAGCCTGCGCATGCGCAGGGTCTCCGGCGCCATCTCCGGCATTGTCAGTGCCAGATCGACCTCACCCCGGGCCATCTGCGCCGCCAGTGCGGCGTGGTCCAGCGTGCGCCAGGCGATCGCCAGCCCCGGGGCCTCTTGGCTCAGCGCCAGGGCCAGTGGCAGCAGCACCGCGTACTGCACGTAGTCGCTGGCGGCGAGGGTCACCGTGGCGCGGGCGGTGGCCGGGTCGAAGGGGCTGGTGCTGGCCACCACCTGGCGCACGCTCTCTAGCGCGGCGTGCAGCGGCGCCTGCAGCTCCAGCGCGCGTTGGGTCGGGATCATGCCGCGCGGAGCGGGCAGCAGCAGCGGGTCGCCCAGCAGCTCGCGCAGCCGGGTCAGGCGGGTGGAGATCGCCGGCTGGCTGAGATGCAGGCGTTCGGCGGCGCGGCTGACGTTACGCTCCGCCAGCAGGGTGTCGAGAGTCACCAGCAGATTGAGGTCCAATCGCTCGATATCCATTGAATTTATACCTGGCCATAAAATATCCGATTTCAAAGATACCAGAGCCGGCGTCAAGATCGTGATCGACCCCGCACACCCGCGGAACGACCACCGACAAGGAGCCGGCATGTCCCATATCCTGATCATCCACGCCCACCCCGAACCGCAGTCGCTGACCAGCGCGTTGAAAGACCTGGCGGTGGCCATCCTCGAAGCGCAGGGGCACGAGGTGCAGGTCTCCGACCTCTACGCCATGCGCTGGAAGACTCTTGCCGACCGCGAGGATTTCACCGAGACGTTCGATGCCGAGCGGCTGCGCTATATCGCCGAGTCCCGCCACGCCTACGCCAACGCTACGCAGACGAGCGATATCGCCGCTGAGCAGCAGAAGCTGCTGTGGGCCGATGCGGTGCTGTTCAGCTTTCCGCTGTGGTGGTTCGGCATGCCGGCGATCCTCAAGGGCTGGGTCGACCGGGTCTTTGCTTTCGGATTTGCCTATGGCGTGGGGGTGCATGGCGGCGAGCGCTGGGGCGACCGCTACGGCGACGGCATGCTGGCCGGGCGCCGCGTCATGCTGATGGTGCCGATCGGCGGGCGCGCGCCGCACTACAGCGAGCGCGGCGTCAACGGCAGCCTGGAGGAGATTCTGTGGCCGATTCACCACGCACGCTGTTCTATCCCGGGCTGACGGTCATGCCGCCGTTTCCGGTCTATTCGAGCGACCGCCTGGACGAAGCCGGCTGGCAGCAGGTCGCGGCGGATCTCGAGCGGCGCCTGGCGGGGCTGTTCAGCGATGCGCCGATCGCCTACCGACGCCAGAACGGCGGCCACTACGACGGCGAGCAGCGGCTCAAGCCGGGGCTAGGGAAGGGGGAGGGTGGTACGCGGATTCATCTGCTGCAGTCGGGTGACCCGGAGCAGCGTCCGGTCTAGCCGACTTGAGAGCGTGACTATCGTCTCAGTGCCTCAATGCCTCAATGGCGTCACGTGAAAAAGCCAGCAGTGCCAGGTAGTGATCCTGCTCGATGACGTCGCGAACGATTTCATCATCGACCTTCAGGTAATCGTGTACCAGCACGTTGCGAAGCCCGATGATCTTGCGCCACGGGGTCGTCGTATCGATGACGCCTTTGTCCATCAAGCGCTGAAAGGCCGTTATCGCTTCGCCACTGGTGTGGCCGGTTTGCTGTCTCGCCCAGTGTTTGGCCACTCCAATGCAGCTCTCGATAAGGACCTGAAGCGTTCTCGCCGCGGCATGCTGTTCCAGACGCGACCACGGGCGCTGCCTTGAAATGTCACGCAGGACATCGATGTCGACCTGGCACTCGTTCAGGTGGTCGCCCAAGGCATCGAGATAAGCGGTGCCGGGATGTGTATCAGCCATGTCGCTTCCGCTGGTGAAGATAATCCAGTTCCCAACGGGACATGATACGGGTTTCCTGCTGCATGCGAAGTTGCGGATGCAGATCCAGCAGCAAGCGGCCCTCGCTGAGCACGGTCCAGGCCAGCGGAATGGGGGCAATGGCCAGATCGACGACACTCAACTGCGCTTCGGATAGCCCCAGTACATCCTGCCAATCCAGAGCCAGCAATTCGGGTCGAAGTCTGCGATCTAACGCTGGCTCCATCCAATCGATAAACACGACGGCCAGATCGTAATCACTCCCTGCCTGATGGCTCTCCCTGGCTCGCGAGCCATACAGCCACAACGCGGCCAGGTCATTGCGCTGCCTGGCCAGGCCAACGAGGCGTCCTAGGATGGGATCTTCCGGCATTGTGGCGCCCTCGTGCTGTCGGTAATGGGCATTATGGCGCTGCCTGCGCGCGCCTTCAGCCCTTCAGGCGGCGTTTCACTTCCAGCTTCAGACGCCCCTCGCCGAGGCGGGCGGTGAGCGTCTGGCCCGGCTGGGTCTGGCTGGCGGCGCGAATCACCTGGCCGGTGTCATCCTGCAGGATGGCGTAGCCGCGCCCCAACACCGCCAGCGGGCTGACCGCGTTGAGCTCTCGCGCGACGCCCTCGAGCCGCTGGCGCTCCTGGCGCAGCCGCATCTGCTGGGCGGCCTCGAGACGCGTGCCCAGACGCTCGACACGCTCACGGGCCTGGCCCAGGGTGCGGCTGGGGTCGAGCAGGGCAAAGCGGCGCTGGGTGGCGTCGTAGCGCTGGCGCTCCTGCTGCAGGCGCTGGCGGATCGCCACACGCAGGCGCTGGTCCAGGCCCTCCAGATGCTGGCGCTGCTGAGCCAGCCGTTCGCCGGGGTGGCGTAGCCGCGCGCGCAGACCGCCGGTGCGCTGCGCCTCGGCATCGATGGCGTGCTGCC
>JNVT01000047.1 GCA_000737985.1 Gammaproteobacteria bacterium MFB021 | reverse complement strand
GCAGGCGCGGGGATCAACCGGAGCTGGCCGACGCCGAGAAGACCTACGACAGCCGTTCCCCGCAGGCGCGGGGATCAACCGCCGTTCCCCGCAGGCGCGGGGATCAACCGGCTTCATTGATTCGCTGCCGTCGCGGCGGCATAAAAAAACACCCGGCGCTCTCGGCGCCGGGTGTCGGTTTGGATCGTAGCGAGAAGGGCTTACACGTCGAAGCGGTCGTGCATCATCACCTTGTGCCACGCCTTGGCGAAGTCCTTGACCAGCTTCTCGTGGCCGCCCTTCTGGGCGTAGAACTCGGCTAGCTGGCGCAGTTGGGCGTTGGCGCCGAAGATCAGATCGCAGCGGGTCGCCTTGAACTTCGTCTCGCCGGTGTGGCGATCGTCGAGGGTGAACGTCAGCCCTTCGGCGTCGACCTTGTTCCACGCGAAGTCCGGCGAGGTCAGGTTGACGAAGAAGTCGTTG
>JNVT01000046.1 GCA_000737985.1 Gammaproteobacteria bacterium MFB021 | reverse complement strand
GCAAGTACAACGAGCTGGTGTTCGACGACGCCACCGACCAGGAGCGCGTCCGCCTCAACTCCGAAGCCGAGAAGAGCCAGCTCAACCTCGGCTACCTGATCCACCAGACCGGCAACACCCGTGGCGCCTTCCGCGGCACCGGGTTCGAGCTGCGCACCGATGCCTATGGCGCCATCCGCGCCAATCAGGGGCTCTACCTCACCAGTTGGGGCCAGCTCGGCGCCAGCGGCGACCAGCTCGACCTCACCCCGGCCAAGCAGCAGCTCGACAGCGCCTACCAGCTCAGCGACAGCCTCAGCCAGAGTGCCCAGGATCATAACGCCGAAGCACTCGACAGTCGTACCCACCTCAAGCAGGCGGGCGAAGACGCCGACGACCGCTACGGCAATAGCGAACAGCTTGCCGGTTCATCAGGACAGACCAAGCAAGACAACGCCCGTGGCGCCACCGACAGCGGCGGCCGTGGCGAAGCGGCACGCATAAAAGCGCCCTGGCTGCATATGGCCTCGCCCGCCGGCATTACCCTGAGCACGCCGGAATCGACCCACCTGGCCCAGGGCCGCTCGCTGAGCGTCTCCAGCGGCGAGGACGTCAACGTCGCCACCGGCAAGAGCCTGGTCGCCTCGATCTCCGAGAAGCTCTCGCTGTTCGTCTATCGCGCCGGCATGAAGCTGTTCGCGGCCCGCGGCAAGGTCGAGGTGCAGGCGCAGAGCGGCGAGATGGCGCTGACCGCCGAGAAGGACGTCAAGATCACCTCCACCGAAGGGCGGGTCGAGATCAACGCCGCCAACGGCATCCTCCTCGTCAGCGGCGGCGGCTATGTGCGCATCGAAGGCGGCAATATCGACGTCCACGGCCCCGGCAAGATCGATATCAAGGGCGCCCAGCACGTCTTCGGTGGGCCGACACAACTGACGCAAGCGTTGCCGCAGATGCCTGATGGTATTTGCGTGGAGTGTCTGTTGAAGAATCTCTCGTCCGGATCCCCGATCGTGAACGTTTCCTGAGGCCGATATGTCACTGATCGATCACTATCCGTCCGAATGGGGCAAACAGACGCGCGCCGCCCTCGAAGGCTGGCTTGGCCATTCCCAGTCGGCCCAGCCCTATTTTCTTGTGGATGCCTCCTTTCGACATGAGATGGCCTGGTCTTGGATCAAGCGGCACTGGAACACCGAGCATTGGCGGGCGCTGTATCAGGATGCTGCCAATACCAGTGAGCGCGTCCTGGCAGTGTCGCCCCTGCTGTTGGCGGTCGATACACATAGCCTCGAGCGACTCGCAGATATCGCGGAATTGACGACCGGGCAGCCCATGTTGAGCCTGATCGTCAGCGACGAGTCACTGGATGCACTGTGGCAACGTCTGGCTGCCTTTCGACTCGTGACCGTTCAACAGACAAGGTATGTGTTGCGACTGTCGGATACGCGCCGTCTGCCACAGATCGTCAGAATGCTGACCGATACACAGCGCGCGCAACTCACCGGTCATATGTCGGCCTGGCGCTACAGCGGCAGGGAGGGTAACTGGCACGACATCGATTTCGAGCCCTCTTCGAGCGCACTCAGAGACGGCATGGTGCCGCTTCATCTCGACGACACCCAGACTCGAATCTTGCTTGATATGAATCGCATCGACGCCCTCATCGATGGCCTCAGGCGCCACGAGCCGACCTTGCATGATGCCTTTTCGACACCCTCACGGCGTTATGCCTGGATCGAAGAGACGCTCTCTCGGGCTACGGAGCCGGTCGAGAGCTATCCCCAGCAGGTAGCGTGCTGCCGGCAAGCGGCCTTCGAGCAAGGCTGGCTCGCATGATCGCACGATATCGGCGAATGAATTCATGGGCCCGTCAGGAGCAGGGCGTCATGACGGGCGCGAGGATACGCCGCCTGATGCCGAGCGTTCTCGCTCTGTTTGGGCTGTTATCGCTGACGGGCTGCAGCGACGATACCGCCAGTCTCAATATCACGGGCGTGGATTATGCCGGTCAAGGCATAGGCGCTTACTACGTAGTCGACCCCACCGACGACAAGAATCGTGGAGGCGGAGAATCGATCGGTCCCTACAGTGCAGGGGGCATCATGTGCTGCTACTCCGTGCCCAAGAAATGGCACGAAGGGTTGAGTGTCGATGTTGTTGTCAGCTATCCGCTAGAAGGTGAAACCGGGGATGAAATATCGGCATCTCTGGCCAAGCGCAGGGCGGAAGGTACGCTGCACGAAACGATTCATGTCGAGATTCCGAAGTACGAGACGCCGGCCAAAGGGACCCTCTGGTTACAGTTCTTACCTGATAAGCAGGCCAATGTGGTGGTCAGCAATCTGTCACCGGATCACAAGGATTTTCCGGGGGAGGTCAAGGGGTGGCCGGTGCCATCGGATGAATATCGAACTAAGCTCATCGATAGAGAGTTGCGATTGGTGAAACAACGGCTCGAGAGAAATAGGAGGAATTTAAATGAGCTTGAGGAAACCCCGGAAGAGACGTTGAATAAATTTTGGGGAAGCTTTGAGAGGACACGAACTAGAGATCTTGGTCAGTATTCTGACTATGAGGATCCTCGCTTTCAAGATGTGGTTGAAGATTATCTTGAAAAGTATATCAAGGACGACCGGAAAAGAATTAGCGATCTCGAGGAGGGTAGGCCATGACATCAATCCTGGCTAGTAGTGTGGGTGGTGTATATAGCAATCCCGAGAAAAAAGAGTTGTTGTTTTCTGATCCAGGGGGAATAGATTTTGATAATCTGTTAGAGGCTCGTGAAAAGAGCCCCTCTGCAATATCTCCCTGCGACACCAATCTCTTTATCGGCGTATTCTTCGATGGCACGGGAAATAACTACGCCGAGAGCTTCGACAAGCAGGACTACAGCCAGTCCAACGTTGCGCGACTGTATAGCGCCTACCCGGGGCAGAGCGTGCCGGGTGTTCTGCTGCCAGAGTCGAATCGGCAGGCCGAGTTTTCAACACTAGATAGACTCTGCCATGGGCTAATGAGTCGGCCAGCGATGTTGGCCCATCAATCCAAAACTTTCGGATTCAGGGGTGCGTGATGATCGCCCACTTGCGCAAAGGGCTTGCCTTGCTTTGGCTGGTATCGCTGACAGCCTGCAGCGACGATACCGCCAGTCTCAATATCACGGGCGTGGATTACGCCGGCCAAGGGATTCGTTATTACTATGTGGTCGACCCTACCGACGACAAGAATCGTGGTGGCGGAGAGTCTATTACGCCCTATAGTGCCGGAGGCATCATGTGCTGCTACTCGGTGCCCAAGAAGTGGCAAGAAGGGTTGAGTGTCGATGTTGTGGTCAGCTATCCACTGGAAGGCGACACCACGGATGAGCGCTCAGCATCCCTGGCCAAACGCGAGGCGGAGGGCAAGCTGAACGAGACGATTCATGTGGAAGTTCCGAAGTACGAGACGCCGGCCAAGGGAACCCTATGGGTACAGTTCTTGCCTGATAAGCAGGCCAATGTGGTGGTCAGCAACCTGTCACCGGATCACAAGGATTTTCCGGGCGAGGTCAAGGGATGGCCGGTGCCGTCGGATGAATATCGAAAGAAAATAGCTGACAGGGAGATTAAAGATGCTTCTTCGCGTGTGGCAGCTACTAAGAAAGATCTAGATGCAATTAGGGCGGGCGACGAAAGTGTAGTGAAAGATTATTGGAGGATACGGAAAAAAACGGCACCTGATGAAATTGCAAAATTTTCTGGGTGGTCTGACCCCAGGTTTTTGAAATACCTCGAAAAAAGCTTGGAGTGGTATGTGGAGAGGGATGAGAAGAATATTGAGGATTTGAAAAGGGTGTATCAATGAGCGCGAGATTGGCGAAAAAGGTAGAGGATAGCTATACAGCGCCTGCTGTTAAGGAAATCTTCTTTGGTGATGATAGCCGCCAGTTGAATGACTATGTCCAACGGGAGTCGCCTGAAACCCCTGCTTCCCCCTGCGATACCAATCTCTTTATTGGCGTATTCTTCGATGGCACGGGCAATAACTACGCCGAGAGCTTTGATAAGCAGGACTACAGTCAGTCCAACGTTGCGCGGCTGTATAGCGCCTACCCGGGGCAGAGCGTGCCGGGTGTTCTGCCGCCGGAGACCAATTGGCAGACCAATCCTTCCGATTACGACAATTTCTTTCGCATCTATACCGCTGGCGTGGGCACTCCTTTCGAGCCGGTGGGCGACTCGGGGGAGGGGTTTTGGGATGCGACCCTGGGCCTCGGCGCGGGCCGGTTGGGGCAGGTGCGTATCCTCTGGGGGTTGGCTCAGGTCATCAATACCCTTAGCCGCTATTTTCTCAAGCAGGCGATCATCGACAACGCCGAGGTTAAGCAGGCCAGCGCCGCTGGCGTGATGTCCTCGACCGCGCTGGATATCAATCCATTCCAGGGTGCTGCGCCCGGCCATCGCGCCGAGGCCAGTATCGGCAAAACGCTGGTGCGTTGGTTGGAGCGTCTTCACCAAGGTATCAGCCCGCATATGACACTGGAGGGTGCCAGGCCGAACAATATCGACCCGGGCATCGTCAGGCATATCTATGTGTCGGTCTTCGGCTTCTCACGCGGGGCCGCTCTTTCACGGGTCTTTGCCAACTGGCTGGTCAAGCTGTGTGAATGGGATGCCCGCATAACGAAGCGTGCCGGGCTGACCCTGGCGGGGTTCCCGGTGACGTTCGACTTCCTGGGGCTGTTCGATACGGTGGCCTCGGTAGGGATTGTCAATCTCGTCCCGATCAGCGACGGCCACGCCGCCTGGGCGGACGCGGAAATATCACTGGCGATTCCCCCGACAGTCGCCCGCTGCGTGCATCTGGTCTCGGCGCATGAAAATCGCCGCTCCTTCCCCCTGGATTCGATCTATAACGATCACTCTCTCCCCAGCAATGGCGACGAGATCGTCTTCCCCGGCGTGCACTCCGATATCGGCGGTGGCTACCGCCCCGGCGAGCAGGGCAAGGGGGTGGACAACATCGGCCGGGACCTGCTCTCCCGTATTCCCCTGGCCGTGATGTACCGCGAGGCCCGATTATCCGGTGTGCCGTTCAAGCTGGAGCAAGCGCTGGACGACGTTAAAGATGGTTTCAAGATCACACCCGAGACCCTCGAGGCATTCAATCGCTATATCGAGACCTTCGATGTGGTCTCCGGCGAGACCGGAAAGATCGTCCGTGAGCATTGGCGTCGCACCGTCGAATGGCGCCTGAACAACCACCGGGCGGGTGGTGTTTCGACCCTGAACAGCTACCAGCGCGCGTCTCGCTACGATCAGAACAACCTCTCCAGTGCTTACACCCAGTTTGGCGAGGAGCTCGAACGCTTCGCCCAGTGGAAGGCCTGGGTCGCCAAGGGCGAATGGGAAAGAGCATTCGAGTCAGTGCGCGACTTCATGGTCATGGGGGGCGGCTGGTATTTCTACAATATGGTCGAGGAGCGAGGTGTCGACCCCTCTCTCATCGATGACTGGCAGCGCATCGCCGACTTCGAGGATCGGCTCGGTCCGTCACCGCAGGCTGTCTCCCGGATGATGGATGAGTATGTTCACGACTCCATCGCCGGCTTTCTGCCAGAGTGGGATAGCCGAGATGAAGTCGTGACCTATTTGAGAACCCTGGTCGCCAAGAAACATATCATCGACGAAGGTGACTTCGAGAGCCGCCGAGGAATCACGCTCAGTCGCGAGGAGCGCGAACGTGCGAGCTATTTCGAACGCACGGGCAGAATCCCGCCCATGCATGATCTGGGCGGGCGGGAGAGCTTCATATTGGGCGGCGGCTATCTTCGCTTTCGCCGTATCTACGCTGGCGCCGACGATCAGCTACTGACCATCCTGGCACCGGCGTACCAGCCCGGGGCTCCGCAGACGCGCTACGCCAGCCGTGGTGGCAAGCCGGCCGGGAGCCGGACTGCCTAGTCGATAGCTTTCACCGCGGCCTTGGCCACCTGTACGTCTTGCTCCGGCTTGACCCCGGAAATCCCCACGCTGCCGATCACCTCACCGTCGACGATCACCGGCACGCCGCCGGATAGCAGCGCCTGCATGGGCGCGCTGACGAAGGCGGTGCGGCCGTTGTTGATCATCTCTTCGAAGACTTGGGTCTCCTTGCGGCCGATGGCGGCATTGCGGGCCTTCTCGCTGGCGATGCCGGCGCTGAAGGGCGCGGCGCCGTCGAGCCGGCGCAGGCCCAGCAGATGGCCGCCGGCGTCGGCCACGGCGATGGTGACCGCCCAGCCCTGGGCCTCGGCTTCGCGCTGGGCGCTGTCCAGCAGGGCGTTGACGTCGGCGAGTTCGAGTACGGCTTGGGTCTTCATGGTGTGGCTCCTGGGGAAACTGACAACAGGGAATGGTGAGTCATGCCTGGGGCGCGGCCAGACGCTCGTCGACCAGCTCGATCCAGTGGCGCACCGGCGTGCGCCCGGCGCCGTCGAGGTGGCTCTGACAGCCGATATTGGCGGTGACGATGGTGTCGGGCTGGCCGGCCTCCAGCGCGTCCAGCTTGGCGTCGCGCAGCTGGCGCGACAGCGCCGGCTGGGTGATCGAGTAGGTGCCCGCCGAGCCGCAGCAGAGATGGGCATCGCGTACCGGCGCCAGATCGAAACCGAGACGTGTGAGCACGCCTTCCACCGCCCCGCCGAGCTTCTGCGCGTGCTGCAGCGTGCACGGGCAGTGGAAGGCGAGACGCCGGGCGTCGTTGGCGGTGGTACTCCCGGCCAACGCTTCGAGATCCTCCTCGCGCAGGATCTCGACCAGGTCCTTGGCCAGCTCGCTGACGCGGCGGGCCTTGTCCGCATAGGCGGGGTCGTCGGCGAGCATCTCGCCATACTCCTTGACGAAGGCGCCGCAGCCGCTGGCGGTCTGCACGATCGCCTCGGCACCGTCTTCGATCAGCGGCCACCAGGCGTCGATATTGGCGCGCATGCGTGCACGCCCCGCCTCCTGGGCGTTGAGGTGGAAGTCGATCGCGCCGCAGCAGCCGGCGTTGCGCGCCGCGCGCACGCCGATACCCAGGCGGTCGAGCACGCGCGCCGTGGCGTCGTTGGTGTTGGGCGCCAGGCCGGGCTGCACGCAGCCTTCCAGGATCAGCATCTGACGGGCGTGACGCTCGGGGGCGGGGCGCGCCCGGCGCGGTGCCGAGCGCGGCGGGATCTTGTCGCGCAGCGCGGCCGGGGCCAGCGGACGGAAGGTCTGGCCCAGGGCGAGCAGGGCCTGGAAGCGCTTGGGCTCGGCCAGCGCCTTGCGTAGCCCCAGGCGCAGCGCGCGTTCACGCGGGGTTCGCCCGACCCGGCGGTCGACCTCGGCGCGGCCGATGTCGAGCAGCTTGTGGTACTCGACCCCGGAGGGGCAGGTGGTCTCGCAGTTGCGGCAGGTGAGGCAGCGGTCGAGATGCAGCTGGGTTTCGCGGGTCACCTGGTCGTCGCCGGCGTCGCTCTCCAGCAGCTCCTTGATCAGGTAGATGCGTCCGCGCGGGCCGTCGCGCTCGTCGCCGAGCAGCTGATAGGTGGGGCAGGTGGCGTTGCAGAAGCCGCAGTGCACGCAGGTGCGCAGGATGCGGTCGGCTTCGCGGATCGCGGGCCGTTCGCGCGCGGCATCGGTGAATTGTGTCTGCATGGTGGCTCCTACCAGTCGGCGTAGAGCCGGCCGGGATTGAAAATGGCGTGCGGGTCGAGACGCGTCTTGAGCTGCTGGTGATAGCGCGCCAGCACCTTGGGCAGTGGCGAGAACGGCGAGGCGCCGTCGATCGAAGACTCGTCGGGCGCGGGGCCGAAGCGCGTGGCGTGGCCGCCGGCGGCGATGCTGGTCTCGTGCACGTGCGCTGCGGGCTCGTCGCTGCGCAGCCACTGCTGGGCACCGGCCCAGTCGCACAGCCCGTCGCCGCTTAGCGCCGGGCGCCGCGCGCGGGCCGGCAGCGAGAGCCGCCACAGCGGCCGTGGGTCATGCGGCGAGAAGAAGGCCAGACGCTGCTCGCGCAGATCTTCCCAGAAGGTGGCAGCGTCGGTGTCGCCGCCCAGGCGTTCGCGGGTCGATGCCACCGAGCCTTCGCCCCCTTCGAGACGCACATGCAGCACGCCCTCGGCGAAGGCGGCGCCACTCAACGGCAGCGGCTCGCGGCCCCAGGCGCGCAGATGCTCGAGCGCGCGCGCTTCGTCCATCTCCAGACGCAGGCAGGCGCTCGCCGGCGGCAGCGGCAGCACCTTGAAAGAGACCTCGGCGAGTACCCCCAGCGTGCCCTGGGCGCCGACCATCAGCCGCGACAGATCGTAGCCGGCGACGTTCTTCATCACCTCGCCGCCGAAGCGCAGCAGCTTGCCGTCATGGGTGATCACCCGGGTGCCGAGCACGAAGTCGCGCACCGCACCGCTCCAGGGGCGGCGTGGCCCGGAGAGACCGCAGGCGACCATGCCGCCGACGGTGGCCGCATCGCCGAAGTGTGGCGGTTCGAACGGCAGCCGCTGGCCGCTGGCGGCGAGCGCGCTTTCGAGCTCGGCCAGAGGCGTACCGGCGCGCACCGTGATCACCAGCTCGACCGGATCGTAGTGGACGATGCCCCGATGCTCGCCGAGCGCGAGGCGTCTCTCGGCGGCGACCCGGCGGCCGTAGAACGCCTTGGTACCGCCGCCCTGGATCACTAGCGGCGTGCGCTCGCGGTGGGCTTGGCGCACCTGCTCGCAGAGCGCGTCGCTCAGGTCCTGGCCGCTATCCAGGGTAGGTCCGGCCTGATCCGCAGGGGTGAACTCGGGGCGCTTGTCCTGGGGGTGTGGCATCATGCATCTCCTGACTCGAACGACTAGCTAGACTTTGTACGAAAACTACCTGCGCTCGGTAATACGGCGTTAAAAATCGGCTCAAAATGCTCATTTACACCCCGTAAACTCCGCGTTTTCGCCGATTTTTGCCTTGTCTTCCCTTCGCTCGCTGACTTCTCGCACAAACCCTAGAAGCGGGGCAGCTCGGGGTGGGGCAGCTCGCCGTGGTGCACGTGCATGGCGCCGAATTCGGCGCAGCGCGCCAGCGTGGGAATGTTCTTGCCCGGATTGAGCAGGCGATGCTCGTCGAAGGCGAACTTGACCGCGTGGAACTGGGTCAGCTCGTCGGCGGCGAACTGGGTGCACATCTGGTTGAGCTTCTCGCGCCCGACGCCGTGCTCGCCGGTGATGGTGCCGCCGACCTCGACGCAGAGCTCGAGAATCTTGGCGCCGATGGTCTCGGCGGTCTCCAGCTCGCCGGGGCGATTGGCGTCGAACAGGATCAGCGGATGCAGGTTGCCGTCGCCGGCGTGGAAGACGTTGGCGACGCGCAGCCCGTAGGTCGCGGAGAGCTCGTTGATGCCCTTGAGCACCCGTGGCAGCTCGCGCCGGGGAATGGTGCCATCCATGCAGTAGTAGTCCGGCGACATGCGCCCCACCGCGGGGAAGGCCGCCTTGCGCCCGGCCCAGAACAGCTGGCGCTCGGCGTCGTCCCGGGCGAGCCGGATCTCGCTGGCCCCGGCGCGCTCGAGCAGCTCGCGCACGCGCTCGCAGTCGGCGTGGACATCGGCCTCGACGCCGTCGAGCTCGCACAGCAGGATCGCCTCGGCCTCGACCGGATAGCCGGCGTGGACGAAGTCCTCGGCGGCGCGAATCGCCAGGTTGTCCATCATCTCCAGGCCGCCGGGAATGCAGCCGGCGGCGATGATGTCACCCACCGCCTTGCCGGCACGCTCGACGTCGTCGAAGCTCGCCATCAGCACCTTGGCCACCTGCGGCTTGGGCAGCAGCTTGACGGTGACCTCGGTGATCACCCCGAGCATGCCCTCCGAACCGGTGAACAGCGCCAGCAGGTCGAAGCCGGGCGCGTCCAGCGCCTCGCTGCCCAGGGTCATGCGTTCGCCCTCGATGGTGACGATCTCGACGCTGAGCACGTTGTGCACGGTGAGCCCGTACTTGAGGCAGTGCACCCCGCCAGCGTTCTCGGCCACGTTGCCGCCGATCGAGCAGGCGATCTGCGACGAGGGGTCGGGGGCGTAATAGAGCCCGTGCGGCCCGGCGGCTTCGGAGATGGCCAGGTTGCGCACCCCCGGCTGCACCCGCGCCAGGCGCGCATCGGGGTCGAGTTCGAGGATACGGTTGAAGCGCGACATTACCAGCAGCACGCCCTTGGCCAGCGGCAGCGCACCGCCGGAGAGCCCGGTACCGGCGCCGCGGGTCACCACCGGCACGCGCTGGGCGTGGCATACCCGCATCAGCGCCGTCACCTCTTCGAGGGTCGCCGGCAGCGCCACCAGCAGCGGCAGGGTGCGGTAGGCGGAGAGCCCGTCGCACTCGAACGGGCGCAGATCCTCTTCGCGCGCCAGCAGGGTGAGCCCTGGCGCCTCGGCGTGGATCGCCGCCATCAGCGTGGACTTGTCGACGCTGGCGATCTCGCCGTCGAGTCGTTCATCGTAGAGCAGGGTCACGGTCTACTCCCTGGATTGCTGTCGTAGGGCGCATGGATTGCCGTCATGAGGCGTATGGACTGCCGTCGTGGACGTATGAATTGCCGTGGCGCCGGTTTATGGAAAACGTTTCCATATTTGCCTATGGCATTGTGAGAAAGCGGCTGGGGTCTCTCTATTAGCCAAAAGGCGTAGATGTTGTTAATTGGTCAGACCACCGCGCTGCCGTTGTTCGGCAGCGCGATGGTCGGGGTGGCGGCTCAGCCGCCCATCAGCGGGTCGCCGATATGGAACACGTAGAAGGCGAGCAGGCCGACGATGCCCGCGAACAGGCAGTAGTAGAGCGTCGGCAGGATCGTCTTGCGCAGCGTGGTGCCCTCGCGGCCGAGCAGGCCCACGGTGGCCGAGGCCGCGACCACGTTGTGAATGGCGATCATGTTGCCGGCTGCCGCGCCCACCGCCTGCAGCGCCACCATCATCGCGGTGGAGACGCTGAGCGCCTCGGCCACGTTGAACTGGAACGCCGAGAGCATCAGGTTGGAGACGGTGTTGGAGCCGGCAATGAAGGCGCCCAGCGCGCCTACCGCAGGGGCGAACAGCGGATAGACGTGGCCCACGCCGTCGGCCACCAGCTGGGCCATCGCCACCGGCATCGAGACCAGATCGGACTCGTTGACACCGGAGTTGATCAGGATGCGCACCATGGGGATGGTGAACAGCAGCACGAAGCCGGCACCGAGGAGGGTCTTCGAGGATTCGGCGAACGCCGCCTTGACCTGGCTGGCGCGCATCTGGTGCAGGAAGATAGTGCAGATCACCGCGATCAGGATGATGCCGCCGGGTAGATAGAGCCACTCCACGCTACCGGAGACGCCCTGTTCGCCGAGGATGTTGCTCCAGCCGGTGCTGACCGAGGAGAGCGCCGACTTGACCGCCGGCACGGTGCGCGAGATCACCAGCAGCACGGCGACGATCACGTAGGGCATCCAGCCGCGCAGGGTCGACATCGGGGCGCGCCCGGCGACGTCCTCGACCTTGATCTCGATCGTGCCCAGCCACTCGGCCGGCCACTGCGAGCGCGGCGGGAAGTCCCAGGTGTCCTTGGGCAGCAGAAAGCCCTTGCGTGCCGCCGGCACCACGATGGCAAGACCGATCAGCCCGCCCAGCAGCGATGGGAACTCCGGCCCCAGGAAGACCCCCACCAGCATGTAGGGCACCACGAAGCAGACCCCGACGAAGAGTGCGAAGGGCGCGATCGAGAGGCCCTCGCGCCAGGAGCGATTCTCGCCGAAGAAGCGCACCATCACGGTGACCAGGATCAGCGGCATGAACACCCCGATCAGGCCGTGGGTGAGCGCCACCTCGGAGGTGATCAGGCGGAAGAAGGTCTCCCAGCTCGAGCCGTCGGCGGCGAGCTGCTGGCTGATCGCCGCCTGGTTGAGCCCGCCGGTGACACCGACCACGATCGGCGTGCCCACGGCGCCGAAGGAGACCGGGGTCGATTGCAGCATCATCCCCACCACCACCGCGCCCAGCGCGGGGAAGCCGAGCGCCACCATCAGCGGCGCGGCCACCGCGGCCGGCGTGCCGAAGCCCGAGGCGCCCTCGATGAAGCAGCCGAACAGCCAGGCGACGATCAGCGCTTGCACGCGGCGGTCCGGGCTGATGCCGGAGAAGCCGTTGCGGATCGCCATGATGCCGCCGGAGTGCTTGAGCGTGTTGAGCAGCAGGATGGCGCCGAAGATGATCCACAGCAGCGCCACGGTCAGGATCAGCCCCTGGAGGGTCGATGCCAGCACCCGGTTGGCGGTCATGTCCCAGGCGAACAGTGCGATCAGCACCGCCACCACGAAGACGATCGGCATGGCCGTGCGCGCCGCCATGCGCAGGCCGATCAGCAGTACCCCGGCCAGGATCAGCGGCAGGAAGGCAAGCAGTGACAACACCGTATGGTCCATAGCGAAAGCCCTTCTGTGATTTTTATGAGAGCGTGGTTTTTATGAGCGCGTGGTTTTCACGAGAGTGTCATTTGTTGTTCGTTCGGGTCGCGGAGCGTGGGCACACCGGGAAGCGCTCTTTCTCGATGCCGCCTCGACCTCTTCCGCCGTCCGTGCCGCGGGGCAGGGGCGGATGCTGGCACGATAGCCAGACGCTAGGGCGCGCGCCATCCATGGGTAAGTGGTCAGACCACGAGGGTTTTGATGTGGGGTTGCCCGCGGGCCTCGCACTGCAAGGCTTGCCTGGCGGCGTCGGGGCGTGTCACGGGGCCGGCGGGGCGTCTGGGGTGCGACTAATGGACGGTGTCGGTGGCCGTTGACCGCTGGGCGTGTCGGCGCCAAAAAAGCGCCGGGTCTCCCCGGCGCTTCGATCGTGCTGGCAGGTTGCACATCTCAGCGATGTGCTTGACGCCTCAGCCGGTGGCGAGCAGGCCGGTATCGGCTTCGATCTGCTCGGTCGACATCAGCGTCACGTTCACCGGGATCGACTTGGCCGCCAGGGTATTGCTGCCGGCGTCGCGGTTGGCCACCGGGATCAGGTCGTTGACCTCGGGATAGTAGGCGCCCAGGCAGTTCTCGGGCAGGTCATAGGCGATGATCTTGAAGCCGGAGACGGTGCGCTCGACGCCATCGTCGCTGAGCGTGCTCAGTGTTACCTTGTTGCCCGCTTCGAAGCCGTGCTTCTCGATATCCTGCGGATTCATCATCAGCACCATGCGCGTGCCGTAGACGTCGCGATAGCGATCGTCGTAGGAGTAGACGGTGGTGTTGTACTGATCGTGGCCGCGGATCGAGAGCAGCTGGAAGTGGGCGTCGCCGGGTTCGGACTCGTCCTCGGTCAGATGATCCTGCGGGAACAGGAAGTGGGCCTTGCCGGAGTCGGTGTTCCACACCCGGTCGCGGGCGGCGATATCGAGATGGAACACCCCGTCGGCGGCGAGACGCTGGTTGAAATCGTAGAAGGTCTCCGGCTGGCTCGCTTCGATCTTGTCGCGGATGCGCGCGTAATCCTCGGCCAGCCACGCCCAGTCGACCTTGGGATTGGAGGCCAGGGTCGCCCGCGCCAGCCCGGCGACGATCGCGATCTCCGAGCGCAGGTGCTCGGAGGCCGGTTCCAGCGCCCCCTTGGAGCCCTGCACATTGCACATGCCGTCTTCGATGGTGATGGTCTGCTCGACCCCGGCCTGGACGTCTTTCTCGGTGCGCGCCAGCGCCGGCAGCAGATAGGCCGCCTGGCCGTGGATCAGGTGGCTGCGGTTGAGCTTGGTCGCGATCTGCACGGTGAGCGGGATCTTCTCGACGTGGGCGCAGACCCGAGCCTGGTCGGCGATGGCGCGGAAGAAGTTGCCGCCCATGCCGAGGAAGGCGTCGACCTCGTCGCGCAGGATCGCCTCACAGCACAGCGCCACGTCATGGCCGTGCTCGCGCCGGCATTCGATGCCGAAGAGCTCGTCCAGCTTGGAGAGGAAGGCTTCGCCGGACTTGTGGAAGATACCCACGGTGCGGTCGCCCTGAACGTTGGAGTGGCCGCGCACCGGGCAGGCGCCGGCGCCGCGCCGGCCGATATGGCCGCCCATCAGCAGCAGGTTGAGGATCTGGTGGATATTATCGCCGCCGCGCATGTGCTGGGTGATGCCCATGCCCCAGCAGCAGATCACCCGCTCGGCGCGAATCCACGCCTCGGCCGCCTCGCTGATGGCGGCGCGGGTCAGCCCGCTGTGGCGCTCGATGCGCGCCCAGGATAGCTGGCGGCAGTGCTCGGCGAAGGCTTCGAAGCCATCGGTATGCATGTGGATGAAGTCGTGGTCGATCACCCGCTTGCCGCCGTTGTCGCGGGCCTCGTCGTCGGTGGCGATGATGTGCTTGCACATGCCCTGGATGGCGGCGATATCACCGCCGATGCGGAGCTGATGGTACTGGCTGCTGATCGGCACGCCGTGGTTGGTCAGCATGTCCTTGGGCGTCTGCGGATTGGCGAACTTGACCAGCGCCCGCTCGCGCAGCGGATTGAAGGTGATCACCTCGGCGCCGCGCAGGCGCGCTTCGTGCAGCAGGCCCATCATGCGCGGGCTGTTGGTGCCGGCGTTCTGGCCGAACAGGAAGATGCAGTCGGCGTGCTCGAAATCCTCCAGCACCGTGGTCGCCTTGCCCACGCCGATGCTCTGCGGCAGGGCCACCGTGGTGGTCTCGTGGCACATGTTGGAGCAGTCGGGGAAGTTGTGGGTGCCGATCATGCGGCCGTAGAGCTGCCACAGAAAGGCGGCCTCGTTGGAGGTGCGCCCGGAGGTGTAGAGCTCGACCCGGGTCGGGTCGTAGGTCTGGATGCGCTCGCCGATCTCGCGGTAGGCGGTCTCCCAGTCGATGGGATCGTACTTGTCGGTGGTGGGGTTGTAGCGCAGCGGATGGGTCAGCCGCCCCTGTTTTTCGAGCGCGTGATCCGACCACGCCAGCAGTTCGCTCACGCTGTGCTGGGCGAAGAACTCCGGCGTGGTGCGCGCCGCGGTCGCTTCCCATGCCACCGCCTTGGCGCCGTTCTCGCAGAATTCCAGCGGGCCGGGCTTCTTGGGGTTGGGCCAGGCACAGCTGGGGCACTCGAAGCCGCCGTCGGGCTGGTTGATCTTGAGCATCAGCGAGTTGCCCTTGAACGGCACCTTCTCGCGCAAAAAATGGCTCTCCGTGGCCTGCACCGATTGCCAGCCGCCGCCCGGCGCGTCGTGCTCGCCCTGCTTGCCGTGCAGTTCATCATCCTTGAGTTGATGCGACATGACCGTGGTCTCCTTGATCGACCTGCGAACTGCCGACACAGCGTTGCCAGTGAACCGCGAACTCGGGAAGCGCTGAATACATCGCCGAACGAGCCGAACGAGCCGAACGAGCCGAACGAGCCGAACGAGCCGAACGAGCCGAAGGGCAAGGCGCACGGAGCGCAGAAGGCGAGCCTTCGACCGGGCTGGCGCCCCAGTACCGCGCAACCTAGTCATGCGCTGGGGACGCCGAGTCCGTGCAGGCAGTTATGCAGCGCTTCCCTCACACTGTGCCGACTACCGTTTACAGTATGGCAACGCTTGCGCATTTGCCCAGTTCGGTCTGGGTACATGAGGAAGTGCTGAAGAGGGGGCCTGCCCGAGGGGCGCTCAGTGCGCCGCGCCGGCGGCAGTTTCCGTTTGACGCCCATCGACCCCTTGGACATGCTGAGTCACGTCGATTGACCTCTTGTCACATTGTTCTCTTGTCACGAGGAGATGCCTGTCATGGCGCTTAAGATGTTCGATCTCTGCGGTCGCGATGAGCGGCTGCGTTTCTCGCCCTACTGCTGGCGGGTCAAGTTCGCCCTCGCCCACAAGGGGCTGGCGTGCGACTTCGTACCCTGGAAGTTCACCGACAAGGAGGCGCTCGCCTTCTCCGGACAGGGCCGGGTGCCGGTACTGGTCGACGGCGAGGAGACCGTCGTCGACAGCTACGAGATTCTGCGCTATCTCGACCGTGCCTACCCCGACAAGCCGCTGCTGGGCGAGGGCGCCGCGGCGGAGCGGGCGCGTTTCTTCAAGTTCTACAGCGAGCGCTCGTTGGCCCCGGGCATCGTGCGCACCATCCTGATGGATGTCTTCAATACCATTCACCCGGATGACCGCGACTACTTCCGTACCACGCGCGAGAAGGCCTTCGGCCGCACGCTCGAGGAGATGCACTCGCCGAGCCAGGGCCTGACCATGCTCGACCGCGCCCTGGAGCCGATGCGTGGGCGTCTCGATGAGAGCGAGTTCCTCGACGGCGCCGCCCCCGGGGCCGCCGACTATCTGGTCGTGGGCGCGTTCATGTGGGCGCGGGTCTGCTCCGGGGCCGATCTGGTCTCTAATGCCGATCCGGTCTACGCCTGGTACCAGCGCATGCTCGACCTCTACGACGGCCTGGGCCGCAACGCCACCCGCCTCGTCGATATCGAAGGGGCGTATCAGAACGTGTGAGTTCGATAGCGGCGGCGCGAGCACGTGCCGCCAGCGGCGACAGGAGCTGGCCATGATCGATCTGTATTACTGGACCACGCCCAATGGGCACAAGATCACCCTGTATCTCGAGGAGGCCGGTCTCGACTATCGCATTCGGCCGATCGATATCGCCAAGGGTGAGCAGTTCAGCGCCGAGTTTCTGGAGATCTCGCCCAACAACCGCATTCCGGCGATCGTTGACCGCTCACCGATCGACGGCGGCCAGCCGCTGGCGCTGTTCGAGTCCGGGGCGATCCTCGAGTATCTCGCCGACAAGAGCGGCAAATTCTTGCCCAAGAGCGGGCGCCAGCGCTACCGCGTGCTGCAGTGGCTGCACTGGCAGGTGGGCGGGCTGGGGCCGATGGCGGGTCAGAATCATCACTTCCGCCACTACGCGCCGCGCAAGATCGAGTATGCGATCGAGCGCTACACCCAGGAGACAGCGCGGCTCTACGGCGTGCTCGACCGCCAGCTGGAGGATAACGACTTCGTCGCTGGTGACGACTATTCGATCGCCGACATGGCGATCTGGCCGTGGATTCGCTCCTTCGAGAAGCAGGGCCAGGAGCTGGATGACTTCCCCGCGCTGCAGCGCTGGTTCGAAGGGGTGCAGCGGCGCGACGCGGTGAATCGGGCCTACGCCCGGGCGCTGGAGGTCAACCCGGACAACGACGTGGCGATGACCGATGAGGCGCGCGGGCACCTGTTCGGGCGCTGAGGGTTGCCAGGAAAGCCAAGAGAGACGGGCCCGGTATCCACCGGGCCCTTCGCGTTTCTAGCTTAGTGCTCTGACGCTGAGCGCTCGCTGTCGAAGAACGTCTTGACCTGCTGGAAGGCGGTGGCGAAGTAGCGCTCGTAGGTGTCCTTTTCGACGAAGCCGATATGCGGTGTCGCCAGTACCCGCGAATGCGCCTGATAGGCACTCGCCCCCTCCGGCTCCTGCTCGAAGACGTCCAGCGCCGCGCTCCCCGGACGCCCGGCATCTAGAGCATCGAGCAGGGCACCGTCGCGGATCAGCTCGGCGCGGCTGGTGTTGACCAGCAGCGCATCGGCGCGCATGGCGGCCAGCTCGCGCGCGGTGATCATGCCGCGGGTGTCATCGGTGAGCCTGAGATGCAGCGAGACCACGTCACAGCGGGCGAGAAAGGCGTGGCGATCGGGCTCGAACGCGATACCCAGCTCGAAGGCGCGCCCGGCACTCGCTTCGCGTCCGTGGGCCACTACCTGCATGCCGAAGGCCTGGGCGTAGCCGGCCACCAGGCTGCCGATCTTGCCCAGTCCCCAGATGCCCAGGGTGCGCCCGTGCAGCGCATGCCCCAGCGACTCCGTCTCCAGACGCTCGGTGGTGCGCTGCCACTCGCCCCGGGCCTGGCGCGCCAGATAGCCGCCGAGACGGCGACAGCCCGCCATGATCAGCAGCCAGGTCAGTTCGGCCGGGGCGATGGGCGAGCCGGTGCCCTCGCGCACCACGATACCCAGCTCGCGACACGCCTCGAGGTCGATCGCCGAGGCCAGGCGTCCGGTCTGCACCACCAGCTTGAGCCGCGGCAGCTTCTCCAGCACCTCGCGGCTGAGCACGCTACGTTCGCGGATCAGGATCACCGCATCGCTCTCGGCCAGCCGCGCCGCCAGCGCCGAGGGGGCGACCCGCGCATACTCGATATCCAGCCGCACGTCGCAGCCGTCGAGTTCGCGCACGGCGTCGAGAAAGCCGCAGCATCCCTGATAGTCATCCAGCACCGTTACCGTCATCGCCATGGCAGCGCCTCCTCGGCAGTCATACTGGCTGCCATTGTTGGCACGTCCAGGGGTGGCTGTCGAGCGGCGGCTGACGCACGTTGACGGAGGTGGCCAGGGGATATGAGAGGGGGTATTGAGGGGGCGTCACGAGAGGGTCGACGAGCGCAGCGGTAGCGGGCGGGTGGTATAGAAAGACGCCCCGCCAGGGGCGGGGCGTCTGTGCGCTTACCGTCAGTCGCTCAGCTATCGCTCTGCTTGGGCAGGGCGTATGCGATCACGTAGTCGCCGGTGGGGGTCTGCATGAAGTGGTGGCCGGTGGCGACGATCACCAGATACTGGCGGCCGTCGGCTTCGTAGACCATCGGGTTGGCCTGGCCGCCAGCGGGCAGGGGGGCCTGCCACACGGTCTCGCCGCTCTCGATGTCGATCGCGCGAATCAGGTCGTCGGTCGCCGCGGCGATGAAGATCAGGCCGCCGGCGGTCACCACAGAGCCGCCGTTGTTGGGCGTGCCGATATCGATCGGCAGGCCCGAGCGGATGCCCCAGGGGCCGTTGGCGCGGGCGGTGCCCAGCGGGCGGTCCCAGAGCGTCTTGCCGCTGGCGAGTTCGATGGCGCGGATATGGCCATACGGCGGCTGCTTGCACAAAAGCCCGGTGTAGGGCACCCGCCAGCCGGCGTTGACGTTGATCGCGTAGGGGGTGTTGGCCTGCGGGTCTCCCGCACCCTCGGCGCCGCCGCGGTCGGACTTCTGCTCCTCGCGCGGGACCCAGCCCAGCTCGTTGGCGACGTCACGCGGCACCAGCTCGTTGTAGTTGGGCATGTCGTTGTAGTTGGCGATGATCACCCCGCGCTGAGGGTCGACCGCCACGCTGCCCCAGTCTGAGCCGCCGTTGTAGCCGGTGTACTCGACCCACGGCTGCTCGGCGGTGGGCGGCGTGTACATGCCCTCCCAACTGGCCTGGTGGTACTGAATACGGCAGAAGAGCTGGTCGAACGGCGACATGCCCCACATGTCCTTCTCGGTGATATCGGGCTGGCGCAGGGTGGCGTAAAGCGAGAACGGCTGGGTCTTGCTGCGCTGCTCCGGCTCGGCGCCACCCTGGGGCACCGGGCGCTCTTCGGCGCCGCCGCCGAGTAGTTCGCCGGTCTCGCGGTTGAACACGTAGATCTCGCCCTGCTTGGTGGGCATGATCAGCGCCGGCACCTCGCCGTTGTCGGTGGGGAAGTCGATCAGCGTCGGCTGCGAGCCGGGGTCGTAGTCCCACACGTCCTTATGCGCGGTCTGGAAGTGCCACTTGGGCAGGCCGGTCTCGACGTCGAGCGCGACCATTGAGCTGGCCCACTCGTTCTCTTCCGGGGTGCGCGAGCTGCTCCAGTAGTCGGCGGCGCTGTTGGCCATCGGCAGGTAGACCAGCCCCAGCTTGCTGTCGCCGGCGGCGGTGGTCCACATGTTGGGCGAGCCGCGCACGTAGGTTTCGTCGCCGCTCAGCGGTTCGCTGCGGTCGGGGCGGCCGGCATCCCAGGCCCACTGCAGTTCGCCGGTCATGGCGTCGAAACCCTTGATCACGCCGGAGGGCGGATAGCGGCGCTGGCCGTCGAGCACCTGATGCCCGGTGACGATGACATCGCGCACCACCACCGGGGCGGAGTTGATCGAGACATAGCCCGGCGGGGTCTCGCCCATGTTGCGCTTGATATCGACCTGACCGTTGTCGCCGAAATCGGTGCACGGCTTGCCGGTGGCGGCGTCGACTTCGATGATGCGCCCATCCAGGGTGCCGGAGATGATCCGAGTACGGCAGGCGATGGCGTCGCTGGCGGCCACGGCGTTTTCGTTATTCTGATCGTCGCCGCTCTGATCGCCCCGGTTCTGATTCTCATCGCGCGTGGCGTCACCTTCCTGGGCGCCGCCGGCTGCCTCCTGAGCGTCGGCGCTGGCGCTGTCCGCTGCGGGCAGGCGATCCGCCGGCACCTCATAGTAGGTCACACCGCGGCAGGCGGCGGTATAGGGAATGGCGTCCTCGGAGACCACCGGGTCGTAGCGCCAGTTCTCTTCGCCGGTGGCGGCATCGAGGGAGATCAGAATATTGCGTGAGGTGCATAGAAAGACATCGTCGCCCACCTTGAGCGGGGTGGTCTCGGCGCCCCAGCGGTGATCCAGCACGTCGCCGGTGCGATACTGCCAGGCGACCTGGAGCTGGCCGACGTTGTCCGGGGTGATCTGCTCCAGCGGCGAGTAGCGGGTTGCCGCAGAATCGCGGCCGTAGGCGGTCCAGTCGCCTGGGGCGGGCACGTCCGCCGGCTGGGCGTTGCCGACATCGGTGGCCAGTGAGCCATCGGCGATCGCCGGTACCGCCGCCAGATGTTGATAGCCGCGCCCGGGCACAAACGCCAGCGCGCCGGCAACGATCAGCCCCAGGCAGAGCACGCCGGCCAGGGCGAAGCCGACCCGCGGGCGCGGACCGCCGCGCAGCGCGGGCACGACCAGGGCGACCAGGATCGCCAGGATCAGGATCAGGTCGAAGCGCGGGATCCAGCGCCAGTAGTTGAGCCCCGACTCCCACGCGGCCCACAGGAACGAGCCGATGAAGACCAGCGCGTAGAGCCAGGCGCCCGAGAGCCGGCCGCGCCATAGCTGGATACCCGCGAGCAGCATCCCCACGCCGGCGATCAGGTAGTACCAGGAGCCCCCGAGCAGTGCCAGATAGAGCCCGCCGCCGCCCAGGGCGAGTCCGGCGAGCGCGACGATGAGACCCACGATGCAGGTGAACAACCTGCTCGCACCGCGAGACGAGGTGGATTTGGCCACTGTTTTCTCCCTTGAAAGAGCGCCTTGAATGAACGCGTTGAATGAGTGCGCTGGCTGTCCGCCATCCATCGACCGTTGCGCGGCGGCGGCTCTGAATGGGGCGGCCCGCTTTCTGTGGCGCGCCGGCCCGTCTGACACAAGCGTAGTCAGCCCGAAGCGGGATGACGAATGCCGCTGCTTGCGGCGTGCGCTCATGGGCGTCGATGCCACGTGTGTCGAATGCGTAACGGATTTGTTACGGTAAACCGTCGAAACCGTCTACTTTGTATGAAGCGTCATGCTTTGTATGAGCCGCCTACCTCGTATAAAGGCTCGGATAAAGGGCGCGTATGTCGCGTATGCGACACGGTTTCTCGGCGGCCCGGCAGAGGCCGCATCGACAACGACAAGGGAATGACAACGTGATCAATACCTACAAGACGATCGGCCTCGGCGTGGGCCTGATGGCCTGCGTGCCTATGGCATTCGCGCAGAGCTCGCAGGATAGCGACACCATCCAGCGGCGCCTCGATGCGCTCCAGCAGCAGGTGCAGGAGCTCAAGCGCGAACTCGCCGCGCAGAAGGCGAGTCAGCAGCGCGAGAATACCCAGACGCGCCAGCTGGCGGAGAAGAACAGCTCGCTGCTGGACAACGTCGGTACGCCACAATTCAGCGGCGCGATCGAGCTGGGCTACACCTTCAACGACTGGAGTGAGTCGAGCAAGGACACCGTCGGTGACATGGATTTCGGCAAGTTCATCCTCGGCATGGACGGTGGCGAAGGCCCGCTCTCCTACTCCTTCCAGTACCGCTTCTACGATGGCTATCGCTTCCTGCATCACGCCTGGGCGGGCTACGCCTTCAGCGATGCCGATACGGTCAAGCTCGGCCTGGTGCAGACCCCGTTCGGCAACATGGATTACGGCTATCTCGGCTGGTACGGCAACCTGCCTTATCTGGCGGGTTTCAACGACAACCAGAACGCCGGCATCAAGTGGGATCACAGCCAGGGCGCCTGGGATACGTCATTGGCGTTCTTCAAGAGCGATCAGCTCGGCGACGGCAACGAGCACTACGGTGCCAACGCTGTCGGCATGACGGGCGATGCCACTTACGATGCCAACGGCGATCTAGTCAGCCGAGGTAATCAAGGCAACAGCGAAGAGAATCAGCTGGCCGCACGCGCCGCCTATACCTTCGGCAAGGGCTCGGACTACACCACCGAGGTCAACCTCTCGGCCAAGGGCGGTCAGCTCTACAACCACAACACCCACGAGAGCGGCGACAACTGGGCCGTGGCGCTGGGCATGAACGGCAATTACGGCAACTGGACCACCCTGCTGCAGGCGACCAGCTATCAGTACGACGCCAAGAACCCCGACGAGGCGATATCGGGTATCTCGGACAACGCGCTGCAGATCGGTGCCTTCGGCTTCAACTATCTGATCCCGGCAGAGGGGCAGATGTACTCGGCGAGCCTCGCCTACAGCATGGACGTCGACTGGGGCGTGGTGGAGAACCTCTACTTCTACAACGACTTCAGCTATATCGCCGCCTCGGGTGACTACTCGGCGGTCAACGGCGGCTTCGGCGACATGGACGACCCCATGCTCAACGATCTGGGGGTGAAGGTCACCGCCGGGCGCTACTACGCCTGGTTCGATATCGTCACCAACAAGAACGGGCTGAACTACTTCGGCTCGCCGGTGGACGATGGCTGGCATACCAGCGTGCAGAGCCACTTCGGCCTGACCTACTGAGGGTATTGGAGGTCGCGATGCCATGCCCCGCCGAGCCTGCTCGGCGGGGCATGCGCGTTTCTGGGCTCATGTTTATGAGCTCATGTTTCTGGGTCCGCGTCTCGCGCCATGTCCTGGCCACGCCGCGCAGGTGGCATATCTGCCGAGTAGACCAAGGCCATCTGCCAGCATTAGAAATGTATATTTTATACAAGAGGTGTGCTATCAGTGCGTAACACGCCGTGTCAGGAGGGGGGGAGGGGGCAATCTTGTCCATCCCGCCGCTCAACGCAGGCGGTCTCCTGATCAGCGTCGTACCAACAACCATAAAGCGCAAAGCGAAGGGAGTAGTGGCAATCATGAACCTGAGAACGATCCTCAAGCTCATCGCCTCCACGGCGGCCCTCCATCTGGCGGCGAGCGGCCCGGCTCTGGCCCAGGACGGACCGATCACCATCGGGGTCCAGGCGCCCACCACCGGCTCCGAAGCGACCTACGGCAAGGACATACTCAATGCCATCGGCCTGGCCGCCGACGAGATCAACGCCAAGGGCGGCCTGCTCGGCGGACGCCAGATCACGCTGATCAGCGGCGATACCGCCTGTGACCCGCAGCAGTCGGTCAACGCTGCCAGTCGCCTGGCGTCCCAGGAGGTGGTCGGCGTGGTCGGCGGCTACTGCTCCGGTGCCACCCAGCCGACGCTGAAGATCTACGGTGACGCCAATATTCCGTTCGTGATCGTCGCTGCCAACTCGACCCAGCTGATCCCCGCCAACCCCGGCAACGCCTTCATGATCAATTCGACCGGCGCCGACCAGGCCAAGACCGCGGTCGACTTCTTCGCCGGCAAGGGCATCGATAAGCTGGCGATCGTCAACCAGGGCGACGCCTACTCCCAGGATCTGGCCAATCTGACCCGCGACGCCTGGAAGGCGGCCGGCCATGAAGTGTCGGCCTTCGAGTACGTCAACAAGGGCGAGCAGGACTTCTCGGCGCTGGTCAACAAGATCCGTGGCTCCGGCGCCCAGGCAGTGTTCTGGACCGCCTACTACGCCGATGGCGGGCTACTGATCCGGCAGCTGCGCCAGCGCGGCTTCCAGGGCACCATCGCGGTGGGCGACGGCTCCAACTCGCCCAAGCTGTTCGATATCGCCGGGCAGGCCGCTGAGGGCGTCTACGCCTTCTCCAACCCCACTGCCGACTTCCTGCCGGCTGCCAAGCAGTTCATCAGTGACTATCAGGCCAAGTTCGACACCGCCCCTGGCCCCTACGCACCGCTGGCCTATGACGGCATGCAGCTGATGGCCTGGGCCATCGACAAGGCCGGCTCCACCGACGCCGATGCCATCATCAAAGCGCTGGGCAGCGCCGACGGCAAGGAGTGGCTGGCCGGCCCGATCAGCTTCACCCCGCAGCACACCCTGGCACGCAGCAACTTCGTGGTGCTCGAGGGGCAGGGCGGCAAGTGGACCCGCTACCAGCCCTGACCCACGGCCGGCCGTAGGGCCCGCCCGCCGCCTGCGCAGACATTGCGCGGCGGGCGGTGCCGTGGCGGCTTCCCCCCTCGCTGCCCAGGGACGTATGCCCATGACCTGGTACGACTCTCTGCTCCAGCAGCTCGCCGACGGGCTGGTGCTGGGCTCTTTCTACGCGCTGGTGGCACTCGGCTACACCATGGTGTTCGGGGTCATCAAGCTGCTCAACTTCGCCCATGGCGATCTCTACATGACCGGGGCCTTCGCCGGCTTCGGCGGTCTGTCACTGGTCTCCGGGGTGCTCGGCGCCGGCTGGCTGGGCATCTTCGTGGCGATGCTGCTGGCGATGCTGGCGGTGGGCTGCCTGGGGGTGGTGATCGAGCGCATCGCCTACCATCCGATGCTGGCGGCACCCAGGCTTTCGATCCTGATCACCGCGCTGGCGGTATCGCTGGTGCTGCAGAACGCCGCGCTGTCGCTGACCGGCGGCCAGTACACCGCCTTTCGCACCGACCTCGGCTTCGGCGGGCTCAGCCTCGGCAACCTGTTCATCTCGTATAACCAGATCGTACTGGTGGCCACGGCGGCAGTGCTGATGATCGCGCTGGAGCTGTTCGTGTCGAAGACGCTCTATGGCCGCGCCATGCGCGCGGTGGCGATCGACAAGGACATGTGCCGCATGCTCGGCATCAATGTCTCGGCGGTGATCGCGATCACCTTCTTCATCGGCTCGGGGCTGGCCGCGGCCGCCGGCACCATGGCCGGCGCCTACTACGGCAGCATCTGGTACTTCATGGGCTTTCTGATCGGGCTGAAGGCGTTCACCGCGGCGGTGATCGGCGGCATCGGCAGTATCACCGGGGCGATGCTCGGCGGCCTGATCCTGGGGCTGCTGGAGTCGTTCGGCACCCATATCCCGTTCATCGGCAGCGAATGGAAGGATGTCTTCACCTTCGCGATCCTGATCCTGGTGCTGGTGTTCAAGCCCACGGGGCTGCTCGGCAAATCCGAAGTGGAGAGGATGTGACATGGCCAATCCGACCCCTGAGGCGCCACAAGAGCGCCCCCGCGGCAACCCGGCCCAGCGCCTGTATGCCGCCTTCGACTCCCCCGGGCGGCGGCGCGCGCTGCATCTGGTGCTGCTCGCCATCCTGATCGTCACGCCGTGGCTGTCGAGCCAGTACGTCACCGTGATCCTGACCAATGCGCTGCTCTATGTGGTGCTGTGCCTGGGGCTCAACGTGGTGGTGGGCTATGCCGGCCTGCTCGATCTCGGCTATGCCGCCTTCTTTGCCGTGGGTGCCTACACCATCGGCATCCTGACCCAGCAGTTCGGCTTCAACTTCTGGGCTGCGATTCCATTCGCGCTGCTGGCGGCGGCGCTGGCCGGGGTGATCATCGGCGGGCCAACGCTGCGGCTGCGCAGCGACTATCTGGCCATCGTCACCCTGGGCTTCGGCGAGATCGTGCGCTTCACCGCGCGCAATCTGGAGATCACCGGGGGGGCCAGCGGGCTCTCGCATATCCCCGAGCCGTCGCTGTTCGGCTGGTACATCGATAGCTCGATCGATTTCTACTACGTCTTCGCGGTGCTGGCGGTGCTCGCCTACATCGCCAGCCAGCGGCTGTTCGACTCGCGCCTGGGGCGCGCCTGGCTCTACGTGCGCCACGACGAGGACGCCGCCGAGGCGATGGGGATCAACCGCGTCGCGGTCAAGCTGGCGGCCTATGTGATCGGCGCGATTTTCGGCGCCGTCGGCGGCATCTTCTTCTCGGTCAACCTGGGCGCGATCTCGCCGGAGAGCTTCAGCTTCCAGCAGTCGGTGCTGATCCTGATGGCGGTGGTGCTGGGTGGCATGGGCAAGATCCCTGGGGTGATCCTGGGCGCCTTCATCGTGGTGCTGGGGCCGGAGCTGCTGCGCGAGTTCGACACCCTGCGGCTGCTGATCTTCGCCGTGCTGCTGCTGCTGATCATGCTATTCCGGCCCAGCGGTATCTGGCCCGAAAAACGATCCTGAGGAGCCGCCGATGTTACTGCAACTCAACCAGGTGTCGCTGAGCTTCGCCGGCAACAGCGTGCTCGACGAGGTCGCTTTCGGGGTCGCCGCGGGCCGCATCCAGAGCCTGATCGGCCCCAACGGCGCCGGCAAGACCTCCCTGTTCAACGTCATCACCGGCTTCTATCGGCCCCAGCGTGGCGAGATTACCTTCGACGGCGAGCGCCTGGTCAAGCGCAAGCCGCACAGCGTGACCCGCCTGGGCATCGCGCGCACCTTCCAGAACGTGCGCCTGTTCCGCGAGATGTCGGTGCTCGAGAACGTCATGGCCGGCCAGCACTGCCGCTCCCGCGCCGGCGCGCTGGCAGCGGTGCTGCGGCTGCCCAGCCAGCGCGCCGAAGAAAAGCGGATTCGCGCGACCAGTCTCGAGTGTCTCGACTTCGTCGGCCTCGCCGACAGCCAGGAGCGGCTGGCGACCAATCTCGCCTACGGCCACCAGCGCCGGGTGGAGATCGCCCGGGCGCTGGCCACCGAGCCCAAGCTTCTGCTGCTCGACGAGCCGGCGGCGGGGCTCAACGGCGGCGAGAAGGAGGCGCTGGTCGAGCTGATCCGGCGCATCCGCGACGAGCGCGGCATCGCGGTACTACTGATCGAGCACGACATGAGCCTGGTGATGAGCGTCTCCGAACATATCAGCGTGCTCGACCACGGCAGCCTGATCACCGAAGGCACGCCGCAGGCGGTGGCCAACGACCCGCGAGTGATCGAGGCCTATCTGGGTCAGGACGACGAGGAGTTGGCGCTATGACACAGACGGCGGCAAGAGACGACGCGGCGGCGGGCCCACGGGCGTCCGCGGAACGCCAGGGCGAGGTGCGCCTGAGCCTGAGCGGGGTGGATGCGTTCTACGGGCAGATCCAGGCCCTGCGCGGGGTGTCGCTGGAGGTACGCCAGGGCGAGATCGTCACCCTGCTGGGCAGCAACGGCGCCGGCAAGTCGACCACGCTGAAGACCATCTCCGGGCTGGTGCGGGCACGTCAGGGCGACGTCTGCCTCGCGGGGGAGTCGATCGCCCGGCTGCCGGCGCACCAGATCGCCCGCCGCGGCGTGGTCCACGTGCCCGAAGGCCGGCGCGTGCTGCGCGGGCTGACGGTGAAGGAGAACCTCGAACTGGGCGCCTTCACCGTCAAGGACGGCGCGCTGCGCCGGCAGCGGCTAGAGGAGGTCTACGCGCTGTTCCCGATCCTCCATGAGCGCCGCCATCAGGATGGCTCGCTGCTCTCCGGCGGCCAGCAGCAGATGCTGGCGATGGGGCGGGCGCTGATGCACGGCCCCAGCGTGATGCTGCTCGACGAGCCGTCGATGGGCCTGGCGCCCAAGCTGGTGACCGAGATCATGCGCATCATCAAGCGCCTCAACGAGGCCGGCACCACCATCCTGCTGGTCGAGCAGAACGCACGTCTGGCGCTGCGCCTGGCGCACTACGCCTACGTGATCGAGAACGGCGAGATCCGCATGCAGGGCGACGCCGCGGCGATGCGCGAGGACGCCGCGGTGGTCAAGGCCTATCTCGGCCTGGGCGACTGAGCCCGCGGCGCCCGATCTGAGCTTGCGCTCGGCTCGGCGCCTCAACCGTTGGTACTGGTGGCGGCAGCCGTCGACGCCTTGATGTGCGGGCGCTCGGCCATGATCTTGGCCAGGCGCTCCAGCGCCAGTTCCAGGCGTTCGATCAGCCCCTCCAGCAGCACGCGGCGATCCGCCGGAACGTCGCCGTGCTCGGCGATCATCGCATCCAGGCGCTGGCCGGCGGCGTGCACGCCCTGGGGCGGGCGGCCGTTGGCGGCCTCCTCGAAGCCGCTGGCCAGGGCCCTCAGCAGTTGGCGGTGGGCGCGCCGGATCAGCGGATGCGGCGCCTCGTCGAGGCGGTCGCGCAGGCGCAGGGTGGCGCTGCCGATATCCAGTCCGGTGAGGCCCAGGATGAACAGATGGCGCTGATCCTCCGGCAGCATGTCGTCGTGCTGCGCCAGTTGCAGCATGCGATCTGCCATGTGGCCGCTGAAGCGGGTCTCGGCATCGCGGATCGAACGCCGCCGCAGCTGATGGATATCCCGGGAGATGGCGTGGATCAGGCGCCGGCGGCGCAGCCGCGTGCCCAGCCCCGGCAGCAGGCGGAACCCCATCACCACGCAGCTCAGGCCGATGATCACCGCCACGGCGCGGTTGGCGAAGCTGTCGAAGGAGAAGTCCATGTTGTTGCCGGGCATGGTCAGCAGGATATTGAAAATGGTGAAGGCCAGGCAGTAGCCCATGATCTTGGGATTGGTCGCCCCCATCAGCCCCAGAAACAGCGGCGTACCGAAGAGCATCGCCAGCATCGGAAAGCCGTGGGCCTGAGACAGCAGCACGTGACCGAACAGAAAGGCGCTGGGGATCGCCGCGAGCATGCCCTTGTAGAACATCATGGTGATCATCACCGGATTGTCGCGGCTGGCGAAGAACGCCGAAAACAGCGTGCCCAGCAGCAGCGCCACCAGCGCGCTGTTCCACGCGGTGAGAATCCAGAAGGTGGCCAGGCAGGTGAATACCAGCCCGGCGCGCAGGGCGTTGATGCCCGCCGCCAGATGGTCGCGGTGCCATGCCAGGGGTGCCGAGCGCAGGCGGTGGCGGCCCGGGTCGGCGATCGCTTCGCGCGCATCCAGCATCACCATGGCGTGGCCGATCGCTTCGCGGATGCCTAGACGCACGCGGCGGTCGAGCGGCGCCAGATCGGACTCGTTGCTCTCGTGGACCAGCCGGCGCAGCGCGCGCAGCTCCTGGCGTGCCTGGGGTACGCCCTTGACGTGCTCCGCCTCGCGGAAGCCGTCGGCGACCTGGCGCGCGATCTCGACGCTGCCCGGATCGAGCTTGTCGGCGTGGTCGTGCAACAGTTGGTGCAGCGCGTGCAGGGTGGCCATGAGGCGCAGCGTGCGGCGGGTCAGCACGTGGGTAGCGCGCATGCGCCCGGGACCTTCGGGGCCTTCGAAGCGCGCCGCCTGGCTGTCGGTCTCGAGCATCGTGAGCGGCCCCAGGCTGCCGCGCAGGGCCTGCTGCATGGCGGGAATGTCGCCACTCGCCGCCAGGCGCAAGGCGGCGTGCTCGAAGGCCTGGTTGATCACACTGTCGGCCTGGGTGGCGAGGTGCTCGCCGACCCTGGAGGGCCACAGCAGCGAGCTCACCAGGGTGGCGCATATCGCGCCCAGACCCAGCTCCGAGAGCCGCGCGACGGCGATATCGAACATCCCTCCCGGCGAGCTGCCGCTGGAGATCACCACGATCAGCATCGCGGTGACCGCGCCCATGATGCAGCCGTAGGTGTAGTTGTTGCGCCACAGCGAGGCGACATAGGTGCACAGCATGATCCACAGCGTCAGCGCGATCAGCGCCGGTATCCGCGCTTGGGCGAACAGCGCCATGATCGCGATCCCGACCAAGGCGCCGATCAGGGTGCCGCCGATCTGACAGATACCCTTTTCGATCACCATGCCGCTCATCGGCCGGATCTGCAGGAACGCCGCCGAGATCAGCGCCCAGTAGGGGCGATCGAGATTGAACCAGAGCGCCAGGTAGAGCGCGATCATCATTGCCACGGTGGTCTTGATCGCGAACTTGACCGCCGCGGCGTCCGGCATCAGGTAGTGCTTGAGCAGCGTCGGCATGAGGTCAGGGCACGTCGTCGGTGGCGCGCTCGGTGGGGATCGCGTCGGGCAATCGCGGCTGAGATTGCGGCGTGGGGCGTCGATCCTCGTCGCTGCCGGCCGGGGCTGCGGTGCTGGCAGGCTGGGCCGGCGCATGGCCTGCGTCGGAGCGCTCGGCATCGGCGTCGTGCTGGATGCGGATCGTCGTGGTCATGCCGGCGCTCAGCAGGGTGTGGTCGGGCATCTTGTCGAAGGTCACCAGCACCGGAATGCGCTGGGCCAGGCGCACCCAGTTGAAGGTGGGCTGCACCTGCGGCAGCAACTGGTTGTTGAGGCTGGTGTTGGTGTCGGCGATGCCGCGGCCGATACCGGCAACATGGCCACGCAGATGAGTATCGCCGTTCATCAGGATGATGTCCGCCGGGTCGCCGATGTCGATCGACGACAGCTTGGTCTCCTCGAAGTACCCCATCACGTAGTAGGAGTGCGCCTGCACCAGCGCCATTACCGGCGTGCCGCGGGTGACGTAGTTGCCTGCCGCCAGCTGCAGGTTGAGCACGTGGCCGCTCACCGGCGCCACCACCTTGGTGCGCTGCAGGTCGAGTTTGGCGCTGGCGAGGGCGGCCTGAGCCTGTTCCAGATTGGCCTTGGCGATGCGCGTGTTGATCTGCGCGATCTGGCGATCCTCGGCGCTGATCGAGCGATTGCTGAGCTGGTTGCGGCGGCTCTCTTCGGCGCGCTTCAGATCGAGCGTGGCCTGATTGTTGGCGACACTGGCCTCGGCCTTGTCGAGCGCGGCCTGGTAGCGCGAGGGGTCGATCTCGAACAGGGTGTCGCCCTGGGACACGTAGCCGGTGTCGCTGACATTGAGCGAGCGCACCCAGCCGGAAACGTCCGGGGCGATGGTGATCACCTCGGCGCGCACGCGGGCGTCCCGGGTCCAGGGGGTGAACAAGTAGTAGTTCCACAGCCATACGCCGGCAGCGACGGCGATGGCGACGATGATCAGGGTCAAGAGGATACGTAGCGAGTTGCGCATCAAGAGCTCTCGAGCAGGACGGTAAACAGAAAGGTGATCGCGGCGGTGAAGATCACGAACAGCGAGACGTCGAACCAGGCTTCGTACCACAGCGCGCGGTGCCCCACCAGCCAGTGCAGCAGGGTTCGTGTGACCAGGGTCGCGACGAGGCCGAGTATGGCGTAGATCAGTAGGGGGCTGAGATAGATGCCACCTAGCGCAATTTCCTGAAGACCCATGGCATCCCTTGGCGCAGCCGTCGAAGCGGCGATAATGTTAGCATGCTCAATAATTCGCCGACAGCGGCTTCACGCTCCGCTAGCCTGCCCGCCCGCTGGCGCGAGCGGCTGCGCCGATTCGCGGCGCAAAGAAAGTTTAGACCGAAATCGGTGCTTCCGTCTCAGCCTTCACTCTGCACCACGCGATCGCGGCCGCTGCGCTTGGCTCGATAAAGATGACGATCGGCCCGACGTAGCAACTGCTTGAGTGGCTCTCGCGGATAGCGCTCGGCCGCGCCGATGCTGAGGGTGAGTGTTAGCGGTGGCCCCGACGCCAGCGCCAGCGGGTTGGTGACTATCCGTTGGCGCAGGCGTTCGGCAACCGCTACCGCCTCGGCGAGCGTCGTCTCCGGCAGCACCAGGGCAAACTCCTCGCCGCCTACCCGTCCGATCAGGCTGGGGTCTTGCACCGCACTGCGCAGCCGATTGGCGACGGCACGCAGCGCCTCGTCGCCGACATCGTGGCCATGCGTATCGTTGACCCGCTTGAAGTGGTCGATATCGATCAACAGTACGCTGAGCGGCATGTGGCGGCGCTGGCGCAGCTGTTTCACGGTCGCGCGCAGCAGTGCACGGCGATTGCTCAGCCCGGTCAGGTCGTCGGTGTCGGCGCGTCGTGTCAGGCGCTCCTGCTGGCGCCGGCGCTGGGTGATGTCGAAGCACCACACCAGCCACGCCGGCTGTTCACCCACGCGCAGCTGGCGCGCGTTGAGCAGTGCCCAGTAGGGCGCCCGGGGACACAGACGTGCCTCCATCTGATAGATCAGCTCGCCGCGCTCGAGCCGCGCGACGAAGCGCGCGTGCTCGGCGGGATCCACGAACAGCGCTGCCAGGCTGAAGCGACTGGCGTGTTCGGCGCCGCTCTGGAGGAGCAGGCTGTGGCTGACATAGAACACCTGCCGCTGATCGGCGCCGATCAGGGTGACATCGCTGGGTGAGGAGTCGAGGATGCTCTGCAAGAGCGCCTCGCGGTCGCGCAGAGCCTGGGTCCGCTCCTGAATGCGACGCTCCAGCGACAGATTGAGCTGGTGCAGATCGTTGGCCAGGCGCCGCGCGCGCCGCTGGCCCAGGATGATCTTCAGCGCCAGCAGCGCACAGCCGGCGGCCAGCAGCAGCAGAGCCAGCGCGAGCCAGTGGAAGGTGCGCTGCAACGCCTGGCGCTGACGGTCTGTCTGCGTCGCTACGGCGAGATTGGCAGCGACGACCAGTGCGTGCAGGTCCTGGCCCTGATCGACGAGCGTCGCGGCGATCTCGGCGGCCAGCCGCCGCGCGGCTTCTGTCTCCTGCCAGCTCGACTCGCGCTCCCAGCGCCGAGTCGCCTGGTCGAGTCGGGTCAGCGTGGCCTGGACCTGGGGGCGCTCGCTCTCCTGCTCGGCAAAGATTTGCGTCCTCAACAGCGGCAGCAACGCGGTGCGCATCACGCCCAGGCGCAGCTTGAGCCGCTCGGGCGGCTCGACGCCGCTCGCCACGGCGTCGGCGGTCGCCACCAGGGTGGTCACCTGGCGGCTGAGGTTGTAGCTCTGCCACACCTCGTTGTAGCGCCCGGGCGAGGCGAACTCCTGGCCACGATCGGCCACCGTGCGTAGCCCCGCCAGCGCAACCCCCATCATGATGCCGGCCAGCAGCATCAGCGCCAGCGCGTGCCATGAGCGGCCAGCGTCCGGGATCGCCGCATTCAGCGCAGCTGCAGTTCGTCGAGTTGCCATACGGTGCGGTTGTAGTAGATACGGGTATAGAGCTCGGGATGGCTATCGTAGGGATACATCACGATCAGCGGGCCGTAGGCATCCACCGGCAGGTAGTGGCCATCGCGCCGGTAGGCGACGATCGGATCGTAGCGGGTAAGGTCGCTGGCGGGAATGATCGCATCGTAGTCGTTGAGCGCGTAGGCGTGCAGGCTCTCCGGCAGTGGCAACTGCTGACGCGCCAGCAGAGTGCGCAGGGAGACGCCGTACCAGTGGGACGCGCCCAGGCCGCTGTCCGGGATCGGCCCCACCACCTCGCGCCCGGGCAGCGCTTCGAGGTCGTCGAGCGTCAGCGTGACGAGCGACTTGCCGGCGGCGTCGGTCAGCCGCAGCAGCGGCATGTCGCGCGGATAAGGCGTGGTGCCGGACGCCATGTCGCGCGTGGTGCCGGACGCCATGTCGCGCGTGGCGTCGGATACGGCAGCGGACCTATCGGCAAACGCCGGGAGGGCCACGAAAGGCCCTAGCGCCAGCAGCAGCCAGGCGCAGGATACCCACCAGACTCGCGATGACAGCCGAAGCGGCCGCCTGCGCTGCATCTGTCTCGGGCCGCGGCCACGCGTCACGGGCGCGTGGCCGGTCAAGCAGGCAGAGAGTGTCGACATGGTCGGTAGGGCTCCTGGCCGTCGGGTAGCGGCTCGCTCAGGCGTTGGGGTCGTCGACCAGCAGCCGCGAGAACCTGACGATCTCGGCGTTGCGGTTGGCCCATCCCAGATGGGTCCAGAAACGATGGGCGGCCGTGTTGTCGGCCAGGGTGTCCAGGTGCACTTTCTCGATGCCGGCAGCCAGCAGCGCCTGCAGGCAGTGCTCGGTCAACCGGCGTCCCAGGCCCAGCCCGCGGCACTCGGGATCGACCATGACGTGCTGCAGATAGCCGCGGCGGCCATCGTGGCCTGCCATGGCGCAGCCGACGATACCCGGTCGACCGGGCCAGCGGGCGACGAAGCTCATGCCCGGATTGCGCGCCAGATAGCGCGCGGTGGCCTCGCGGCCATCGGCCTGGCGCAGCACCACACCCGGCGTGCGCTGCATCATGGCGACGAAGTCGGGGTGGTCGTCCAGGGTCATGGCGGTGATCGTCACGCCAGGCGCGGCTGTTGGAGGCATGTGGGCTCCTCGGTCAGAAACGGGGGCGGCGACGCCGCTTCCCGGGCGTTTGCCCGGGGCGGTCTATCTTGCGGCGTCAGGGCTTTCTGGCGTACGTGGCGGTGCGTCTCACGCCGCTTGGCGGGCACGTCTCAGGCGCCGCAGGGGCAAGTTGATCACGGCGAGGCCCGCGATCACCAGCAGCCCGCCGATCACCTTGTGCGCGCCCAGCGGATCGTCCAGCAGCCACACCCCCAGCGCCACCGCGAAGACGGGCATCAGCAGCGTCAGCGGTACTACCCGATTGACCGGGTGCTTCTGCAACAGGCGATACCATAGCCCGTAGGCGGCAATCGAGGACATCACCGCGGTATAGACCACGGCGCCCCAGCCGGCCCAGCCGGCGTGCTGGATGGCTTGCCACTGCCCGGATTCGAACAGCGCACTGCCGAGTGCCACCAGCGGCGTGGCGAACAGCGCGATCCAGCCGGTCAGGGTCAGCGGGGGGATCGGCGGCGCCAGCTTGATGATCAGCGTCGACACCGCCCAGGCCAGCGCGCTCGCCAGCAGTAGCGCAGTGGAGAGCGGCGGTGGCAGCGAGGGCCCGCCGGCCAGGACCACCACGCCGCCGAACGCCAGCACCAGCCCGGCGATACGCCGTGGTCCCAGCTTCTCCTTGAGAAACAGCGCCGCCAGCAGGGTGGCGAAGGGCGTGCCCATCTGCACCAGCAGCGCCCCGGTGCCGGCTTCGGCGTGTTCGAGACCGACGAACAGCAGCGGGAAGTGGAGCCCGCCGAAGGTGACCGAGAGCAGCAGGACCCAGCGCAGCTGATCGCGGGTGATACGCGTGAACGGCACCACCAGCGCGGCGACCAGCATGAAGCGCAGCACCATCACCAGCAGCGGCGGCATCTCCGCGACGCCGACCTTGATCACGATGATGTTGAGTGCCCAGATGGCAATCACGCCCAGGCCGATCGACAAATCCTTGAGGGGCACGCGCGGAGTTCCTTTGATATGGCTGGGCTAGGCCCCTAATGGGCTCGTAGGCCCAGACTTTCAACGCCGCGGGCCTGGTCGTCAAGTGGCCATGCCAAGCCCGTGGGCGGGGGCTATGAAGAGTGGCCATGCCAGGCCCGTGGGTGGGGGCTATAGAAGAGGTGCTATGGCAAGCCCGGCCGACGCGGTATCTTGAGCTCGGCACGCGCCGTCGTCGACCACCGAGGATACGAAGATGTTGAAGGGAATCGCGCTCTGTCTCTGCCTGCTGGTGACGCAGCTGGCCATACTCTCCTGGATCGATCATCGTCTGGGCGGCAATGAGTCCGTCCAGCGTCAGGTCACCAGCGTCCAGGCATCGCCGCGCGCTCGCGAGGATGACGATGCCGAGCTTGGGTGAGGCCGCCCGGCGGCGAGCTGGGCGCCGGTTACCGGTAGCGGCGCTGCGCTGGGGGACGGCGCTGGCGCTGCTGGCATGGGCGACACTGGCGGCGGCCACGGAGGCGGGCCGGCTGGGCCTGAGCGGGGCGGGGGGTGACTACACGCTGCGGGTCGAAGTGGCAGCCACTGCCGAGCAGCGAGCGCGGGGGCTGATGGCGCGCGATGCCCTGCCCGAGGATGCCGGCATGCTGTTCCTCTACCCCGCCGAGCAGCCCGGCAGCAGTGCCTACTGGATGTACCGCACGCGGATCCCGCTGGATATCGCCTTCCTCGGCGCGGATGGCACCATCCGCGCGCTCAAGACGATGCCGCCGTGCCGTGCCGAGATACCCAGCCGCTGCCCGGCCTACCCAGCGGGGGTGGCGTTTCGTGCCGCGCTGGAGGCCAACGCCGGCTACTTCGCGCAGCGCGGCCTCGGCGTGGGTGACCGGGTCGATCTCGCCCCCTGGCTCACGGCCCCTTGAGCCCATGCCGGTCGCGCATGCCCCATAGCAGTCGCGCCCGGTTCGCCGCGCCAGCCGCGGCCGGCAGCGAGAGATCCTCTTCTTTCGGCGTGTCTGGCGGTATGTCTTCGCGGCGCCACGCGCGTACCCCGAGGCAGAAGTGGCAAGGCGCGGGTTTTGCCAGCACGAAACTCTCTATAAGATGGCTCGCCGTCGGGATAAGCTATGTTACGTAGGGAGTCGGTTACGTAGGGAATCGGCTACGTAGGGAGTTGGCTACGTAGGGAGTCGGCTACGTAGAAGAGTGCCGTGCGAACCGGACACCGCGCCGGAGGCCGCTACGGCCGCGGCACACGCTCCCGGATACCCGGCAGGACGCGTGCCAAGCATCACGCAAGGGTATCGGGAGACATGGCTCGCCCGCCGCGCTCCATTCAGGCAAGGGGCGGCAGGCATGACGAACCGGGGTAGAATCAGCACAAGCCCGGGCCACGCCACCACTCGACGTTCGGGGTCGCCAGATCGGCCTCACACAATAAACGGGAAACTCGAGGTATGCGCATGAAACGCCACGCTTTGACTGCAGCCTTATTCTCCTCCGCCCTGATGGGTGCGGCCACGCTGTCCGCCCCCGCCATGGCGCAGGATACGCAGTACATCACCATCGGTACCGGCGGCCAGACCGGCGTCTACTACGTGGTCGGCCAGTCCGTGTGTCGGATGGTCAACCGCAGCGCCGAAGAGAGCGGCATCCGCTGCAACGCGCCGTCCACCGGCGGCTCGGTGGCCAACATCAACGGCATCAAGTCCGGTGAGCTGAACATGGGCGTCGCTCAGTCCGACGTGCAGTACAACGCCTACAACGGTGACGGTCAGTTCGACACGCCGATGAAGGATCTGCGCTCGGTGTTCTCGCTGCACGGTGAGCCGCTGACCATCCTGGCGCGCAAGGATGCCGACATCCACTCGATCCAGGATCTCAAGGGCAAGCGCGTCAACATCGGCAACCCGGGCTCCGGCCAGCGCGCCACCATGGAAGTACTGATGAACGCCGAAGGCTGGGATACCAGCGTGTTCTCGCTGGCTTCCGAGCTGGGTGCCGCCGAGATGGCCTCGGCGCTGGCCGATAACAACATCGACGCCATGGCCTACGTCGTCGGTCACCCCAACGGCGCGATCCAGGAAGCGACCACCACCGTGGCCTCCAACCTGGTGCCGCTGAACGATGACGCGGTCAAGGGGCTGGTCGACAAGTACCCTTACTACAGCATGTCCACCATCCCCGGCGGGATGTACGAAGGCAATCCGGACGACGTCCAGACCTTCGGCGTGCGCGCGACCTTCGTGACCTCTGCCGAGGTGCCGGACGAAGTCGTCTACCAGACCGTCAAGGCAGTGTTCGACAACTTCGACCGCTTCAAGCGTCTGCACCCGGCGTTTGCCAACCTCGAGCCGAAGGACATGATCAGCGAAGGGCTTTCCGCTCCGCTGCATGATGGCGCCAAGCGCTACTACCAAGAGCAGGGCTGGCTCTAAGCACGCGTGGGCTGACGTCTCGCCGAGGCGTCAGCCGCCGCGCCCTGGAAGGAGTCGGGCATCTATGCCCGGCTCCGTCCGCCAAGCGTTGCCGCAAGCAGACGTTTCGTCCCTGCCGTGAGCGGGCCACTTCCTCGGCGCCTGCGTGTTTCCCAGTCAGGATCTCACCATGACCGATACCAAGACTTCCGGCCCCGATCAGGCCAAGCTGGACGAGCTGGCCGCTACCGATACCGGTGGCCGCAAGCTGACCGGCTTTCCCAACCGATTGCTCCTGGGCGTTGCCGCCGCCTGGTCGCTGTTCCAGCTGTGGATCGCCTCACCGCTGCCGTTCGTGTTCGGCTTCGGCGTGTTCAGCGCCACCGAAGCGCGCTCGATTCATCTGGCGTTCGCCGTATTTCTCGCCTTCATGGCCTATCCGGCATTCAAGCGTTCGCCGCGCGAGCGCATGCCGCTGCCCGACTGGGCGATGGCCCTGGTGGGGGCGTTCTGTGCCTCCTACCTCTACTTCTTCTACGATCAGCTCGCTCAGCGTCCCGGCGCCCCCATCCTGCAGGACGTGATCGTCGGCGTGATCGGCATCGTGCTGCTGCTCGAGGCGTGCCGCCGCTCGTTGGGGCCGCCGCTGACGATCATTGCGCTGATCTTTCTGATCTATTCGCTGGCCGGACCCTACATGCCAGGTATTCTGGCCCACCGCGGGGTGAGCTTCTCGGGGCTGGTCAACCATCAGTGGCTGACCACCCAGGGGGTCTTCGGCATCGCCCTGGGTGTCTCCACCAGTTTCGTGTTCCTGTTCGTGCTGTTCGGCGCGCTGCTCGACAAGGCCGGCGCCGGCAACTACTTCATCAAGGTCGCGTTCTCGCTGCTGGGCCACTATCGCGGCGGCCCGGCCAAGGCCGCGGTGGTCTCCTCGGGGCTCACCGGGCTGATCTCCGGCTCCTCCATCGCCAACACCGTGACCACCGGCACCTTCACCATTCCGATGATGAAGCGGGTCGGCTTCAGTGCCACCAAGGCCGGCGCGGTGGAAGTGTCGTCGTCGGTCAACGGCCAGATCATGCCGCCGGTGATGGGCGCGGCGGCCTTCCTGATGGTCGAGTACGTCGGCATTCCCTATATCGAGGTGATCAAGCACGCCTTCGTGCCGGCAGTCATCTCCTATATCGCGCTGCTCTATATCGTCCACCTCGAGGCGCTCAAGGCGGGCATGCAGGGCCTGCCGAGCGGTAATCCGCAGCGCCCGTGGCTCAATAAGATCCTCGGTTTCCTGACCGGGCTGGTCGGCGTGATGCTGCTGGCGGCGGCGGTCTACTACGGGATCGGCTGGCTCAAGCCGGTCCTGGGTGAGTCCGCCTCCTGGGTGATCGGGGCCGGGGTCATTGCGGTCTACGTGCTGCTGCTCAAGCTCGGCTCGAACTACCCCGAGCTGGAGGTCGACGACCCCAACCAGGAGATCACTCAGTTGCCGCGCACCAAGCCCACCGTGATGGTGGGGCTGCACTATCTGCTGCCGGTGATCGTGCTGGTGTGGTGTCTGATGGTGGAGCGTCTGTCGCCGGGCCTGTCGGCGTTCTGGGCTACCGCCTTCATGATCTTCATCATCCTGACCCAGCGCCCGCTCGATGCGCTGTTCCGCGGGCGCAGCGACTTCGCCGGCGATCTCAAGCGCGGCGGGCGCGACCTGTGGGAAGGCCTGATCGACGGTGCGCGCAACATGATCGGGATCGGCATCGCCACCGCCACCGCCGGTATCATCGTCGGTGCGGTGGCGCAGACCGGTGTCGGCCTGGTACTGGCGGATCTGGTCGAGACGCTGTCGATGGGCAACCTGCTGCTGATGCTGTTGCTCACCGGGGTACTCAGCCTGATCCTCGGCATGGGGCTGCCGACCACCGCCAACTACATCGTGGTGTCGGCGCTGCTGGCGCCGGTGATAGTGCAGTTGGGCGAGCAGAACGGGCTGATCGTGCCGCTGATCGCGGTGCATCTGTTCGTGTTCTACTTCGGCATCATGGCCGACGTGACGCCACCGGTGGGGCTGGCCTCGTTCGCGGCCGCGGCGATCTCCGGCGCCGACCCGATTCGCACCGGCTTCCAGGCGTTCTACTACAGCCTGCGTACCGCGGCGCTGCCGTTTCTGTTCATTTTCAACACCGACCTGCTGCTGATCAACGTCGACCTGTGGCACGGCATCGTGATCTTCGTCGTGGCCACGGCGGCGATGCTGATCTTCGCCGCCGCGACCCAGGGCTTCATGCTGGTCAAGAGCCGCTGGTACGAGAGCGCGCTGCTGCTGCTGGTCGCCTTCACCCTGTTCCGCCCCGGCTTCTGGATGGACATGGTCGATGCGCCCTACCGCGAGGTGCCGCCGGCCCAGTTCGAGCAGGCGCTGGGTGAGATCGGCCCGCGTGATCACCTGATGGTGCGCGTCGATGGGCTGGATGCCTACGGTGCGCCGACCAGCTTTGTGGTCCAGATACCGGCGACCGAAGGGAGCAGCGGCAGCGAACGCCTCGATAGCCTGGGGCTGCACCTGATGCAGGAAGATGGCAAGGTACTGGTCGATACCACCGACTTCGGCAGCCAGGCGGAGAAGCTCGGCTTCGACTTCGATCAGCAGATCGTCTCGGTGCGGATTCCGCGCGATCAGCTGCCCAAGGAGCTGATGTGGATACCCGGGCTGCTGCTGTTCGCCCTGATCGTGCTGCTGCAGCGCCGTCGCCGCGATGCCGGGAAGTCACGCGAGGCGCTCGCCTGACGCCGCGCCAACCCCGGTATCTGTGCAGTATGCAGTTCGATGTGATGCAGACGGCCGCCTCGCCAGAGGCGGTCGTCCTGTTTTGAAGGAGAGCAAAGATGGCGTTTCCCGACAGCCGCATCGATTACCGCCGCCACCCCGAAGCCTATCGCATTGGCCGCGGCGAGCGCGGCGTGTTCCACGTCCAGCCCTACAAGGACGAGCTGCTGCCGCTGTGGGCGATCCGCAACGAGGCCGATGCCCGCGAGGCGGTGACGGCGCTCTCGGCGCGTTTTCGCGACTACCGCGATGCAGACGATTTCGTCGGCATGGACATGGCGCGCAAGTACCTGCAGATGGGCTATACCCGCGCGCGCCGCTATGCCCGCTATCCCGGCGGGCGCAAGCGTGACCAACGCGGCAGGCCGATCGAACCGCGTGATGCCGATGCCGAGAAGGCGCGTATCGCCGAACACTACCAGCGCGCACTCGATGCGGTGCGCGACGACCTCACCTATAAACGTGCCAAGCGCGCGCATCAGCGGCGTCGCCGCTGATACGCCGCGACCCCTAGATGACCGATCCCTTGCCAGGAGCCCAACCATGCCCACGCTCTCCGCGATCCACCGCTATCCGATCAAGTCCGCCGCCGGCGAATCGCTCGCCCAGGCCCGCGTCGAGGAGGAGGGGTTGGTGCTCGATCGCCGTTTCATGGCAATCAAGCCGGACGGCACCTTTCTCACCGCGCGTACGCATCCGCAGCTGCAGCGGGTACGCCCGCGTTTCGATGGCGAGCGTCTGACCCTGACCCACGACAGCTTGGCGCCGCTCGACGTCTCCCGCGAGGAGTTCAGCGGCGAGGCGGTGACGACCCAGGTGTGGGGCGACGAGTTCTCCGCACTGGCCACCCACGCCTCGCTCGACGCCTGGTTCAGCGAGGTCGCCGGTGAGCCGGCGCGGCTGCTATGGCTGGGCGAGCGCTCGCCGCGCTACCGCGAGTCCATCGGGGTGCGCGTGAGCTTCGCCGATGGCTATCCGCTGCTGTTGATTTCCGAGGCCTCCCTCGATGATCTCAACCGGCGCACCGACGGCAGCCACGTCATGGCCCAGTTCCGCCCCAATCTGGTGGTGGCGGGCACCGAGCCCTATGCCGAGGATGGCTGGCGGCGCGTGCGTATCGGTGAGGTGACGTTCCGCGTCGATGCGCCTTGTTCGCGCTGCGCCATGGTCACGGTGGACCCGGCACGCGGTGAGAAGCGCGTCGATCGTGAGCCGCTCAAGGCGCTGGCCGGCTATCGTCGCGGAGAGCGTGGAAAGGTCTATTTCGGGCAGAATCTGGTGGCCGAAAATGCCGGTAGTGTGAGCGTGAACGATGCGTTGGTGGTGCTCGAATAGCCTGGTTTTCTGGCGCATAGAGCACGCCCATTGCCGTGGCAACAACACCCGATTGCACGTCGTTACTCGAAAAAAGCGCCACTTTCATGAACGGATGATGAATCGATGAGTGGTGTTCACGTTCATGTTGGCTGCGCCCGGAAGACGGTGCGAGAAGCCCGCTGAGCTGTTCATTCTGGCGACAGGTAATCGTGGCTTCTGTTACATTAGTTTTTATTAAATTTTAAACGTTCCTCGCGGGCTGATCCTCGCATGAGCACCTAGTTCATGCGGGATTCATCTTCATCACTATTTCGACTCGAATAGTTTCGAATTTGACGTGCTACTCGCCTTTTTGGGGCCCATCGGGCGTGTCATTCCTGTCGATAAGCCGGCGTCATCAATGGCGCCAGGCGCACAATCCTTCACCTCGGCTTACAAAATTTCCAGCGTGCAAAGCGGTTAATGGTTGCCGCCGACATGGCTCTCCCGTTACGACTTTAGGCGAAGCCGACGCCGCCATGATCCCAAGTGCTGCGGACGGCTCCCGTCATCGCCATTCACCCGTCGCCATGCGAGCACAGTATGAGTACGACTGTGTGTGATCACGACTGGGTGTGATCACGACTGGCGATCCCAACGCTGCCGAGGAGTTTCCATGCAATTCACCGATCGTCTGCTACTCGAGAACCGCGCCTGGGCTGCCGGCATGCGCGCCGCCGATCCGGAACTATTCTCCCGCTTGCATCAGGGCCAGGCGCCCGGTGCGCTATGGATCGGTTGCTGCGACAGCCGCGTGCCCGCCGAGCAGATCTGCAACGCCAGCCCCGGAGAGCTGTTCATCCATCGCAATATCGCCAACCTGGTCGACGACGACGACGCCAATGTGATGAGCGTGCTCGAGTATGCGCTCAAGGCCCTCGAGGTCGAGCACATCATCGTCTGCGGCCATCGTGGCTGTGGCGGCATCCAGGCCGCGATCAGCGGTGACGAGGCGCTGGCGGGGCTGCCCCGGGTCGACTCCCATGTCGCCCAGCTCAGACAGCTAGTGGCGGCCCATGCCAGCGAGCTGAGCCACTTCACGCAGCTGAGTGACAAGGTCGATCACGTGGTCGAGCTCAACGTCATCGCCCAGGTCGAACGCCTGGCGGCGTTGCCGCTGGTATGCGAGAGCTGGGCGGCACGGCGCGCCCCGACCCTGCATGGCTGGGTCTACGACCTCGCCAGCGGCCAGCTCGACGACGTGGTGAGCCGCGCCCCGACGGATGCCGATGCTCTCTCCGAGGCCAGCGACTGGCGTCGTGCGGCGAGCTGAAGCGCGCCCCGCAAGGCCCACGGATTTTTCAGGTCAAGGACAAGACAATGACGACTCAGACTTCTAGCGACGCTCAAGTGGAGCGTGCCGAAACACTTTCCCTGCGCCACCTGGCCCGCGATCTGCCCGCCGGCATCGTGGTCTTCCTGGTGGCGATTCCGCTCTGTTTGGGGATTGCGCTGGCCTCTGGCGCGCCGCCCCTGGCCGGGCTGGTGGCGGGCATGGTCGGCGGGCTGGTGGTGACGCTGTTCAGCGGCTCGGCGCTGTCGGTCAGTGGGCCCGCCGCCGGGCTCACGGTGATCGTGCTCGACGCGATCGAGACACTGGGCAGCTTCTCTGCCTTTCTCACCGCGGTGATCCTGGCCGGCGTACTGCAACTGGCGATGGGGATCTTCCGGCTCGGGCGGATCGGCGCCTTCGTGCCGACCGCAGTGATCAAGGGCATGCTCGCGGGGATCGGCCTGATCCTAGTGCTCGGGCAGTTCCCCATGGCGCTCGGCCACCCACTGGACGACATGCCGGCGATCACCGACCCGGTGGCGCTGTTCAGCGGCGTCGCACCGCTGGCGGTGGGGATCGCGCTGTTCAGTCTCGCCGTGCTGGTGCTGTGGGAGCAGCCGCTGATCAAGCGCCGGCGGCTACTGAGCCTGGTGCCCGGGCCGCTGCTGGCGGTGCTCGGCAGTATCCTGATCGAGCGTCTGGTGGGCACGGCGATGCCGGCGCTGGCACTGGATGCGGCTCACCACGTGCAGCTCGGCGGGCTCAGCGGTCCGGCTGACCTGTTCGCCGAGATGACCCGCCCGACCCTGGGTGCACTGGCCAATCCGGCGGTCTATACCGTGGCCATCACCATTGCCATCATCGCCAGTCTGGAGACCCTGCTGAGCCTGGAAGCGGTCGACAAGCTCGACCCGCTCAAGCGTCACTCGCCGCCGCACCGCGAGCTCAAGGCCCAGGGCATCGGCAACATGGCCTGCGGGCTGCTCGGCGCACTGCCGGTCACCGCGGTGATCGTGCGCAGCTCGGCCAACGCCAATGCCGGCGGACGCACGCGGATGGCAAGCATCATCCACGGCGGGCTGCTGCTGGTGAGCGTGGCGTTCCTGGCCATGTGGCTGGAGCTGATCCCGCTGGCGACGCTGGCGGCGATCCTGCTGCATACCGGCTACAAGCTGGCCAAGCCGTCGCTGTTCATCGCCCACTACCGTGAGGGCATGCGCCGCTTCGTGCCGTTCACCGTCACCGTGGTGACGATCCTCGCCACCGATCTGCTGATGGGCGTGCTGGTGGGGCTGGTGTGCAGTCTCTACTTCCTGCTGCAGTCCGGCTATCGCTCGGCGATCGCCCACACCCGCCGCGGCGATCACGTGCTGCTCAAGTTCCAGCAGGATGTGTCGTTTCTCAACCGCGAAGAGATGCGCCAGTATCTGGATGCGGTGCCCGATGGTGGCGAGCTGATCGTCGATGCCACCGGGGCCAACTACGTCGACCCGGATATCCGTGAAGACATCGCGCGCTTCATCGACAGCGCGCCGAACCGGGGCATCGTGGTCGAGCTGCGCGACGTCGAGGGCACCAGTGGCACCTATGGCGATGTCGATGGCGACGCCGCGCTGCTGCGTCCCGCCTGAACACCGACCGCCACTCGACGTATCGTCACCTCCACCGCCGCCGGCCCGTCAGCCGGCGGCGGTCGCGTTAGTGAGGCACGCCGCCACTGAGCGCTGCGTTTCAGTCGCCGATACGATCGAAATGGGTATCGACGTCATCGGCGCCCAACTGCATGACCTCGCTCGGCGCGCCCTCGGCGTCGAGCCGCACATAGCCGATACCGGCGCGGTTCCAGAGCCGCTCGCCGTGGCTGGCGTGGGCCGGGCGATAGGGTTCGACCAGCATGCGCCGGCGCTTGGTCAGCCAGTTGAGCGGCGACCAGGGGGCGTAGAGCCAGCGGTTGAGGCGGTCGAACCAGTCGAGCAGGGTGGTGGGGAAGGTGTTTTTGAGGCCGCTGCTGGTCACCTGCCACATCCGGGGGCTGTGGCGTCGCTGGCGCAGGGTGATGGCGTAGACGAAGGAGTAGTGGACGTCGCCGGAGAGGATCACGTAGCGCTGCGGCGTGCGGCTGTGGCGCAGGATGTTGAGCATGGTATGGGCAGAGCCCGGGTGTGCCATCCAGTTCTCGGCATCCACCATCAGCGGCTTGCCCAGCGCGGTGAACAGCCGCTGTACCCCTTCGATCAGCTTGACGCCGAAGATCGGCGCCGGCGAGACGATGATCACTTCTGACTGTTCGAGCAGATCCTGCTGAAATTCGCTCAGCGCCTCCCAGTCCATCAGCCCCGAGGGGCGGTGGCGCTTGCGCTCGCTGCGCCAGCGTCGGGTGCGGGTATCCAGTACCACCAGGCGCGGCTGGGTATCCAGGGTGTAGCCCCAGCCGGTGAAGCGCAGAAGCTGGGTGATCAGTTCGCCGTGGCGATCCGGGTCGAGGCGGCCGTCGGCGGCCCGCCGGGCGAGCCACTCGCGGGTCGCCGCCAGCGGCGCGGCCAGGCCGTCGGGGTCGTTGCCCCAGCCCTGGCACAGCAGATAGGCGAGCAGCGCGTTGCCGACGATCCGCCGCGAGAAGGGATGGCCGTAAACGGCGGCTTCCCAGGCGGCGGTCAGGTTCCAGTCGTCGGTGATGTCGTGATCGTCGAAGATCATCAGCGTCGGCAGATGCGCCAGCAGGCGCGCGACCTGCGGCAGCGCGGCGACGAAGCCATCGATGTGGCGCTGTTCGCGGCGGTAGCGCTCGCCCTCCGCGGCGTCGAGGGTGGGCATCTCGAGCGTGATCAGTTGCCAGGGGGTGGGCGACCACACCAGCAGATACATCGCCATCACCTCGGCGAAGGTGATCAGGTGGTTCTCGGCGCTGGCGCTGGTGAAGATCGGCTTGCGCTTGCCGCCGAAGAATTTGTCGCGCAGGGCGGCGTTCGACGCTGCCGCGGGGAGCAGTGCATCGCGATGGTAGTAGGTGTCGTCGCGGGCGTAGAGCGCTTCCCCGGTGGCGATCTCGGTGCCTTCTAGGCACTCGTCGTAGAGCCCCAGGCGCGCGATCAGCGCATGAATGGCGGCGAGCATGGGGCCGGCGACGTCGTCGGCGTAGATCTGGTCACCGCTCAAGATCAGCGCCGCCGGGCGGGCAGCGGCGTCCTGGTGGCGCTCGCTCAGCCAGCGGTCGCCGCGGGCCAGACCATCCGCGCCGGGGTGGTGGGGCTTGCGACACGAGCCGTGGAGCAGAGCATCGTGGCGTGTGCGCAGCACCAGGGTGGGCAGCGGCTCACCGGGGTAGGCGAGCGCCTGGCCCCAGTCGCGCAGCGAGCACCAGGCGCCCTGGCGATCGCGGTAGGCCAGGTCGTAGGCGATGCGCGTCTCCTGCGGTAGCGGCGTTGTCAGTGCCAGATCGATCAGATGGCAGTGGGCGTGATCGCCGATGGCCAGGCAGGTGGTGGCAGCGTCCAGGTCGTGGGTGCGCGACTCGCCATCGGCGCTCAGCGTCAGCCGCAGTGCGAGCGGGCGTGTGGCCACCAGCCACAGCACCAGGCGCTGCGGGTCGCAGCGGCGCAGCAGCGGGCCGGCCAGGATATCGGGCAGGGTCTCTTGCATGAACGCTTCCAGCTCGGGGGAGGAGGGCGTGCGCGTCGACGACGCGGCCTCAGCATAGCCCGGGCGGGCGGCTGTGGTCACCGCCGGCGCTTGAGCGTGCGCTCGATCACATCGAGTCCGGGGCGGTAGTCGCCGCGCACCGCCTGCAGCGCGCGCGCCAGCGCCTGGGCGGCGACGCGGTCGTGGTCCTGGGGCAGCGAGTTGACCCGGCACGGCAGGAAGTCGAGCAGGCGGTCGTCACCGAAGGTTGCCAGGCGCAGGCCGGTGGGTAGTGCGCCGCGTTCGAGCAGGGCGTCGAGCAGGCCGTCCAGCAGGGTGTAGGAGGCGGTGACGATGGCGTCGGGCAGGCGCGATTCGCCGAGTAGCTGGCGCATGGCCGCGGCGCCGCTGGCGCGGTCGTAGCGCGCGGCGCTGATGCAGCGATACTCGCCGGCGAAACTGCGGCAGGCGGCGAGGAAGCCCTGGCGGCGTTCGGTGCTGATCGACAGCTGGGGCACGGCGTCGAACCACACGATCTCGTTGACGTCGGGGTCGAGTACCGAGCGGGTCAAGGCTTCGCCGGCGCTGCGGCCGTTGGTCACCACGCTGATGAAGTGCCGCGGGTCGAGCGGGCGGTCGACGGCGATCACCGGCAGCCCTTTGGTGAGCAGCTCGGCGTAGAAGTCGTCGTCCGGGGCCAGGCTGCTGGCGACGATCAGCGCATCGCAGCGCTGGGCGCGCAGCGAGCGCGCCAGGATGCGCTCGCGTTCGGGGTCGTCGTCGGAGCCGACGATCAAGAGCTGATAGCCCTGGCTGCGGGCGCCATGCTCCAGACGCTTGGCCAGGCGCGCATAGCTGCCGTTCTCCAGGTCGGGGACGATCAGCCCCAGGGTGCGGCTGTCGCCGCCGCGCAGCGCCGCGGCCTGGGAATCGATGCGGTAGTCGTGATCACGGGCCACTGTCAGCACCCGTTCCACCGTGGCCTCGCTGATGCGCCGTGCGCGCGCCTGCCCGTTGAGGACATAGCTGGCGGTAGTGCGGGACACGCCCGCCAGGCGGGCGATATCGGCGAGTTTCATCGAGCGGTCTCCGGAGCGTGCGAACGCCTGGCACCATAACCCGTCGCGCCAGGGCGGCCCAGCCCCAGGCGTATGGTCGATGCTGCGGGCGGCGGCGTCCTGCGAAGGTCTAGCTTGTCAAATGCCCGCGTAACGACGAGCATAACGCCATTAGGTGACACGATTCAGCTTATTCTGACCGACGTCGCGGCCGGCTTTTGGATCGCGACCTCGACTCAGCGCCTGTCGGCGGCGACCGCAGCATCCGAGGCGGCAGCGGTGACGCCGCCGACCGCAGCTGGGTAGAGTGGGCTCTGAGCGTCGCCAACACCGCTTCCGGGAGAGACCGACATGCTGACCCTCACGCCGCAAGACGCGGCCCTCGACTGCCGCGCCGACGGCTGGCAGGACGCCCTCGACCAGGCCGCGGCATCGCTCCACCAGGCCGGGCTGGTGGAGCCCGCCTACCGCGATGCGCTGCACGCCCGCGAGTCCCAGGGTTCGACCTACCTGGGCAGCGGCATCGCGATTCCCCACGGCACCCCGGAGAGCCGCAGCCAGATCCACCACACCGGGGTGCGCCTGCTGCAGTTCCCGCAGGGGGTCGAGTGGCACGACGGCAATCGCGTCTATCTACTGGTCACCATCGCCGCCTCCAGCGACGAGCACCTCGACGTGCTGCGCCAGCTCACCCACGTGCTCGATTCCGAAGGCGTGGCCGAACGTCTGGCCGCCGCCGACAGCGCCGAGGAGATGATCGCGCTGCTGTCGCGCCCGCGGCCCAAGGCGCGTCTGGATGCCGACACCCTGTGTCTCAACTTCCCCGCGCGTGACCGCTTCGAGCTGGCGCTGGCGGCGGCGGCACGGCTGCGTCAGGCGGAGTGCGTCGACGCCAGCTTCGTCGCCGCGATCAACGCTCAGGAGCCGGTCGCGCTGGGGCAGGGGCTGTGGCTGGTCAGCGCCGACCGCGGTGTCAAGCAGCCGGCGCTGTCGCTGGCGACGCCGGAGCGCGCCTTCAGCGGCCCGCGCGGGCCGGTCAACGGCGTGTTCTGCGTGGCGGCCCTCGACGACGCCCACCGCGACCTGCTGGCGCGCCTCGCCGAGCTGCTCGACAGCGGCCAGGGCGAGGCGCTGGTGGATGCCGACGCCGACGGCGTGCTGATGCGCCTCTCCGGCGAGTCGAGCAGTGCCCAGACCGCCCGGGTCACCCTGCTCAACGCCCACGGGCTGCACGCGCGGCCGGCCAAGGTGCTGGTGCAGAAGGCGCGCGAGCAGACGCTGCCGGTGCGCGTGCGCTTGCTCGAAGGCAGCGCCGAGTCGGTCTCGGCGGCGAGCCTGACCAAGGTGATCGGGCTCGGCGCGCGGCGCGGTCAGACACTGATCTTCTCGGCCGAGGGCGAGGCCGCCGAGGGCGCCTTC
>JNVT01000045.1 GCA_000737985.1 Gammaproteobacteria bacterium MFB021 | reverse complement strand
TGGGCCTTGGCTCGCCATTGGTAGAGCTGGCTGGACTGAAGGCCAAGCTCTCGGGCGGCGGCACTAATGCCAACGCGGTCAGCAAGTGCCAGCGCCTCGGCCTTATAGTCCTGAGAGTAGCGGGTACGGGTCTTCTTCATCGAAGCTGCTTGCCTTGCCATGGGTCACCTCGTCTCAGTGTACTGCCTTAACGGGGTGTCCACTGCTGCTGGGCAAGATCACCTTGGCGGCAATTAGCGATTTGGACAACGCGACAGGCCGCAAAACACTTTCTTGCTGCGTGCAAAGGTTGGGATCAGCGAGGGCTCAGCAGTCGAATATCCCGCTCAATCACCCACCCCTCCGTTTGCTCACGAAAGCGTGCCATGTGGGGCGTTTCTAGGTGCTCATCCAGCGCCTGCCGGGAGTCCCAGGCCTCAATGATGGTGACGGTGTCGCGCCGAGGTGAGGTGTCGGCCGTCAGTCCCTCGGGGTGATCCTGGCTCGGTTGGTAGAGATGACAGCCCGCTTCCTGGCGCACGGTCGTCGCGACGTCCAGCAAGGCATTGAGCACGTCCCGGTCGCGTCCTGGGGCGGTGGTGATCGTGGCGATGACCCACAGCATGGCAGTTTCCTTTCTCGAAGGTAAGGGGTTACAGGGTAATGACGGTCTTGAGCGGGCGCACCCTGGCGTGCTTGAGTTCGCTCAGGCGCTGCGGGAGGTGAGCGAAGTCATCGATCTCGGGCGTCGGCAGCGTCAACTCGCCGTTGGCCACGCGCTCGAGCAGGGTGCTTCCCGCCTGGCGAAGCTCGGCCCAGTCCGCGTTGCTGCCGGCCTGATGCAGGGCGCCGAGGGCGACCTCATGCTGGGACAGGGCGCGGCCGAACGCCGGTGCCGCGGCTACCTCGAGGCGGTCCTGGATGCAGACGATATGGCCGTTGGCGCCCAGCTGATCGGTCATCCGGCGCGCGTGCTCTCCATTGACGGTATCGATGACGGCAAAGACCGGCGCCGACAGGGCCTCTGGCGTCTCGAGCACCTCCTGCGCGCCCAGGGCCCTGAGTGCCTCGTGTCGCTTGGCCGAGGCGATGGCAATGACCTCAAAGCCATGCTCCGCGGCCAGCTGCACCAGCCAGCGCCCGACGCTGCCGGATGCGCCGGTGATCATCAGTCGCTTGCCCGGCTTGACGGGCAGCTTCTCGATGGCCTGCCAGGCGGTCAGGCCCGGGCAGGGAAAGGCCGCGGCGAAGGCCCAGTCGAGCGTCTCCGGCAGCGGGATGACGGCTCGGGCGGGCAGGCGTAGGTGGGTGGCGAAGCTGCCCGGGCCCGCGAGGGTGGTGTGCACGGCGATGCGGTCGCCGGGGACGACGTGGGTGACGCCCGCCCCACAGGCCAGCACCTCCCCGGCGGCATCGACGCCCGGTATCTGGCCTGGCTGCCACAGGGCGCTGTCCATGGCGATGAACTTCCAGTCCACCGGGTTGAGCCCGATGGCGCGGGTGGCGACGATCACCTCCTGATTGCCCGGGGCCTCCAGCACGAGACGCTCGCGCTTCAGGTCCTCTGGCTCGCCGGGCCCGGACCAGGTCCAGGCCTCGAAGGTCTTGGGGAGGTTTGGGTACTCAGTCGACATCGACGCTCTCTTCATGGCGTGTGGCGATAGCGGGCGCCTGGCCCTGGAAGCGCGGCAGCACCTCGCGGCCGATCTCCTCGAGGGTCTCGTCCAGGGGGCGCTGGTTGCGGCGGAAATGCAGGCCGATATGGTTGACGCCAGCCGCCTGCATGGCCTCGAGCTCACGGGTCAGGCCCTCACGGCCGGCGCTGATGCCGAAGCGGTGCCGGGTAGTGGGGGCATCGGGGCGCTCGAGCAGGTCCAGATGAATGAAGCTGACATAGGGCTTGTCGCCGGCGACCTGGCGCCACAGCCCGGCTCGCTTGATGTGATCCTGCGGTGTGCCGGGGTAGGCGAGCCAGCCGTCCATCTCGCGGCCCACCCAGTGAGGCGACTGTTGGGCGAGACCGGCCGCCAGCAGGGGCGGTTGGGGCGCGTGGGGCAACAGTGCCTGGCCCGATGACAGCTGCGCGTCGGTCTGTCCTTTGAGGATCTCGACCGCCTCGCGGAATTGGGCGCCACGCTGGGCAAAGTCCTCTCCGAACAAGGGATACTCCACGGGGCGGTCGCCACTGGCGATCCCCAGCAGCAATCGGTTGCCGCTCAGAGCCTGCACGGTGGCCGCAGCCTTGCGGACCAGCCAGGGCTGGCGCAACGGTAATACCGCGGCGGCGGTCCCCAGCAGCAGGTGGTTAGTATGGCGCGCCAGGTAGCCCAGGTAGGTGAACAGCTCGAAGACCTGGCCGGCGTCGCCGAAGGCGGGGTCATAGAGCGGCACATCACGCAGCCACGCGGCGCGAAAGCCCAGTCGGTCGGCCTGGGCGATGCGCTCGGCATGGGCTTCCATATCGGGAACGCCGAAGGGGCGGGCGTCGTCGCGACGAGCGCGTTCGCCGCTCGGGCTCCAGTCGTTGTCGAGGGGAAGCTCTACCCCGAGGGTCAGCGGTCCTTGAGTGAGTCGCGTCAGTGACATGGCAAGATTCTCCGGAAGACGGAAGACGGAAGACGGAAGGCGCGCCCGGCGTCGTTCAATACGTCGGGCGCGTCGAGTTGGTTAAGCGCGGGCCATGGCGGTGTTGCCGCGACGGTCCAGGCTGCCGGAGAGCCGAGTCAGAGTCAGGGCTAGGATGACGATGATGGCGCCGATCCAGGCTGTGTCTGTTAGGGCCATGCTATCGACGACGTAGCCGCCGACAACCGAGCCCAAGGCGATGCCGATGTTAAAGGCGGCGATGTTGAGACCAGAGGCGACATCGACTGCCTCGGGTACAAACCGTTCAGCCTGCTGCACTACATAGACCTGCAGGCCCGGCACGTTACCGAAGGCGAAGGCGCCCCAGACCAGCACGGTCAGCACCGCGGCTACCGGATGGGTAGCGGAGAGCGTCAGCACTAGCAGGATGGCGGCCAGGCCTGAAAAGATCAGGGTCAGGGCGCGGATGGGTCCCATACGGTCGGCCAGCTTGCCGCCGTAGATGTTGCCGAAGGCCACCGAGGCGCCGTAGACCAGCATGATCAGGCTGACGGCGTTGTCACCGAAGCCGCTGACCTCCTGGAGGATGGGCGCCAGGTAGGTGAAGGCGGTGAAAGTACCGCCGTAGCCCAGGATGGTGATCAGGTAGACGAGCAGCAGGCGCGGATGGGTCAGGACCTTGAGCTGCTGGCCTATCGAGGCCGGTGCGGCCTTCTTCAGGTTGCTGGGCACCAGCAGAGCGCTGCCGATCAGGGCCAGGGCGCCGAGCGCCGAGACCACCAGGAAGGTGGCGCGCCAGCCGAAGTTCTGGCCGATCCAGGTGCCCAGGGGTACGCCGGTGACCAGGGCGACGGTCAGGCCGGTGAACATGATGGCGATGGCGCTGGCTTCCTTGTCCTTGCTGACCAGGCTGGTGGCGATGGTCGAGCCGATGGAGAAGAATACGCCGTGGGCCAGGCCGGTCAGGATGCGCGCCGTGATCAGCGAGCCGTAGCCGGGCGCCTGCCAGGCCAGCAGGTTGCCGATGATGAACAGGGTCATCAGCCCCAGCAGCACCAGCTTGCGGTTCAGGCGCCCGGTCAGGGCGGTCAGCACGGGGGCACCAACGGCCACGCCGGCGGCATAGAGGCTGACCAGCAGGCCGGCCGAGGGTAACGTCACGCCCAGGTCCTGGGCGATGGTGGGCACCAAGCCGACAATCACGAATTCGGTGGTGCCGATGGCAAAGGCACTGAGCGTCAGTGCAAACAATGCAATGGGCATGGCAGATCTCCTTGGGGAAGCGAGGGAACGTTTCACGCTGCGGAGTCTGCGCCGGCTGTCTTATGCGATAAACCGGGGTAAAATCAAAACACCTTTACGTTTTTGATAACAGTATCGCGGCCATGGGGAGAGTATGCAGAGTCGGACCGAGGACCTTCAGCTCTTGGTGGCCGTGGTCGACAGTGGGGGGTTCAGTGCCGCCGCCCGGCTCATGGGGGTGCCGGTAGCACGGGTATCGCGCGCTGTGCAGCGACTGGAGCAACAGCTCGACACTCCCTTGCTCAACCGCACCACGCGCAGCGTGACCCTGACCGGCGAGGGGCGTCTCTTCATCGACCGGGTCAGGGAGGGGCTGAACACCCTGGAAGAGGCCGAGGAGGCGATGCGGCTGAGTCGAGAGCGCCCCGGTGGCCGTCTGCGGGTGGATGCCGCCACGCCCTTCGTGCTGCATCAGCTGGTGCCCCTGATCGGCGCCTTTCGTGAACACTACCCAGGGATCGAGATCGAGCTTTCCGCCTCGGATGACATCATCAATCTGCTCGAGCAGCGAACGGATGTCGCGATTCGCATCGGCAGCCTCGAGGATTCCACCCTGCATGCCCGCCCGCTGGGGCGCTCGCCGCTGCAGCTGGTCGCCAGTCCGCAGTACCTGGAGCGCCATGGCGTGCCGGTCAGCCCCGCGGCGCTGCGCAATCATCAGTTACTGGGATTTTTGAATGCCGACAACCTCAATCGCTGGCCGGTGGAGGGGCTGACGCAAGAGGGCCCCAACATCCGCTCACGGCTGAGTACCTCCAGCGGGGAGGTCATGCGCCAGCTATGCCTGGCCGGCGAGGGGATCGCCTGCCTGTCGCGCTTCATGATCCAGGACGATGTCGTCCAGGGGCGGTTGGTGACCCTGATGACGGATCGCATGATCAGTCCAAACCCTCGCGAAATGGTCCAGGCCGTCTATTACCGCAACACGGCCCTGTCGGGGCGAATCGGTGCCTTCCTCGATTTTATCGCCTCTCGCTTGAGGCTTTGATCTACACCAGCCGTTTAGAGCGCACCGGATTTCTCCGCAGCGAGTGGCGTCTCGTACGCGTGGGCAGCCATCTCTCCGAGCCCCGGTGTCGAGGGCTCGGAGGGTGGTGGCTTTTCCCTGTCTGGTTCCAGTTGCAGGCTCAGGAAGAGCGGTGAGTGATGCAGCCGAAAGGCCGCACTCGCGAGCCCAGGTAGATCACGGCGATGATGGCCAGGCCCGCGAAGTCGCTCATCAACCCCGGGTTGGCCAGGGCGACGGTAGCCGCGAGGAGCAGGCCCCGGACCGGCCAGGTGATGATCCCTCTCCGCCACGAATTGAAAAGAACCGGCCTCAATAGCCGGTTTTTTTATATCTGGCATCTGGCGCCCCCCGCCCATCACGATGGATCAGACGCGCTCGAGCGGCGTAGGCCGAGCGTCATCAGCAGCGCACAGGCCAGGGCCACCGCAGCTGTGACGTGAAAGGTGTAGCTCGTGCCCCAGATGGCAGCCACCAGTCCCCCCAGCAGGGGGCCCAGCACCTGACCCAGGTACTGAAACGAGGTCGACAGGCCCATGATCCGGCCGAGGCTGCGGCCATCGCGATAGGCATGCTTGAGCGCCGACTTCAGACAGGGCAGCACACCGCCCAGCGCCAGGCCCATCGCGAAGCGCAGACCCATCAGCAGATAGACGCTCGTCACGAAGGCCTGGGGCACGATCAGCACGGCCCCTGCGGCAAAGCCGTAGGCGGCGACGCGCATGGCGCCGTAGCGGTCGGCCAGCCGGCCCAGCGCCAGCGCGGAGAGCAGGCTGCCCAGCGCGGTGACGGACAGCACGATGCCGGCGGCCGAGGCCGTCTCGAGCGGGTGATGGTCCATGCTGGCGACGATGCTGTAGATGATGGGATCGATCGATAGATTGGCCACCAGCAGACCCGTAGTCGCGATCAACAGGACCCATATCCTTGAGTCGACAGGCGCAGCGAGGCGCGTCTGCTCGGCGTTTGACTCCCGCCGCTCGTGCTTTTCCCTGACCAGCAGGCAGGTCGCGACGACATTGAGCAGGATCATGCCGCCGGAGAGGAAGAACACGTCACGCATACCGACGTGGGCGGAAAGGAACCCACCCAGCATGGGGCCAGCCAGGCTGCCGCCCAGGATACAGGCGAAGAGCACACCCTGGGCCTGTCCTGCCCGAGCCTCCGGCGCCTCTTTCGCCATGAGGATGGTCGCCCCCGAGGTGTAGCCGCCGGCCACGCCGGCCAGCAGCCGCAGCACGAGCATCTGCCAGGCGCTGGTCGCCGCCCCCATCAGGGTCATGCAGATCAGCATCCCGACGCTGGCGCGGACCAGGTTGATCTTGCAGCCGTAACGGTCGGACAGGTGCCCCCAGAGCGGTGCGAAGAGTGCGGCGCTGATAAAGGTTGCCGCGTACACCAGGCTGGACCAGATCCAGGTCCCTTCTGGCGAATGCTCACCGAGGCTGGCGAGGTAGTGGGGCAGAAAGGGCAGCATGATCGTCATGGCGACGATATTGATGAAAGACCCCGACCCCGTGACCCACAGGTTGATTTTCCAGGCAGTGCTATGTCGCGACATCGGCGTCACCATTGGTGAAAAGCAGCGAGAAGAAGATCGCGCGGTAATGGCGAGCTCTCGGCCGAGCTTAAGGAAAATTCATCAATGAATAAAATTCATGTTTTTTATTCTATGGATTTCTTTTGGGAATGTGTGACGCATTTATGGTTGGTCGAAGCGTCATTGGCCTAGATGTTAGGAGGCGACATCGCAGGGCGTGGGTGGCTTGGCGGCTGACATCCCAGAGTCATCGGCCACACACGAAAAGACCGGCACGAGGCCGGTCTGCGGGTGTTGTACGGGATGTGAGGGTGTCCGAGGAGAGCCCGGGTGGCGCTTGTCTCAGCCGCGCAGGGCGTCGAGCAGGCACTCGGCGACGGGCGCCGAGGAGGGCGGGTTCTGACCGGTGATCAGGTGCCCATCCTGGCGGGTATAGGGCGCGAAGTCATCGGCCTTGGAGTAGCGTCCGCCGCTGGCGATCAGCGCCTCTTCGACCAGCTGCGGCACGATCTCGGTCAACCCGACAGCGGCCTCCTCGCCATTGGTGAAGCCGGTCACCTCGCGACCCTTGACCAGCGGCTGGCCCTCGGCATCCTTGGCGTGGATCAGCACGATGGGCGCGTGGCACACCGCCGCCACCGGCTTATGCTGGGCCCAGAAGGTTTCGATCAGGCGGATCGAGTCGGCGTCATCGACCAGGTCCCACAGCGGGCCATGGCCACCGGGATAGAAGACGGCGTCGAAGTCGTCGGCGCTCACTTCGGACAGGCGCTGGGTGTGGGCGAGCTGCGCCTTGGCTGCGTCGTCCTGCTGGAAGCGGCGGGTCGCCTCGGTCTGGCTCTCCTCGGCGTCGCTCTTGGGGTCGAGCGGCGGCTGGCCACCCTTGGGCGAGGCGAGGGTGAGTTCGGCCCCGGCATCCTTGAAGGCGTAGTAGGGCGCGGCCAGCTCTTCGAGCCAGAAGCCGGTCTTTTCACCCGTGTCGCCGAGGCGGTCGTGGGAGGTCAGAACGATGAGAATACGCGGTGACATGAAGGGCTCCTTGCGGATGGCTGAAGGGTCTCTCGACCCAATCTAGTCTGGCGCCGCCGATCACGTGGCGGCTACTGGGTACCAAGGTAGGCGCTGGCGTAATATTCGGGAAATGACGTTTTTAGATATCAGGCATTCGATATATGAATATTGCGGGCAAGGATCTCAACCTGCTGCTCACGTTCCACGTGCTCTACACCGAGGGCAGCGTCTCTGCGGCCGCGATGCGCCTGGGCCTCAGCCAGCCGGCGCTGAGTCACAAGCTGGCCCGGCTGCGCCACGACTTCGGCGACGCGCTGTTCGTGCGGGCGCCGCGGGGGCTGACGCCGACGCCTCGTGCCCATGAACTCGCGCCGCGGGTCCAGCAACTGGTGGCCGGGCTGGAGAGCTTCTTCGACTTCTGTGAGGGCAGTGACTTTCTCACCCGAGACGACCGGGTGCATCTCTATACCACCGACTACATGGAGCAGCTACTGCTGCCGCGACTACTGCCGCTGATCCGGCGCGAGGCGCCGCGTCTGCAACTGGTGACCCACAACACCCGCGGGCGCTTGCCCCGGGCCGAGCTGGAGAGCGGCGAGTGCGATATCGCCATCGCGGGCTTCTACGCCGACCTACCGGCCAGCTATTACCAGCAGCGGGTTCATGCCGAGGGGTTCGTGGTATTGGCGGCGGCCGACAATCCGCGCCTCGGGGCGACGCTGGATCTCGAGAGTTATCTGGCATGTGAGCACCTGGTCACGACGTTGACCGGTGATCTGGATGGACTCGTCGATCGGCGGCTGCGCGAGATGGGGCGCTCGCGACGGGTGGTGGCGGGGCTATCGAGCTTTCTCGCGCCGCCGCTATCGGTGGTTGACAGTGATCTGCTGTTGACCTGTCTGGAGAGCGTGGCGCGCCAAGCCGAGGCGCATATCCCGGGGCTGGTGGTGCACCCCTGTCCCTTGGCGCTGGATGACGTGGCGGTGATCCAGACCTGGCATCAGCGCACCCACGAAGATCGTCTCCGTCGCTGGCTGCGGGCGCAGATCAAGGCGCTGCTGGCTGGCGAAAGCCGTTAGCGGCGATGGATTAGAGCCCATTCCCAAACTCTCTGACGATGGGCGCCGGGGGCAGGGCAAAGCGAGTGTCCTATGCCAGGGATGGCAAAGGTAGCGCCCAGGGAAGGATTCACAGCGCCCTCGCGGCGTCCTGCCGCCGGATGAGCTCATGGCGGTTGGGAAATGCGTTCTTAGGCGCTGTGGCGCAAGCTGAAGTCGTGTCAGGCGACGATCTAGACCTCTTTCGGTAGTGAATTCAGCCCCTTGGTTTCGCCACGAAAGTCGATAATGGCGCGGGGACATCCCCTGCGTACTTACCCGGCCTTCGGGCCGGGTCTTTTTTTGCCCACGATTTTTCTTTTCCCACGCTTTCTTCTTTCCCCGAGATGACTCTCGGTCGCCCACTCTGATGCCACCAACGCTAGCGGTGGGTCTGATACCCGGCGTTTGGTGCTTGGTCGAGCCCTGCCCAGTCGACGCCAGCGACTCATGTCACCGTCGAAGGCCTTCCTGCACGACTCGCCTGCGGGTGTCGCCAGCATGCAGATGGCGTCAGCCTGCGACGCCGGTGGTGCCACATCGGGTGCCGAATACTGCCGATGTTGCCGGGACTGGCTTGATTTGTAAGAGATATCTTACGCAAAATTGAGCGATATCGACCTGTATCCGTCATTCGTGAATTGATAATATAAGCGCTCGTTGTAGATCCTTGATCCCCGGTCTTCTGTCCGGGGATTTTTTATGTCCATTTTTTGCCACCTCAAGTCGAGGGCTGCTCTTTTCGGCTGCTTGTCGACCTTGCACGCAAGCGTGAAATGCGCAGCTGCCGATTAACAAAATACTACGTTTCAGTAGAAGCCTGTTTAACCTGGGTTGAGTTCAGCAGCTTGCGGATGCGCGCAAGATAGTGAAGGCGAGATCAGGGTGGATCTCCGGGAGCCGGCCAGGGAGGCTTTGCCAGGGATGCGGGGGCAGGAGGCCGCCGGTAGGTACGGAAGGGAGTCAGCGCTAGTCGGCCCGATCTCAGGATCGGGTCTTTTTTACCCTTGCTGATGGCGGCATCAATAATATAAACATCTAAATCTTATCTAAATTATAGATATTTCACGCAATTGGATTAGACAGTATTAGAAGTTGACGTTATTCTCTGCGAGTAGGGATACAGCCTGGAATCGATCACGGACGATATTGCCAAGGATGCGAACGAATCGCAGTCTTTCAGCAGGATAGGCGCATGCTGATTGAAAGCCCGAGCGCTATCGCAGCGCGCTCGGGCTTTCTCTTATTGCATGTCAGTCAGTCGCGATCACGTTCGGCTGCCACGACCATGGACGATCGCGACGGCCGTGGTCAATCGCAACGGCCAAGGTCGATCTCGACGGGCGAGGACTCGAGCTGACACGCGTCATCTTCGGTGGATCACAGACGCATCTACCACGCCGCTGTAGCGGGCCGCCGCCGAGCCTGGCCTACGCTTTCTTGCGCGCTGCGCTTGCCAAACCTAAGTGATTGGAATTATTATCGAAAGCCTTGCGGGTGTAGCTCAATGGTAGAGCAGAAGCTTCCCAAGCTTAAGACGAGGGTTCGATTCCCTTCACCCGCTCCAATCCAGTGTTCAAACACGTCCAGACACGCCCACCATCTCTCCTGCAGCCCCCGCCACGCCTCGCTTTACCCGTTCAAACTCGCCAAACATAGTTAGTGATAGCAACGCCCATTCTCTATTGCCTGGTTGACTGTCAGCCCTACACGCGGCCATCACGCAACGCGACTAGGAGTGCCGTCTGCTGACGGATATCCGGCTCGCGCTCAGGCACTCTCCGTGGCTCGGGCGCGCCAGCTCAGCAGGATGTCGTCGGCGGTGATCGAAATGACGCTCACCGCCGCCTCACGCGCTAGGCGTGCCATCAGTCGAGACCAGTCGTCCTGCGTTTCGCCGGGCTGGCGCATGATGACCAGCTGCTGGCGCCGATGGCAGGTGGCGGTCTGGATGGCGCGTGAGACGCGGCGTGACAGCCGCTCGTAGGGCGAGGGAAAAGCGAGAATCATGACGTCTCTCACCTGTTGGTGTATTTATATACAGTATAGTTGGCGACGCTCGATGGCGTAAAGCGATCCCCGGCACGAGGGGCCGGGACGGCGGCGCTCAGTGCTTGGTGGCGGGTGCGATCTTATGACCGGGCAGCTCATGGCCGAGCAGCCATCCCGCTCGAAGAACGGGCAATGATGAATGGCGACCACGAAAAAGGGGCCCAGGGGCCCCTTTCGTCACCGATGCACGGCGGGTTTCACTGGCTCTTGATGGCGTCGCCAGCTTCGACGCTGTGCCCTTCGGCGTTGATCTCGTCGAGTGATTTCGAATCTTCGATGTTGGTCGCACCGTCGGTCTCCGACTCCATTGCGTCCAGCGACTGATTGGTGGCAGCGCTGCCGCCGGAGAAGGAGGAGGCATCCTGCTCACCGCTGGCGGTAACACCGGAACCCGGCGCCAACGGCTCTTGGTTGGCCTGCTGGGCATCCTTGAGTGCGGCACTATCGGCCAGGGCACTACCGGCGAGTCCCAGAGTGAGGGCGGCAAAGGCGATGGTCGCGAGTGATTTTCTCATGCCAAATTCCTTTTGTGCTGAGGAAGAAGAGGGTGCGATAGCCAGTGGGCTAACACGCCATCACACTGTAGCTGCTTTGCAATCAAGGTATGCGTTCAGTTGCCTCACTAGCGGACTTTTCGGCACGTAAGGCGGAGCTTTGGGCATGATTTCCAGCTTGCGCGCCTGCATGCCGATGATTTCGAGGCGTCGATCCGCGCCTTTTCCGCCAGCGCCATGCTCGCCACGTGGGTGTTCCCGGCGCGGGCTTGAACTCGATCGGCCATGGCGTCATCTATAGTGGTGAGGCGAGCAAGCGTTGGTCATTGCAAAGACATCGCCAAATCAAGAGAGTTGCCGATTTGGCGGTGGGACAACGCTCAGTTGACGTCATCAGTTACTGGACAGCGCCCGACAGGGCAGGAGAGTGTCATGAACGCGCGCGATTATCTGGCCAAGCAGGGTATTGCGCTGGACAAGGAGGAGGATAAGCCGCAGTCGCTCGAAGAGAAAGCCTGGGCACGGGCGCGCGAAGCTGCCGAACATGGCCCGCGCAGCGGCACGCCGCACGATTGGGAGGATTGGGAGCGCTATCACGAGGCGCTGGCGAGTGGCGCCGCCGAGATAAAGGGTAAGCAGCGGCCGCGTGACGGCGGGGCTGAAGGGATTGACGCGAATGCTGACGAGGGCGTCGGAGACGATGGCGCCTCGTCTCGTCACCGTCGTTAGGCAGCAGGATTGCGCAGGGCCAGCTATGCTGGTGAGCAGCCGAGCGGATCGACGCCAAGGTGTCTGTGACACGAGTGTCGAGGCGCCGTCGCGTGTCGGTCGGCTGCGGTGACGATGGCGGTGATGAAAAGGCGCCGCAAGGGACTGTTCTATCAATGTGGACGTTGGCGCTGGAGAGCGTGAACGTGGCCACGGCAAAGGAGGCTACATGGATATCATCCGTATCATCTTCGCCATCATCCTGCCCCCGGTGGGCGTATTCCTGCAGGTGGGTCTGGGCCTGCAGTTCTGGATCAATATCGTGTTGACGCTGCTGGGCTATATCCCGGGCATCATCCATGCGGTGTGGATCATCGCTACGCGCTGAGTCGCGATGAGCAACGACAGCAAGAACGTATGAAAGAGCGCAGAGGGCCGGTTTCGACCGGCCCTCTGGCGTTTTCGGGGGCTTTGCGTGCGGGTTTCGCGCCCCTCACGCTAGCACCGCGGGCTCGGCGTGGGTCGGGCCGGTCAGGCCAGCCGATAGCGATAGTGCAGCGTCTCGTCCTTGCGCGGGCCCAGAATGCGCCAGGCGAGATCGAAGCCATCGACAAGCAGGTGCAGGCGGGCGCTGTAGGCATCGGCGGCACACTGGTGATGGTGCTCGCTCACCAGGGTGTCGGCGTCGGCGGCGACCAGGTCGAACAGCGCCACCGCCGCCTCTCGGCCACGGCGTTCGTGGGCGAGCGCCACGCGCTCGGGTGCTAGGCGCCAGCAGTAGAGGTTGCGCATGGTCACCGGCTGCTGGCCGGCCAGGGTGAAGTGGCCGCTTTCGTGAAAGCGTACGGTATCACCCTCCACCTCGGTGCGTACGCTGCCCTGACCGTGACCGGACCAGCCGGTGCGCGAGCCGGCGCCGGTCTCGGCGGTAAACGCGAAATGTGTGACTTGGGGCAGCAGGGTGTGCAGCCGTATAATGGCTGTCAACTCGTCTGTCATGAAAAGGTTGACCTTAAATGTCGTATCTCGTCGGCGTCACGCTACTGTGGGCCTTCTCGTTCAGTCTGATCGGTGTCTACCTCTCGGGGCAAGTGGATAGCTACTTCGCCGTGGCCACTCGGATCGTGCTGGCGACGCTGATCTTCCTGCCCCTGCTGCGCCCGCGGGCGATCTCCGGTGCCAGCCGTCTGGGGCTGATGAGTGTCGGCGCGCTGCAGCTCGGCGTGATGTACCTGTTCTTCTATCACGCCTTCCTGCTGCTGAGCGTGCCCGAGGTGCTGCTGTTCACCATTTTCACGCCGCTCTACATCACTCTGATCGATGACCTCCTGGCGCGGCGCTTCTCGCCGCGCTATCTGCTGATGGCGGCGCTGGCCGTGGCCGGGGCGGCGGTGATCCGTTACGACGGCGTCAATGCCGGCTACTGGCTGGGCTTTCTGGTCGTGCAGGGGGCCAATGTCTGCTTCGCTCTGGGGCAGGTCGGCTACCGCCATCTGGCCCGCGGGCTGCCTGCCGGCGTCGCCCATCGCCATCTCTTCGGCTGGTTCTACCTCGGCGCGCTGTGTGTGGCGCTGCCGGCGTTCCTGCTGCTCGGCGACGCGCACAAGCTGCCCACCACCGGGCTGCAGTGGGGCGTACTCGGTTGGCTCGGGGTCGTGGCGTCGGGACTCGGTTATTTCCTCTGGAACAAGGGCGCCTGTCGGGTCGATGCCGGCACCCTGGCGATCATGAACAACGCGCTGATCCCTGCCGGGCTGGTGGTCAATCTGGTGATCTGGAACCGCGATGCCGATCTGTTGCGCCTGAGTGCAGGGGCGGCGATTCTACTCGCCACGCTATGGCTCAATGCGCGCTGGGCGCGTCGCGGGGTGGCAGCGGCAGCGCCGGCGGCCAGCCATCCGTGACCACGAACAGGCGGCAGCTACGCCCGTCCGGCAACGTCAGGCGCAGGTGCTGCGGCGACGGGGTGGTGGCGAAGTGATCGCTCAGTTGGTGGCCCAGCGCGGCCAGGGTGAGTCCGGTACCACGTGGCGGTGCCAGCCAGTGCGGCTTCAACAGCATCTGGCCGCGGGTCGCCGTTGGTAGCGCCGCACATAGCGTCGGCCATGCCCGGTGATGGCACCACAGGCCCTGGTAGACATCCGGATTGGCCAGGTCGGGCAGGGCTAGACGCTGGTCCCAGGGGTGGTAGAGGAACCCCGGCATGATGATGCGCTGGTGCAGCGCGGCGCTCGGCACCAGGGCCTCGCGCACGGCTTGCCCGGGCTCATCGCTGGCGGCGGGCAGCTGGCGCTGCGCTAGCCGGTGGCACTTGATCGCCAGCGAGTCGAAGCTGCCGGTGCCGATCCAGCGCGCGGCGTCGTGGCGATCCCCTGGCCCCTGCGCCAGCCCAAGAAAGAATTTGATCGCCAGTTCGGCGTGCTCGATCGTCGCCGGCTCGACGCCGCGATAGCGATAGAGCAGGTCTAGCTCACCAGTGATCCGCTTGCCGTCGCGCAGGGTCAGGTTGTGGCCCAGCAGCGTGCTATGCGGTGCTTCGCCGAGGATCCACTGCCACAGTGCTTCGTGGTAGATGCCCAGACGCTGCGAGCGGCGCTGATCGAGATGCTGCAGGAACGCCTCCCGTTGCGGTGCCAGCGCTGCCAGCCAGCGCCGCCGAGTGGCATCGTCCGCCAGGCCGAGCTCGGTCAGGGTGGGGCGGCCAGAGACGTTCAGGCGTGCCATGTCAGGGGCGTGCAGCAGCCAGGCGATATCGCGCAGCCAGGGCGCGCTGAGGCCGGCCAGATCCTCGCGTAGTGCCGGCGTGCAGGGGCGGAAAGCCCAGGTCGGGTCGGTCGGCGCCGGCGACACCGGCTCAGCGCGGCGCGGCACGCGGCCCCAGTACCGTGCTGTCGGCCGCCACCGGGTGGGTGACCACGGCACCGGCGCCGACGCGTGCCCGCTCACCCACCTCGATGTTACCGAGCACGCAGCAGCCGGCGCCGAGGAAGGCGCCGCGGCGAATCTTGGGATGACGGTCCCCGCTCAGCTTGCCGGTGCCGCCCAGGGTGACGCCGTGGAACAGGGTGACGTCGTCCTCGACCACCGCGGTCTCGCCGATCACGATGCCCGCTCCGTGGTCGATGAACAGCCCCGCGCCCAGCTGCGCCGCCGGGTGGATATCGGCAGCGAAGGCGTGGGCGGCGCGATACTGGGCGAAGCTGGCGAGATCGGTGAGGCCCGCCCGCCACCAGGCGTGGGCGACGCGATGGCACTGCAGCGCACGGTAGCCGGGGAAGAACAGCAGCGGGCTGAAGGGCTCGGGAATCGCGGCATCCTCGCGCAGCAGCACCAGCAGATCGCGCGCCGCGGCCGCGGCGATCTCGGGGTGGGCGGCGAGGCCCGCCGCCACCGCGGCATGACACTCGGCGAAAGCCACCTCGGCGGTGGCCAGGTCTTCGCTGACGATCTCGACCAGGGCGCCGGCGAGATCATCGACTTCGAGCAGGCAGCGGCGGTAGAGCGGTGTCAGCAGCGGATTGCGCCTGGCGGCGCTGCGCGCGGATTCGACCAGGGTTGGCCACAGAGTGTCGCTGCTCGGTTCCGTCCATGCCTCGGACATGTGCGCTGCCTCCTCGCGTGGCTCGCCGGGGTCAACCGGGGAGGCGGTAGAAATCGAATTCGCGGGTCTGCGCCGTCTTGACCATGTGCGAGGCCCAGGACGGCGTGATACTGCGCTGGTGGAAGAACACCGCGCCGTGGGTGCGATCCTTGAGTGTGCCGTTGAGCGCGCGGCGTGCGATCTCGCGTGCCGCGGCGTACTCCAGCGGCTCACGCGCCTCGTCGGGGCGACCATCGCACCACCACGAGAACTGGCAGCTGCCGGTCTCCGAGCCCTGCTGTACCACGCCGCACAGGGTCGGCGGGAAGGCCGGGTTGCCCAGCCGGTTCATCACCACGTTGGCCACTGCCTCCATCTCCACCACGCCCGCGCCCTTGGCCTCCCAGTAGATCGACCGTGCCAGACAGGTCAGCGCGTCGTCCAGCGGGGCCTGGCCGCGCGGATCGAGCGCACGTGCGCCCTCGGGCGTTACCCGCAGCGCCGGTGGCGCCGGGCTGGTGCGCGTGTTCTCGACCACCCGCTGCTCCAGCTGCTCGGCCTTGTCGAGCGCACGCTGGGCCGTTGGCGGCTCGGCGGCGAGCAGTGGGGTGGTGGGGGCGATCACACCCAGCAGCATCCACAGGGCCAGCACCCAGGCACGGGGCCTCGGGGCCTGGGCGAGACTTCGGCGCACAGGTGTCGACGACATAGGCATCACGCTGGCTGCTGGTGTCAGTCGGCGCCGAGGGTCTGGATCACCTCGAAGCCTTCGAACTTGGGCGGCCCCAGATAGAGCCCCTCGCGGCGGCTCTGGCCGGCGTTGGCGTGGGCGGCGCGGAACGCTTCCGAGTGGGTCCAGGCCTCGAAGTCGGCTCGCGAGCGCCAGACGGTGTGGGAGGCGTAGAGGACGTGATCCTCCTCGGCGGGGCCGCGTAGCATATGGAACTCGACGAATCCCGGCAGTCCCTGAAGATGGGTTTCGCGTTCGAGCCACAGGGTCTCGAACTCCTCGGTGCGCTCGGGATTGACGCGGAAACGGTTCATGGCGATGAACATCGGATGCGTGGCTCCATGCGGAAAACGGGGGGTAAAGATAAAGGGCGCGGATGATGGCAGTCGCGCGCTGCGTCCGGCCCGATAGACCTGACATCGGCAGCGTTCACCATGCCAGCACTCTACGCGAAAAGCGAGATGTGCCCGACCGGGGGCAGCGCATCTCGGGCGTTGACGCACAGTGCCTGCAGGTGTCCTAATCGAGGCAACACTGACCTCGGCACTCCCCCATACGAGACGAGCGGCGCGCCCGGCGCCAATGATACGCCATGGACATTCCCCATCAGCGGCTGGTCTATTTTCGCGTCACGGTCGAGTCCGGCTCGCTGCGCAAGGCTGCCGCGCGGCTCGATATCGCGCCCTCGGCGGTGAGCCGCCAGATCTCACTGCTCGAGACCGCCTTCGAAGCGCCGCTGCTCGAGCGTACGCCGCGCGGCATTCGCCCCACCGCGGTGGGCGAGATGGTGCTCGACTACTGCCGCCAGCGCGGTGCGCTGGACGAGCAGTTCATCGCCAGCCTGGAGGCGCATCAGCGCCTGGAGACCGGCACCATCTCGCTGGTGGTGGGTGAAGGCTTCATCGACGATCTGATCGCCGCCCCGCTCAAGGCCTTCGCCGAGCGCTACCGCGGCGTGCGCCTGGATATCCAGCAGGCCGGCACCGACGAGATCATCGAGTCGGTGGTGGAAGACCGCGCGCATATCGGGCTGATGTTCCACGAGCGAGTCCATCCCCAGATTCGCTTCTGGGTCTCCAGCGGCCAACCGCTGCTGGCGATCTGCCCCCGCGACCACGCGCTGGCCACGCTCCCCGAGCCGCTCTCGCTGGAGACCCTGAGCGAAGCGCCGATGGCGCTGTGGAAAGTCGGACACGGCGTACGCCGGCTGGTCGACGAAGCCTTCCAGCAGGCACGGCTGCGCCCGCAGGTGGCGATGGAGACCAACTCCATGGCGGTACTGCGGCGCGCGGTGGTAGCCGGCATGGCGGTCACCCTGCTGCCCAGCTTTGCGGTAGCGGACGAGCTCGACAGCCACAGCGTGGTCGCGCGGCGGGTCGCCTGCGCGTCGTTTCAGCACTCCCAGGCGCACATGATCACCCGGGTCGGGCGGCGCCAGCCGCTGGCGAGTCTCAAGCTGCTGCGCCATCTGAGCGCCTGGATGCACGCCTTTCGTCACGACGACCCACGGCGCTGAAGCGCCAGGTTCCTTACACTACCCGGCGTCGCCCTCACTGCTGGACAAAGCGCAGCAGCGTGCCCAGCGCCTGGGGCGCGATGTCGGCCTGGGTGACGCCCTGAGCGTGGTACTCGACGCCGTCCGCCTCCCACGCCGCCTGGGTCGCACCTAGATCACGACACGCCAGGGACAGCGCCACGGCGCGGGGCGGCTGGGGGTCGAGCTCGCCCAGCAGCGGAAAGGTCGCCTCGAGGGTGGCCGGATCGAGCAGATGACAGTCGCCTTTGTGGGTATGGATGACGTAGTGGCGGGCGTCGCCGCGAATCGCCTCGCAGCCATGGATGCGCGCGAAGTGGCCGATATCGTGGGTGGGGTCGTCGCTGACATACCAGACATCGGTGATCGAGGTGGCGCCGTTGGGGTGGCTCTCCAGCGTCGGGTCGATGCGAAACAGCTCCGGGCGCAGCTGCTGGCACAGGAACTGGGTCAGGAACGGCCGCTCGACGTCGTGCAGGATGTCCAGCGCGACGCTCACTTCGGTGTCGCGGCCACTGGGCAGATGCGCCTGGCGGCGGAAGATGATCGGACGTGCGTTGGCGAAGCCGCGCGAGGCGACCAGCGCGTGGTCGCGCTGAATGCTGTCGCTGTCGAGGGCGAGCATGGCGATGCCGTCGCCGACGCTGGCCAGCCGCGCCTCGATCAGGCGCCCGAACTGGAAGCCGTTGTCGTCCTGATAGTCGAGGCATTCGGGGCGGCCGATACCGATCAGCTCGATGAAGTTGTTGCTGAAGAACAGCAGGTGGTTGTCGGTGCCCCAGGGGTGTTGGTGGCGCGCGTTGACGTTGAAGCCGAGCTTGCGCGCCGCCGCCGCGGCATGGTCGAGATCGCCGACGGCGACGAGCGGGTGATCGATGCCGAAGCTCATGGCGGACTCCTGTACCGGGCAGCGTGACGGCAAGAGGATGCGGTGATGGCTCGAGTATATCCGGCTTTGCCTCGGTATACGCTGTTCATGGCAGCGATACCGGCTGTGTGGCGGCGGTCGTGGTGTCTGGTCTGGCCCCCGCCAGCGCGGCCAGGGCGGCGTGAATATCAGCGGCGTCGTTGTGCCAGTGCGGCGCCAGTCGAACCAGGGCGCCGGCCGTCGGCAGGCGCACGTTGAGCGGCTCGGCGGCAATGTTGCACACCTTGGCAGCGATACCGGCGGCGCTCAGGCGCTGGGCCACCACCAGCGGCTGCGCCTCGGGCAGGTGCAGGGTGGCGATGCCGCTCTCGGGGGCTGTCAGCAGCGGTGTCAGGCCCTGGGCACGGGCCAGCTCGTAGGCCAGGCCGGCGAGCCCCAGCACGTTCTCGCGCAGCGGGGCAATGCCGATCGCCGTCAGCTCATCGATCGCGGCGGTCAGGCTCAACTGATTGAGGATCGAGACATCGGAGGCGTCGAAGCGGCGCGCCTGGGGCTGATCGAGAAAGCGCTGGCTGGCGGCATCGAGACGCAGGCCGGCCATCTCGGCCAGCGGGTTGGGGCGCATCGAAGCCAGCGCCGCCGGGCTGAAGTAGGCCAGCGCCATGCCGCGCGGGCCGCGCAGCCACTTGCGCGTGGTCGCCACCAGCACGTCGCAGCCGAGCCGGCGCACATCGATCGGGGTCTGCCCCAGGCCCTGGGCGGCATCCACGATCAGCGGGCAGTGGGCCGGACGCGCCAGCGCGCCCAGACCCTCCACGTCGTAGCGCCGGCCCTCGATACTGGTCACCAGTGGGACGAGAATAGCGGCCACGTCCTCGCCGAGCTGGGCAGCGATCGCGGCCAGGTCGAGGCTGCCATCGGCCTGGGTGGCGAGCAGCTCCAGCGCCCGCGGCGGTTCGCCGCCGAAGCGCTTGAGCATGACGATATCGGAGGCCCAGGTCCCCGGGGCGACGAGCACACGCTTGCCGCGCAGCGGGAGGGTGGCGAGGGCGCGCGCCATCGCCAGCGAAGTACTCTCGGCCAGCGCCAGCTGCGTCGCCGGCGCGCCGATCAGCGCGGCGGCGCGTTCACGCGTCGCCTGCAGATCCCAGTCCGCGCTCTCGACCCGCTGCTGTGGCCAGGCTGTCGCCTCCGCCTCCAGCCAGTCGCGCAGCCGCGCTGATACGCCGGGGCTGGTGAGGCCCACCGAGGCGTTGTTGAGATAGCGAAGTGTGTCGCGCATCACGGGGCTCCAGCGGTAGCTCGGGGGATCGAGCTATCCTGACGTGGAAACGTGAGCGGCGCCAGCGCCTGTTGAGATGCCGGTCATGTTTCGCGCGGGGTATCTCTGTCGCCCGAGGTCGGGAGCGTGGCGCACGCTGAGCCGCGATGGCACCCAGCGTGCGCGGCGCTCACGCCTTGCCGTCGCCGTAGCCCATGGCGACGCTGGCCTCGCTGGCGGTCTCGACCCAGACGCTCTGGGGCACGCTGTACTCGCGCAGGCCGTCGAGTCCGCTGGAGCGGCCGAAGCCGCTGTCGCGGAAGCCACCGAACGGCGACATCACGTTGATCGCCTTGTAGCTGTTGATCCACACCGTGCCGGCGCGCAGCTGCGCGGCGACGCGATGGGCGCGGGCCGGGTCCTGGGTCCAGACCGCGCCGGCCAGGCCGAAGCGGGTGGCGTTGGCCAGGCGAATGGCGTCGGCCTCGTCGTCGAAGGGCAGGGCCACCAGCACCGGGCCGAACACCTCTTCGCAGGCGATCTCCATCTCCGGAGTGACATCGGCCAGCAGAGTCGGCGCCAGATAGTAGCCATCGGCACCATCGGGCAGCCCGGCCGGTCGCGTGCCGCCGGTGACCACCCGGGCGCCGGCGTCGCGGGCGCGTTCGAGCATGGCGCTGACACGCTCGAACTGGCGCGCGTTCTGCAGCGGCCCCATGCGCGTGGCCTCTTCTTCCGGCAGGCCGATCGCGATCTGGCTGGCGGCGCGGGCCACCCGCTCGACCACCTCGTCATAGATCTCGCGCTGGATCAGCAGCCGCGAACCGGCCACGCAGCTCTGCCCGGCCGCCGCGAAGATCGCCGCCTGGGCGCCGGCCACGGCATCGTCGAGCCTGGCATCGGCGAACACGATATTGGCCGACTTGCCACCCAGTTCGAGCACGCTCGGCACCAGGCGCCGGGCGCCGGCTTCGGCGATCACCCGGCCGCTGGCCGGCGAGCCGACGAACACCAGCTTGCTGATGCCGTCGTGCCCGGTGAGCGCCGTGCCGGTCGTGGGCCCGAGACCGTTGACGATATTGATCAGCCCCCGCGGCAGGCCGCCGGACTCGAGCAGGCGAGCGATCACCACCGAGGAGAACGGGGTCAGTTCCGAGGGCTTGAGCACCACCCCGTTGCCCGCCGCGAGCGCCGGCGCCAGCTGCCAGGCGCAGGTGAACATCGGCGCGTTCCACGGGGTGATCTGGCCCACTACGCCGAACGGGACATGGCGCACATAGTTGAGATGGCTGGTGGGTACCGGAATCACTTCGCCATGCTGCTTGTCGCACCAGCCGGCGTAGTACTCGAACATCTCGCGCACCTTGCCCACCTCGCCGCGGCAGTCGCGGATCGGCTTGCCGGCGACCACGCTCTCGAGCTGGGCCAGCGTCTCCTCGTGACCCTCCAGGCGGCGCACCGCGCTCAGCATGCGGCGGCCGCGCTCGCTGGCGGTGAGCGCCATCCACTCGACCTGGGCTCGGCTCGCGGCGGCGACGGCATGATCCACCAGCGCCGCATCGGCGTCGCGGTAGTCGATCAGCGCGCCGCCGGTGGCGGGGTGGATCAGCGCGATGGCTTCCCCCTCGCCGCTGACCAGCTCGCCGTCGATCCAGTTGCTGCAAGGGGTGTCGCCGCGCTCCAGCGACAGGCCGAAGCGCATCAGCAGATCGGCCAGACGATCGCGGGCTTGGGTCTCCAGGGCATTCATCGGGCAGGCTCCTCGCGCGGGTCAAGGGTGGTGAAGTCGAGTCCCGCCTGCGCCAGCAGGGGCGAGGCGATATGGTTGAAGTCGTCGCTGTCTGCGGGCCGGTCGGGGTCGGCATGCCAGCCGTCGACCACCCGTTCGAGCAGGCCGAGATCGAGCCCTAGGCCGGCGGCGGCATCCCGCGCCAGGCGCAGGTCCTTGCGCATCAGGCCGCTGGTGAAGCCGGAGTCGAAGCGCCCGGAGAGAATCCACTCGGGAAAGTTGACCTCGCTCACCGCACTGCGTCCGGAGCCGCTGTTGAGGCCGGCCAGACAGGCTGCCGGATCGACCCCGGCCTTGGCGGCCAGCGTCACCGCCTCGGCGGTGGCGAGCAGGTTGCTGGCACAGAGATAGTTGTTGGCCAGCTTGACCACGTGGCCGCTGCCCGGGCCACCGACATGGGTGCGCTTGGCCGACATCGCCGCGAGCATCGGTTCCAGGCGTGCCACCGTTGCCGGTTCGCCGCCCAGCAGCATGCCGAGCCGGCCACTGGCCGCCCCCTTGGGGCCGCCGCTGACCGGTGCGTCGAGCCATTCGAGGCCGGCCTCGAGGACCTTGGCGGCGAGTTCGCGGCTGACCACCGGGTCGCTGGTGGAGGTGTCGACGATGACGCTGCCGCGGGGCGCCGTGGCGAGCAGGCCGGGGGCCTGCTCGATCACCTCGCGTACCTGGGCCGAGGTCGGCAGCGAGAGCAGATAGACATCGCTGGCGGGCAGCTCGCTGGGGGCGGCCACCGCCAGCCCCAGGTCCGCCAGGCGCTCTCGTGCGGTGTCGAAAACATCGCTGCCGGTGACGTCGAAGCCGGCCTTGTGCAGGGTCAGGGCCATGTTGCCGCCCATCTGGCCGAGGCCGATCACGGTGATTTTCATATCGATAACCTCTTGTCGCGGTGACACGGAGCGCAGGTCTCCTACGCCGAGCGCTGCCGCCGGGCGGCGCTCGGTAGGGACTGCGCGGGTCGGATTCAGGCCGCGAGCAGCGCGCGGGCCAGGGCTTGCCAGTAGGCCACGCCGAGCGGCGCCAGGGCGTCGTTGAAGTCGTAGGCCGGATTGTGCAGCGCGGCGCTGTCGCCGTTGCCGAGCCAGATATAGGCGCCGGGGCGTTCGGCCAGCATGAAGGCAAAATCCTCCGAGCCCATGCTCGGCGGCAGATCGCGGTGGACCCGGGTGATCTGTGGCAGACCTTCGAGCACCTCGGCGCAGCGGGCGGCGTGCTCGGGGGCGTTGAGCGTGGCCGGATAGCGCGCCTGATAGTCGAGCTCGGCGGTGAGGCCGTGGAAGGCCGCGCAGGCCGCCACGGCGTCACGCAGGCGCTGCTCCAGGCGCGCCTTGAGCGCGGCGTCGAAGCAGCGCACGGTGCCGCGCAGCTCCACCGTGCCGGGGACCACGTTGAAGGCGTCGCCGGCGTGGAATTGGGTGATGCTGAGCACTGCGGACTGGTGGGCCGGGGTCTCGCGGCTGATCACGCCCTGCAGCTGGGTCGCCAGCTGGCAGGCGGCGAGCAGGGTATCGTCGCCCAGATGGGGCATGGCGGCATGGCAGCCGCGCCCCTTGAGCGTCAGCGTGAAGACGTCGAAGGCGGCCATTACTGCGGTGTCGTGCACCGCGGCTTCGCCCACCGGCAGCCCGGGCCAGTTGTGCAGGCCGTAGACCGCGTCCATGGGGAAGCGCGTGAACAGCCCCTCCTCGACCATCACCCGGGCGCCACCCTCGTTCTCCTCGGCGGGCTGGAAGATGCAGTGCAGGGTGCCGGCGAAATCCGGGTCACGGGCCAGGGCGCAGGCGGCCCCTAGCAGCATGGTGGTGTGGCCGTCGTGGCCGCAGGCGTGCATGCGTCCAGGGATCGTCGAGCGGTAGTCGAGGTCGTTGGCCTCCTCGATCGGCAGCGCATCGATGTCGGCGCGCAGGCCGATGCTGGGGCCGGGGCCGCGGCGACCCTCGATGGTCACCACCACGCCGGTACCGCCGCCCAGGCCGGTGACCGGTTCGAGGCCGTGCTCGCGCAGGATGGCGACGATCCGGTCGTGGGTGCGGTGCTCCTCGAAGGCGATCTCGGGATGGCGGTGGAAGTCGTGACGCCACGCCTTCAGGGTGGCAGCGTCGGGAAAGGCGACGGGCTGGTTCATGCGCATCTCCTGCGGTGTGGGACGGGCGCCGGGGCGACATCGCGAACCGGCGCCTCGAGTGCCAGTGGTGGATGAGTGGCGGGCGAGTGGCGGCGTGGCTCAGAGCAGCACTTGCGCGACGACCGCGGAGCCGATGTAGGTGCCGGTGAAGACCAGCAGCGAGACCACGATCAGCTTCCAGCCGGTGCGCCGGAACATGCTGAATTCGCGCCGGCTCAGGGCCAGGCCGGCATACGCCAATACCGGGGTGACGATGGCGAGGAAGTTGACCGCCGCCAGGCGCTCGACGATCCAGGCGCTGCCGGGGAAGAAGGGCAGCGTCATCACGATGCTGACCAGCGAGACCCAGGCCACGCCGGGCAGATAGAAGGGCACGATGCGGGTCAGCACCAGGCCGATCAGGGTCATCACGTAGAGGATCGTCATGCCCGGCAGCGCGGTCAGCAGCGAACTGCCGTTGACGGTGTTGGCGATCCAGCCCACGGCACAGGCTGCTGCCAGTACCGCAGCGGTCTTGCCCAGGTGCTGCTCGGGGCGCTCGTCGGGGGCGACCTCGGCAGCTGTCATCCCGGCATCCGGGGTCGCCTCGGTGGCGCTGCGGCGCAGGCCGGCCAGGCGCCGATAGAGCCACTCCGCCACCGGCAGGGCGATGAACAGCGAGACGTAGAGCCCGGTGGCGTAGGTCAGCAGATTGCTGGCCCCGGCGAAGGCGAGCAGGTCGTCGGCCATCCCCGGCAGAGCACCGGCGAGGGCACCGGAGCAGGCCGCGACCATGCTGCCGCTGCCGACCCCGCAGGCCATGGCCAGAGCGCGCGGATCGAACACGCCGAGCGAGGCGAGATAGCCGGCCATCAGCGCGAACCACAGGGTGCCGAACATGGTACCGACCACATAGACCCCCATCACGCCGACGCCTTCCGGTCCCTTGAGGCCGTACTTGTCGGAGATGATGGCGATATTCGGCTCGCGCGCGATCGAGTAGGTGGCGCCCACCGCCTCGCGACCCATCTTCAGCACCACGACCGCCACCGGCAGTGCCACCAGCATGGTGCCGAGGTTGCCAAGCTCTTGCAGGATCAATGCCGGGCCGGCGCTGATGATCTGGTCGATCGCCGGGCCGATGGTCGAACCGAAGCGTGCGATGAACGGCATGATCGAGATCAGGATCAGCGGGGTGGCCGCCTGACTGACGCGCTCCGGCACGTAGCGTCGAGTGGCGCTGAACAGATGCGGGTTGAGCAGCACGCCGAGAATGAAGGCGTAGAACAGCGGTAGCAGCAGCAGGGTGCCGGGACCCAGCGGAATCTTGAGAATACCGATCGCCTCGCTGATCAGGGACACGATGACCACGATCAGGTGCAGGCGCCAGTCGAGCAGTCGGTGGAGGGACATGGCCGCGACCTCGTTGTTATTGGATGGGGCGCATCCGCGCACTGACCATTCGGCTGTGTCGCAGACGCCCGATCGAGTATCGGAACAGAGGGTGCTCTAATGAAAGTCGGCGGGTGTTCTGATTTTTACGCTGCGACGAAGGTCGGGCTCGATTAGCGACGGCCCGAAGGGGGCCTGCCAGGGATGGCAGACACACAAGATCGTCGGGAACGATGTTGGACGCCGAAGGCGGCCCGCAGGGTGTGCACCAGGGAAGGTGCACACACAAAAAGGGGGAGCATTGCGCTCCCCCTGTATCTCGCGGTGTGGCTAACGCTTACTGCTTGTCCTGCGGCAGCGCGTAGACCACGACCTGGTCACCCACCTGATCCTTGAGGATGGTGTTGCCACCGGCGACGAAAGCGACGTATTCACGTCCCTTGTACTCGTATACCGCCGGGTTGGCGACGGCCGGGGCCTGGGCTTGGTCGGACCACAGCTCTTCGCCGCTCTCCAGCGAGTAGGCGCGCAGCTTGGCATCCATCGAGGCGCCGATGAAGATCAGCCCGCCGGCGGTGACGGCCGGCCCGCCGATGGTCGGCGAACCCCAGCGCTCCGGCATGAAGAAGCCGTACTGCTGCGAGGCGCCGACCGGACGCCGCCACTTGACGTCACCGGTGTGCATGTCCAGCGCCACCAGTTCACCGAACGGCGGCTCCCAGCACGGCATGCCGAGCCAGTTGCTGGCGACGTTCAGACGCATGCCATAGGGCGCGCCTTCCTGCGGCGAGAATCCGCTCTCGTTGCCGGAGCCGCTGTCCGCCTTCTTGTAAGCCTCGCGATCGTAGAGTTTGATCGTTTGCACGATGTGCGAAACGTTGACGATCGCGGTCTGGCTCTGCGGATCGAAGGCGACGCCGCCCCACTGCACGCCGCCGGCGCTGTCCGGGTAGGCCAGGGTGCCTTCGCCTTGCGTGGTCGGCGGGGTGTACATGCCCTCGTAGTAGAGGTTGTCCCACAGCCTCGAGCACTGACCGCCACCGACCATGTCGGCGAGTTCCCAGATCTTGGGCTTCTTCGACTGGTCGAGCAGCGGTGCCGGCTTGGTCGGGAACGGCTGGGTCTTGGCGTAGACCTCGCCTTTCACCGAGCCGTCGCCCTGGGGTACCGGGCGCTCTTCGATCGGCCACACGTCCTCGCCGGTCAGGCGATTGACCACGAACAGAAAGCCCATCTTGGTGGCCTGGATCAGCGCCGGGATCTGCTTGCCGTCGACGGTGATATCCATCAGCGTGGGCGCGGCGTTGATGTCATAGTCCCAGACATCGTGATGCACCCACTGGCGCGACCACACGACCTTGCCGGTGTCGACGTCGAGCGCGGTGGTCGAGGTCGCCAGCGGCGCCGACTCGGTGCGGTTGCCACCCCAGTAGTTGGGCGACGGCGAGGAGACCGGGAGATAGATCAGGCCGTGGGCCTCGTCCACCGACATCTGGGTCCAGACGTTGGCGGTGCCGCTCTTCTCGCGCATCTCCGGCGACAGCGCCTCGAAGGTCCACTCACGCTTGCCGGTGCGCGCGTCGATCGAGAACACGGTGCCCGGCGGTGCGGTCTCGAAGGCCCAGTCCTTGCCGGCCCAGCCGAAGATCAGGTGGTCGCCGACCACGGTCGGCGGCTGCAGGATCGACAGCGGCCACTTGGCGTGGGTGGTGTTCCACTGGTTGACGTCGAGCACGCCATTGTCGGCGAAGTCCTGGCACGGCTTGCCGGTGTCGGCGTCGAGCGCGAACAGCTGTGCGTCCATGGTGCCCATGTAGACGATCTTCTGGCACGCCTGGCCGGGCTGTGGATCCTTGGCTTCCCAGTAGGCCACGCCGCGGTTCTTGAGCACCGGCTGGGTCAGAGCTTCGAGCTTGGAGTGGGTATCGAAGCTCCATTTCTGCTCGCCGGTGGCCGGGTCCAGCGCCAGCAGACGGTAGAAGGGCGTACCGATATACAGGGTGTCATTGGCGAAGATCGGGGTCGCCGACCACACCGTGGCGGGGATGTCGCCGCTGCCGTCGGAGACATCGCCGGTGTGCACTTCCCAGACCTTCTCCAGCTGGCCGACGTTGTCGACGTTGATCTGGTCGAGCGGGCTGTACTTCTGAGCGTTGTTCTGACCGTGGAAGGTGTTCCAGGTCGGCTGGGTCGGGACCAGCGGAACATCGGCGCGCCGGGCCTGGGCCGTGTCCTGAGACTGAGCGGCATCCTGGCTCTGGTTGTTGCCCTGGGCCTGGACGCTATCCTGGGTCTGGGCACTGTCCTGGTTCTGGGCGGCGTCCTGGGTCTGGCTCGCGGGGGCCTGAGCGCTGTCGGCCTCCTGAGCCAGCAGCGGCAGCGGCGCCAGCATCAGAGCCAGAGCGGTCGCCGTGCCGAGGCGTTGTGGGGTGATTCCGAAAGTCGGCATATGACGGCTCCTCAAGCGTGTGCGACGCGGCGGTTGGCGGTGGGGCGGCGCAGATCGAGGATCAGCCCGATCAGGCCCAGCACCATGGCGGCAGCGATGCCCCACTGGTGCAGCAGCAGGCCGGCGAAGCCGGTGCCGATCAGCCCGACGAGGGCCAGCAGACGCCAGAAGATGCGGCCGCCGCGATGCTTCAGCGGCATCAGGATCAGCGCCATCAGTGCCAGCGCGAGGCAGGCGAAGATGACGACCAGTGCGCCGAGTGAGCCGTTGACGCCGGTCAGCGGGGTGACATAGGCGTAACCGGCGACTGCCGCGCCGACGAGCGCGGCCAGCAGCAGCACGATGGCGCCGAGTGGTTTGGATTGCGATGATGGCATGTTGCCCTATCTCCCTGTATGGCGAAGTCAGGCGCATCTCGCCGAACGGCGGCGTGGCCGCTGAGCGTGGCGACGCACCGCTAAAGGCGATGACGGAACGCGCCCTGCCTTCCCTGAGGTGTTCCCTCTGCGGATTTCCCTTGCGGTCTTCCCTTGTGGGGACGCTACCCCGTCGATAGGCGTGGTGGTCCCTGTCGACAGGGTAGGCAATTTTAGCGTGTCGAGCCGCGCCATGTTCGTTTTTTTACGCACGCCGCCGGGTTGACGGCACTCGAGCGGCGCGCGGTTTGCCGCCTCTTCGGGCAGCGCCCATAATGGCCGGCCGATACGCCGTCAGAGATCCGTTGCATGAGTGCGTTCCACACCATCGGCCTGATCGGCCGCCTGGGCAGCGACAAGGTCGTCGAGACCCTCAAACGTCTGCTGATCTTCCTCGAGCGCCGCGGCTGCGAGATCGTGATCGAGGAGCGCACGGCGGCGCTGCTGGAAGCCCACGGCCAGCGCGAGGCGCGGCGGCGCGAGCTGGGCACCCTGTGCGATCTGGTGATCGTGGTCGGCGGCGACGGCAGCCTGCTGGGCGCGGCCCGGGCGCTGTGCACCAGCGCCACGCCGGTGCTCGGGATCAACCGCGGGCGGCTCGGTTTTCTCACCGATATCTCTCCCGACGAGGTCGAACAGAAGGTGGCCGAGGTGCTCGACGGCCAGTACGACAGCGAACGGCGCTTTCTGCTCGACGCCGAACTCTACCGCGGCGAGCGCCTGATCGGCGCCGGCACCAGTCTCAACGACGTGGTGGTGCATCCGGGCAAGGCGGCGCGGATGATCGAGTTCGAGCTGTTCATCGATGACCGCTTCGTCTACTCCCAACGCTCCGACGGCCTGATCATGGCCACGCCCACTGGCTCCACCGCCTATGCGCTCTCCGGCGGCGGCCCCATCGTCCACCCGGGCCTTGAAGCGATCACCCTGGTGCCGATGTTCCCGCACACGCTGTCGAGCCGGCCGATCGTGATCGATGCGGCTAGCGAGATCCGCGTGCACATCGGCGACATCAACCAGGCCTACCCGCATGTCAGCTGTGACGGCCAGACCCGCGTGGTGTGCAAGCCGGGTGACGTTCTCTATGTGCGCCGCAAGGCCGAGCGCCTGACTCTGATCCATCCGCGCGGGCACAGCTTCTTCGAGGCGTGCCGCTCGAAGCTGGGCTGGAGCAGCAGGCTGGGAGACTGACATGGCGCTGGGCGAGGCGGTGGACGGCTACGACCTGATCGGCGACGTGCACGGCTGCGGACGCACGCTGGTGCGGTTGCTGGAGACGCTGGGTTACCGCGAGACCGACGGCGTCTACTGCCATCCGCGCCGTCGGGTGGTCTTCCTGGGTGACCTGATCGACCGCGGGCCGCGCATCCGGCTGGCGGTATCGGTGGCCAAACGCATGGTCGACGCCGGCGAGGCGCACATCGTGATGGGCAATCACGAGTACAACGCGCTGGCCTACTGCCACCCGTCACCGCCGGGGAGTACCCAGGCGTGGCTGCGTTCTCACTCGCCGCGCAACAATCGCATCATCGAGCGGACCCTGGCTCAGTACCACCAGCATCCACTGGAGTGGGAGCGCTGCCTCGAGTGGTTTCTCGACATGCCGCTGTGTCTCGAAGTCGACGGCATGCGCGTCGTGCACGCCTGCTGGGACGAGGCGCTGATCGACGCCTTTCTGGCGCGCTGCCCCGATGGGCGCATCGATCGCGACTTCCTGATCGAGTCGACCCAGCCCGGCACTTTCGCCCAGCGGGTGATGGACCGGCTCACCCGCGGTACCCAGATGCCGCTGCCGCCGGGGGTGGAGATCCGCTCGGGGGACGGCTTCACTCGGCGCGCTTTCCGCACCCATTTCTGGTGTCGCGAGCCAGCCACCTATGGCGATGTGGTCTTTCAGCCGGACAACCTGCCCGAGGGGCTCGAGGATCGCGCCCTCAGCGAGGCCGAGCGCGAGCGCCTGACCTGGTACCCGGAGTCGGCGCCGCCGCTGTTCGTCGGCCACTACTGGTGCAAGGGCGTGCCGGCGCTGCCGCGAGCCAACATCGCCTGCCTCGACTACAGCGCGGTGAAGTACGGGCGGCTGGTGGCCTACCGCTGGAATGGCGAGCAGCGGCTCGATGCCGATCGTTTCGTGTGGGTGGATGTGGCGCGTGAGGGCATCGCCGATTAGCGATCCGGCTTTTGGCACCGATACGCCGCAGAGATCTGCGATTTTTCTCCGGTACTGGGTGACTGATTTCTCTGGTTTTTTTCGGTGTGTACGCGCTATCGCTGAAAAAAATCGCATTTTTTTACCGCGCCTCGGGAACTCCTGCGCGCGATGCCACTCTGAATCAGTGTTCCCTTGAATGATCCCTTGCTCTTATCCGGCGGCCCTCCCGCCGGATTTTTCTTTTTCTGGGTGCCACGTTTCTGGTATGTGGCGTCTCTTGTGCACCATCTCTCTCGTACACCATGTCTCTCGTGTACCCGACTTCTTCTGACGCCTCACGCTGCGTGCTTCCGGCCGTCGACTGCGGCGGCATTCATCCCCACATCATCTCGGGCAGGGTAGAATGGCGGTATACGCCGGCCCCTGGGCACGGTGCGTCACTCCTCCCACCCGTGGTTCGGAAGGTTGCATGTACAGACTTCTCGCCATGCCCGGCGATCTGGATACGCGTGCGCTGCGTCAGGCGCTGTGGCAGCAGCATATCGGGCACCGCTTCACCCAGCAGGAGGATCAGCAGATCCTGTGGCTGGCCGATCCCGAGCAGCGCGACGAGGCGGTGCGGCTGATCGAGCGCTGGCAGCGCGGCGATCTCGCCGCAGCCGCTGCCGCGCCGCGCCGTCGGCGCCCCAGCGTCACCGGCCAGGCGTTCGGACAGGCGCCGCTGGCGGCGGGGCTGATCGCGCTGTGCGTGGCGATCTTCCTCGGCATGAGCGTGTTCGGTGATGCCATTCTGCGCGCGCTGATCATCGTGCCGGTGCATCCCTCGGCCCAGGGGCTGGTCGCCGGCAGTCTGGGCGATGCTCTCGCTGGCGGGCAGATCTGGCGCCTGGTCACCCCGGCGCTGCTGCACTTCGGCTGGATGCATCTGATCTTCAACATGCTGTGGCTGTGGTATTTCGGGCGTCAGGTCGAGGCGCTCCAGGGCTCGCGCTGGCTGGCGCTGATCGTGGTGATCGCGGCGGTGGTCTCCAACCTGGCCCAGTACTTCACCGGCACGCTGCTGTTCGGCGGCATGTCCGGCGTCGACTATGCGCTGCTCGGCTACGTCTGGCTGATGTCGCGGCTGCGTCCCGAGCAGGGCTACTTCGTGCCGCAGATGCTGGTGGTCTTCATGCTCGGCTGGATGGTCTTTACCATGACCGGACTGGCCGACGCGATCGGCTTCGGCAACGTCGCCAACGAGGCCCACCTGGGTGGTCTGCTGGCAGGGCTCTTGATGGCCGTGGTCGCCGCACGGCTGAAGCGCCGCGCCGGCTGATGCGGACGGCATGAGCCGCTCGGTAGCTGGCCCGCGGCGGGCGTGGAGCAGTCACCCCGATATAGAGACAGGCGTCGAGAGATGGGCGCCGAGAGATAGATGTCGAGAAATAGGCGCAACGAGACCGGCGTGAGGCGCCAAGACGAGGCAGACATGAGCGAGATGAACTTCGACCGTATGGTCGCGCAGATGACCCCCGAGATGTACGAGAACTTCAAGCAGGCGATCCAGCTGCGCAAGTGGCCCGACGGCCGCGTGCTCAGTGCCGAGCAGACCGAACTGTGCCTGGAGGCGGTGATCAAGTATGAAGTGATCCATGCGGTGCCCGACGCGCAGCGCGTGGGCTATCTGGAGCGTAACGAGTGCGCCTCCGGCGGCCACGATACGGCCGAGGAAGCGGCGCTCAAATGGATCAACTGATCCTCGCCGAGGGCGACACCCGGGTCAGCGGGCAACTGCGCAAGCTGGACGCGCGGCTGCCCGAGTCGGGGCTGGCCGACTATCGCCTGCGTGCCGGCGAGACGGGGCTGGCGCTCAACGCGCGGCTGGGCCAGCGCCTGCGGCTGCACTACGCCGGGGCGATCCACTGCGTCCACTGTGGCCGGCACACGCGCAAGAGCTTCGGCCAGGGCTACTGCTACCCCTGTTTCAGCACGCTCGCTCAGTGCGATCTCTGCCTGGTACGCCCGGAGACCTGCCACTACTTCCAGGGCACCTGTCGCGAGCCCGAATGGGGCGAGCAGCACTGCTTCCGACCGCATATCGTCTATCTGGCCAACGCCTCCGGGCTCAAGGTCGGTATCACCCGGGCGAGCAACACGCCGACGCGCTGGCTCGACCAGGGCGCGATCCAGGCGCTGCCGATCCTCGAGGTGGCCACGCGCCAGCAGTCGGGGCTGGTGGAGACGCTGTTCAAGGCCCACGTCTCCGACCGCACCAACTGGCGCGCCATGCTCAAGGGTGAGGTCGAACCGCTCGACCTGGTGGCCGAACGCGACCGTCTGCTGGCCGCGGTGGCTCCGGGGCTCGACGCCCTGCGCGCGACCCACGGCGCCGAGGCGATCCGCGCCCTGGACACCCCCGGGGTGGTCTCGATCGACTATCCGGTGCTGAGCTGGCCGCGCAAGATCCAGTCGTTCAATTTCGACAAGCAGGCGCTGGTCGAGGGCACCCTGACCGGCATCAAGGGGCAGTATCTGATGCTCGACAGCGGCGTCATCAACCTGCGCAAGTTTTCCGGCTATCAGGTCACCGTGGAAGCCGCCTGAGCGGGCGTTTACAGAGACGACTGCGGTCGTCGAATCCGTAAACGCCTTTTGAAAAAGCGAGCCCGCGGCGCTCAGCGCCGCGGCCGCTGCTCCAGTTGGTGCTCCATGCGCTTCAGAAAGACCGCCATCACCCGCTCGTAGAGCGCATCCTTGAGCACCACGTCCTCGACCCCGACATCCAGGTTGGGGTTATCGTTGACCTCGATCACCACCACGCGATCGCCGATCTGCTTGAGATCGACACCGTAGAGGCCGTCGCCGATCAGCTTGGTGGCGCGCAGCGCCGCCTTGACCACGGCGGTAGGTACCTCTGATGGGTCGTGGGTGGTGAAGCCGCCGCTGCGGGTCTTGCCGCTGGAGTGGTCGTAGATCTGCCAGTGGCCGCGCGCCATGTAGTAGCGGCTGGCGAACAGCACCTGGCCGTCGAGCACGCCGATGCGCCAGTCGAACTCCGTCGGCAGCCACTCCTGCAGCAGCAGCAGCGCCGAGGAGGCGAACAGGCGCGGGGCTTCCGCGGCCAGCTCCTCGCGTGAGCGAATCTTGACCACACCCTTGGAGAAGGCGCCGTCCGGTACCTTGAGCACCAGCGGATAGCTCAGGTTGGCGAGCTTGTCGTCGAGGCGCTCCAGATCGCTGCGGTGCAGCAGCTGGCCCCGCGGGGCCGGGATCTTGTGGGTGCCGAGCAGGGCGTGCAGATAGATCTTGTTGGTACAGCGCAGGATCGACTGCGGGTCGTCGATCACCACCAGGCCTTCGTGCTCGGCCTTCTTGGCCATGCGATAGGTGTGGTGGTCGAGCCGCGTGGTCTCGCGGATGAACAGGGCGTCGAACTCTGCCAGGCGCCCGGCGTCGCGATGGGTGATCAGGCTGACATCGATGCCCAGGCGGCGGCCGGCGCGAATGAAACGCTTGATCGCGCCGCGGTTGCTCGGCGGCAGCTGCTCCTGCGGGTCGACCAGGATGGCCAGATCGAAGCGGTAGCGACGGCGTGCCCGCGGCGTGCGCCACACCTTGGTCGAGTGGCGGTTGAGGGCGCTGGCGAAGGCATCCTCTTCGCCGCTCTTGAGCGCGGTCAGCGCCAGCGGCTTGAGCCGCGCCAGGCGCCAGCTGCCGTGGCGCTTGTCGAAGCGCGCCTCCAGCAGCGGGTGGGGCAGGCGTTCGAACAGCCGCCGCGCCAGACGCGCCAGCTCCGGCGTCTGGCACTCGCCGAAGAAGACACGCAGGGTCAGGCTGTCGCCGGCCAGGGCGCCGCGCTTGTCGAGCTCCGCCAGCAGCGGGTCGAGGGCGGCCAGCTGCATGTCGATCAGCGCCTTGCGCGAGAGCTGGTTGAGCGTCTCGACGCTGGGCAGCACCCGCTGGGCCCGGGCCTGGGCCAGCAGCGAGACGTAGTAGCCGGTCTCGAGATAGTCGAGATTGGCGCACAGGTTGATCACGTGCGTGGCGTCGTCCGCGCTGGCGGCCGCATCCAGGGCGAGGAAGTCCTCGGCGCTGATCAAATCCTCGGAAGGGTAGTAGGGCTGCCAGTCGGCCAGCCGGTCGACGACGATGCGCAGGCGTGACATGAATCGGAAACTCCTCGGTGACTGGAGGGCAGGGTGAGGCCGGGCGACACTCGCCGGCGGCGTCGGAGCCGCGGGTGGGCGCTCAGCATGCGATGCGCGAGTAACGGCGACAAGTCGTTGCCGGCGTGAAATAATTTCATCATAGCGTCGCCGCGCTTCGGGGTCGCCCGTCGCGTGAGCGCCAACGCGTTCCGCCAGGTTCGCCTAGCCTCTTAGACTCGAGTGTCATCATGCTTCGCACCCTCCGCCCCGGGCGTGCCGCCGATCGCGATGCGCTGTTCCAACTGGAAGAGCGCTGCTTCGAGGGCGACCGTTTCAGTCGCCGCCAGCTCGCCCATCTGCTGACCCGGGCCAATGCCCTCTCGCTGCTCGCGGTGAGCGACTCCGAGCAGGTGATCGGCTACGGCACGCTGCTGTTCCGGCGCAACAGCCGCATGGCGCGACTCTACTCTTTCTGTGTCGATCCCGCGGCGCGCGGCAGCGGCCTCGGCCGCGAGCTGCTCACGGCACTCGAGGCCGCCGCCCGCGAGCGCGAGTGCACGCGCCTGGTGCTGGAGGTGCGCGCGGACAACCGGGTCGCCCTGGGGCTCTACCGGCGCATGGGATTCATGGCCCATCGCTGGATCGACGATTACTACGCCGACGGCTGTGCCGCCTGGCGCATGGACAAGGAGCTCGCGGCGCCGGCCAGTGCCGCCGAGTCGCAGACCTGATGACCACCGGTGTGTCACGACATGCCGTCTTTTTTGGTGAGGAGTAGCTATGCCGTCTTTCGATATCGTTTCCGAGTTCGACCGTCACGAAGCAACCAACGCGGTCGATCAGGCCAACCGTGAAATCCAGACCCGCTTCGACTTCCGCGGCGTCGATGCCAGTTTCACCCTCGACGGGGAGACCGTCGCGCTGGAAGCGGACGCCGAGTTCCAGCTGCAACAGATGATCGACGTGCTGCGCGCGAAGCTGATCGCCCGCGGCATCGATCCGCGCTGCATGGAGATCGAAGAGGCCCAGACATCCGGGGTCAAGGCGCGCCAGCAGATCAAGCTCAAGCAGGGGCTGGAGCAGGCCGACGCCAAGGCGATCGTCAAGCAGCTCAAGGATGCCAAGCTCAAGGTGCAGGCGGCGATTCAGGGCGACAAGGTGCGCGTCAGCGGCAAGAAGCGCGACGACCTGCAGCAGGCCATCGCCCTGCTCAAGGGCGAGAGCGGCCCGGATCTGGCGCTGCAGTACAACAACTTCCGCGACTGAGCGCAGCGCGGACCTGACGCTTGCCCGCGCCGCTCACGGGGTCTCTGTCATCTCGTTGAGGGCGCCGTTACCCAGTGCCAGCATGCTCAGATTGCCGTACATGAAACTGTCGTGCAGCTTTGCGAGTCCCCGACCCTCGGCGGCGCCTAGACACATCAGCAGTGGCAGGAAGTGCTCGGGCGTCGGGTGGGCGTGACGTGCGTTCGGTGCCTGCTCGCGCCAGTTGACGAGGCTCGCCAGGTCGCCGCGGGCGGCGATGTCGATCACCCAGGTCTGGAAGTCGCGCGCCCAGGCATCTGGCCTATCGTGGCGCGGGTGCCTGTCGCCCAGGTTATGGGTGGCGGCGCCCGAGCCGATCAGCATCAGGTCGTGGTCGGCGGCGGCGCGGGCGAGTGCCGCCCCTAGAGCGAGCTGGGTCCGGGTGTCCACGGCCAGCGGCACGCTGACCGGGATCAGTGCGACGTCGGCGTCCGGCCACAGCAGCGATAGTGGCGACCAGATACCGTGGTCGAGCGGCCGGGCGGGGTCGAGGGTGACCGGATGGCCCGCGGCGTCCAGCGTCTCGGCGATTGCCGTGGCCACCTGCGGTAGCCCGCGGGCGGGATAGCGCATCGCGTAGAGTTCCGCGGGAAAGCCGTGGAAGTCGTGCCAGGTGGCGGGCGTCGGCGCCGTACCCAGGGTGAGCGTGGGCGTCTCGAAGTGGGCCGAGATCACCAGCGCGCCGCTTGGGCGCGGCAGGCGCTGACCCAGTGTACGCAGAAAATCCCGTGCGGGGTGGTCGCTCAGCGCCAGGTCCGGGGCGCCGTGGGAAAGGTAGAGAATCGGGGCGGCGGTCATCGGCGGGCTCCTCTCGGCGCGCAATGTGGCATAGGGGGCGATACCTCCTTGCAGCCTACGCCGATACGCCGCCGGCACTAGCCGTCGCCGCGCCAATGGCCTGTTTCCGTGCGGTCATCATTGATCGCGGCGCTTCTCTCATTCGCGACGTCGGCATCGATAGCGACGTCAGCAGCGATCCTGGCGCCGTCGACGGCCCGCGTCCTGCTCGGCGCTATCAGCCGCATTGGCGTTTTCCATGGGGGTGGATTGGAGCGAGTCGGGCGGCCTGGTTTACACTAGGTATCGACTGGCCTCGGCCTGCCGGTGTGTGCCGCCTTCGCTAGGCGACGACTCCCGTCTGATCCGAGGCCCCGAGTTCGCCGACCCTGGGGATGTCCGGCATGCGCAACGCCATTTTCGTCACTCTTGCCGCCATCAGCTTTGCGCTCGGCGTCATCGGGCTGTTCCTGCCGGTCATGCCCACCACCTGCTTCATGCTGGCCGCGGTCTGGCTCGCCTCCAAGGGCTCGCCGCGGTTCGCCGACTGGATCCGTCACCACCCGCGCTTCGGCCCGCCGATCCTCTCGTGGGAGCGCGAGCGCGCCATTCCCAAGCACGCCAAGATCATGGCCGTGATCATGCTGGCGGTCTCCTGCGTGATCATCGCCTTCACGGTCTCGCTGCTGGCACTGAAGATTGGGCTGATCCTGGGCCTGGCGGCGCTGGCGGCGTGGATCGTCACGCGCCCGCTGCCGAGCCTGCAGTGCCCGGTGCGCGAGTTATGGGAGGAGAAGTCGGTCTCCGAGCGCCGTTGAGGTAGGCTTTGTAAGAAAACTACCTGCGCTCGGCAATACGGCGTTAAAAATCGGCTCACTGAACAACGTTCAGAACGTCCGAAGGACGGCCCGGAGGGCAAGCGGAGCGAGTCAAATACTCATTTACACCCCGTAAACTCCGCGTTTTCGCCGATTTTTGCCTTGTCTTGCCTTCGCTCGCTGACTTTTCTTACAAACCCCTAGCCGCTAACGCCGGCACTGATTCGATATCGCTGCGTCCAACTGGTTAGAATGGGGCCAGTCCGGGGCGCGACCCGGATTTGATACCGGGTCGCGCGCCCCCGGCCATGCGCGGAAGCGGCGGCTCCGTCGACTTTCCGTGCTCGGCCCGTTCATTTTTTCGTCTCGTGTCATCCCGGCCGATGTGAATTTGCGACATCGGTTCACGGATTGCCTTTTTCGACCAGGAGCGTTGCCATGTCTGAGATGCAAGCGACCTATCTCAAGGATTATCTGCCGCCGGCGTATCGCGTGACCCACACCGAGCTCAGCTTCGATCTCGACCCGACGGCGACGCGAGTGAAGGCGTGCTTGCATCTGGAGCGCCACCCCGAGCGCGAGGCGGGGCTGCCGCTGGTGCTCGACGGCGAGGGCCTGACGCTGAAGCAGGTCGCCATCGACGGTCAGCCCCTCGACGCTGGCGAGTTCGAGGCCGATGCCCACCGTCTCACCATCGCCCGGGTGCCCGAGCGCTTCAGCCTGGATACCGAGGTGGAGATATCGCCGGATGCCAACACCGCGCTGGAGGGGCTCTACCGCTCCAACGGCATGTACTGCACCCAGTGCGAGCCGGAAGGCTTTCGCCGTATCACCTTCTACCCCGACCGCCCCGATGTGATGGCGACCTTCTCGACCACGCTGATCGGCGACCGCGAGTCACTGCCGGTGCTGCTCTCCAATGGCAATCCGGTGGAGCAGGGCGAGCTGCCCAATGGCCGGCACTTCGTCACCTGGGAGGACCCGCACCCCAAACCGAGCTATCTGTTCGCGCTGGTCGCCGGCAGCCTGGAGAAGGTCGAGGATCACTTCACCACCCAGAGTGGCCGCGAGGTGCTGCTGCAGATCTGGGTCGAGCCGGAGAATCTCGACAAGACCGACCATGCCATGGCGTCTCTCAAGCGCTCGATGCGCTGGGACGAGGAGACCTACGGCCGCGAGTACGACCTCGACCGCTTCATGATCGTCGCCGTCAATGACTTCAACATGGGCGCGATGGAGAACAAGGGGCTCAACATCTTCAACTCGGCGGCGGTGCTGACCCATCCGCAGACCGCCAACGATGCTGCCTTCCAGCGGGTCGAGGGGATCGTCGCCCACGAGTACTTCCATAACTGGTCGGGCAACCGGGTGACCTGCCGCGACTGGTTCCAGCTCTCGCTCAAGGAGGGCTTCACCGTCTTCCGCGACCAGACCTTCTCCGCCGACGTCAATTCGGCCCCGGTCAAGCGGATCGAAGACGTCTCCTTCTTCCGCACCGCCCAGTTCGCCGAGGATGCCGGCCCCACCGCCCACCCGGTGCGCCCGGACCACTACATCGAGATCTCCAACTTCTACACCCTGACCATCTACGAGAAGGGTGCCGAGGTGGTGCGCATGCTGCGCCATCTGCTCGGCTGGGAGGATTTCCGCCGCGGCAGCGATCTCTACTTCGCGCGCTTCGATGGCCAGGCGGTACGTATCGAGGACTTCGTCGCCTGCATGGCGGAGGTCTCGGGGCTCGACCTCGACCAGTTCATGCGCTGGTACGCCCAGGCCGGCACGCCGGAGATCGACGCCCACGGCGAGTACGACTACGCCACCGGCGAGTACCATCTGCGCCTCTCCCAGCGCACCCCGGCAACCCCGGGGCAGAGCGAGAAGCTGCCGCTCCACGTGCCGATCCGGCTGGGCCTGGTGGGGACCAAGTCGGGTCACGACCTGACCCTCAAGCTCGCCGATGGAAAGGGCGGCAGCGAGACTCTGGGCAAGGATGCGGTGATCCACCTGCGCGAGGCGGAGCAGACCTTCGTCTTCCAGGATGTCGAGGAGGCGCCGGTACCGTCGTTGCTGCGCGGTTTCTCGGCGCCGGTGAAGCTGCGCTACCCCTATTCGCGCGAGGAGCTGGCCTTCCTGCTGACCCATGACAGCGATGGCTTCAACCGCTGGGATGCCGGTCAGCGCCTGACCATGCTGGCGCTGGACGACCTCATTGCCGCGCACCGCAACGGGGTCGAGAAGGTCATGGATGTGCGCCTGGTCGAGGCCTATCGCAGCCTGCTCGACGAGCCCGGTGACGACCAGGCGGTGCTGGCGGAGATGCTGACGCTGCCCTCGGAGGCCTATATCGCCGAGCAGCAGCCGGTGGTCGATGTCGACGCCATCCACGCCGCGCGCGAGTTTGTGCGTCAGTCGCTGGCCTGGGCGCTGCGCGATGCCTTCCTTGCGGTCTATCGTGACAACCAGACCGACGAGCCCTATGCGCCGACGCCCGAACAGATCGGCCGACGCAAGCTCAAGAACGTCGCGCTGGCCTATCTGATGAGCATCGCCGATGACGAGGCGATCGCCCTGACCCAGGCGCAGTTCGCAGAGGGCGGCAACATGACCGACGTGCGCGCCGCGCTGACGCTGCTCGCCCACAGCGATCGCAGCGATCTGGCCGAGCCGGCGCTCAAGACGTTCGGCGAGCAGTGGGCCCACGACCCGCTGGTGATGGACCAGTGGTTCGCCATCCAGGTCACCCGGCCCCAGCCGGACGTGATCGAGCGCGTGCGCTTTTTGATGGAGCATCCGGCGTTCTCGCTCAAGAACCCCAACAAGGTGCGCGCCCTGATCGGCGCCTTCGCCCAGAACCGGGTCAACTTCCACCGTCTTGACGGTCAGGGCTATCGGCTGCTGGCGGACGTGGTGATCGAGCTCAATCGTCTCAATCCGGAGATCGCGGCGCGCATCATCACCCCGCTGACCCGCTGGCAGCGTTTCGACGAGGCGCGCCAGGCACTGATGAAGGCCGAGCTCGAACGCATCCGCGGCGAGAAGCTCTCGCCCAATGTCTACGAGATGGTCGAGCGCGCGCTGGCCGATGCCTGATCCGGCGCCGCTGCAATAGAAAACGGCCGCTCATCGAGCGGCCGTTTTTTCTGCGCTGCCAACATGGCACGGCCGTGAGGCCGCGCCGATGGCTGTCAGGCGATGTGGCGCAGTCGTCAAGGGTCGGGAGTCGTGGGGCTGGCGTCTTGGATCAAGAGTAGTGCACGTACATCGTCTTGCTCTTGACGTAGGCCTCCAGCCCGTACTTGCCATCCTCGCCACCGAGCCCGCTGTTGCGGTAGCCCTTGTGGAAGCCTTGGACGGACTCGCCGGCCCCGCGGTTGACGTAGATCTCGCCGAAGTCGAGCTCCCGGGTCAGCGCCATCAGATGGCGCACGTTCTGGGTGAACACATAGGCCGAGAGGCCGTACTCGGAGGCGTTGGCGTAGGCCATCGCCTGTTCGAACTCGTCGATCTTCATGATCGGTACCACGGGCCCGAAGATCTCCTCCTTCATGATCTGCATGTCGTTGTCGACGCCGGTGAGAATGGTCGGGGCGTAGTAGTTGCCCTTGTCGTAGTCGCCACCGCTCAGGCGCTTGCCGCCGGTGAGCAGCTGCGCGCCATCACGCTGGGCCTGCTCGACCATGGCGTGGATCTTGTCGAGTTCGGCGGCGTTGATCTTGGGCCCCATGTCGACGTCTTCGTCGGTCAGCGGGTTGCCCACCTTGAGCGCTTCGACGCGCTGCTTGAAGCGTTCGAGGAAACGGTCGTAGATGCCGGACTGCACGTACATGCGCTCGTTGCAGGTACACACCTGGCCGCAGTTGTCGAAGCGCGAGGCGATGGCGGCATCCACCGCTGGGTCGAGATCGGCGTCGTCGAGCACGATGAACGGCGCCTTGCCGCCCAGTTCCAGGCGCACGATCTTGAGATGCTCGGCGGCGGCCTTGTTGATCTCGCGACCCCCGCGCACGCTGCCGGTCATGCTCACCAACTGGGTGATCGGGCTGGTGATCAGCTGATTGCCGATATCGCGTCCGCGACCATTGACCAGATTGACCACCCCCGGGGGAATGCCCGCCTGGCGTGCCAGCTCGACGATCTCGAGCGCAGTCAGCGGGGTCTCTTCCGAGGGCTTGAGCACGATGGTGTTGCCCGCGGCCAGCGCCGGGCCGAGCTTGCGGCCGATCAGCGCGGCGGGGAAGTTCCAGGCGGTGATGCCGACCACCACGCCATGGGGCACCTTCTGAATCCAGATCTGCTCGTCGGGGTCGTCCGCCGGGATGATGTCACCCTCCAGCCGGCGGGTGTTCTCGGCGGCGAAGCGGATCAGATTGGCGCACATGCCGACATCGGCATCGGCTTCGTCCAGCGGCTTGCCCTGTTCGGTGGTGATCAGCCGCGCCAGGCGCTGGCGCTGTTCGAGAATCAGTTCGACCAGCCGGTAGAGGTGGTCGGCGCGCTCCACCGCGGTCTTGCGCGACCATGCCGGGAAGGCGCGCTGGGCGGCTTCCAGGGCGCGGTTGGCCAGCGCCTCGTCGGCCAGGGAGACACGCGCGATGACCTCGCCGGTGGCCGGGTTGAGCACGTCCAGGCGCTCGCCGCCGCCGGTGGTCCATTCGCCGTCGATGAACTGGTTGTAGAGATCGACACCTTCGTGGGATGACTTCATTGACTGGGTCATGCTCGACGCCTCCTTGTCGGTCCTGCGGTGCCCGCGGGCGCCGCCTCGTGTATCCGGACTCTCAAGGTGGTAGAGGAAGGGCGGACTGACAAGCCACACCCCGAAGCGTCACAGGATCGGGCACGCCGGCAGCAGGATGATGCCGACGCTGGTCCTACTGGATCAGCCAGCCCAGCACCAGCAGCCCCAACAGCAGGCCGATCACACCGCCGACCACGCCGCCGCGCAGCAGGGCGCGCACGCCGCTGATCAGCAGCAGCACGCCGATCACCAGCACGCCGAGGCTGAAGACCGAATCGCTGATGCCCAGCGCCTGGGTGAGGCCGTCGACAAAGCCGTCCATCGCCCGCCACAGGCCGCCGAACACACTGTCGAGCAGGCCGACCACGGTGCGAATGACGCGGCCTATGGCATCGCCGAGCCAGTGAAAGAATCCATCCATGGGGTCGTTGTCCTGTTTCGAGGCGCGGCGTCCGAGTCGCCGCGCAAGCTATGAAGGTCAGAGGTGGGCGTTCGCTGTAGACGTCAGGTGCCGAGCTGCTGATCGCGCAGCCACTGGATCTCCTGGGGCCAGATCGCCGGCTCGATGGTCTCGAGGATCAGCGGGATATCGTCGGTGCGTGGGTCGCGCATCAGTGCGGCGAAGCCCTCGCTGCCGATATTGCCCTGGCCCAGGCTGTGGTGGCGGTCGACGCGGCTATTGAAGGCGCTCTTGGCGTCGTTGAGATGCATGCCGCGCAGATAGCGCAGCCCCACCACGCGCTCGAAGGTATCGAGCATGGCGGTAGCGTCGGCGGCGCTGCGTAGATCGTAGCCGGCGGCGAAGGCGTGGCAGGTATCGATGCAGGCGCCGACCCGCGACTTATCCTCGACCTGATCGATGATCTCGGCCAGATGCTCGAAGCGAAAGCCCAGATTGGTGCCCTGGCCGGCGGTGTTCTCGATCACCGCGACGACGAACTCGGTCGCCGCGTGGGTCTGGTTGATCGACTCGGCGATTCGCGCCAGGCAGTCGCTCTCGCTGATCTTGTTGAGATGGCTGCCGGGGTGAAAGTTTAGAAGCTCGAGCCCCAGCTGCTCGCAGCGCTGACACTCGTCGAGAAAGGCGGCGCGGGACTTGGCCAGGCCCTCCGGCTCGGGGTGGCCCAGATTGATCAGGTAGCTGTCGTGGGGCAGGATCTGGCCGGGGCCGAAGCCGTGGGTGTCACAGGCGCGCTTGAACGCCTCGATGGTCTTCGCCTCCAGCGGTTTGGCCTGCCACTGACGCTGGTTCTTGGTGAACAGGGCGAAGGCGTTGGCGCCGATCTCGGTGGCGCGGCTCACCGCCTGGTCGACGCCGCCTGCGGCACTGACGTGCGCTCCGATGGTCTTCATGGCTTCTCTACTCGTCACTCGTCGTGGGTCGCTGGGCCTCGAGTTTAGCAGCCGCCAGCGCCGGCGGCTTTCCGCTGCCGCTCATCTGGCCAGGTGCAGGCCGGCGTTGATTTCGCGCAGTGCTTGCCATGCCGCATCGCGGGAGAAGGGCGCCTGGCGCGGCGGATCGTAGACCTCGCCGTTGCTGCCCTCGACGATCAGATCGACGGCGTAGCAGGTCGCCGCGATCACGCGGCGATAGCTCTCGACCTCGCGAAAGTGGTTCATGCCGGCGTCGCTCTGCGTGAACAGAGTGGCGTCATCCCCACCGAGTGGGCTCGGGCCCGGCTGGCGCTGGGCGTTGGCAGGCAGGCGCTGACACTGGCGCACCGCCGCCGGGTCGCGGCTGACACCCAGGCGCCAGAGCCCGGTGGTGATGGCGTTCGAGCCGGGCAGGGCGAGCGTGATCAGCGTCTTGCCGGGGGCCGAGGCGTCGAGCTGCCAGCTGCCGTTGTCGAAGTAGCCCCTGATCGCCGGTGTGTCGGCATTGCCGTCGACGCGCTCCAGCGTCGCCGGGTAGGCGAGGGTCGCGCCGGCCTCGGCGTCATGGAAGGTGCGCTGCGCCTCACCGCTGCCGGCGGCGGCGCGCTGTGTTTGGGGCTGACATCCGGCCAGCAGCGCCGCCGCGACGCCTGTTGCGGCCAATATCGCGGCGACGCGCCTTGGGCTGTGCTTGCGCAGCGATCGTGAAAGCTGAATCATCGAAGCATCACCTCCGCATGGGGATGGGCACTGGCGTGCCGAGTGTCGAAACCGGCAGTCTATAAGCTAAAGGCTGAGGCGACAGCCGCCGATAGAAGACCTGAGGGTAATCCCTCTCAACCGAGAACAGGAAATAGGGAGTCTCCTATGGATAGTGCAGTCAATGCTGTCGTCGGTGCCGGAGTCGCGCTGCAGCAGTTCAATCAGGATCAGGACATGCAGGCGTCGCTGCTCAAGCGCTCGCTCGACAATCAGTCCGCGCAGGTCGCGCAGCTGATGGACTCGATGGCCCCGGAGCCCAAGCTGGCCGCCACCGGTACCGTTGGCACCCAGATCAACACCTACGCCTGAGCAATAGTGGGGTCGTCACTCGGCCGAGCCGGGCGTCGATCCCTGATCGTGTGACAACGCCAAGATGCTGCCAATGATCGACGCGCTGCGACGATGAATCTATGTCGTCTTGTCCTGCAGCGCTACCGAACCGTGACCCTGGCGATAGATGATCTGGGGTTGCGGTTTTTTGCTGTCGCACGATTGCGTGATATCGAGCACTTTTTTCGATAAGCATATTGACGCGTCTAATGGCTCTCGCTTTTAATCGAAAGGGCCGCGAGTGTCGTTCAGACACGCCGGCATTTCTGCCGATATCGGCATTTTCCCTGGACGCGATCATGACCCTATTCCATCGCCCGACTTTTTCGATGTTCTCGATCAATGTGCGCCAGCACAATCGTCGAGTTCGTCGTTGCGTCGCGCGCCTGGGGTAGCAGATCGTTATCGGCCGCGACGAGTATCGCGGCCGATAGAGAGTGGAAAACCCATCCCGCCATGATCGCGATACTTGTCCGGCCTCCGCCTGAAGGAGTGGACAAGTATGACGCTCAAGACTCTCATCGATGCGCTCAAGGCCCGCCTGGCCCTGGCACGTCGCCGCCGGCAGGACTGGCGCGCGCTCTCCCATCTCGATGCCCACATGCTGCGCGATCTCGGCCTGCGCGCGGAGCAGGGCACGATCGTGCCGATCGCCACTGAACCGACGCAGGCTGCGATGCCGGCACCGGCAATCACCGATAGCCAGAAGACAGCGGCTGCCGAGGCGCCGCAAAAGGCAATAAGAGTGTGTCGCTATTGCGGAGAAACGCTCGCTTAGCGAAGCCCCGGTCACACTGTGTGGCCGGGGCTTTTTATCACCCTGAAACGTGGATTCATCGACCTGGCGTGGGCAGGAATTGCCCGCGCTATTGGTGCTTGTGTGGCATCAATAGCCCACACTCGAGGACGCCGGGGAGATGTCCTTTTTATACCGCGACACCGTCTCGATCGCGGCCCGACGCAGCAGGCTGATATCGATACCCACGGCGATGAAGTCGAAGCCCCATTCGGCGTAGCGCTTGGCGTCCGCTTCGGCCGGCGCCAGGATGCCGGCTGCCTTGCCTGCGGCCTTGGTGACCTCCAGGGTATGGCGGATCATCGCCTGGACGTCGGGATGATTGGGGTTGCCGACATGGCCGACGCCGGTGGAGAGATCGATCGGCCCGACGAAGATCGCATCCACGCCTTCGGTGGCGGCGATCGTGGCGGCGTTGTCGACCCCGGCACGGGATTCGACCTGGACGATCAGGCACAGCGTTTCGTGGGCGCGGGCGAGATAGTCGGGGATCGCGTCCCAGCGCGTGGCGCGGGTGAGGCCGCCGCCCACGCCGCGGAAGCCGCGGGGCGGGTAGCGGGTCGCCGCGACCAGCTGCGCGGCCTGCTCGGCGTTATCGACCATCGGCACCATCAGCGTCTGGGCACCGATATCGAGCAACTGCTTGAGCAGCGCCGGGTCGTGATTGACGCAGCGCACCACCGGCGCGCAGGGGTAGGGCGCCACCGCCTGCAGCTGCGCCAGGATGCTGGGCACCGTATTGGGTGCGTGCTCACCATCGATCAGCAGCCAGTCGAAGCCGGTGGTGGCGAGTATCTCGGTGGCATAGCCGGTGCCGAAGCCGGCCCAGCAGCCGTAGCGGGTCTGCCCATCCAGCGCGGCGTGAAACGGATTGTGCGGGAGCTGCATGCGTATCGGTCCTTGGTGGTCCGGCGTCCGGCGACGCCGGTGTCAGGATGGTGGTCTCAGTGGGCCAGCCCCATCTGTTTCATGATCTCGCCGAACTTGGCATCGTCCTCGGCCATCAGGGTCTCGAAGTCGTCGGCATCACGCCACACCACGCCATAGCCCTGCTTGGCCATGAAGTTCTGATAGGCATCGCTGTCGTAGGCCGTCTTCAGCGCCGTCTCGAGCCGCTTCACCACCGCCTCGTCGAGCCCCTTGGGGCCGACCACACCGCGCCAGGCGCCGAGGCTGAAGTCGCTGCCGAGCTGCTCGTGGAAGGTGGGGATGTCGGGAAAGCCGCTCAGGCGCTCCGGGGTCATCACGCCGAGGCTGCGAATCTCGCCGGCCTCGATCATGGCGCGCGCTTCCGGCAGCGAGGAGGCGACCAAGTCGATGCTGCCGGAGGCGAGCTCGGTCATCGCCGGTGCCGAGCCCTGGCTGGGAATCCAGGTCAGCTTGCCGGCGGCGATGCCCTGATCCATCAGGAAACCGTTCAGGGCCACGTGCCAGATGCCGCCGAGGCCGGTGCCCGAGGCGGTGTAGGTGCCCGCCGGGTGGGATTTGACCTGGGCCACGAAATCCTCGAGGTCCTTGAAGGGGGAGTCCTTGCCCACCGAGAGGCTGGCCGAGTCGAAGTTGATCTGGCCGATCGGGGTGAAGTCCTGGTAGGTCAGGCTGGTGAGCCCCTGCCAGTGCATCATGTCCAGCTCCACCGTGGCCAGGCCCAGGGTGTAGCCATCCGGGCGGGCGTTGGCGATGGCGGTGTGACCGACCACGCCGCTGCCCCCGGTGCGGTTGACCACGTTGATCGTCTGGCCCAGATCCTGCTCCAGCGCGCTGGCGATGATCCGCGCGGTGGCATCGGTGCCGCCGCCGGCGGCCCAGGGCACGATCAGCGTGATGGGCTTGTCGGGATACTCCGCCCAGGCCGCCGGGGAGGCCACCACGGCCGCGGCGAGCAGGAGCTTCAAGGTGCGCTTGACGTTCATGGAACCTCTCGGGGGATCTCTCGGGCGCGGGCGGCGTGCCGGCGCGGGATGGGATGAGATGACTTTTGCACACAAAGTCATATCAAGCCGGCAGGGCGGGCACAATTGCGCCAACGTCTAAGAGGGTATTTACAAAATGCCTGCGCTCGACAATACGGCGTTGAAATCGACCTCAAAATACTCATTTACCCCTTGTAAACTCCGCTTTTTCGGCCGATTTCGCCTTGTCTTGCCTTCGCCCGTCGAATTTGTAAACACCCTCTAAGAGGGTGTTTACAACCCCGCTGACGATGGGCGCCGGGGGCAGGGCAAAGCGAGTGTCCTTGGCCAGGGATGGCAAAGGTAGCGCCCAGGGAGGGGGTCACAGCGCCGGCCAGGGGCGCTGCCAAGATCGGCCCGGCGCAGGGCGCCGGACCGAACATCTCGAGGGGAGAAAGCGTTACTGCGAGGCGATGCGCTGGCTGGCGCTGGTGAAGCCCATCAGTGAAAGATCCATGTCGAGGCGCTTGCCGTCCGGGGCGATGGCGCTGACGGTGGCCTTGTTGCCGCCACGCAGCTGGGCGAGCAGCTGCGGCGACAGCGCCAGATTGGCGCGGCAGCCCTGCTGCAGGCAGACCTGATAGGGCATGCCCACCGGCTCGTTGTCATCCACCTGCAGCTGGATACCCGGTGCCAGGCGCACGCCCAGTGGCAGCAGGAAGACCATGACCGGGCCATCGGCCTGGGCCGGGTGGCCGACCATGGCGCGCATCAGCGGATCGTTGCTGTCGGGGTTATTGACTATCTGACTCATCACGCAGCTCTGGCGCTCACCGCCCTTGGGGCAGCGCACTTCCCAGGATTGGAACTGCTGGGTATCGACCTGCGGTGCGCTCGGCTGCTGAGCTTGAGCCGGCGTCAGGATGGCGGCGGCCAGCGGCAGCAGCGAGGCGAGCAGGGTACGGCGCAAAGACATGGCATTTTCCTGTGTTGTGATCGGTCACGCGGTGTCATGCATGAGTATGGTCGAATTCACGCGAGGCGTGAGACGGCGTTCACTTCATTCCAGCACGCCCGGTGTCGGAGTGGCCAGTCGCGGCCTGGGCGACGCCGGTCGGTGTCGGGTACGCACTCAGGGCGCCACCGGCACGCCGCGGTTTTCGAACACCGGTCGCAGCACGAAGTTGGAGTGAACGCCGGAGACGCCCTCGATCGGCGTGATGTGCTGCAGCAGAAGTTGCTGATAGTCGTCCATGTCCTCGACCCGGATCTTGAGCTGATAGTCGACCTCCTGGCCGGTGATCATCAGGCACTCCTGGACCTGGGGCAGGGCGGCCACCTGACGCTCGAAGTTGGCGAAGCGCTCCGGGGTGTGGCGATCCATGGAGATGTGCACCAGTGCCATTAGCCGATAACCGAGCTGGCGCGCGTCGACCAGAGCGCGGTAGCCGAGGATCAGGCCGCTCTCCTCCAGCGCGCGCAGGCGGCGCAGACAGGGCGAGGGCGAAAGCCCTATGCGCTCGGCCAGTTCCTGGTTGCTGATCCGCCCCTCCTGCTGGATCAGTTCGAGAATGCGCCGGTCGTAGCGATCGAGTGCGAGAGGCTGTGGCGTATTCATTGGCATTATCCGTCTGGTTTTTCGTTTCCGTTGGCAGATTATGCCATCTGGCGTCGAGAAAGATCGATCTTCGCAATGTCCTGTCGGCATAAAAGCCGTACACTGTCTCTGCTGCCACAAGCAGCTTAGGGCCGGCTCCCGCATCCGGGGTCCGGCCCCCTTTCCGCCGCCATCCGCGGCGGCTCAACAGCGGGGCTCGCGCCCACGGCGCGCCCCACAATCCGTCGGCTCTATTTACCTCGTCAGGATGGTTGCCATGTCTGCCTTCGATCATCGCGCCTTCGATCACAGAAAATACCGCCCGGCCCCCCGGGTACCCGCCTTCGACCGCCAGTGGCCGGATCGTGATCTCGATCACGCCCCGATCTGGGTCAGCGAAGACCTACGCGATGGCAACCAGGCCCTGCTCGAGCCGATGAGCGTGGCCCAGAAGCAGCGTTTCTGGCACCAGATCGTCAAGGTCGGGATCAAGGAGGTGATGGTCGGCTTCCCCTCGGCGAGCCAGCCGGACTACGACTTCGTGCGCTGGCTGATCGAAGAGGATCAGATCCCCGAGGACGTCACCATCGCCGTGCTGGTGCAGTGCCGCGAACATCTGATCGAGAAGACCTTCGAGTCGCTGGTCGGCGCCAAGCGGGCGATCGTCCACCTCTACAACTCCACCTCCACTACCCAGCGCGAGCGGGTGTTCGAGATGGACCGCGCGGGCATCGTCGATATCGCCGTGCAGGGGGCGACCTGGGTCAAGACCTACGCCGCGCGCTATCCGCAGATCGAGTGGTGCTTCGAGTACACCCCGGAGAGCTTCTCCAGCACCGAGATCGACTTCTCGCTGGAGATCTGCGAGGCGGTGATGGATGTCTGGCAGCCGACCCCGGACAACAAGTGCATCCTCAACCTGCCGACCACGGTCGAGGTCGCCGGACCGCACCACCACGCCGATCAGATCGAGTACTTCTGCCAGCACATCAAGAATCGCGACAGCGTGATCATCTCGGTGCACACCCACAACGACCGAGGCGGTGCCGCGGCCTCCGCCGAGCTCGCGCTGCTCGCGGGTGCCGAGCGCGTCGAGGGCACCCTGCTGGGCAACGGCGAGCGCACCGGCAACATGGATATCGTCACCCTGGCGATGAACCTCTACAGCCAGGGGATCGACCCCGAGCTCGATCTCTCCAACCCGGACGAGATCATCCAGGTGGTGCAGGAGTGCACCGGTATCGCGATGCATCCGCGCCACCCCTGGGTCGGCGAGATGGTCTACACCGCCTTCTCCGGCAGCCACCAGGATGCCATCCGCAAGTCGCTCAAGAAGCAGCGCCCCGATGAGCCGTGGCAGGTGGCCTATCTGCCCATCGACCCGCGCGACATCGGCCGCGACTACCAGGCGGTGATCCGCGTCAACAGTCAGTCCGGTAAGGGCGGGATGGCGTTCCTGCTCGAGCGCGACTACGGCATCAGCCTGCCGCGCTGGATGATGCTGGCGCTGGCGCCGTACGTGCAGAAGGAGAGCGAGGTGCGCGCCAGCGAGCTCTCCAGCGAGATCATTCGCCAGGTGATGTTCGACAACTTCCAGCGTGAAGCGCCGCTGTCGCTGGCCGACTACCGTCTCTCCAAGGGACAGGAAGAGGGTATCGAGGTGACCCTGTGGCAGGGTGCCGAGACCCTGCGCCTGTCGGGCAAGGGCAACGGTGCGATGTCCTCCTTCACCGATGCCTGGCAGCGTCATACCGGTACCAGCGTGGGGATCATCGACTACAGCGAGCACTCGCTGGGCGGCGACAGCGACGCCAACGCCATCGCCTTCGTCCAGCTCAATGTCGGCGGTCAGCGTATCTGCGCGGTGGCCGAAGACAGCGATACCGTCAGTGCCTCGCTCAAGGCGATCCTCTCCGGGATCAACCTGGCCGAGGCCCAGGGCGCGCCGCAGACCACCGAGGCCCGCGCGACCACCGTCGACTGAACGTCACCGACACCCACGACGCAAGACGAGAAGGGCGCCCATCGGGCGCCCTTCTGCGTTTGCCATACCGGTGCTATCGGGCATGCTTCATGGGTAGCTGGGCGGCAGCAGCGTACGCAGGTCGTTGTTGAGCGGCAGCTCGAAGCTGGTCGCGCCGAGGATGGCGCGATCGGCGATACGTACCACCCGAGCGTTGACGAACAGCCGATCCTGGGCCTGGGCGTAGGTGCCCACCAGCACCGCGCTGGCATCGTAATCCTGACTCAGCCGCTGCACGTTGCGCGACAGGATCAGTTCGCCGGTGTTCTCTTCGATATAGAGGCTGTTGCGCAGCTTGACCTCGATCACCTGCATACCCGATTCGACCAGCCGCGAGACGAACATCTCGCTCAGGGTACGGCCCAGAGTCGAGGATTGCCCCAGGTGGTCGACGTCGACGAAGGTGGTGGCGACCAGCGGTGCGCTGTCGTCGAGCCGCCCCCGACTGTTCTCGACCAGTGCCTTGGCCGCCGCGTCGACCCGCTCCAGCGTGGTCGGCTGGTGCGGGCGGCCGTTGGGGTCGAGCATCGAGCAGCCTGCCAGTGCCGTCAGCAGCAGCATGAGCAGCAAAAGCCGAGCGCAGTCGGATACGGACATTGCGGAACTCCCTGTGCTGCGCCTTACCATTGTGACGATACCTTGAGCTGGCCGCGTTCGGCGGTGGCGGCCGGCGCACGACCGTACTGGCCGCTATCGCCGGGGTTGATGTAGTAGAGATTGGAGGAGGAGTAGAGCAGGGTCTGATACTCGTCGGCTTGCACGGTGATGATCACTTCCTCGTCGCTCTCCGAGGTCCAGCTGCCGCTGAACAGGTCGACCAGCCCGGCGGCGGGAATCAGCGCCAGCGAAGGCTCCGACCAGTGGTTGAACGGAATCGTCGCCACCGCGATGCCCGCCGCCAGCGCGGTCAGCGCGCCCTGGGGCGGGCGAATCGGCTGGCGATCCCGGTGCGCCACGACCTGCACATCGAAGGTGACGGTGGCTGCGCCGAGATCGCTGGTTCTGACCGTGGCGCCGTGTTTCACCAGCTCGCTGGTCAGCAGCGAACGAAAGCCGCGATTGAAAGCGGTTTCGGTTTCGGGAGACTTGATATAGAGTGCGCGCCGGTCGAGCCGGCGGTCGGCCATGATGGCCTTGGCCTCGTGGCGCGCCAGCACCTCCCAGTGATAGGCGGCCTGCATGCGCTGCTGGGTGGTCGCCGGGTAGGTGGTGGCCAGCGGGGCCTGGGAGGTGTTGACGCCGAAGCAGCCGCTCAGCAGCGGCAGGCCGCAGAGCAGCACCCAAGGTTTCAATGACATGTGTGGAGAGTTCCTGTCCGATCGCCGCGGCGTCTTGGTGTATGGGGCTTTCGGAAAGTATCGGCGGGCACGCGCTCGGCTTGAGCGCGGCCGTGTGAAGTCGTGTCCAGGGCTCTTGCAAAAAGTCGGCGAGCGCAGGCAGTTTTCGTACCAAGCCTAGCGTTCGCCGTCGCTGCGGATCTGCGCATGACTGATCAGCGCGAAGATGAAGGTGCCGCCGAAGACATTGCCCAGCAGCGTCGGCAGGCCGAAGTGGAAGAGGTACTCCGACCAGCCGGCGTGGCCGGAGAAGACCAGATACATCACCTCGGTGGAGCCGACGATGATATGGGTGAACTCGCCGATCGCCACCAGATAGGTGACGATCAGGATCACCCAGATCTTGGCGCTGCCGGCGCTGGGCAGCAGCCACACCATGGTGGCGATCATCCACCCGGCGACGATGCCCTTGGCGAACATCTGCATCGGCGTGTTCTCCAGGATATGCTCGCCCAGGGTGAGAAACGCCTGATGGGTCTCGGCGGAGAAGATCGGCAGAGCGAGGATCGCCCAGGCCGAGATCGCCACCCCGACCAGGTTGCCGAGCAGCACCACGCCCCAAAGCCGCAGCAGACACAGGAACTTGCTCAGGCGTGGCTGGCTCATCGCCGGCAGTACCGCGGTGACGGTATTCTCGGTGAACAGCTGCTGGCGTGCCATGATCACCACCAGAAAGCCGATGGTGTAGCCGAACGACTCGACCAGGAAGCCGACGTCGGTATCCGGCAGATGGGCCCGCAGCAGTCCCTTGGCGAGCATCGAGAAGCTCATCGACAGGCCGGCGGCCACCGCTGACCACGCCAGCGCGGAGACGGTGCGGTTGAGCTCCTTCTCGCCCTCCTCGCGGATCTTCTCGTGGACCGCGGCGGCGCGGGAGGGAAGATTGTCGCCATCGAGCTGCAGGTCGTGCTCCTCCTGTTCATCGCGGACACGGCTGGGCGGGGTCAAGTCGTTGGGCTTGTTCAAGGTCGGATCCTTCCGAGCGATGGACGGAACGCACGGCATGACCGCCGCGCGCGAACTGGTGATGGCCACGACGGCGGTTATGCTGGAACGTATCTGATGCTGAAACGATAGCGGTAAATGAGACAGGGAGATAGCCACGAATGTCGGCAGTCAGTGTGACGATTGTGATCCACCTGGGCATGGCCTGGCTGGCGGGCAGCCTGATTGGCCTGGAACGCACCTTCCACGGCCGACCGGCGGGGTTTCGCACCCACGCGTTGGTATGCGTGGCCTCGGCGCTGCTGATGATGGTGACGGTCTACCAGTGGCAGTGGCTGGGGGACACGGTGCCCGAGGCCACGGTGCGCACCGACCCCACGCGCATGGCCCAGGGCATCATGACCGGGATCGGCTTTCTCGGCGCGGGGGTGATCTTCAAGGAGGGGCTGACCGTGCGCGGGCTGACCACCGCCGCCTCGATCTGGATCACCGCGGCACTGGGCATTCTCTACGGCATCGGCTTTCTGTTTCCGGGGATCATGGCGACCCTGATCACGCTGCTGACGCTGTCGCTGTTCCGTCGGGTCGAGGCGCGTCTGCCCGGCAGGCGCTACGCCCGCTGCACGCTGCGCTACGCCAGCGCCGAGGTACCCGAGGAGCGCGATATCCTGGCGCTGGTCCAGGGCTATGGCCTGCATGTCGAGAGTCTGAGCTATCGCACCCGCGACGATGGCGCGCAGTTCGAGTATCGCCTGCTGCTGCGCACCCACGACCGTGGCCACCTGGGGCCGCTGGCGGCGCACTTGCGCGATCTATCGGCGCTGCGTGAATTCCAGCTGACGCCTGCCGGCGACGGCTGAGCGCTCATCTCCGGCCCGCCACGCGCTCGCCGCCGGGCGGCGACGGGAATGCTTGTCATCCTCGTGCCAGCCGCTAGAGTGGGCGCTCTTGCCGGGATGACGAGGTTGCGATGCAGGGCAGAGGACGTCCGCCGTTTTGGGTGCTGATGGGTGCAGTCATGCTGTCGCCCCTGGCCATCGATATCTATCTGCCGGCTCTGACCGCAATGGCGCGTGATTTCGAGCGACCGTTCGCCGCGCTCCAGGTGACCATCACGCTGTTTTTGCTCAGCGTGGGCGTCGGACAGGTGCTGGTGGGGCCGCTGGCCGACCGTTTCGGCCGCCGACCGGTGCTGCTCGGCGGCGCCCTGACCTATTTCGCCGGCGCGCTGATGGGGCTCGGCGCGGCGACCCTGGAGTGGCTCTACGCCGCCCGCGTGCTGCAGGGGCTGGGTGCCTGCGCTACGGTCACCGTGGCGTTCGCGGCGGTACGTGACAGCTACCCGCCGGAGACCGGCGCCAAGCTCTACAGCTATTTGAACGGCTCGCTGACGCTGGTGCCTTCGCTCGCCCCGGTGATCGGTGGCGCGCTCACCGTGGCTTTCGGCTGGCGCAGCAACTTCGCTTTCATGATGGCGTTCGCCGCGCTGCTCTGCCTCGGTGCCTGGTGGCGCTTCGGCGAGACGCGGCCGGCCGAGACCCCGATCGAACGCAGGCTCTACCGCTGGTCACGCTATCGTCCGGTGCTCGGCCATCCGCGCTTCCTTTATTATGCGCTGGTGGTGAGTACGATGATGGCGGCGATTCTGGTCTACGTCTCGGCCGCGCCGGTGATCGTGATGGATCGGCTGGGCCAGCCCGAGTGGGTGTTCAGCCTGTGGTTCGGTGCCAACGCGCTGGTGAGCACCCTGGCATTCTTCTTCGTGCCACGCCTGATGCATCGTTGGGGGCGCCGAGCCACGGTGCAGCGCGGGCTGCTGGTGGTGATTGGCGGGGGGCTGCTGGTCACCGCGCTCTACCTGGGCGTGGCGCTCTCGGTGGCCACTTTCATGGCGCCGGTGGCACTGCTGTCGGTGGGCTTCTCGATGATATTGGGCTCCGCGGCCAGCCTGGCGCTGGAGCCGTTTCCCGAGCGCGCCGGCACCGCCGCGGCGCTGCTCGGGGCGATTCAGCTCGGCGGCGGGGCGATCGTCGCCACCCTGGCGCTGATGACGCCGCTGGCGCCTCAGTTCACGCTCACCGCGCTATGCACCGGCGGCGGGCTGCTGCTGTGGTGCCTGGCGCGGCGCTGGGGTTGAGAGCGGCGAGGCAGCCATAGCGGCCTGGCGTCGCCACGGCGAGCAGCCGTTGTCGCGGCGGGCTGCTAGGCTTTGTATGAAAAGTCGGCGAGCGAAGGTAAGACAAGGCAAAAATTGGCGAGAAAGCGGAGTTTACAGGATGTAAATGAGCATTTTGAGCTGATTTTTAACGCTGTATTGCCGAGCGCAGGCAGTTTTGCGTACAAAGCCTAGACTGCATTGCGGTGACAGCGGAAGAATAAGGCGCCGCGCGAGCGTCGCCCCCAGGAAAGGATTCGATCGGTATGGCCAGTCATGGCGAGGGCACTACGTGGTTGATACTCAACGGCAAGTCCGCGCAGCAGCCAGAGATTCGCAGCGCGGTGACGTCGCTGCGTGAGCGGGGGCACAAGCTTTCGGTGCGTGTCACCTGGGAGGGGGGGGACGGTATCCGGCTGGTCGACGAAGCCGTGGCGGCGGGCGCCTCCCGGGTGATCGCCGGCGGCGGCGATGGCTCGATCAACGAGACCGTCGCCGGGCTGATGCGCCACCCGGCCGAGCAGCGTCCCGCGCTGGGTATTCTGCCGCTGGGCAGTGCCAACGACTTCGCCAATGGTCTCGAGCTGCCGATGACCCCAGCGGCTGCGCTCGAGCTGGCGCTGACCGGCGATACCCGACGCGTGGATGTCGGCATGCTCGACGACGAGGCGTTCATCAACGTTGCCTCCGGGGGCTTCGGTGCCGAGATCACCACCTCCACGCCGGTCGCGCTCAAGCGTCTGCTCGGCGGCGGTGCCTACTCGCTGATGGGCATGCTCAAGGCGTGGAACTACCAGCCGTTCGAGGGGCATCTGCGCTGGCCCGAGGGCGAGGCGCGAGTGCCGCTGTTCATGCTGGCGATCGGCAATGGGGCCCAGGCCGGCGGCGGTCAGCGGCTGGCACCCTCGGCCCGGATCGACGATGGCCTGCTGGAGCTGCTGTTCGTACGCCACTTCAGCTCGCTTGGCGAACTCAAGCGCATCATCGACGAGCTGGAGAATCTGCCCAACGACGGCGAGTTCGTCCGCTATCTGCGGGTGCCGTGGGTGGAGTTCGACAGTGACGGGGCCTTCCCGCTCAACCTCGACGGCGAGCCGCGCCGCTATCGCCGCTTCCGTGCGTCGCTCGAAGGCGAGGCGCTGCCGCTGGTGGTGCCGTCACGCTGCCCGTTGTTGAGAGATGACTGAGAGATGACTGAGAGACGGCCGAGCGATCATTGGCCCCAGCTATCAGGAGAGCACGATATGGATGACTTCATGCAGGCGGCTATCGAGCAGGCGCGTCTGGGTCTGGAAGAGGGCGGCGTGCCGATCGGCTCGGTGCTGGTGCACGAGGGGCGGATCATCGGACGCGGCCACAATCAGCGCCAGCAGCGCGGTAGCGCCGTGCTGCACGGCGAGATGGACGCGCTGGAGAACGCCGGGCGGCAGCCCGCCAGCGTCTACCGCAACAGTGTGCTCTACACCACGCTGTCGCCGTGTTCGATGTGCAGCGGGGCGATCCTGCTCTATGGCATCCCGCGGGTCGTGGTGGGGGAGAACCGCACCTTTCTCGGCGAAGAGGCGCTGCTGCGCGAGCGCGGCGTCGAGGTGGAGGTGCTTGACGACGCCGATTGTCGCGAGCTGATGGCGAGCTTCATCGACGCTCACCCCGAAGTGTGGAACGAAGATATCGGCGAGAGCTGACGCGGCTGGCGACACTGCCGGCATGAACGGATGTCCAGAAATGCGATGCCGGTGAGCACGGCGTCTACGCGAACGGCGCGCATAAAAAAGGTTCTTCACGGAAGTCCGGGGCTACCCGGACTTCCGTGAAGAACCATAAAAAAGCCCACCGCTAAGGTGGGCTTTCTTCTCAAGGGCAGGCTAGCTCAGCCGCTGACCTTGATGTTGGCGGCCTGAAGGCCTTTCTTGCCCTGGGTGACGTCGAAGGTGACCTTCTGGCCGTCTTGCAGGGTCTTGAAGCCTTCTGCCTGAATTTCGGAGAAGTGTGCGAACAGGTCATCGCCGCCGTCATCGGGGGAGATGAACCCGTAGCCTTTGGTGTCATTGAACCATTTGACAGTGCCGGTTGCCATTGTCGATTTCCTTAACTTGCCTAGTAGTGAAGCCGAGCACCCCCCACGGGAAGCTCGAAATGCGTGGTAAGACGAGGGGGGAATGCGCAAGAGGAGTTCGACGAGCGACTGACAACTGACGACATTCTACCTGCAAACCTACGCAGCGGATGATGCATGGGGGTCATTCTGACCGTCAAGCATTGCCGGCTTGACTTTGGTCGAGTGATCTCCACGCCCCGCTAAAGCACCATAGATGGAAAAAACGTGCACGTCTACAGCCCTCCCGCGCCTTTTTTCCGGGGCGATCGCGGCACCGGGTATGGTTTTCTTAACCCTTTTTAAGAAGTTGCCCATATGCATATGACGATTGGATTGCACCGGTCGCGGCAGGCTAGCGGAATCGACTGGCGAACGTCTGCCGCCACGAACCCCTTGCCGGCGCCCTAGGCAAGCGCAGGGTGCATGACGGCAGGGCTCTCGGGTAAGCTGTCGCTCACCGCGAGCCGTGCTCGCGGTATCCGTGTTTGGACAGTTCAGGAGTTGTTCCCGTGGCACGAGGCGAAGTCGCACTCAACGACACTCACAGCAAGATCATCGGCTACCTGCTGTGGATCTTCGGTTTCACCGGCTCTCACCGCTTCTATTATGGCAAGCCGGTGACCGGTACCCTATGGTTTCTGACGCTGGGGCTGCTCGGCATCGGCTGGCTGATCGATCTGTTCCTGATCCCGGCCATGGATCGGCAGGCGGATCTGCGCTTCCGCGCTGGCCCGATCAGCTACACCCTGGCGTGGATCCTGCTCACCTTTCTGGGTGTCTTCGGTATCCACCGCATGTACATGGGCAAGTGGCTCACCGGTCTGCTCTATCTGGTGACCGGTGGCTTCTTCCTGCTCGGCGTGCTCTACGATTTCTGGACCCTCAACGACCAGATCTCGCTCAAGCACGCGCGCCGCGGTCTCTGACGCCACCGGCGCGGACGCATCTCTTTCGATGTCACACTTTTTCGACGTCACACGTTTTTCAACGTCACAGGGTTTCAACGTCACAGGGAGGTGACGCATGGCGGAGCGGCTGAAGCTCACCGCTATTTTCGACACTCTCGACGAGCGCGTCGAGGATGACACCATTACCCTCGGCGACATCGTCGAGACCTTCAATTCCCGCGGCTTCGGCCCGGTGGTGCTGATACCGGGGCTGATCGCGCTGCTGCCCACCGGCGGCGTGCCGGGCGTGCCCAGCCTGTGCGGGATCTTCATCGCGCTGATGGCGATCCAACTGGTGCTCGGTCGGGGCGCGCCCTGGTTGCCCCGGCGGCTTGCCCAGCGGGGTATCAGTCACGCGCGCTGGCACCGCATCGCCGCGCGGGCCAAGCCCTGGACACGGCGCATCGACCGCCTGCTGCAGCCGCGCCTGACGTGGCTGCTGGGCAACTTGACCCAGCGCCTGCTGGCCTTGCTGATGACCCTGCTGGGGCTGTCGATGATGCCGCTGGAGCTGCTGCCGTTCGCGGCCGCGCTGCCGGCGCTGGCGATCGTGGTGATGGCGCTGGGGCTGACCGCTGGTGACGGCCTGATGATGCTGGCGGGGCTGTTGATCACCCTCGGCGGTGGCCTCGGGCTGGGGATCTGGCTGCTGTAGTCTCTGCGCTCGGGAGCACAGCCTTGCCGTGCAGGGCCGGTGCTCTTGCCATCTTCGGCCAGACCCTGCGCGTGTCGCAGGGCTTGGCCGACTCTCCTTCAGACCTCTAGCAGCGTTTCAGTTGCTGGCGATCAGGGTCGGGTCGTAGCGCCCCTGACGCTCGGCCGGCGTCAGCATGGCCACGCCCTGGGTATCACCCTGCTTGGCGAGACTCTCGAAGATCACCCGATAGGCGAGCACCGCCTGCACGTAGTCGCGGGTCTCGCGGAACGGAATGCTCTCGACGAAGCGATCGAACTCCTGCGGGGCATCGTTGAGCCAGCGGTCGACCCGCTGGGGGCCGGCGTTGTAGGCCGCGGTGGCGGCGATGCGATTGCCGCGATAGCGCTCCAGCATGCTGCGGATATAGCTGCTGCCGAGGCGAATATTGGTCTGCGGCTGGAACAGATCGCTGGTGCTGGGCGCGGCGATGCCGAGCTGGCGCGCCACGTGGTCGGCGGTCCCCGGCATCAGCTGCATCAGCCCGCGGGCGCCCACTGGCGACATCGCCTCGGGGTTGAAGGCGCTTTCGCGGCGGGCGATGCCCATCAGCAGGAAGGGGTCGACCTGCTGGCGCTCGCCCCAGTGCAGGAAGGATTCGCGATAGGCGGCGGGGAAGCGCCACGGCAGGGCGTCCCACTGCTTGGCGGCGATGGTGGTCTGCACCGCCATGGCGTACCAGCCCTGGCGGATGGCGTAGTCGGCCAGGGCCGCGGCCTGCTCCGGGGTGTCGCGGGCGGCGGCGGTATACCACTCGCTGCGCGCCAGCCCCTCCTCGCCGATGCGCATCAGCGCCTCGGTACGCTGGACCACCGGCAGCATGTTGGTCAGCTCCTGCTGTAGCGTGGTGACATGGGTGTCACTCATCTGCAGATGATAGGGCTGGCCCAGGCGGTCGGCGGCGGCGAAGCCGAAGAAGCTGCGCTCGCTGGCCGCGTTCGCATAGGCGCGTCGCGCAGCCTCGTCGTTGCCCAGTGCCGCCTGGGCGCGTCCCAGCCAGTACTGCCAGTGGGCGTCGCCGCGCGCCGCTTCGGGCAGCGCCTGGGTCCAGCGCACCACGTTTTGCCAATGGCCAGCGGTCACCGCATTGCGGATGCGCAGTTCGATCAGGTCGGCATCGGCGAGCCGCGGCAGGTTGGCGTCGACCCAACCCTGGTTGTTGGCGACATCGCGGACCATGGAGTAGAACGCCAGATCGCGCTCGATGCGTTGACGCTGGGCGTCGCTCAGCGCGGCGTGCGGCGCGATCTTGCGCCACGCCTCCAGCGCGGCCTCGGTGTCGGCGCGGGTGAAAGCGTACATGGTGGCAGCGGTCAGCGCACCGGCGGCACCTTTCCCGGGCCCCAGGTCCTGCGGGATCTGGGTGACCGCGGCATAGTTGGCGCTGACGCGTTCGAACTGACCGATAGCGGGCTGCCAGGCGTCCCCCAGGCTGCGCTCGAGATAGTTCACCAGGCCGCTCTGGCCGTTCTCCCAGGCCAGCATCATGCGCTCCCAGGTGTCCTCGTCGGTGAGCACGCCGCGCTGGGTCAGGGTGGCGAAGAGGGGGTCGCAGGCGTCCGGCTGGGAGGCGCCGACATGCCACAGCGCTTCGCCCCCGGCCGCGGCGCGGGCGGGGTCACGGTCGAGCAGGGCGGTATAGTAGTAGCACTGGCGAATGGCACCGTCGGGCTCGCCGTCGCTGATCGCCAGCAGGTCGGCGAAGCGACCCTGCTGGCCGAAGCGTGTCTGCGCCGTGCCGCGCATCCATTCCGCCAGCGGCGAGTCGCCGTAGCGGGTGATGAAGGCGTTGACCTCGGCGGCGGAGGCGGTGCTCAGCCGCGCGCGCAGACGGTGGTACTCGACGTAGCCGGCGAGCACGTGATCCTGGATCGCGGCCTGGTCGATGGCGTCCCAGCGCTGGTCGCGCGCGGCGTCCAGGGCCTGCTTCATCACCAGGTCGTCGCTCGATGTGGCGGCCAGTACCGGGGCGGCCAGGGCCAGGCCCAGGGCACCGGCGAAACAGCGGCGCAGCCAGGGTTGGCGCTTGCCGAGACTACGCTGAAGAAATGCGGGCATTGCGAACTCTCTCGTCGGGTCGGTGCATCTCACGCCGGGGCAGGCCACCGGCATGGATGTCGTGCGCCGGGGGCGGCATGGCCGCGCCACCGTCCCCGGCGTTGAATCCAGGCACAATCGTAACCATGTATAGCCTCAGGGCGCCATTGCCCATCGCCCGATAAGCGGCGCTTTTCTCAAGGAGGCCGAGCGTATGACACCTTGGCGTTGGTTGACTCAACTCTCGCGGCTCAAGCAGCGCGGCGGCGCGCTGGCGCGTATCGGCCGGGCTTTCCGGGTATTCGGCCCGATGACCGCCGACGTGGTGCGTGGACGTTATCGCCCGGTGCCGTGGGCGGCCTTCGCCTGGATGGCCGCGGCGCTGGTCTACCTGGTGTCGCCGCTCGACCTGATTCCCGACTTCCTGATGGTGATCGGGCTGGTCGACGACGTGTTCATCGTCGGTTGGCTGCTCACCCGGGTCGATCGGGCGCTCGACGGCTACCGCCGCTGGAAGGGCTGGGACGACGGCCCCACCGCACCGGAGAGTGGGGCTTGAGGTGGCGGTGCTTGAAAAGCCACCGGCCACCCCCATATCGCTGATCGTCTTCATTTCCTTGGTCTTTTTACTTCGCAACCGTGTCAAGAGGCTCACCGATGACCACTGCCACTCAAGAAGAAACGCTCGGTTTCCAGACCGAGGTCAAGCAGCTGTTGCACTTGATGATCCACTCCCTGTACTCCAATCGGGAGATCTTCCTGCGTGAGCTGATCTCCAACGCCGCCGACGCCTGTGACAAGCTGCGTTACGAAGCGCTGGAGAACGACGCGCTCTACGGTCAGGACCCGGAACTCAGGATCGAGATCGAACATGATGCCGACGCCGGCACGGTTACCGTGCGCGACACCGGCATCGGCATGAGCCGCGAAGAGGTGATCCAGAACCTCGGTACCATCGCCAAGAGCGGCACCGCCGAATTCCTCAAGCAGCTCTCCGGCGAGAAGCAGAAGGACGCCAAGCTGATCGGCCAGTTCGGGGTCGGTTTCTACTCCGGCTTCATCGTCGCCGATGAGATGGTGGTGCGTACCCGCCGTGCCGACAGCGAGCAGGGCGTGGAGTGGCGCTCCAAGGGCGAGGGCGAGTTCACCATTGCCGATATCGAGCGCCCCGAGCGCGGCACCGAGATCGTGCTGCACCTCAAGGAGGACGCCAAGGAGTTCGCCGACGACTTCCGCCTCAAGAATCTGGTGCGCAAGTACTCCGACCACATCGATGTGCCGGTGCGCATGCCCAAGGTCGAGAAGGCCCGTGACGAAGAGGGCAACGAGATCGAAGGCAGCGAGACCGTCAGCTGGGAGACGGTTAACGAGGCGACCGCGCTGTGGGTACGGCCCAAGGCCGAGATCAGTGACGACGAGTACAAGGCGTTCTACAAGCACATCGCCCATGACTTCAGCGACCCGCTGACCTGGAGCCACAACAAGGTCGAGGGCAAGCTCGAATACACCAGCCTGCTCTATGTGCCTGAGCGCGCGCCGTTCGACCTGTATCAGCGTGACGGCGTGCGCGGGCTCAAGCTCTACGTCCAGCGCGTCTTCATCATGGACGATGCCGAAGCCTTCCTGCCGCTCTACCTGCGTTTCGTCAAGGGTGTGCTCGACTCCAAGGATCTGCCGCTCAACGTCTCGCGCGAGCTGCTGCAGAAGTCGCCCCAGGTCGACTCGATGAAGTCGGCGCTGACCAAGCGCGCGCTGGACATGCTCAAGAAGCTGGCCAAGGACAAGGAGGCCTATCAGACCTTCTGGAACACCTTCGGCAGCGTGCTCAAGGAGGGCCCGGCGGAGGACTACGCCAACCGCGACAAGATCGCCGAGCTGCTGCGCTTCTCGACCACCCATACTGACAGCAGCGTGCAGGACCAGGCGCTGGCGGATTACGTCGAGCGCATGAAGGCGGGCCAGCAGAAGATCTACTACATCGTCGCCGACAGCTTCAACGCCGCGCGTCACAGCCCGCACCTGGAGATCTTCCGCAAGAAGGGCATCGAGGTGGTGCTGCTGCACGACCGCATCGACGAGTGGCTGATGAGCCATCTCACCGAGTTCGACGGCAAGTCGCTGGCCGACGTGGCCAAGGGTGACCTGGACCTCGACGACATGGCCGACGAGGCCGAGAAGCAGGCTCAGGAGGAGACCGCCAAGGCCAAGGAAGATCTGGTCAAGCGGGTCAAGGAGGCGCTGGGCGAGGACGTCCAGGAGGTCCGTGTGACCCACCGGCTGACCGATTCACCGGCCTGCGTGGTGCTGCCCGAGCACGAGATGGGCTTCCAGATGCGCCGGCTGATGGAGGCCGCGGGTCAGACCCTGCCCGAGGTCAAGCCGATTCTCGAGCTCAATCCCGAGCATGCGCTGGTAGCCCGGCTGGAGTCCGCCGACGGTGAACGCTTCGGCGATCTGTCGCGCATTCTGCTCGATCAGGCGGTGATCGCCGAGGGCGGACATCTCGATGATCCGGCTGCCTACGTCAAGCGGCTCAACGCGCTCTTGAGCGCCTGACCGCCCCGGCGCCGACCTCGCTCGGCGCCATGCCCGCTGGCTCGGCCGGCCCCATTTCGGGGCCGGCCGAGTGCTTTTCGGGACCGGAAAAGTCACACCCTTGATGACGATTTTGCACGTTATTTACTCAACTTGGCGGCGAATTGCTGTTAGCCTGCTGCCATCTTTCCATACGAGGAGCGCCACCATGTCGCGATCCTTTCCCCCGGCCGGCGGTCGAGTGACCCGCCGGCCGGGGCTCAATCGTCGTACCACCGCCCTGGCCTTGACTGCCGTACTGACTCTGGCGCAAGCCCCGTTTCCGATGTCGGCTCAGGCCGAACCGGCATCCGAAACTGCGCCCACCCTTTACAGTAGCGTCACCCAGCCAGCCCTGGACCCGGTCAGCGAGCTGCCCGATCTGCGCGAGTACAAGGCCGGCGCCAAGCGCAAGGCGGCCTTTCTCGGGCTGCTGGTGCCGCTGGTCCAGGCCGAGAATGCGCAGATCCAGCGCGACCGCAACTGGCTGTTCGCGATCAGCACCCGGGTCAACCCGCTGCGTGACGACGAGAAAGCGCGTCTGGCGCGGCTGTGCGACGCCTATGGGGTGAGCTGCGAACCGGGCCAGGTCAGCCCGGAGCTGCTCAGCCGGGTCAATACCATCCCGCTGGAGATGGTGGTGATCCAGGCCGTCGAGGAGTCCGGTTGGGGCACCTCGCGCATTGCCCGCGAGAGCAACAACCTGTTCGGCATGCGCTGCTTCTCGCCCGGCTGCGGTATCGCCCAGAACGGCACCTCGCGGCGTTTCCAGGTGTTCGACAGCGTGCGTGACGGCGTGCGCGCCTATCTGCACAATCTCAATACCCACCGCGCCTATACCCAGCTGCGCCAGGAGCGCATGACGCTGGCCACGCGCGGACGCTCGATCTCGGCCGAGCGGCTTATCGGCAAGCTGCACAACTACTCCACCTCGCCCGACTATCAGCAGCAACTGCTGGCACTCCTGCGCACCAATGGCGAGCTGATCCGCGATCACGGTCTGGATGCCAGCGACAGCGACGCCAGCCCCGCCTGATCCGGCCTTCACCACTGTGTCTTGCCACATCACTGCCTCGCCACGCCTCGCGCCTGTCCTCGGGCAGCGCCCGGCGGGGTCTGCCTGCGGTGCCGGCTGGTGGCAGGGCTGGCTGGTGTGCAGGACCGCGGGGTGAGGGTGTAAGCTAGAGCGTTATCCCCACCACGATCTCGCCACTACCCACCCCGCTTCGAGGAGGACGGCATGACGGCTGACAACGGTCTCGACGCGCTGGTTTTCGATAACGTCTGGTCGCGCTTCCCGGAAGACTTCTTCACCCGGGTCACGCCCAGCGTATGGGCCGAGACGCGGTTGCTCGACCTGAGCCCTACCGCGGCGCTGCGCCTCGGCCTCGACCCCGAGGCGATCGAACGCGACCGGCTCACCGCGTTGATGAGCGGCGCGACCATGCTGCCGGGTATGGACCCGCTGGCGCAGAAATATACTGGGCACCAGTTCGGCACCTACAACCCGGCGCTGGGCGACGGTCGCGGGCTATTGCTGGGTGAGGCACTGACTCCGCAGGGGCCCTGCGATCTGCATCTCAAGGGCGCCGGGCAGACGCCGTATTCGCGCTTCGGCGACGGTCGCGCGGTGCTGCGCTCATCGATCCGCGAGTATCTTGCCGGTGAGGCGATGGCCGGCCTGCGTATTCCCACCACCCTTGCGCTGGCGGTGGCGGTCAACGGCGAGAAGGTGATGCGCGAGCGGGTCGAGCCCGGCGCCACACTGCTGCGGCTGGCCGAGAGTCACGTGCGCTTCGGCCATTTCGAGTGGCTATATCAGCAGAAACGCAGCGACGATCTCGCGCGCCTGATGCACCACGTGATCGAACGTCATCGGCCGCAGCTCGCGACCCAGCCGGCGCCGCTGGAAGCGCTCTATCAGGATGTGGTGACCCGCACCGCGGAGCTGATTGCGCGCTGGCAGGCCTATGGCTTCGTGCACGCGGTGATGAATACCGACAACATGTCGATCCTGGGGCTGACGCTGGACTACGGCCCCTATGCCTTCATGGACCGCTACGACCCCCAGCTCACTCCCAACCATACCGACGCCAGCGGGCGCTACGCCTTCGACCAGCAGCCCGGCGTCGCGCTGTGGAACCTCACCGTACTGGCCCAGTGCCTGACGCCGCTGATCGCCCCCGAGCGCCTGCGCGAAATCCTCGACAGCTACGAGCCGACGCTGCAGGCGGCCTACGCCATTCTGATGCGTGCCCGGCTGGGGCTGGAGGTCGAGCGCGAGGAGGATGGGGCGCTGATCGACGACTGGCTGGAGATGCTGGGGCGGGCGCAGGCGGATTTCCACCGTAGCTTTCGCGCCCTGTCCGAGAGCGATGTCGCCGGTGGGCTGGTGCTCAGCGAAGAGGTCGCTGACCCCCAGCTCGATGAGTGGCTCGCGCGCTACCGGGCACGTCTCGCGCATGAATCGCGCGGCGAGACCGAGCGGCTGGCGGCGATGCGCCGGGTCAACCCGCTCTACGTGCTGCGCACCCACCTGGCGCAGCAGGTGATCGAAGCGGCCCAGGCCGGCGATGCCGAGCCGCTGCGCACCTTCCGCGAGCTGCTGGCGTCGCCGTTCGAGGCACGCCCGGGCATGGCCGCCTGGGCCGAAGCGCCGGCGGCCAGCGCGCCGCCGGTGTGCCTCTCCTGCTCCTCCTGAGCCGATCGCGAGCGCTTCCTGAGTCTGTCTTTAATCCGCCTGCGCCAGGTCCCGCCCGGGACCTGGTGCAGAGGCTCCCCGGCCCGGTACTTTTCGCCTGACCCTTCCTCTCCGTAATGGCGGCGGGCAGAAAGCCGCCAATTGGGACGAATAAGGGTTGCGTTATGGCATCGATAACTCATTCCCAGGGTCTGTTTTTTATCTTTTTAATCAATGGTTTGTCTTGTATTTCAAGCATAACGATTCAGTTATGGTCACCATAAAATATTGAGCGGGTTGGTTTTTCTGCGTGCGTCTTGATCCCGCCGTCGGCTTTATCGAACACTTGGGCTCATTCAGGCGCTCTCCCTTGCGCCAGTGGCGCTGCTGAACGGCCTTCGATCGGCGTTCGGCGGTACCGCAGGTGCGGGGGAGGGCGCCCTTATCTCGACCCCACAGGAGAACCGACGCATGGCCGATCGAGCGATGCCGTGTCCGTTTTGGCGCTGCGCAGGGCTTGCCCCGCGTGGCCTGGCCGAATCCGACCTGAGCGGCGGCGTGACGCCGTCGCTGCGCGAGGTGGCGGCATGAGAATTGGCGCCCCCAAAGAGATCGCCAAGGGCGAAGCGCGGGTCGCCCTGACCCCGGAGAGCGCGCAGCAGATCCAGAAGCTCGGGCACGAGTGTCTGCTCGAGCGCGGTGCGGGCGTCGCCGCCGGTTTCAGCGACGACGCCTATCAGGCCGTCGGGGTGACCCTGGTCGACGACGCCGCAGCGCTGTGGGACACCGCCGAGGTGGTGATCAAGGTACGCGAACCCCTCGATGCCGAGATCGAGCGGCTGCGCGAGGGGCAGACGCTGATCGCCTTCTTCTGGCCGGCGCAGAACGAGGCGCGCCTGGCGCGCTGCCGCGAAAAGGGCGCCACCGTGGTGGCGATGGACATGGTGCCGCGTATCTCGCGGGCGCAGAAGATGGATGCGCTCTCGAGCACCGCGAACATCGCCGGCTACCGTGCGGTGATTGAAGCCGGCAACCAGTTCGGGCGCTTCTTCACCGGCCAGGTCACCGCCGCCGGCAAGGTGCCGCCGGCCAAGGTGCTGGTGCTCGGCGCCGGCGTGGCCGGGCTTGCCGCCATCGGTACCGCCACCAGCCTGGGGGCGGTGGTGCGCGCCTTCGATGTGCGCCCGGAAGTCGCCGAGCAGATCGAGTCGATGGGCGCCGAGTTCCTGTTCCTCGACTTCGAGGATAGCCAAGACGGTTCGGGCAGCGGCGGCTACGCCTCGCCCTCGAGCCCGGAGTTCCGCGAGAAGCAGCTGGCGCTGTTCCGCGAGCAGGCCCCTGAGGTCGATATCGTCATCACCACCGCGCTGATCCCCGGGCGCCCGGCGCCCAAGCTGTGGCTCGAGGAGATGGTGGCGGCGATGAAGCCGGGCTCGGTGATCGTCGATCTCGCCGCCGAGAAGGGCGGCAACTGTGATCTGACGGTGATGGACGAGCGGATCGTCACCGACAATGGCGTGATCGTGGTGGGCTATACCGACTTCCCCTCGCGCATGGCGACCCAGGCATCCTTGCTCTATGCCACCAACATCCGCCATATGCTCACCGATCTGACGCCGCAGAAAGATGGCGTCATCGTCCATGACATGGAGGATGACGTGATCCGCGGCGCCACCGCCACCCATGCCGGCGAGATCACCTTCCCGCCGCCGCCGCCCAAAGTGAAGGCGATCGGTGCGGCCAAGCCCAAGGCCAAGCCCAAGGAGCCGACGCCGGAGGAGAAGCGCGCCGCCGAGCACGCCAGCTTCCTCGCCCAGACCAAGCGTCAGGTCGGCCTGCTGGCGGCCGGGGGCGTGCTGATGTGGTTGCTGGGCATGGTCGCGCCGGCCTCGTTCATGCAGCACTTCATCGTCTTCGCGCTGGCCTGCTTCGTCGGTTTCCAGGTGATCTGGAACGTCAGCCACTCGCTGCATACGCCGCTGATGGCGGTGACCAATGCCATCTCGGGGATCGTGATCCTGGGGGCGATCCTGCAGATCGGCTCGGGTAGCTGGCTGGTCGGGCTGCTCGCGGGCATTTCGGTGCTGATCGCCTCGATCAATATCGTCGGGGGCTTCCTGGTCACCCGACGCATGCTCGCCATGTTCCAGAAATCCTGACCCGCGGAGAGAGATGATGTTGCAACATGAGTTCGTTTCCGCCGCGGCGATCGCGGCGAGTGTCCTGTTCATCCTGTCGCTGGGCGGGCTGAGCAATCAGGAGAAGGCCAAGCGGGCGGTCTGGTACGGCATCGTGGGGATGGCGATCGCGGTGGTGTTCACCGCGCTCGGGCCCGGCGTGGGCGGGCTCGGCTGGCTGATTCCGCTGATGCTGATCGGCGGGCTGGCCGGTGCCTGGCTGGCGCGTCGGGTCGAGATGACCGAGATGCCGCAACTGGTCGCCGCGCTGCACAGTGTGGTCGGCCTGGCGGCGGTGTTCATCGGCTTCAACGCCGAGATGGAGCGCGCTCGGGTGGTGGCCACCCGTGTCGCCGGGATCGATGTCGAAGGGTTCTCGGCGTTCGCTGCGACCCTGGCCCACAAGACCCCGCTGGAGCTCACCTTCCTGCAGATCGAAGTGGTGCTGGGCGTGTTCATCGGCGCGGTGACCTTCACCGGCTCGGTGGTGGCGTTCGGCAAGCTGGCCGGCAAGATCGGCGGCAAGCCGCACAAGCTGCCGGGCGGGCATCTGCTCAATGCCGGCGCCGCGCTGCTCTGCGTGCTGCTGGCGGTGGGCTACTTCAACGGTGCCGGGGCCTGGACCCTGGTGCTGCTGGCACTGCTCGCCTTCTTCATCGGCTGGCACCTGATCATGGGGATCGGCGGCGCCGACATGCCGGTGGTGGTGTCGATGCTCAACAGCTACTCGGGCTGGGCCGCGGCGGCGATCGGCTTCACCCTCTCCAACGACCTGCTGATCGTCACCGGGGCGCTGGTCGGCTCCTCCGGCGCGATCCTTTCCTACATCATGTGCAAGGCGATGAATCGCAACTTCGTCAGCGTGATCCTGGGCGGCTTCGGGGCGACCCAGAGCGAGGCCGCGGAGATCGAGGGCGAGCAGGTATCGATCAATACCGGCGGTGTCGCCAGTGCGCTCAACGACGCCGACAGCGTGATCATCGTGCCCGGCTACGGCATGGCGGTGGCCCAGGCCCAGAACGCGGTGAGCGAGCTGGTGCGCAAGCTGCGCGCCGCGGGCAAGAACGTGCGTTTCGGCATCCACCCGGTAGCGGGGCGCCTGCCCGGACACATGAACGTGCTGCTGGCGGAGGCGCGGGTGCCCTACGATATCGTCATGGAGATGGACGAGATCAACGATGACTTCGCCAGCACCGACGTGGTGATCGTCATCGGCTCCAACGATATCGTCAATCCCGCGGCGCAGGAGGACCCGGGCAGCCCGATCGCCGGCATGCCGGTACTCAAGGTGTGGGAAGCCAAGCAGGTGTTCGTGTGCAAGCGTGGCCAGGGCACCGGTTACTCGGGCATCGAGAACCCGCTGTTCTTCAAGGAGAACACGCGCATGCTCTACGGCGACGCCCGCGGCAGCATCGACGCCCTGGTGCCGATGATCGACTGAGGCGGCGCCACGCGCGACTCTGATCCGAGCGTATTTCGCCCCGCGACGGCACCCCCGTCCGGGGCGATTTTCGTTACACTGTCGGCATCGTTCAGTGGCCACGGATCGACCATGTCAGAATCCTCCTCGCAGTCAGCTTCCCGCTCCTCGGAGCCCATGCGGGTCGCCGTGCTCGGCGGCGGCAGTTTCGGTACCGCCATCGCCAGCATCGCTGCCGACAACGGCGCCACGGTGCGCCAGTGGCTGCGCGATGCGGCGCTGGTCGACCAGATCAATCACGAGCACCGCAACGGCCGCTATCTGCCCGACTACCCGATCAATCCGGCGGTGGTGGCCTCCACCGATCTGGCCGCCACCGTGGCCGAGGCCATGGTGGTGTTCATCGCCATCCCCTCCAAGGCGTTTCGCAGCGTGCTCGAGCAGGCGCGCGAGCACCTGCGCCCGGAGCAGATCCTGGTAACCACCACCAAGGGGATCCAGGCCGAGGGTTTCAAGCTGATGAGCCAGTTGATCGAGGAGGAGACCGGCTCGTCGCACATCGGCGTGCTTTCGGGGCCCAATCTGGCCGCGGAGATCGCCCAGAAGCAGCTCACGGCGACGGTGATCGCCAGCGACGACGCGGTCACCCGCGCCTATGTCCAGGCCGCGCTGGGCTGCGGCTACTTCCGTGTCTATGCCGGCAACGACCGCTACGGCGCCGAGCTGGGCGGCTCGCTCAAGAACATCTATGCCATCGCCGCGGGCATGGCGGCGGCGCTGGGCATGGGCGAGAACACCCGCGCCATGCTGATGACCCGCGCGCTGGCCGAGATGAGCCGCTTCGCGGTGGCTCTGGGTGCCAATCCCATGACCTTTCTCGGGCTCTCCGGCGTCGGCGATCTGATCGTCACCTGCTCGTCCAAGCTCTCGCGCAATTATCGCGTCGGCTATGCGCTGGGCGAGGGCGCCACCCTCGACGAGGCGATCGCGGCCCTGGGTCAGGTGGCGGAGGGCGTCAATACGGTCAAGCTGGTTTGCGCCAAGGCGCGTGAGGAGGGCATCTACATGCCGCTGGCCCAGGGGCTGCATCATGTGATGTTCGACGGCGTGCCGGCGCGCGACATGGCGCGGGCGCTGATGGAGAACGAACAGAGCAGCGACGTCGAGTTCATGCTCTCGCGCGAGGCGGTGTCGCAGGCCCATCAGCTGGCACCGGACGGTGACGCATGAGCTGGCTGGCGATCGTGCGCCACGGCGAGGCGGGCCCCGGCTTACCCGACGCCGAACGTCGCCTGACCGCGCGTGGCGAAGGCGAGGCGCAGTCGGCGGCGCGCTGGCTTGCCAGCCGCCCGGAACTGGCGACGGCGACCCTGTGGGCGAGCCCGTATCGGCGCGCGCAGCAGACTGCGCTGCCCATCGCCGCGGCGTTGGGCGTCTCCCTCGACACCTGCGACGGCATGACCCCGGAGGATGACGTCGACGCCCTGATCGAGCGCCTGAGCGCGCTGGGGGCGTCGCCGTCACCGCTGATCCTGGTCAGCCACATGCCGCTGGTCGGCACCCTGGCCGGGCGTCTGGTCGATGGCGGGCCGCTCGCGGCCATGGGCTTTCCCACCGCCGGGGTGGCGCTGCTCGAGGGCGAGGTGTGGGCGGCGGGCTGCGCTCGCCTCGGCGCCTTCGTCGCGCCACCCCATGGCTGAGGCGCGCCCCCCGCAGTGAGTGATCAAGACGCCAAGCCGCGCTCGGCCCGGGCCACCGGCAGCGCCCGTCTGACCGACGTGGCGCGGGTCGCCGGCGTGGCACCGATGACGGTGTCGCGGGCGCTCAATCGTCCCGAGCTGGTCAGCGAGGCGACCCGCGAGCGGGTGCGCCGCGCCGTCAGCGAGACCGGCTATGTGCCCAATCAGGTCGCCGGCGCGCTGGCCTCCAGCCGCAGCCGCCTGGTCGCGCTGCTGGTGCCGACGGTGGCGCATGCGCTGTTCGCCGAGGTGGTGCAGACCGTCACCGGCTTGCTGGTGCCGCGCGGCTACCAGGTGCTGCTGGGCCTGGTCGGCTACACTCCCGCCGAAGAGGAGGGCGTGGTTGAGACGGTGCTCAGCCGCCGCCCCGACGGGATCGTGCTCACCGGCTGCCACCACTCGGCTGTGACCCGGCAACGGCTGGCGGCCAGTCGGGTCCCGCTGGTCGAGATCTGGGACATGAGCGACGATCCCATCGACATGCTGATCGGATTCTCCCATCACGCCGTGGGGCGTGCCGTGGCCGAGCATCTGCTCGCCCGCGGCTATCGCCGTCTGGGCGTGATCAGCGCCGATGACGCTCGCGCCGAGCGGCGTATCGACGGCCTGCGCGAGCGCCTCGCCGAGGCGGGGCAGCAGGCGCTGCCGCTGCGCCGGGTGGGTACCCCCTCGAGCATGCCCTGGGGACGCGAGATGGCGGCCGAACTGCTCGATCACCATGCCCTCGAGGCGATCGTGTGTAGCTCCGATATCCTCGCCCTGGGGGTGATCGCCGAAGCGCAGAGTCGGGGGCTTTCGATCCCCGATGATCTGGCCATCATGGGCTTCGGCGACAGCAGCTACGCCGCGGCCAGCTTTCCTGCGCTGAGCACGGTGCGCATCGATGGTGCCACCATCGGCCGTCGCGCCGCCGAGCAACTGCTCGAACGCATGGCTCGCCCCCAGTTCGAGCGTAGCGGGGCGGTGGAGGATGTCGGTTTCAGCCTGGTCGATCGCGCCACCACCTAAGCTTTATACGAAAACCGCCTGCGCTCGCCGATTTTTCGCACAAACCCCAAGCCCTCGACGAACTCACTCTGCAAGCGATCCATAACGCATGGAGGCATCGCGCGGCGACGCTCATGCACGCGTTGTCACCTAGTGCTTTGGTCGTAATTTGCTTGTCGGCATCTTTGTCATACAAATGCCCCGCGCTACTATCCGTGTCCAACGACCTCTGACGGCGCCAGAATGATAGCGCAATCATTCAGTGTGCCGACGAGCCCGAGAACCTCGCCGCGGCCAGATTTCTCCCCCTGCGACGACCCACGAGACAAGGTGACGCGATGAACAACGATGCCATCAGTTGGATCCGTTTCTCCCACGTACTGTTGCCCCTGGCGACGCCGATCAGCGATGCCAAGGTGCTGACCGGACGCCAGAAACCGATGACCGAGGTGTCGTTTCTGTTCACCGAGATCGAGACGCGTGACGGTCATCGCGGCATCGGTTTCAGTTACTCCAAGCGGGCCGGGGGCTACGGCCAGTTCGCACATGCCAAGGAGATCGCGCCGGCGATCCTCGGCGAGGACCCCAACGACACCGACAAGCTGTGGCACAAGCTGGTGTGGGCCGGCGCATCGGTGGGGCGCAGCGGTCTTGCCACCCAGACCATCGCCGCGGTCGATGTCGGCCTGTGGGACCTCAAGGCCAAGCGCGCGGGCCTGCCGCTGGCCAAGCTGATCGGTGCGCATCGTGACTCGGTGCAGTGCTACAACACCTCCGGTGGCTTCCTGCACACGCCGATCGAGGAGGTCAAGGAGAATGCCACCCGCTCGCTGGAGAGCGGCATCAAGGGGGTCAAGATCAAGGTCGGCCAGCCCGACATGAAGGCTGACCTGCAGCGCGTCGAGGCGGTGCGCCGCCACCTGGGTGACGACGTGCCACTGATGATCGACGCCAATCAGCAGTGGGACCGCGCCACCGCACTGCGTTTCGGCCGCGCCATGGAGCCCTACCACCTGGTGTGGATCGAAGAGCCCCTCGATGCCTATGACGTCGAAGGGCACGCGGCGCTGGCCAGCGCCCTGGATACGCCGATCGCCACCGGCGAGATGCTCGCCAGCGTCGCCGAGCACCGCGCGCTGATCGACCATCGCAGCGCCGATATCATCCAGCCGGATGCGCCGCGCATCGGCGGTATCACGCCGTTTCTGAAACTGGCCACCCTGGCCAGCAGCGCCGGCCTGCAGTTGGCACCGCACTTTGCCATGGAAATTCACCTGCACCTGGCGGCGACCTATCCCAGCGAGCCCTGGGTCGAACACTTCGACTGGCTGGAGCCGCTGTTCAACGAGCGTCTCGAGACCCGCGACGGTCGCATGCTGGTGCCGGACCGCCCGGGGCTCGGCTTCACTCTGACCGAGCAGGCGCGCCGGTGGACAGTGGATAGCGCCGAATTCGGCAAACGCGGCTAAAAAGCACCGAGTCAATGGCTGCGCAGATGAATCGCTGCGTTGCCCGGTGCGCGGAATCCCCACCTATACCCCATAGGCGCCGGATCCTGTGCGCCGGGCGCCCCGAGCTTCATCTTGCTCGCCGCTTGCGTCAGCGTTCCCGCGACGATCAAATACCGAGGAGTGCGAGATGAGTTTTCCCAAGATCACCAAAATGTCGGTCGTGCCGGTGGCCGGCTATGACAGTTTCCTGCTCAACCTGAGCGGCGGCCATGCCCCCTGGTTCATTCGCTGCGTGCTGATCCTGGAGGATGACAGCGGCCAGCGCGGGGTGGGGGAGATCCCCTCCAGCGAGGGTATCCTGCGGGGGCTGGAGCAGTGTCGGGCGCTGGTCGAAGGCGCGCGTATCGACCAGATCAAGCAGGTCCTCAACCGGGCGCGGCTGGCGCTGGCCGGCAACGGGCGCGAGGAGCGCGGCCAGCAGACCTTCGATCTGCGCGTGGCGGTCCACGTGCTGACCGCGATCGAGTCGGCGCTCTACGATCTCTACGGGCAGGCGTTGGGCCAGCCGGTGGCGGACCTACTGGGGCGTTTCGGCCGCCAGCGCGACGAGGTCGAGGCGCTGGGCTATCTGTTCCTGCTCGGCGATCCGGCCAAGACCGATCTGCCCTATCCGCAAGCCGACGACCCGGTGGACGCCTGGGACGCAGTGCGACGTCGCGAGGCACTGACGCCGGACGCGGTCGCCGAGCTGGCCAAGGCTGCCCATGCGCGCTATGGCTTCAAGGATTTCAAGCTCAAGGGGGGCGTGCTGCGCGGCGAGGAGGAGGCGGAGTGTATCCGCGCGCTGCACGACGCTTTTCCCGAGGCGCGTTTGACTCTCGATCCCAACGGCGCCTGGACGCTCGACGAGGCGGTGCGCGTGCTCGAGCCGATCAAGCATCTGCTCAGCTACGCCGAGGACCCCTGTGGTCAGGAAGCGAGCTGGTCCGGACGCGAGACGATGGCCGAGTTCAAGAAGCGTACCGGTCTCAAGACCGCCACCAACATGATCGCCACCGACTTCAAGCAGCTGCAGTACGCGGTGGCGCTCAATGCGGTCGATATCCCGCTGGCGGATTGTCACTTCTGGACAATGCAGGGGGCGGTGATGGTCGGCGAGCTGTGTCACGAGTGGGGCATGACCTGGGGCTCGCACTCCAACAACCATTTCGATATCTCGCTGGCGATGATGACCCACGTCGCCGCCGCCTGCCCGGGGGAGATCACCGCCATCGATACCCATTGGATCTGGCAGGATGGCCAGCGCCTCACCCGCGAACCGCTGGCGATCCGCGACGGCAAGCTGCGCGTGCCCACCACGCCCGGGCTGGGCGTCGAGCTGGACATGGCGCAGCTCGAGCAGGCCCACGCGCTTTATCGCTCGTTGGATGTGCGCAGCCGCAACGACGCCATGGCGATGCAGTATCTGATCGATGGCTGGTGCTTCGATCCCAAGCGCCCGGCGCTGGTGCGCTGAGCTGTTGGTCGTACGAGTGGTCGCATGAGTGACGGCATGGGGCTGAAGTAGTCACGTCTCCGGCCACGGGCGAGCAGATGGGAGCACTGGGCGAGTGGAGGTCGTGCAGTTCAATCACCTCCTGATACTTATCTTGACACTTGGTTTCATGACACTATGAGCTTCCTTGAGGGGGGAGCTCATCATGCGCGTGATCGGCGCCGTCACCGGCCTTTGCGTACTGCTGATCGGGATGTGGGTGGCCTGGAGCTGGGCCACGCGCGAGCCCCAGGGCGAGACACCGAGCGTCGAGCCGAGCGGTTGGGAGTACCGCTGGGGCGACTCGCCGCGGGATGCCGCCGGGCTGCCGGCCTGGCTCCACGCCAGCGATAGCGGCTGGCAGCCGATCGCCTTTCCCGCCAACCCGCCGCAGCGTGACGGCCACGACAAGGTGTGGTTTCGTCTGCGTCTGCCGCACAATCAATGGCACGACCCGGTGCTGTTCATCTCCAGCATCGATCTGATCGCGCAGGTCTATCTCGACGACCGGCTGATCTACCAGCATGGCGACTTCAGTGATGGCGATCATGTCACCTTCGCCGGTTGGCCCTGGCACATGATCGCGCTGCCCCACGACTTCGCCGGCAATACCCTCTGGCTGCGTGTCTTCTCCGATTACACCAGCATCGGTCTGTGGGGCCAGGTGTACCTGATGGAGCGCGGAGAGGCCTATCGTCAGATCATCCGGCGCTCGGCCTGGGACGTAGCCGTGAGTGCGCTGGCGCTGGCACTGTCGGTATTTGCCGCGATCTTCGCCGTCAGCGGCGTCGAGCGGCGCAGCTTCGGTGCCATCGCGCTGTTTGCCGGCGCCTCGGGGCTGATGCTGCTGGCCGAGGCGCCGGCGCGGCAGCTGATCGCCGGCAATCCGCTGGGGTGGGATCTGATCCGGGCCTTCAGCTACTACATGCTGCCGGTGGCGACCGGGCTGATCCTCGCCCACTGGCTCAAGGGCAGCGCGCGGCGCTGGATGCAGCGGCTATGGGCGCTGCATCTCGCCTACGTGGTGCTGGTCGTCGGCCTGGTCCAGGGTGGGGTGATCAACCTCTCGCTGACCTTTCCCATCTTCGACATGCTGTTGGTACTGACACTGCCGACGATGCTGGCGCTGGCGCTATGGCAGTGGCGGGCGCTGGACGGTACCCAGCGCACCGTGGTGCTGAGCTTCGCCGTGTTCGCACCGCTGCTGCTGGCCGACATCCTGGTGGCGCACGGCTTCATCCCGTGGCAGCCGATACCGTTGAGCTTCGGCACGCTGGCCTTCTCGCTCTCCTGCGTGGCGATCTCGCTGCATCGCTACCATCGGGTTCATCGCGAACTGGCGCGCTCCCACGAGACGCTAGAGCAGCAGGTGGCGCTGCGTACCGCGGAGCTGGCGGGGCTGGTCGAGGAACTCGAAGGCTTGTCCTACCGCGATGCGCTGACCGGGCTCTACAACCGGCGCCATTTCGACGCGGCCTACGCCCAGGCGTGCCGGCGGGCGGTGGCGGGGGGCGAATGCCTGACCCTGGCAATCGTCGATCTCGACCACTTCAAGCGCATCAACGACCGCTTCGGGCACGATGCCGGTGACAGCGTGCTGGTCGAGGTGGCGACGCTGCTCAAGGCGAGCAAGGAAGCGGGCGAGAGCGTGTGTCGCCTGGGCGGCGAGGAGTTCGCGCTGCTCTCCCATGCCTCGCCGACGGCGCTGGCCGCGCGTCTCGAGCGGCTGCTGGGCCGGCTCTCGGCGGCACCACTCAAGCGTGGCGACATGAGCCTGGGGCGTGTCACGTTCTCGGCCGGCATTGCCAGCTTCCCGATGCACAGCGCAAGCCCTGACGGTTTGCTGCGACTGGCCGACGAAGCGCTCTACCGCGCCAAGCGCGACGGCCGCAGTACGGTGACGCTCTACTCGGCGTCGGCCGAGCCGTGTCTGCAGCGTGAAGATGGCGAGCAGAGCGGAGACTGTAAGTCCCACCTGACCAACGGCGGTACTCGGCATCGGCACGCAGCGTCTGGGGAGCGTGACCGGCATGACCAGGCCGAGGACGGAACCTCGGCGGAAAAGAAGTCGCAGGCGGTCGCGAGAGACCCGGACGAGCGCCGGGGAGAGCGCCGGGGAGAGCGATGACGCCGGCATCGGAATAGCGCTGAAGAGCGCGGCCATGTGACACATTCGGCAGCACCGCGAGGATGCCAAAGTCTAATGTCTGAATAAGTATGATGTATGGCAATGTTGGCGGCGACGATAACAACATTGCGGCCTGTGCGGCGTCGCGATCGATCTGGCGAAGACGCCGGATGGCGGCCTCGGCGGCTGCGCCCATTCGACATGGAGCGCGTCATGACCTCACTTTTCTCCTCGCGTGTCTCGCGTACCTGCCTCTCTCTCGCCGCCGCCGGCGTGCTGCTGGGCGCCAGCTTGGGTGCCCAGGCGGCGACCTGGCGCGGGTGGAACGTGCACCCCGATGGCTACCCCAACTCGCTGGCGCTGAAGTCTTTCGCCGAGGAGGTGGCCAAGACCACCGACGGCCGCGTCGAGCCCAAGGTCTACAACAACGGCGTCCTCGGTGATCAGCCGGATGCGATCGAACAGGCCCGCAGCGGCGCGCTGGACTTCGGCAACTTCAACATGGGGCCGATGGGCCCGGTAGTGCCCGAGACCGACGTGCTCTCGCTGCCGTTCCTGTTCAAGGACGTCGAGCAGATGTATCGGGTCATGGATGGTGACATCGGCAAGCGCTTTGCCGCCGCCCTGGCCGAGAAGAACCTGATCGCGCTCTCCTGGTTCGGTTCCGGCGCGCGCAGCTTCTACGACACCAAGCGCCCGATCGAGACCCCCGACGACGTCAAGGGGCTCAAGCTGCGGGTGATGAACAACGATCTCTACGTGCAGATGGTCGATGCGCTGGGCGGCAACGCCACGCCGATGGCCTACAGCGAAGTGTTCCAGTCGCTCAAGACCGGGGTCATCGACGGTGCCGAGAACAACTTCCCCTCGTTCGAGTCGAGCAACCACTACGAAGTGGCCAAGTACTATTCGCTCACCGAGCACCTGATCATTCCCGAATGCCTGTGCGTGGCCAAATCGAGCTGGGAGGCGCTCTCCGCCGACGACCAGCGCGCCGTGCGCACCGCCGCCGAGAACGCCGCCCAGGAGCAGCGCCGGCTATGGGCGGAGCGGGTAGCCAAGAGCCGCGCCATCGTCGAGAAGGCGGGGGTGAAGGTCAATGAGGTGAAGGACAAGGCTGCCTTCCAGCAGCGCATGGAGCCGCTCTACCAGGCATTCACCGACAAGCACCCCGAGCTCGCCTCGCTGATCGACCAGATTCGTCAGACCCCCTGATTGCCCTCGCGAGGTCGGCGCGTCTCCGCCGGGAGGCGCGCTGGCCGCCTCTTCGCCGCAGTTGACAGGATCTCACCGTGAACGACTCCCAGCCGCCCGTGGCCGCTGGCACCTCGGCGTGTGACAAGGTGCTCGATACGCTGGCGCGACTCTGCCTGATCGTCGCCGGCGTACTGCTGGTATTTCTGATCTTCTCGTTTGGCTGGCTGGTCTTCGGCCGTTACGTGCTCAATGACACCCCGACCTGGATCGAGCAGTCTTCGCTGCTGATCGTGGTCTACATCACCTGCCTGGGGGCTGCCGCCGGGGTCAGGTTCCGTTCCCACCTGAGCATCGACTTCCTGCGCGAGGGTGCGCCACGCCCGCTGCGCCTGCTGATGCAGCTGATCGCCGACGCCTTCGTGATCGCCTTCGGCGGTGTCATGGCCTGGCAGGGGTGGCTGATGATGCTCAACAACGCCGACCGCCCGATCCCCATGCTGGGGCTGTCGGAGAGCTGGCGCTCGGCACCGCTGGTGGCCTGCGGGGTGCTATTGGTGATCTTCACCGGCGCCGAGCTGATCCAGCGCGCGATCTCGACACGCAAGGGGCACTGACCATGGGATTGATCATTCTTTTCGGGGTGTTCGCGCTGGGCCTGATCGTGGGCGCACCGATCGCCTTCGCGGTGGGGCTGTCGGCGGTGGTGACCTTCCTCTACGAGGGGCTGCCGCTGTTCGTCGGCTTTCAGCGCATCGTCTCGGGGATCTCGGTGTTCTCGCTGCTGGCGATCCCATTCTTCATCTTCGCCGGCGAACTGATGCTCCACGGCGGTATCTCGCGGCGGCTGGTGCGTTTCGCCTCGGCGGCGGTAGGGCGCATGCGCGGCGGCCTGGGCATGGTCAACGTCACCTCGTCGATGCTGTTCGGCGGTATCTCCGGCTCGGCGGTAGCGGATACCTCGGCGCTGGGCTCGATCCTGATTCCGGTGATGAAGGAGAAGGGCTACGACACCGACTACGCGGTCAATGTCACGGTCACCTCGTCGATCGCCGGGGTGGTGATCCCGCCCAGCCATAACATGATTCTCTATGCGGTGGCCGCGGGTGGCGGCATCTCGGTCACTCAGCTGTTCGTGGCCGGGATCGTGCCGGGCATCCTGATGTGTCTGGCGCTGGCGGTGGCGGCCTACGTGGTGGCGGTGAAGCGCGGTTACGGCGGCGAAATCTTTCCCGGATGGGCGGCGCTGCTGATCAGCTTCTGCGCTTCGCTGCCGGGTCTGCTCACCGCGGTGATCATCGTCGGCGGCGTGCTCTCGGGTGTCCTCACGGTGACCGAATCCGGCGCCTTCGGCGCGCTCTACGCCATCGTGGTCACCGGGCTGGTCTACCGTGAGCTGCGCTGGGCGGCGTTCAAGACCGCGGTCTATCAGGCGGTCAAGACTACCGCGCTGGTGATGATCCTGGTTGGCTGCGCCTCGGCGTTCTCCTATCTGCTGGCGCTCTACAGCGTGCCTGAGATGCTCGCCAACGGGCTGACCTCGGTCTCCGACAACCCGATCGTGGTGCTGCTGATGCTCAACCTGCTGCTGCTGGCGCTGGGCATGATCATGGATATGGCGCCGCTGATCCTGATCTGCACTCCGATCTTTTTGCCGGTGGCGCAGCAGTTCGGCATGGACCCGACCCAGTTCGGCATCCTGATGATGATGAACCTGGGCATCGGGCTGTGTACGCCGCCGGTGGGGGGCTGCCTGTTCGTGGGCAGCGCGATCGGCGGGATCAAGATCGAGCAGACGGTGAAGACGATTTGGCCGTTCTACCTGGCGCTGTTCGCGGTGCTGATGCTGGTCACCTATGTGCCGGCGATCTCGCTGACGCTGCCCCATCTGCTGCAGTGAATTCGCGCCCGGTACGCCGGGCGCCATCCGCTCTGCCATCGAACATGAAGGAGTTTCAGCATGCTCAATCGATTACTGGTGACCGGTGCCGCCGGGGGCGTGGGGCAGGCGATTCGACCCCATCTCGCGCGTCTGGCGCATCAGGTGCGGCTCTCCGATATCGTCGACCCGGGCGCGGCCGCCGCCCATGAGGAGATCGTCACCTGCGAGCTTTCGGATGCCGCGGCCGTAGCGGATCTGGTCGCGGGCTGCGATGGGGTGATTCACCTCGGCGGCATCTCGGTGGAGAAGTCGTGGGACGAGATCCTCCCGGCCAATATCGTCGGCGTCTACAACCTTTACGAGGCGGTGCGACGCCACGGCCGGCCGCGGGTGGTCTTCGCCAGCTCCAACCACACCATCGGTTTCTATCCACGCACCACGCGACTCGACAGCCAGGTACCGCACCGCCCCGATTCGCTCTACGGCGTCTCCAAGTGTTTCGGTGAGGATCTCGCCAGCCTCTATCACGACAAGTTCGGCGTCGAGACGCTGAGCCTGCGTATCGGCTCCTGTTTTCCCCAGCCCAAGGACACCCGCATGCTGGCGACCTGGCTCGGGGTGGAGGATCTCGTCGACCTGCTGGCACGCGCCTTCACCGCGCCGCAGCTGGGTCACACCGTGGTCTATGGCGCGTCCGACAACGCCGAACAGTGGTGGGACAACCGTCATGCGCAGTTCCTCGGCTGGCGCCCGCGCCAGAGTTCCGCGCCCTGGCGCGAGGCGGTCGAGGCCGCCGACGGCCGCCTCGACCCGGATGATCCGGCGGTGCGCTTCCAAGGTGGCAAGTTCGTCGCCCTGGGTCACCCCGACGAGGGGTGAATGACGTCCAACACCTGCGAGCTGGTATGCTAGCGCCAATCGACGGTCAAGGTGCGGCCGCGCCAGCGGCCCGCAGGGCAGTGACACGGCACGACGATATCCGGCATAGCATAGGTAGAAGAAACGATGGAGCAGACCCAGGCCTTCAGCGTGCAGCGCATCTCGATGCAGGAGAGCCTGTCGCGCCAGATCGCGCGCCAGCTCGAAGCCTTGATCACCGAGGGCAAGATTCCGGTGGGCGACAAGCTGCCCACCGAGAGCCAGCTGTGCGACATGTTCGGGGTCAGCCGTACCGCGGTGCGCGAGGCGATCGCCCATCTCAAGTCGATGGGGCTGGTGGAGACTCGCCGCGGCATCGGTACCCGGGTGCTGCGTTCGGCGCCGGCCAGCGCCTTCCCGGCGCGGCGCATCAGTGCCACCACGGTGGAGGACATTCTCCACGTACTCGAACTGCGCCTGGTGCTGGATTCCCAGGCCGCGGCGCTGGCCGCAGAGCGGCGCAGTGATGCCGACATCGAGGCGCTGACCCGCGCCCACGAGGCGCTGGTGGCCGCCAGCCGTGAAGGCGGCCAGGCCCGCCAAGAGGATTATCACTTCCACCGCGCCATCGTCGAAGCCAGCCACAATCCGTTCTTCGTCGCCCTTTACGATCAGCTCCACGAAGGGGCCATTCCGCGGACCAAGCTGGTGGCAGTGGAGCTCGACTCGGCGGCCATGACCCACTACCTCGAGCGCGTGGCGCGTGAGCATGCCGATGTGCTCGCGGCCATCGTGGCGAGGCAGCCGCAAGCAGCGCGGGACGCCATGCTGCGACATCTCCAGCGCGCGTACGACAACTATGCCGCCTATCAGGATATTCCTCGCAGCTGACCCCGCTGCTGCGCCACGGCGAACCCTGCCCTCGGCGTTTCCGGCGTGGGCCTAGACGAGCCCCAGCCACTTCAGCACGATCAACCCCAGACTCAGGCTGAACATCGAGCCGAAGGTGGTGATCACGATGATATTGGCGGCCAGCTTGTCGTTGGCCTTGAATGCCTTGGCCATGACGAAAGAGGCCGCCGCGCCGGGACTGCCCAGAAACAGGAACAGGATGCCCAGGGCCGGCCCGCGGATGCCCAGCGCCAGGGCGCCGAGAACGCCCAGCAGGGGGACCCACACCAGCTTCCACAGGCTGGCATCCAGGGCAATGGTGCTGCTGCGCTTGAACGCCGTGATCGAGAGCGTGCCGCCGATGCAGATCAGCCCCAGCGGCAGCGACATCGAGCCCAGATAGCCGCCGGAGGTGAGCAGCCAGGTGGGGAGATCGAGCCCCAGCAGTGCCACCGGAATCGCCAGCACCACGCTCAGGATCAGCGGGTTCTTGGCCAGATTGCGCGCCAGTGAGCGCAGATCCGTGGGTACGTCCTCGCTGTAGATCGAGAGCACGATCACCGAGACCACGTTGTAGACCACGATCACCGCGCCGGCCAGAATGCCGCCCACGGAGAGCCCGAAGTCACCGTACTGGCTGGCCGCCAGGGCCAGACCGACGATACCGTTGTTGGCACGGAAGGCGCCCTGGGTGAAGATTCCGCGTTCGACGTAGGGGTGACGCCAGATCGCCCAGAGCCAGGCGAGAAAGAAGCTCGCCAGGGTGAAGCCGACGAAGTAGAGGATCAGCCGTGGCTGCAGGGCGCTGTCGAGATCGGCCTGGATGATGCTGAGGAACAGCAGCGTCGGCATGGTCACCCGGAACACCAGCGACGAGGCGGTATTGATGAAGGCGGCATCGATCCAGCCCAGGCGCTTGAGCCCCAGACCGAGGAACACCATCAGAAAGACCGGTAGGGTGATCTCGAGGGTATGGGTGAATGCCGCCAGCAGGCCCATGGGTCACTCTCCGCCGCGAACCAGCCAGAAGCCGACCACCAGGGCGGCGAGGATGACGGCCCAGAACAGCCGATTTCTCAGACGAGTGTCGCGGTGGGAACCTTTGCGGAACACGTTACAATCCTTCTATGGAGCGCGAGCGCTCATGTGACACGAGCGCCCGTGTGGACAACGAACGCACGAACGTCGGCACGCGGTTGAAGACGCCCGGAGCGCGCCCGCCCGGGCGTTCTCCCGATGCCGGCCGATGCCGGTGGCCGTTCGACGAAAAGGCGACAGTTTACGGGAATTCGACGATCGATGCTGCCTCAACCCCTGGTCTTCGCGCACGCCAATGGCTTCACCGGCGCCAGCTATCGCACCCTGCTGGCGCCGCTGGGCGAGCGTTTCGAGCTCCACCCTTTGGAGCGCCTGGCCCACCATCCCGATTTCCCGGTCGACCGCAACTGGCGCTCGCTGTGCGATGAGTATCTCGACGCGGTGCGCGCGGTGGGCCGGCCGGTGATCGCCGTGGGTCACTCGATGGGCGGGGTGCTCTCGATCATGGGCGCCTGTCGCGCGCCGGAGCTCTTCCGGGCGGTGGTCGCGCTCGACCCGCCGCTGCTGATCGGGCGCGATGCCTTGTTGCTCAAGCTGGCCAAGCTGACCGGATTCATCGACCGTATCACCCCGGCCGGCAAGACCCTCAAGCGGCGCGAGCAATGGCCGAGCCGCGACGCGATGAGCCACTCGCTGCGTCAGCGCACCCTGTTCAAGGGCTTCACCGAGGCGGCACTGGCCGACTACGTCAGCGGTGCCACCCGACTCGACGAGCAGGGGGCGGCACGCCTGCTGTTCGCTCCACGCCATGAGGCGGCGGTGTTTCGCCATCTGCCCGATCACCTCGCCGGTGTGCTCAAGCATCTCGAGGTGCCACTCACGGTGATCGCCGGTCAGGATTCGACCCTGCTTAACCAGGCGCGGCGGCGCCAGCTTGCGCGCACCGGGCTCGCCCTCGACTGCGTGCCCGGCAGCCATATGTTTCCGTTCGAGCATCCCGAGGCGACCCGCGCGGCGCTGCTCGCCGCGCTCGATCGGATGCTGGAGGGCGCGGCATGCCATTGAGCCGTAGCGCGAACGCGGGGCCGATAGAGACGACGCTGGGGGAGGCCGGCCTGGCGGCGCAGGTGTGGGGTGCGGCGGACGCGCCGGTATGGCTGGCGCTGCATGGCTGGCTCGACAACGCCGCGACCTTCGCACGCCTGGCGCCGCTGCTGGTCGAGGCGCTGGGCATTCGCCTGGTGGCGCTGGACCTGCCCGGTCACGGGCGCTCACCGCACCGCGGCGAAGGCGGCGACTACTCGCCCTGGAGCTATCTGCCCGAGCTGGTCGAGGTGGTAGAGACGCTGGGCCCGGCACCGCTGACGCTGCTCGGTCACTCCATGGGGGCCGGGGTGTCCAGCCTGCTCGCCGCCGCGCTGCCGGAGCGGGTGGCTCGGCTGGTGCTGATCGATGGTCTCGCCCCGTTGACCACCACGCCGCAGCAGACGGTAGAGCAGCTGCGGCTGGGGTTGCGCGCACGCCGACGGCCACCGCGCGGCCAGCGCGGATATCCCACACTGGAAGCGGCGCTCGACGCCCGGGTCGGCGGTGGCCACACGCGGTTGGATGCCGATACCGCGCGTCCGATCGTCGAGCGCGGGCTGCGCCGGGGTGAGGATGGCCGGTTCTACTGGCGCAGCGACCGGCGCCTGGTCTGGCCTTCGCTGCTGCGTCTGAGCCCGGAGCAGATGCTGGCGATGCTCGATGAGATCACCGCACCGACTCTGCTGATCCAGGCCACCGCCGGGGTGCTCGGCGAGCGTACGCTGCTGGCCGAGAGCTGCCAGCGAGTGCGGCGGCTGCAGCGGCGGGTACTGAGCGGCGGCCACCATCTGCATCTCGAACGCACGCGGGTGGCGGAGGTGGCGGCGGAGATCGTACGCTTTGCGCGGTTGGACGATATCTCGGCGCCGCAGTGAGCGCTCGGCCTAGAGCAGCGATCAATATGGCAGAGCAGCGATCATGACGGCAGAGCAGCGGCCGGAACGGCAGAGCGGCGATCATGATGGCAGCAACGTGATCAGTAAGGCAGGGCGGTGGCGGGCATGCGTGCCGAGCGCTGCCACCATAGAGACAGACGTACAGGCGACAGCCAGGAGAGACGGACGATGAAACCACGCGTGTCACTGGTGCTGGGCAGCGGCGGTGCCCGCGGTTACGCCCACATCGGCGTGATCGAAGAGCTCGAGGCGCGCGGCTACGAGATCGTCTCGATCTCCGGCTGTTCGATGGGCGCGCTGATCGGTGGCATTCACGCCGCCGGACAGCTCGAGGGCTACCGCGACTGGGTGTGCCAGCTCGACTACTTCGACGTGCTGCGGCTGGTCGACATCACCTGGAGTGCGATGGGCGCGATGCGCGCCGGCAAGGTGATGACCAAGCTCAAGTCGCTGGTCGGCGATATCCAGATCGAAGCGCTACCGCTGCCGTTCACGGCGGTGGCCACCGACCTGACCCGCCAGCGTGAGGTGTGGTTCCAGAGCGGCTCGCTGCTGCGCGCGATCCGAGCCTCCATCGCCGTGCCCGGGATCATCACCCCGGTGCAGGAGCACGGCCAGGTGCTGGTCGACGGTGGTCTGCTCAACCCGCTGCCGATCATCCCCACGGTCTCGGTGTCCGCGGATATCGTGCTTGCGGTCAACGCCACCGCACAGACCCCACGGCCGATCAGCCTGGAGGCGCTGCTGCCGGCGGAGCGTGCCGCCGAGGAAGAGCAGCGTGAGCGCGAGCGCGAGGCCGCGGGCAAGAGTTTCAGCGGCTGGCTGGGGGGCGTGCGCAACCGTGTCCAGGGCATGATCTCCTCCTTCAGCGACGAGGAGGAGAGCGCCGGCGATACCTGGTCGAGCCAGACCGAGCGCGCCTGGAGCAAACTCGACATGATGTTGGCGTCATTCGATATCACCCAGGCGGCCCTGGCCAAGTACAAGATCGCCGGCTATCCGCCGGACGTGCTGATCGAGGTGCCCAAGAGCGTTTGCGGGGCCTATGAATTCCACCGTGCCGAAGCGCTGATCGAGCTCGGCCGTTATCTCGCCGCCCAGGCGCTGGATCGCCACGAAACGCAGCGCGATCAGACCCGGGCCAGCGGCGAGCCGGTCAATGCGCGTCGGCATCCGCTCAGCAGCGGTGGCTCGCGCATGGAGATGCCGTTGCCGCTATCGTCGCCCAAGCGTCAGGAGTGAGCCCCGGGAGTGAATGCCAGAAGTGAATGCCAGGAGCGAGGGCTAGACGTGAACACCGGACGTGAACGCCGTGGGGCTCACGCCGGCTCGCCACCGCGGGTGCGCAGCAGCACGTAGAGCGCGCCGGTGCCGCCGTCGATCTCGCTGGCTGAGCAGAAGGCGAGCACCCGTGACCAGTTCCTGAGCCAGGTGTTGACGTGGCTCTTGATCACCGGATAGGCGGCGCACCCGGCGCTGGTGCCGCGCGCCTTGCCGTGGACCACCAGCACGCAGCGCAGGCGGTTGGCGATGGCGTCGTCGATGAACGACTCCAGCTCCAGGCGCGCCTCGTCGAGGGTATAGCCGTGCAGATCGAGCCCGCCCTCCCACGCAATACGTCCGCGCTTGAGCTGGGCGAAGGTGCGTGGCGGCAGGTCGGGAATCGCGAAGGCCAGCGACTGATGCGGGGTGACCGCCTCGACGCCGCCATCGGAGAGGGTGGAGAGCGCCTGCGGCGGCGCCTGTTCGGCGGCCTCGCGGCGTGCCGTGGCGTTGAGCGAGTGCCGGCGGCGGCGCCCGGTATCGGCGCGGTTGAGTTCGAGTTTCTTTACGCCGGCCGCCTCTAGCGCCTGACGAAAGGCGCCGAGATCGGCGTCGTCATCGCCTGACGGATCGTCGCCGGAAATCTGCGTCATGCCGCTCTGCCTCTGTCTGCTGTCTCGGTCGATGCTGGCCGGGGTTTGCCATCGGGCCGCACCTGGCGCGCTCGCGCCGCGGGCGCAAGGGTAAAGGATTGTCACCGCGGACGCATGCCCGGCTGTGAAGCGCCGACCCTTGCGGGTACAATCGTCGTCCGTTTTTCAGCCATTTGCGAGCCCGACCCATGTCCAGCCCGGCGACCACCCTGACGCTCACCGATCACGCCCTCGCCAGCGAGCTGATCAGCGTTCGCGACTGCCTGCGCTGGGCCACCAGTGAGTTTCTCACCCACCGCCTGCACTTCGGCCACGGCACCGACAGCGCCTGGGACGAAGCGGTGGCGCTGGTGCTCGGGGCGCTGCACCTGCCGTGGGACGCCGACCCGGCGGTGCTCGACGCGCGCCTGCTCGGCGTCGAGCGCGAACGCATCGTGGGCCTGGCACGCCAGCGTATCGAGACTCGTCGGCCATTGCCCTATCTGCTGGGGGAGGCGTTCTTCGCCGGCTACCCGTTCGAGGTCGACGAGCGCGTGCTGATTCCGCGCTCGCCGATCGCCGAGCTGATCGAGGCGGGATTTGCGCCCTGGTTCGAAGCCACGCCGCCGGCGCGGGTGCTCGACCTGTGCACCGGCTCCGGCTGCATTGGCATCGCCACGGCGCTGACTTTACCCACCTGTGCGGTGGATCTGGTCGACATCAGCGCCGACGCCCTGGCGGTGGCCAAGGCCAATATCGTGCGTCACGACGTGGGCCGCCGGGTGCGCGCGGTGGCCTCCGATCTGTTCGAGGGCGTCGCCGGGCAGACCTACGATCTGATCGTCAGCAACCCGCCCTACGTCGACAGCCGTGACCTCGCGGCGATGCCGGCGGAGTACCGCCACGAGCCGGACCTGGCGCTGGGCGCGGGCAGCGACGGCCTGGATATCGTGCGTCGCATCCTGCGCGAAGCGCGTGACTATCTCAGTGACGACGGCATTCTGGTGGTCGAGGTCGGTAACTCCCAGCGCCACCTCGAGGCCGCCTTCCCCGAGGTGCCGTTCCTGTGGCTCGACTTCGAGCGCGGCGGTGAGGGTGTCTTCGTGCTCGACGCCGAGACCCTCGACGCCCACGCGGCCCAGTTCGCCGCCGCCTGATCGATTCGCTTTCGCTCCCTTTTCTCCGAGGAACCCGCATGTCCGGCAACACCTTCGGCAAACTGTTCACCGTCACCACCTTCGGTGAGAGTCACGGCCCGGCGCTGGGCGCCATCGTCGATGGCTGCCCGCCGGGGCTCGCACTCAGCGAGGCCGATCTGCAGCGCGATCTCGACCGCCGGCGTCCGGGCTCGTCGCGCCACACTACCCAGCGGCGCGAGCCGGACCAGGTGAAGATCCTCTCCGGGGTGTTCGAGGGACGCACCACCGGCACCCCGATCGGGTTGGCGATCGAGAACACCGACCAGCGCTCCAAGGACTACTCCAAGATCCAGGCGCAGTTCCGCCCCGCGCATGCCGACTACACCTATCACCACAAGTACGGCATCCGCGACTATCGTGGCGGGGGCCGCTCCAGCGCCCGTGAGACCGCGATGCGCGTGGCCGCCGGGGCTATCGCCAAGGCCTGGCTGGTACAGCAGGGCGTGCGCGTGCGCGGCTACATGAGCCAGCTCGGCCCGATCGAGATCGATTTCAAAAGCTGGGAAGGCGTCGACGACAACCCGTTCTTCTGCCCCGATCCGGACAAGGTGCCCGAGCTCGAGGCCTACATGGACCAGCTGCGTCGCGACCAGGACAGCGTCGGCGCCAAGATCACGGTGGTGGCCGAAGGCTTGCCGGTGGGGTTGGGCGAGCCGGTCTTCGACCGCCTGGACGCTGACCTGGCCCACGCCCTGATGGGCATCAACGCGGTCAAGGGGGTCGAGATCGGCGACGGTTTCGGTGTGGTCGCCAGCCGCGGCAGCGAGCACCGTGACGAGATGACCCCGGAGGGGTTTCTCTCCAACCACGCCGGCGGCGTGCTCGGCGGTATCTCCACCGGCCAGCCGCTGGTGGCGCACCTGGCGCTGAAGCCGACCTCCAGCATCACCCAGCCCGGGCGCTCGATCGATGTCGACGGTGCGCCGGTGGAGGTGATCACCAAGGGGCGTCACGACCCTTGCGTGGGCATTCGCGCCACGCCGATCGCCGAGGCGATGATGGCGCTGACGCTGATGGATCACTGGCTGCGCCACCGCGGTCAGAATGCCGATGTGCGGGTAGGCACCCCGCGTCTGGGCCAGCGCTAGACACCGGCTTCAACCCTGGCGGCGATCATCCGTCGCCAGGGGGCTCGCCACGGCCTGCCTTGCCACTCTCGGCTGCGCCACCGCCATTCTCGTAGCCCCCACGCCCACCATTTCCGTTGTCACTTCCCTTGTCCGTGCCGCTTGCCTCCGAGCCGCCCTTGTTCGCGCCGCCTTGGCTCTCCTCCTGCGCCTGCTGCTGGCGCGCCTTGACCTTGCGCTGGCGGAGCTGCTGGCGGTAGCCGTAGGTGGCGCCGCGGATGGTCTCGTCGCTCTCCAGGCTCGAGCCCAGGGCGCCGGCCACGGTGGCCACCGAGGTCGCCAGCCACGCCAGCGCTGGGAAGTTCCACCAGCCGATGGAGGACTCGACCGTGGCTTCGAGCAGGCTGGCGGGGACGAACAGGATCACCGCGACCAGAAACAGTGCGAAGAGAATGGCGTAATAGCAGCCCACGCCCAGCAGCAGGGTCAGCAGCGTGGTCAGGTTGTAGAGCCGGGTCAGGTGCGGCGAGCCGGTATAGCGCTGGGGTTCCCACAGGCCGTGATCGAGAATCAGCCAGATCACCATGGCAGCGATCGCGGCGACCATCAGCAGCACGAAGCGATAGCCTTCGTAGGCGGCGCTGAGGCGCCACAGGGTGGGGAAGATCAGCCCGTAGGCGCCGGTGGCGAAGGCCACCGCCACGATGCGCCGGAAGGCGGGCAGAATGGTCCACGGCCGATTGGCGCGCACCATGCCCGCCAGCAGGCGTAGATGGCCACGCACGGGGGCGGCGGAGACGAAGCGCACATCGATCCTGGGCTGGCGTGTGCCGCTGTCTCGATCACACTTGCTTGTCTGGCTGTCATCCGGGGTGATCCGGCGGATCGGCGTCAGCCACTCGGCGAGGCGCGAGCCCATCAGCTGGCGCGCGCTGGCGTTGCGGATGCCGTGGGCGCGGCGCGTGCGGCGGCTGCGGTCGACGTGCGCCTGCTGGCGCTCGCGATCGTCGGGGTCGCTGCCGTGATGCATCTCGTTGATCAGGTGCAGCGTGGCTTCGCGCAGCCGGTCGTGCAGCGGCGAGGCGCCCAGGGCCGGCTGCGAGATCACCGCCACCCCGCACGCCTCACTGGCCTCGGCCACGACCAGCCGGCCGTCACGGAACAGCGGCAGATCGGTGATGCATAGCGCATAGTCCCAGCCGTGCTCGCGCTTGAGCTTGGCGGCCTGTTGGATCAACTCGGCACCGGTGCCGTCGGCACCGATCAGCGGGTCGGTGACGCACTCGACCCGCCAGGCGTGGCGGTCGTCGGTATGGCGCGCGAGCAGCGTCGGCAGCTCCTCGGCCAGCCCGGCGGCGATGCGCTCGGGCAGCTCCGGGGCCGGGATCAGGCCCAGGCGCTGCGGCGGGCGGCTGGATTCGCGCTCGCTCGCGCTGTCATCACGGCTTGCCTGCTCCGGCTCTCGCACGCCGCTGCGGGGCGCGGATGACGCTGACGCGGCCATGTCGTTTGCTCCTCGTGTCTCGCTCGGTCCGCTGAAGCTTAGGTGCGATCGGGCGCCTCGGCGAGGTCGGGGCGCGCCGCCTCGAGCTGGGCGAGCATGGCGCGGCCGGCGTTGGAGAGGGTGCGTTCGCGATGTACCAGATAGCCCAGACGGCGCACCAGCGGCGGGTGGTCGACGTCCAGCACCGTCACCTCATCGTCGATCATGCTCTCCGGCAGCACGCTCCAGCCCAGCCCGATGCCGGCCATCATCTTGAGTGTCTCCAGATAGTTGGTGGAGAGCGCCACGCTGATCGCGAGGCTGGCTTGGGAGAAGGCGTCGACCACGATGTCACGGGTGAAGGTGAGCGGGCCGGGCAGCACCGCCGGATGGTGGGCCAGCTCGCCGAGCGAGATGCGACCGGCCCCGGCCAGCGGGTGCTCGGGGGCGGCGACGAAGCGCAGGTGGTCGGTCCATACCGGTACCGACTCCACCTGCGGGTTGGGGCGTGGTGCCAGGGTCACCACCGCCAGTTCGATCGCCCCCGAGACCACGCCCTGATAGGCCTGCTCGGAGTCGAGGAAGCGCAGATCGAGATCGACCCCCGGGTAGCGCCGGGTGTAGGCCTTGAGCACCGGGGGCAGGCGATGCAGCCCGACATGGTGGCTGGTGGCCAGGGTCAGACTGCCGGCGACCTGCCCGCTGAGGTCGTGCAGCTGGCGGCGGCTCTCCTCGACCAGCTGCAGGATCCGGCGTGCCTGCGGCAGCAGCAGGCGGCCGGCCTCGGTGAGGCTGACGCGGCGGTTGATACGGTCGAACAGCTTGGCGTCGGTCTGCGCCTCGAGCGCGGCGATGCGCTTGCTGATCGCCGGCTGGGTCAGGTGCAGACGCTCGCCGGCCAGCGAGAAGGAGGCGGTGTCGGCAACGGCGATGAAGGCCTGCAGGCTCTGGGTGTCCATGGGGTGGCCCTCGCGGCGCGGCTGATGGATGCATCTATTCTGGTGTGGAATTCAAAGCATAATCAAGATGAATTGCTTTTATGCATGGCTCGGGCGTATCTTGGCTCTCCCAACCCCGAGCGGCCCGTGGCCGGGTCGCTCGCGGCATACCGACAGCGTCGCGCAACCGCGTCGAGACGGGCGACGGAGGAGATCGAGACATGGCAGGCCAAACGCTCTACGACAAGCTGTGGGCGCAGCATCTGGTGACCAGCCGCGACGACGGCTCGGCGTTGATCTACATCGACCGTCATCTGCTGCACGAGGTCACCTCGCCGCAGGCGTTCGAGGGGCTGCGTCTGGCCGGGCGCAAGCCGTGGCGCCGTGACGCCAACCTGGCCACGCCGGACCACAACGTGCCGACCACCACCAAGGAGCGCAGCGCCGGTAACGCCGGGATCGTCGATGACGTCTCGCGCATCCAGGTCGAGACCCTCGATGCCAACTGCGAGAGCTTCGATATCGAGGAGTTCCGCATCAATGACGAGCGTCAGGGCATTGTCCACGTGGTGGGGCCGGAGCAGGGCGCCACGCTGCCCGGCATGACCGTGGTCTGCGGCGACTCGCACACCGCCACCCACGGCGCCTTCGCCGCGCTCTCCCACGGTATCGGCACCTCCGAGGTCGAGCACGTGCTCGCCACCCAGTGCCTGATCGCGCAGAAGATGAAGAACATGCAGGTGCGCGTCGAGGGCCAGCTGGGGCTCGGCGTCACCGCCAAGGATATCGTGCTGGCGATCATCGGTCGTATCGGCACCGCCGGCGGCACCGGTTACGCCATCGAGTTCGCTGGGAGTGCGATTCGCGAGCTGTCGATGGAAGGCCGCATGACCATCTGCAACATGGCGATCGAGGCCGGTGCCCGGGTCGGCCTGGTGGCGGTGGACGACCACACCATCGAGTACCTGCGCGGGCGCCCCTTCGCCCCCAGCGCCGAGCAGTGGCCGGCGGCGGTCGCAGCGTGGCGTGAGCTGGTCTCCGATGCCGACGCCCATTTCGACAAGGTGGTCGAGCTCGACGCCGCCGCCATCGAGCCGCAGGTGACCTGGGGTACCAGCCCGGAGATGGTGGTCAACGTCTCCGCCGAGGTGCCCGACCCGGCCACCGCCGACGACGAGACGGTGGTGCGCGGCATGCAGCGCGCGCTCGAGTACATGGGGCTCGAGGCGGGGCAGAAGATCACCGATATCCGCCTCGACAAGGTGTTCATCGGCTCCTGTACCAACTCGCGTATCGAAGATCTGCGTGAAGCGGCCAAGGTGGCCCAGGGGCGCAAGGTCGCCGACAACGTCCAGCTCGCCATGGTGGTGCCGGGTTCCGGTCTGGTGAAGCGCCTGGCCGAAGCCGAGGGGCTCGACCAGATCTTCATCGAGGCCGGCTTCGAGTGGCGCGAGCCCGGCTGCTCCATGTGCCTGGCGATGAACGCCGACAAGCTGGGCGCCGGCGAGCGCTGCGCCTCGACCTCGAACCGCAACTTCGAGGGGCGCCAGGGCTACGGCGGGCGCACTCATCTGGTGAGCCCGGCGATGGCCGCCGCCGCCGCCATCGAAGGGCACTTCGTCGACGTGCGCGATTACGACCCCGGCAGCGCGCGGGATCGTGACGACGCGCTCAGCGCCTGAGACCCGGCCCCATTCACGAGGAGTGACGACGATGAAGAAATTCGAACACTTGCAGGGACTGGTGGCGCCGCTCGACCGGGCCAACGTCGATACCGACCTGATCATTCCCAAGCAGTTCCTGAAGTCGATCAAGCGTACCGGCTTCGGCCCCAACCTGTTCGACGAGCTGCGCTATCTCGACGAGGGCTATCCGGGCCAGGACGTGTCCAGCCGTCCGCTCAACCCCGATTTCGTCCTCAACCAGCCGCGCTACCGCGGTGCCCAGGTGCTGCTGGCGCGGCGCAACTTCGGCTGCGGCAGCTCGCGTGAGCACGCACCCTGGGCCTTGGACGACTTCGGCTTCCGCGTGGTGATCGCGCCCAGCTTCGCCGATATCTTCTACAACAACTCGTTCAAGAACGGCATCCTGCTGATCACCCTCGACGAGGAGACCGTCGAGCGCCTGTTCCAGGAGACCGAGGCCAGCGAAGGCTATCGCCTCGACGTCGATCTCGAGCGCCAGCAGTTGACCACGCCGAGCGGCGAGACGATCGCCTTCGAGGTCGACCCGTTCCGCAAGCACTGCCTGCTGGAAGGGCTCGACGACATCGGCCTGACGCTTGCGCAATCTGGGACGATCCGCGACTTCGAACAGCGCCATCGCCAGGCGCAGCCGTGGCTGTTTCGCGACGCTTGATTGACTGACACCCGCATCGCGACCTTTTTTCCAGGCGGGTTTTCAAGGATTACGCATGAGCAAGAAGATTCTGGTATTACCCGGTGACGGTATCGGGCCGGAAATCACCGCGGAAGCGGTCAAGGTGCTCGACGCCTGCCGCGCTGCCGGGCTCGATGCCGAGCTTGATGAGGGGCTGGTCGGTGGCGCGGGTTACGACGCCGAAGGGCATCCGCTGCCCGAGTCGACCCTGGCCAAGGCCAAGGCCGCCGACGCCATTCTGCTGGGCGCAGTGGGTGGGCCCAAGTGGGATACGCTGGAAGATCTCTCCAAGCGTCCCGAAAAGGGCCTGCTGGGGCTGCGCAAGAACCTCAACCTGTTCGCCAACCTGCGCCCGGCGCTGCTCTACCCGCAGCTCGCCGAGGCCTCGACGCTGAAGCCCGAGGTGGTCTCCGGGCTCGACATCATGATCGTGCGCGAGCTGACCGGGGGGATCTACTTCGGGCAGCCGCGGGGCATCGAGACGCGCAACGGCGAGCGCGTGGGCTACAACACCTACGTCTATTCGGAGTCGGAGATCGAGCGCATCGGCCGAGTCGCCTTCGAGATGGCGCAGAAGCGCGGTGGCAAGCTCTGCTCGGTGGACAAGGCCAACGTGCTCGAGGTCACCATCCTGTGGCGTGAGGTGATGAACCGGCTGGCCCCCGAGTACCCGGACGTCGAGCTGTCGCACATGTACGTCGACAACGCCGCCATGCAACTGGTGCGCGCGCCCAAGCAGTTCGACGTGGTGGTCACCGGCAACATGTTCGGCGACATTCTCTCCGACGCCGCGGCGATGCTCACCGGCTCCATCGGCATGCTGCCCTCGGCGTCGCTCAACGAGCGCCAGCAGGGCATGTACGAGCCGTGTCACGGTAGCGCGCCGGACATCGCCGGTCAGGGGCTGGCCAATCCGCTGGCGACGATCCTGTCGGTGGCGATGATGCTGCGCTACTCGCTCGGCGAGAGCGCGCTGGCCGAGCGCATCGAGCGCGCGGTGGGGCAGGTGCTGGATGCCGGCCTGCGCACCGCCGACATCGCTTATCCCGGTACCCGCCAGGTCTCCACCGTAGAGATGGGCGATGCCGTGGTGGCCGCGTTCGCCAACGCTTGATTCCACCGCGCCTGCGGCCCGCGTGGACGCAACGTCGTCGCCGTTACGCGCTTGGCGCCGGCGGCGGATCGGCGCCGCGTCCGGCGGGCTGCTAGACTGAGACTCTTTCGAGGGTGCCGTGGCGAGCGCGATGCGCGCGTCACGGCAGACGTTCATGGAAGCGGAGCCGTGCCGGCCGGGAGATGACTGCCGTGGTCCGGGTGTGGCTCCCTCCGTCTTCGGGGTAACCAATCTATGTTGAAAGTCGGATTCGTCGGCTGGCGCGGTATGGTCGGTTCCGTGCTGATGCAGCGCATGCTGGATGACAACGATTTCGCCGGTCTCGAGCCGGTGTTCTTCTCCACCTCCCAGACCGGGCAGCCGGGGCCGGACATCGGCATGGACGTGCCGGCGCTCAAGGACGCCAACGATATCGCCGAACTCAAGGCGATGGACGTGATCGTGACCTGCCAGGGCGGTGACTACACCACCGCCGTCTACCAGCCGCTGCGTGAAGCGGGCTGGAAGGGCTACTGGATCGACGCCGCCAGCACCCTGCGCATGGCCGACGACTCGGTCATCGTGCTCGATCCGGTCAACCGCCATGTGATCGACTCCCAACTGGCCAAGGGCACTCGCACCTTCGTCGGTGGCAACTGCACCGTCAGCCTGATGCTGATGGGGCTGGGCGGGCTGTTCGAGGCCAATATGGTCGAGTGGATGACCTCCATGACCTATCAGGCGGCCTCCGGCTCCGGCGCCAAGCACATGCGTGAGCTGCTGGCCCAGATGGGGGCGCTCAACGGTGCCGTGGCTCAGGAGCTGGCGACGCCCTCCAGCGCGATTCTGGACATCGACCGCGAGGTCACCGCGACTCTGCGCAGCAGCGCTTTCCCCACCGACAACTTCGGCGCCCCGCTCGCCGGCAGCCTGCTGCCGTGGATCGACAAGGCGATGGAGAACGGGCAGAGCAAGGAAGAGTGGAAAGGCGGCGTGGAGACCAACAAGATCCTCGCCACCGGCAGCCAGCCGATCCCGATCGACGGCCTCTGCGTGCGTATCGGCGCCATGCGCTCGCACAGTCAAGCGTTCACCATCAAGCTGCGCCAAGACGTGCCGCTCGACGAGATCGAAGACCGTCTGGCCAAGCACAACGAGTGGGTCAAGGTCTTACCCAATGACAAGGACCAGACGATCGAACAGCTCACGCCGGCGGCGATCAGCGGCACCCTGACCATCCCGGTGGGGCGTCTGCGCAAGCTGGCCATGGGCGGCGAGTATCTGACCGCCTTCAGCGTCGGTGACCAGCTGCTGTGGGGGGCTGCCGAGCCGCTCAAGCGCATGCTGCGGATCGTGCGCGAACACGCCTGAACCGATGCGCTGACACCCGTCAGCCGACCTGAGAGCCCCGCCGGCGCCCGCGCCGGTGGGGCTCTTGCGTTTGCCTGCATACCGGCTTGGGTGGAGTGGTTGCGTTGTATTGGCGTAACGCGATGTTAAAGATTGTGTTTGTGTGGCCGATCATGCAGGCGAACACTTCTCTTTGAAACCATCGCGCAGGCGGAGACAGCATGCGGTCATGGGTCACGCTCTTCATCGGCGGTTGCGGGCTATTGCTGGCCACTCGGGTCGAGGCGCTGGGCATCGGGGAGCCGCTGACGATATCACCGCTCAATCGGCCGCTGCATGCGGTGCTGCCGCTGACCGCGAGCGCCAAGCTGGAGCCTGGCCAGGTCACGGTGACACTGGCCGACGCGGCGGCCTATCGGCGTGCCGGGCTGACGCCGGACGCCCTCGGCGAGGGCATCAGCGCGCGGGTCGAGAAGCGTGATGGCGGGCTCGCCATCGTGCTCGACAGCGACCAGCGCATGCGCGAACCCTTTCTCGATCTGCTGCTGAGCGTGAGCTGGCCCCAGGGCCAGTGGCAGCGCGACGTATCGCTGCTTTTCGACCCGCCCGACTATGCCGCGACACGGCCGCTGCGGGCGGCTGGCGACGCTTCGTCTGCGGGCAGTGGCGCCAACGCTTGGCCGCAGACGCTGACGGTCGCGCCCGGTGCCACGCTCTCGACCCTGGCGGCCGCGTTGCCGCCGCATCGGGGTGTCTCCCGGCAGGCGGCCATGCTGGCGCTCTATCGCGCCAATCGCGATGCCTTCGTGGGTGGGGATCTCGATCGGCTGCGTGCCGGGGCGCGCCTCGCTGTACCGCCGGCGGACGAGTACGCGGCGCTGGCCGAGGACGTACCGCAGGCGCTTCGCGCGCTGCGCGAGGCGGCGACCGACACGCACGCCGGATCGCCGGCAGGGTCTGAGAGGGTGGGGCAGCAGCGTCCGGCGCAGGCGCCAGGAACCGCGGATACCGCGGCGCTGGTGCGCCAGGTCGCCGCGCTG
>JNVT01000044.1 GCA_000737985.1 Gammaproteobacteria bacterium MFB021 | reverse complement strand
GAACGCCTTGCGCGCGGCGGCGACGGCGGCATCGACGTCGTGGCGACCCCCGGCGGCGACGTCATCGATCGGCGTCTCCCGAGCGGGGTCGAACACCGGGAGCCGCTGGGCGGTATCGGCACGCTGCCATGCGCCGTCGATATAGAAGTCCTGACCGGCCTGGGTAAACATGTTGTGTCTCCGAATGGCACGAGGCTTTGAACGCAAACGATCTGCGCTCGACGATAACGCCTGCGGCGAAGACGATGCAGCGTTAAACCCGGGGCCAAAGCGCACATTCGGCCGTATCGACGGCCGACGGCGGCACGGCGTTGTGCTTAGGGAAGCGCTGAATAAATCGAGGGCGGCCCGTCAGGGCAAGTTGCCGAAGGCAACGCGTCACGCGAGACATAACATGGGG
>JNVT01000043.1 GCA_000737985.1 Gammaproteobacteria bacterium MFB021 | reverse complement strand
CAGCAAAGCGCTTCAGCACGTGAGCAAGCACTGGCCGACGAGAATGCCCGGCTCAAGCGGCAACTGGCCGAGAAGTCGGAAGAGCTTGAAATCACAAAAAAGGCGGCCGCGTACTTCGCCAAACACCTCAAGTGAAGTACGCCTTCATCCACCAGCATCGTCAGGCATTCAGCATCCAGCGGATGTGCGGAGTTCTCGGGGTGGCTCGCAGTGGCTACTACGCCTGGCGACAGTGTGGCGGTGAACCGTCCCCGAGATGCCGCCAGCAGGCGGTTCTCGACCAGCGAGTGGCCGAGGCCTTCAAGCGCCGGAAGGGGCGCTCAGGCGCCCCCAGATTGGTGCCGGACCTGGTTCACGATGGCCTGGCGGTGAATCGCAAGACCATCGCTGCCAGCCTGCGACGCCAGGGGCTTCGTGCCAAGGCGGCGCGCAAGTTCAAGGCAACGACGAACTCGCGACACTCGCTGCCAGTGGCGCCCAACCTGCTGGAGCAAGACTTCACCTCCATGGCGCCGAACGAGAAATGGGTTGGCGACATCACCTATCTGGCGACCGGTGAAGGATGGCTCTACCTGGCGGTGCTGATCGATCTGTTCTCACGCAAGGTGATCGGCTGGGCGATGAGCGAGCGAATGACCGCCGACCTGGCCGGGGACGCGCTCCAGATGGCGCTGTGGCGCCGTAAGCTGCCCAAGAAGGTCATCGTCCATTCGGATCGCGGCAGCCAGTACTGTTCGGTCTTGTACCAGTCGCTGCTGACCCGGCACGACCTCCAGTGCAGCATGAGTGCCAAGGGCAACTGCTACGACAATGCCTGTGCCGAGAGCTTCTTCCACAGCCTCAAGGTCGAGGCGATCCATGGCGAGCGATTCGAGACCCGGGACGCCATGCGACGGCACGTGTTCGAGTATATCGAGATGGACTACAACCGGCAGCGCCGGCACAGTGCGATTGGGATGATCAGCCCGGAGGCCTTCGAAGCCCGAATGATCGCTTAGATCGGTGTCCACGATTGCTGGGTAAGATCAAGACATGTAGGAGGAGCAAAGAGCCGGATGGGAAAGCGCCATATCACCGACTCGATGTAGGGCCAAGTAGTACTGGCCCCGAAGACCGAGAAGTCATCTGTTCGCTTATCAAACAACAAGCTTCTGACATCCAGAAAAGTCCCACCACCATTAAAAACACAACAAAATCAGTCGTTTGGATTTTTCCTAAACAACACAAGCATCTGACATGTACTCCACTCCACCGATCACAGCGCTATTGGAGAGGGCCATATGCTCTCCGGCTGACAGACTGCATCTGTCTTGTCCCAGACTAGCTAAGAGAATGGTAAAATTTACGTATCTTCAAGATATGATAATAGCCCCAGCGTAGGGAAACGGTGACATGGGAAAGACAGCGCTAAGCGAACGGGATATCTGCACCAAGTACATCACCCCCGCCATCCAGCAGGCTGGGTGGGATATTCATACCCAGGTGCGCGAGGAGTATCCCGTCAGCGATGGCCGCATCACGGTACGTGGTCGCATGCACCACCGGGCGCATCCGCGTCGGGCGGATTACGTGCTGTCTTTCCAGAAAAACCAACCCATCGCCGTCATCGAGGCCAAGGACGCCAGCCACAGCCTGGGCCACGGCATGCAGCAGGCCCAGGCCTACGCGGAGAAGCTCGATGTCCCCTTCGCCATTAGCTCCAACGGCAGCGGCTTCCTGTTCAGCGACCCCCACCGCCTGGTCTTCGATCAGGCCGAGACCACACTGGCGCTCGGTCAGCTCCCCGGGCCCGATGCGCTCTGGCACGGCTACCGCCGCTGGAAAGGCCTAAGTGAAGAGGCACGCCCGGTCGTCGAGCAGCCCTTCTACGACGACGGCAGCGGCCGCACGCCCCGCTACTACCAGATGGTCGCGGTCAATCGCACGGTCGAAGCCATCGCCAAAGGGCAGGATCGCCTACTGCTGGTGATGGCCACCGGCACTGGCAAGACCTACACTGCTTTCCAGCTGATCTGGCGACTGTGGAAGGCCGGGCGCAAGCAGCGCATCCTGTTTCTGGCCGACCGTAACGTACTCGTCGACCAGACAAAGAGTGGCGACTTCAAGCCCTTCGGCGCGGCCATGACCAAGATCACCAAGCGCCAGGTCGAGAAGTCACACGAGATCTACCTCTCGCTGTATCAGGCCGTCACCGGCAGCGAAGAAGAGCAGAACATTTACAAACAGTTCAGCCCGGATTTCTTCGACCTGATCGTCATCGACGAATGCCACCGGGGCAGCGCCGCCGAAGACTCTGCCTGGCGCGCCATCCTGGACTACTTCAGCGGGGCCACCCATATCGGGCTGACCGCGACGCCCAAGGAGACCAACGAGGTTTCCAATATTCACTACTTTGGCGAGCCCATCTATACCTACTCACTCAAGCAAGGCATCGACGACGGCTACCTGGCACCCTATAAGGTGATTCGGATCGATCTGGACCGCGACCTGCAAGGATGGCGTCCCAGTGAAGGCCAGACTGATATTCATGGAGAGTTGATCGAGGATCGTATCTACAACCAGCGCGACTTCGACCGCAATCTAATTCTGACGCAACGCACCGAGCTGGTCGCGCGCACCGTCACCGATTACCTGACCCAGACCGACCCGATGCAAAAGACCATCGTCTTCTGCGAGAACATCGATCATGCCGAGCGGATACGCCAAGCGTTGGTCAATCTCAACCCTGAGCACGTGGCCAGGAATCGTAAATACGTGATGCGTATCACCGGGGATGAGCTCGAGGGTAAGGCCGAACTGGATCACTTCATCGACCCCGAAGAGCCTTATCCGGTGATCGCCGTCACCAGCAAGCTGATGACCACCGGCGTCGACGCCAAGACCTGCAAGCTGATCGTGCTCGACCAGCGCATTCAGTCGATGACCGAGTTCAAGCAGATCATCGGGCGCGGTACACGGATTGATGCAGAGCACGATAAGTTTTGGTTCACGATTCTGGACTTCCGTAAGGCCACGGAGCTGTTTGCCGATCCCGCCTTCGATGGCGAACCAGAAAAGGTCTACGTGCCAGGCGCCAACGACCCACTACTGCCCACAGAAGACGACGATACCGAGGACACGGATGACGGGAGTGATCCTACGGACGAAGATGTCCTCTCTCCTGATGATGAGTCACCGACGTATCCCTACCCCACCGGAGAAGATGACGAGGGGCTTGTCATCGGCGAGCCGCGCAGAAGGTACATAGTGGATAACGTCACCGTGGCGGTCATTGGCCGACGCGTGCAGTATATGGGCCCCGATGGCAAGCTGATCACCGAAGAGCTGACCGATTACACCCGCAAGACGGTACGCGCTCATTACGCCACTCTAAGTGACTTCCTACGTCACTGGGAAGTCAGCGACCGCAAACAAGCCGTGCTGGATGAATTGGCAGAGCAAGGCGTGTTCTGGGAAGACCTCACCAGCGAGGTCGAGAAGACCCTCGGCGATGCGCCAGATCCCTTCGACGCCATTTTGCACATTGTCTACGGCCAACCCGCACTCACCCGCCGCCAGCGCGCGGCCAAGGCCCGCAAGTCGGATTACTTCGAGCGTTACGAGGGTCAAGCACGCGCCGTGCTGGACGCCCTGCTCGACAAGTACGCCGACAACGGCGTGGCCACGATCGAGGACACTAAAGTCCTGCAGATGTCACCGCTGGACCGGCTCGGCACCGTCGTGGAACTGGCCGATGCCTTCGGTGGCAAAACAGGCTATCGCGAAGCCGTGCGGGAACTTGAGATGCAAATTTACGCCAGCTAAAGATCAATAAGAGCATGACACCTTGAGATACGCCTATATTTCGAAATCATCTGCAAACGAAAGCCATGAAAAATGGCTCAGGATCGATGACAAAGGCATTGGTTTCTTGCTAGCGCCAATTCTCAGAAGCGCTAGTTTTACAGAGAGCCATGATGGAAAAATCTGGCACCTGGGCTTCTTCCAAAAAAAATTTAGCCGAAGCCTTTTCAAGATAGAGCTGAAAGTCAAGTTCTCGGACTCCCCCAAAGCTGCGGACGAAGAAAGCAATTATTTAGCCAAGGCCATGTGGCTGCCTCGAGAACAGGCTGTTTCCAGAGAAGACATGCGCCGCCAGTCTTCCGAATTCTTGAGGCATTCTAATGCCCTGGGGCTATCCAGCTTTGTAGAGACAACTCGGGATCGCGATTTTGTCACAGACAGAAAAGGGCTTGTCTACGTATCCAATGACGAACACCAATTTCATCGCGTCTTATTATGCCTTGCGCTAACAGTAGCCTATGGCAGAGTGATTCAACGCTGCATAGAAAAGTTGGTCGACTCCATCAACAGCGGCAACTCTTCAGAGCTTTCCAAACTTTACAAGGAGGTGCTCTCCTACAATGCCACTGACTACTTTGGCCAACCTGTCGAGCTCGACCGGCACGAGCTTTTGGCCGTTTGGAAAAAACTAAAAACACATTGGCACATCGATGAACTGCACAACGAACTAGTCCAGCAACTATCAGGCATTGCCGAACTCATTGAAGAGGAACGCAAGAAAGAAGACATCCAACAAAGGCACCAATTTTACGCAAATCAAAATAAAGCCTGGCAGAAAGAGCAACAACTTTGGCATCAAGAGAACCAGCGCCTGAAGCAATTGCACGCTGAAGAACGAGAAAGATTCGAGCAGGAAATATTGAATCACAAGAGGCTCACCAACGCGTACCGGGAACAAAAAGAGGCACAAGCGGCCAGCCAGCAAAGAGTCGAAAAACAGTACAAAAAACTAAACACAGCCCTTGTGATAATAACGGTAATTTTTACAGCTATCGCAACGCTCAGCACAACGCCTTCCGACATTGGCAAGTCACTTCAGGAGTGGTTTTCTTTGCTAACACGCGTCTGTTCATGGGTCGCCACCCATGCTGTAGAATTGTGGCCGTGGCTTATTTCCTACCTTGGATGACCCCTATTTCATGAGCATCAGCACCACCATCAAGAGCATCCAGGACATCATGCGCAAAGACGTCGGCGTCGACGGCGACGCCCAGCGCATCGGCCAGCTGGTCTGGATGCTGTTCCTGAAAATCTACGATGACCGTGAACGGGAATGGGAACTGGTCTATGACGACTACGTGAGCCCCATCCCGAACGACCTGCGCTGGAGAAGTTGGGCCGCTAACTCGGAGGGACTGACTGGCGAGGGTCTGAAGAGCTTCATCGACAACATCCTCTTTCCCGGGTTGCAACAGCTGGATGCCGGCGGCGACGCCCGCGCCGCCGTCATCCGAAGCGTGTTCGAGGATGCCTACAACTACATGAAGTCCGGCCATCTGCTGCGCCAGGTGATCAACCGCATTCAGGAAAGCATCGACTTCAACGCCTCTCAGCAGCGTCATGCCTTCGGCGACATGTACGAGCAGATCCTAAAGGACCTGCAGGGCGCCGGTAATGCCGGTGAGTTCTACACGCCGCGCGCCGTGACCGAATTCATGGTCAACCGCGTCGATCCCAAGCTTGCCGAGAGCGTGATGGACCCGGCCTGCGGCACCGGCGGCTTCCTGACCTGCGCCATCGAACACAAGCGCAAGCACTATGTGCAGACCCCGGACGACGAGCAAACACTGCAACGCAGCATCTACGGCTGGGAGAAGAAACCGCTGCCGCACCTGTTGGCCACCACCAACATGATCCTGCACGGCATCGAGGTGCCCAGCCAGATTCGTCACGACAATACCCTGAATCGCCCTTACCGGGACTGGGGCCCGAAGGAGCGAGTCGATGTGATCGTTGCCAATCCGCCGTTCGGCGGCACCGAGGAAGATGGCATCGAGAACAACTTCCCGGCGGAATTCCGCACTCGTGAAACCGCCGATCTGTTCCTGGCGCTGTTCATCCGCCTGCTGAAATATGAAGGCCGCGCCGCCGTGGTGCTGCCGGACGGTTTCCTGTTCGGCGAGGGCATGAAGACGCGCCTCAAGGAAAAGCTGCTCAGCGAGTGCAACCTGCACACCATCGTTCGCCTGCCCAACGGTGTGTTCAACCCCTACACCGGCATCAAGACCAACCTGCTGTTCTTCACCAAGGGCCAGCCGACCGAACAGGTGTGGTACTACGAGCACCCCTATCCCGAGGGCTATAAGAACTACAGCAAGACCAAGCCCATGCGCGTCGAGGAGTTCGCCACCGAGATCGACTGGTGGGGCGACGAGGCCGATGGCTTCGCCAGCCGCCAGGAAACCGAGCAGGCCTGGAAGGTCGGCATCGAGGAGATCAAGGCGCGAAACTACAACCTGGACATCAAGAACCCCTGGCAGGAAGAGCAGGTCAGCCTCAATCCGGACGAGCTGCTTGCAAAATACGCTCGCCAGCAAGCGGAGATCCGGGAGCTGCGCGATCAGCTGAAGACCGTGCTCGGCGACGCGCTCAGCCGAACGCCTCAAGACCAGGCCGAACCGCAACAAACTGAGGAGTCGGTATGAGCACTAAGGAGCTGATAACCGACCATCTCGACCTCTGGACCAGCGCCGTGACGCACAAGAGCGGCTCGGGGCGTAGTGCATCGGGTAAGAACGGGAAAATCGAGCTCACTGGCATCAAGAAGCTGCGCGATCTGATCCTGGAGCTCGCCGTACGCGGCAAGCTGGTGGAGCAGAAGCCTAGCGACGAACCCGCGAGTACGCTGTTGGACCGCATCGCCGAGAAAAAGAACCGCTTGGTCAACGAAGGAAAGATCAAGAAGCCGAAGAAGCTGCCAGCAATTGCGGAAGAAGAGAAACCGTTTGAGCTTCCGAAGGGATGGGAATGGGTAAGGCTTTCAGATGCTCTTCGCGTCATCAATGGCCGAGCCTACAAAAAGCATGAAATGCTCCAAGAAGGCACCCCACTTCTTCGGGTTGGGAATCTCTTCACTGCCAACGAATGGTACTACTCAGACTTACAGCTCGAGGACGACAAGTACATTGATAACGGCGACCTGATCTATGCCTGGTCAGCCTCCTTCGGCCCTTTTATCTGGGAAGGTGGACGAGCCATTTACCATTACCACATCTGGAAGCTTGAGTTATTCGATCACTCGTCTACTAACAAGCACTTCCTCTACAACTACCTTAAAGCTGTAACAGAAGAAATAAAATCTTCTGGAAATGGCATCGCCATGATTCACATGACGAAGTCTAAGATGGAAGAACTGGTTGTGCCTCTGCCCCCATTGGATGAGCAGCAGCGCATCGTCGAAAAAGTCGACGAGCTAATGGCCCTTTGCGACCACCTGGAGCAGCAGGTTGGCGACCAGCTGGAAGCCCATAAGGTGCTGGTCGACACCCTGCTCGATGCCCTGATCCGCTCATCGGACGCCGCCGAATCAACCGAGAATTGGACTCGCGTAGCCGAGCATTTTGACACCCTCTTCAATACCGAAGCCAGCATCGAAAAGCTAAAGCAGACCATTCTTCAATTGGCAGTGATGGGGCGCCTGGTGCCACAGAACCCCAACGACGAGCCTGCCAGCATGTTGCTGGACAAGATCGCTGAGGAAAAGGACCGGCTGGTCAAGGAAGGGCAGATCAAGAAGCCGAAGAAGCTGCCGAAGATTACGGAGGAAGAAAGACCGTTTGATGCACCTCCTAGCTGGGCTTTCACAAGGGTGGCAGAGCTATACGAACTTCAAAACGGATATGCCTTCAAGAGCGAATGGTTTAGCCAGTCAGGCATTAAGCTCCTGCGAAATATAAATATCTCACACGGTGAAACTGATTGGAGTGAATGCGTTCATCTCCCAGAAAGCATGGCGAGTGACTATCAGAAATTCTCTCTAGATAGTGGAGACTTGGTTATTTCGCTTGACCGACCATTGATCAGCACCGGATTAAAATACGCCATAATCAAGAAAAAGGATCTCCCTTGCCTTTTGCTTCAGCGTGTGGCCCGCTTCCAGCCATATTCGGACACCATTGCCACTCACTATTTAGAGCGTTGGATCAACTCTAAAATGTTCACAAACTCAATTGATCCAGGCAGGAGCAATGGAGTTCCCCATATATCTACGCGCCAGATTTGCAAATTAATTTTGCCTCTTCCACCAAAAAATGAACAATATCGCATTATCGAAAAAGTCGACGAGCTGATGGCTCTCTGCGACAAGCTAAAAACGCACCTGAGCGAGTCTGGCAAGACCCGATCCCAGCTCGCCGAGACGGTAGTGGAACAGGCGGTGAGCTGATGGCCTACGATCGCCCGTGGAAGTCGTTTCAAGAGCCGTTGGCGCTGCTCACCCTAAGAAGCATTGGGCATAATGTCATCAGGCAGTCTGCTCAATACCGGATGGCGTCGGCGCTTACAGGCACCTCTGGAACGTTTTCCAGTGCAATATACCGGAAAAAGGCTATCGCTAGAGGACATAGGGGCTCCACCGGGCTGGGAGCGCTGGTGAACCAAGTAAGGCGGCGAGAATACAACCAAGCCCCCGCGTAAGCTCGTGAGAGCCAAGAAGCGGGGGCCGTGTAGACAACCATGAAATAGCATCCCCCATGGGCTAAGCAACGCTATTCACAACTAAACCGCAAGAAGACACCTAAATGGCCATTGAGCAAGGCATCTGGAAGCTGGCAGGTACTACTGGCGAGTTGCCGCAAAAGCTGAGGCCTACAGGGCTGGCTGACGAGGGGCTGCTGGAAGAGCAGATCATGCAGGATGTCTCGATCCTCAATCGAGACTGGATGCTGATCGGCCGGCAGGTACGCACAGGCTTCGACAAGCTGATCGACTTGCTGGCTATCGACGCCAATGGCACGGTCATCGTCATCGAACTCAAGCGCGACAAGACGCCCCGCGACGTCGTGGCTCAGACCATCGACTATGCCTCCTGGGTCGTCACCCTGGCCGATTATCAGTTGATCGAGATCTACCAGGCCTTCGCCGAGCGCTATCAGCGCCCGCATGCGTCTCTCGAGGAGGCCTTCGAGGCCAAGTTCGGCATACCGCTAGATAGCGTTACCCTCAACGAGAATCACAAACTGGTCGTCGTCGCCACCCAGCTCGATGCCAGTAGCGAACGGATCATCAACTACCTCAACGCGCATGCCCAGCTTTCGATCAATGCCATGTTCTTCTCAGCCTTCGAGGATCAGGGTAACCACTATCTCAGCCGCGCCTGGATGATCGACCCGGACGAACCCACGCAACCAGCCGTGCGCAAGACGCGTAAATCGCCCTGGAACGGCGAGTTCTACGCATCCTTCGGCGATGACCGGCCTTGGGAGCTGGCACGTCGATACGGCTTCATCGCGGGCGGCGGTGCGGCCTGGTACTCGAAAACGCTGGCGATGCTCTCGGAGGGAGACCGTGTCTGGGTCAATATTCCCAAAATCGGCTATGTAGGGGTCGCCGAGGTGATTGGTGAGCGCTGCCGCGCCGACCAATTCATGGTCGAGACGGAACAGGGGCCCTCTCGGCTACAAGAGATCGTCACCCTAAACGAATATCCGCACATCCACCGATCGGTGGCAGAGGGAGAGGAGGAGACGGCGGAGTACCTCGTGCCTGTTCGCTGGGTGGCCTCATTCCCTACACCGCAGGCATTCAGCGAGGTTGGTTTGTTCGGCAACCAGAACACCGTTTGCAAGCCGACAACCCCGAAGTGGGAACACACCGTTACCCGTTTGAAGCAGGCCTGGGGCATCAGCTGATAGCCGGCGCGCTATTTGTCCCTAACTAACGATGTCATCGCTGCCGCGCATAGCCTTACCCAGCAGGCGAAGTCGCGTTAGGCTTTGTACGAAAACTACCTGCGCTCAGCAATACGGCGTTAAAAATCGGCTCAAAATGCTCATTTACACACCCCGTAAACTCCGCGTTTTCGCCGATTTTTGCCTTGTCTTGCCTTCGCTCGCTGACCTTTCGTACAAACCCTAGCCAATACGACCTGACGAGGGACTTAAAATCCCTCGCGCTCTTCGCTGATCTACCAGCCAGGCATTCCATGCCCCCTCTAAGCAGCAAAACGCGCTGAACCGAACCGGCCGGCCGTTGCCAAAGAGATCTGCCCATTCGCCTGCGCGGGCCGAATTGCACAAACCTCGGGCTCGTGAGTTCGAAGCGCATCAGTTGGGGAAGCTGGTGCTTGGATATAGGCATCGCGGGCAGGCACTCGAGCCCTGAAATGGTCAGGGGTAGACCTGAAAGACGGGAAACTGTGGTGGGCCCAGTAGGACTTGAACCTACGACCAAGGGATTATGAGAGCTGTCAAAAGCCTGTCACTGGCCGTCTTTATCAGCATAAACAGTCAGTTAGGAAAACTGAAACCGTCAACGGACGTCTCTAGTCGTCAACTCCGTTGACAGTTGGTTGACACGTCTACAGGTAGGACCCCCATGATGATAGAGATGTAAACCGGCTGATTTTGAATTCTAGTTTAAGAATGTCAGTGACGGCCTATACTACAGAAAACAAGTACTTATGTAGCCGTAAAACCGTCAACGGTCGTCTCTAGGCGTCAACGCCGTTGACAGATGGTTGACACGTCTACAGGTAGAAACAACATGATGATAGATATGAAAGCCCACGGATTTTGAAGGGTATCCGAAGCTGGTTTTGTCTGTATACGCCTAAAAGCCAGTGGATTGTAGTGCTCGAAACTGTCTTTGGTTCAGGCTCTCTTTCCTGCATTGGATGTGTACACAACGTGCATCACCAGCCACAATTAACTTTGACCTTTCTTGAAAAAATTTAATTTGACATCTTCTGGAAGAATATAGACACCTAAAAGCAGATGATCTATTACATCAAATGCTAACATAAGCTGAGCTTTACTATGTGCCTGCATCTCATGCACAGACGCGTTACCCATATTTCGCAAACTATGTAATATGCCAGCACCATCTTGAGTCAAAACTCCTTGACCCACCATGAAATCGATCTTTTCCTTCAAATTTTTGCCTTCTGCCCCCTGGTCCTGACAAACTGTTTCAACTATCGCTCTTATTCCCACACCCGCAAGAATCCTAGCATCGTAATTTAAGCATTTTAGAGATTCCCTATAAACTCTCTCAATGCTTATTGGAAGATCGCCGACACGCCTCATTACTGGGCGGCTATTACGAGGATCGGGGTATAGGTCTACTGTTTTGACATACTCCTCTTCAAACCCCCAAGGGGTCTCGTAATGCACCATATCTTCAGAATTTTCGTGTGTACGCCTAAATATTATATTTTCACATCCTTGACACTGAATTATCTGATAATCATTATCACACCCATAAATTAAGTACCCCCCATCCTCCTCTATGTACTTTTCCTCGATACTCGCCAATATTTTTTGTCTGGTTTCCCTTCCACATCTTGGGCATTTTTCCTGGATGACTTTCTCAATCTCACTATCTTTTTTAAACGTGCGCTCCTTCATCCACCCCTCCACTAATTAAAAACCGTCTCTGCTAAGCGACAATTGACAGCCATGGAAATAGCTATTTTTTAATTACTTCTGAAGTCGTATCGAGCTACACCCCACTCTTTCTCTCGTATAAATTCTTAAAATACTCTTCGGCATAATTTGGTTCGATATACTCGGACTTTTTGGGGCTCATGGACAGTCGCAAAGACCTCCAAAAACTGTTCCCAAACCCCCTGACAATTCTCCACCTAGCAAAAATATAAGCCTTACCTTTGGGCAAATGTTTTGTTTCTAGAATACCAGTTGTCTTGGAACACCCATCGTCTGAAACAAAGCATGCAAAAGCATGACTTTCCAAGCTCACGACAGCGAAAGAGTTTACTTTCATTTTCAACCAAACCAACTTGCAAGACAGCACTCCACTCTTTAACACTCCGCACAAGACTTTTTTCTTTTCAATTAAAAATATTTTTTCCAAATTGCATAAAGTGGACTCTACAATATCCACCACTGCCTCGCCCTCCCTGTCTCTACGGTCTAAAATCTTAAGAGCCATATAATCTGAACCCCTCAAATCTCTAACATATTTTCGCCCTTCCTTTGAACCAAAATCAAGCTCTCTAAAGCGAACTCCGCTATTAGAATTCCAAACAGCATCCAAAATGTTCCAGCTTGATTCAAACAGCCTCGATAACGCCAGTATCTTCTTTGCAGAGAAACCCGCCCCAGGTTTTTCACAATATGTCAAAAAAGCCAGACAGTCTCTCAATTCCCCATCGTGATCGCGCACTCTCTCAAGAAGATTTTTTTTGTTCCTGAGGTAGTCTCTATCTCCTCTTGAGATGCTATTAGAAATCATTTGATCAGAGTCAACAATGCTTACATTCCACCTATAACTCAACCTAAAAGACCTAATAGACCTAACAGCCCTCTCAGAAACAAAAAAATTATCCCTTAAAGCCTCGCTAAGCTCTTTCTTTAAATGCTGCTTCTTCCATATAGACACTCCTCTATATGCAACCAAAACAGCCATAATAGTAGCAACCCCCGCTATCGAGCTTATAAGCTCAGAATTCTCTTTAAGCCAATTAACAGTACTTGCCATCACATCCAGTATAACCAAAGACATTTCCCCTTTTAAAAACACCCATCTCACACGCCCCTTATTCTCAGTACTAACCCTTGGCTACTCGCCTCGTAGCTAGGTACCCATACCTGTCTTCCTGACAATCTCGCGCTCTCGCTCATCGCGTGCGCTTCTTGAAACCCCTAAAAAAGCGTTTACTTATCTTCGCCTCTATAATAATCCACGTGAACGAGAGCACAAGCACTCCCCCGACAAATAGAAAGAACTTCCCATACAGGTCGTGCATCAGCTCTTCAGGCATGAACGCCCCCCTCTGCTGGCTTCCACAGATTTATTCAACTACATCAATTGTCGTCTGTAGATCCTTGAGAAATTGAGCATCTACGTGCTCTATCTCCCTTACCCACCCCTCACACGTTCCCTGATCCCCGATACCAGCGCTCGACTACTCGCCGCGCGACTCGGTATCCGTTCCGGTCGGCTTCAGCCGATCTCGTGTTCTCTCTATCTCAGGTGTCGACTGTCCGTCCCCATCTTCAAGCGGGATCTCATTCAGCCATTTCGCGAACCGCGGGTAAGCCTTCTGTACAGCTCTCAGCGTCTCAATGGAGCACTTCATCCGGCCCAGTTCGGTGCTGTGGATGGTGTGAACGCTTATGCCCGTTTTATCAGCGAACTGCGGCCTGCTTAGATCAAAAAGTTCTCTGATCTCACGAATTTTCTTCCCTTCGTCCATTGCGGGTACGATCCTACACGGGTAGCATCTTACTCACTGAGTAGGATTCTACCTATTGGTTAATAGCACACCAAAAAGCCTATCACAGACCAACAAAGGCGGCTTACGACAATGGAACCCAGCAAATCGCCCCAGGTCCCGGCCATCGTGCCCCTGATGACCAAAGAGCGCTTCGCGGACCTCTCTGGCTTGTCTCTCGACACCATTGAAGGCCACCTGCGCCGTGGTTACCTGCCCTCCTACAAGCTGGGCCGCCACCGCATGATCAACATCGCCCTACTCCAGGCCGAGCTGCTGGAAGGGGATGACTTCTCATGATCCAGGTCACGTTCGCCCAGCTCATGCCGGACCAGCCGGACCACGGCACTGGCTTTTATCTGGATGGCCGCTACGCGGGCTATATCGGGGAGTACGCAGACGAGAGCCACGCTATCTGCCACTTCGTCTACTTCCATCGTTCGTTCTGGCTTCCTACTCGTCTTCGCGAGGCTCGCGGCTATGTCCCCGTCGCTGATCGATCCGCTGCCCTACGTCTTGTGTCTCGGCTTGCTCTACGTCTGGCTTACCGGCAACTGAGGTCTCGCGCACGGACCATCGTCAACTCGCCCTGCGCCAGCTCCTTCTATCAGCGTGTGCTGGACGACACCGATTTTCAGCGCACGTTGGCCCGCGTGCTGATCGACCAGCGCACCTGGAATGACCCCAGCCAGGGCAACGGCGCCCGCGATCTCGCGTTCACTCCTGAATGCGCATCGCCTGAGCCCGTGCCCGCTGCGCGTCCCGCCAAGCGCGTCTTCAACGTCTACCCGGCGTTGACCTTCAACCTCTTGCACTACACCGACGGCAGCTATCGCCGCGTCACTGCCGCCGACATTCAGGCCGGGGCCGACCCGTGCCCCGCCGATACCGCGTTCCCCTTCGCCCAGGGTGCCGCTGCTGCTTCCCCCGCCTCGCAGCCAGACGACATCCCCTGGGCGCTTTTTATTCCCCCGACCGTGGTGCCTCTCGTGCCCGGTCATCGCCACGCAGTCCCCACCACGAGGAACACCCAATGACCACGACCAAGAAACAGCCCGTTCGTGTGTTCCTGGATCAGAGCGACCACTCCCGGTTTCTCGTCCAGGCTGGCACCAACCGCCTGACCCCTTCCGCCCTGGGCGAACGGCTCATGCAGTACGGCCTGAGCCTTCTCGAAAGCGGTGACCGCTCGCCGTTGGCAGGCACCACCAACCCGGCCCGCCCGGACGCCGGGGCCTAAGTCATGTGGCTGCCTGCCCGTCACCCGTCGCCCATCGGTCGCGCGGCTCCCCGAGTCGGCAACGGCCCCGCTGTCACACCAAGCGCAGCGCCGGTTGACAGCGGGGTCGGGGTCGACTGCCGTGCGACTCGATCGATGGGCACGGTGGCGGCGCAGGTAGCAGCCTGCCCGGAGCCCCGAGCCTTGAGGGAGCGGGCCCAGCGGTGTCTCCAAGGCCGCGACTACGGCCACGCCGCCCTGCTCTACGCCCAGGCGGAACACCTAACCCGCATGCACGACCCCGACGCGACCGACTTAACGGAACTCGCCTTACTCGCGCACCACTGCCACCTCCTGGCTATCCGATACCCACGCTGAAGGAACCTCACCATGTCCATGATCAACACCATCATCGCCCGCGTTTCCGGTGCTTCCCGCTACGAATTCGATGGCCGCAAGGGCGGCAAGCTCAGCGTCATCAACGAAGTCGACGCCGACAACGACGATCAAGTCGGGATGCAGTGCTCCGACATGTCCGCCGACTTCTCCATCGTCGAACAGATTCGTAACGCCGGGGTCGAGCTGCCATGCAACCTCGAACTCGATATCGAGCTGCGCATGGTGCGCGCTGGCCAGAACCGGCAGCAAACCACCTCGATGCACGTCATCGCCGTGCGCCGCCCCAAGGGCACCGGGCATAGCAGCGCCGCGCCCAGCGCCAAGGCCGAAGCGCCCAAGGCATAACCATGAAAGTTCAAGTCTGCGTCGATTGGAGTGAAGAACTCGGCGAGTGTCAGCGCACTGGCTGGATCGACGCGGCCGATCTCGTCCACTCCGTGAGTGGGATGAGTGCCGAAGACGGTCTCAAGATCGCCACGGCAATTCTGGGGCTCTGGGCATTGGCCTTCGTCGCCAGAGCCATCGCTAAAGCCATAGACCTGAGGTAACGCAGACATGAAGCTGATCAAACAAGGGCAATTCCGCATCACCAAGCTGGCAGGCAAGGCGGCCGCTGTCTCCACCGCCACGCTGCTCCCCCTCGTCGCCTTCGCCAGTGACAGCGGCGGCGGCGATGCCGGCTCCTCTGCCGCATCCACCATCACCGCGGGCGCTGCCACGGTCGGTGCCGTCATGGCCGCCGTGCTCGGCGTGCTGGCCGCGATCAAGGTCGGCAAGCTCATCCGCCGCGCGCTGTAGGCTCACCGACCCGTGGTTTACCTGGAGGCCCATCGACTCGGTGGGCCTTTTTGCGACTGCTCATGGAGATCAGGGGAATGAACCATGCTCGATTTCAGCGATGGCAGTTTGGTCATTATTGCCTTCTTGGGCTGTGCCTGGCTCTTGTTTCACCACTGACCTTGGCCGCCAACCCGTCGTCATTACGCACCACGGTCGACTCGATTCGCGCCCGATCCGGCCCGACCCTGGATAGCCTTGTGGTCGCGACGGAACAAAAGACCCGCGGCTTACCGGGTGGCCGCGTGCTGTATTCGTCGACCGAAACCGTGGTCAAGAAATCGGTCTTCCGCAAAGCCGGGGGGATTCTGCTCAAACGCGCTGTGCCGGGGCTGGGGGCGCTCTATACCGCCTATGAGCTAGCGGGGCTTGTCTTCGATGAAGATACTGGCCAAGTCATGATGCCGGGTGAGAAGTCCGCCATTGAACTCCCACCGAACTATGCCCAGCTTAACCACGCCGGTAAGGGCTACACGTATTCGTGTTATTACTCAGGCTTGCATTCTGCCGCCACTGCCTTTTCCGCCGCGTCCGCTTGTGCTGATGCTTATGGGGCTTATATCGGCGACACCATGTCGCTCACGAGTGTCTTTACTCGTGATTCTGATCTGTTCTTTGCTTTCAAAGGCAAACTGTCTAGACACAATATCTATTCCGTCTCCCCGACCATCTCGGAAAGACCACCTAACACGCCCGAGACGTCCATTCCTGCTGGTGAAAATGTGCCCGTGCCGGATGACTATGACTGGAGCACGGTCGATCAGAACCTCTCCCCGGAGATCGCCCAGCAAATCTATGACGCCTCGCAGCCGGTCCCTGACTGGCAGCAGGAGATCGACGCGCTACCCAACTCGCAGACGCTCTCCACCAGCGGCAACATCCCCCCGGCGGTAGCCAAGACCGCGCTACAGACCGCCGCCAACCAGCAAGCCCAGCTTGCCGGCGAAGATAAGCCTTACCCGGATACCGCCACCGACCCCGGGCAATCCGCGAGCGATGAACTGCTCGACCAGGTCAACCAGCCGCCGCCTGACGGCGACGCCGATTTCCCACCCCAAGAGCCCCAGTGGCAAGTCGACGTCATCGACACGCTCCCCGACTACGACGTCGGCCTGGGCGCCGGCGCCTGTCCCGCCCCCGCCGTGATACCGCTGCCGCTCGGCTGGGGCAGCTTCGAACTCAACTGGCAACCGATCTGCGACTTCGCGGGCTGGATTCGTGGGGCCGTGATCGCCGTCGGTTTCATCGCCGCGCTCTATATCGTGCTCGGCGTTCGCTCCAACGCGTAGAGAGGGCAGACCTATGTGGACCATTCTCGTCTCGATCCTGACCCGCTTCGGCACCTACCTCGTCGGCTCGATGCTCATGCGCATCTCCTCGCTGGTGGTCTTCACCACCATCGGCTCGGCGATGATCTCCGGCCTCCTCAACCAGGTCTCCAGCTACCTCTCCGGGGTCGGCCAGTTTCTCTGGTTCATGGAACTCGCCGGCTTCCCTGTGGCGCTCTCCGCCATCGGCTCCGCGCTGCTGCTGCGCGCCACCATGAACGCCTGGAGCCTCAAGCCGGGCGCTGCCATCACCGGAGGTAAAGGCTAATGGCCATCCACCTCATCTCCGGTGTGCCCGGCGCGGGCAAGACGTTGCGGGCCGTCGACACCGTGCGCAAGCTGCTCAGCACCGAAGGCGGCCAGGATCGGCCCCTGTTCGGCAACGTCAACGGCCTCAAAGCACAGTCACCGATCCCCGATGAATGGATGGCCTGCCCCGATGGCGCCATCGTCCTGATCGACGAATGTCAGCAGCGCTGGCGCCGCTACCGCAACACCGGCTCGCCGCCCCCGGAGATCGCCGCGCTCGAGACCCACCGGCATCGCGGTATCGACTTCATCCTCACCTGTCAGAACCCGCAGCAGCTCACCGGTGACGTGCGCGCGCTCGTCGACGTTCACGAACACCTCATGCGCAAGGGCGGCTTGCAGGGCGCCGTCGTCAGTCGCTGGGAAGGGCAGTGCCACCTATCGCCCGCGGCGCATCGCAAGGATGCCGACTGCGAACAGACCATCTGGCGCTACCCCAAGGAAGTCTTCGCCATGTACCAGTCGGCCTCCATGCACACGGTCAAAAAGCGCCTGCCGCGCATCCTGCTCGTCGCCCCGTTCGTCTTCCTCGCGGCAGCGGCGGCGGTCTACTGGGCATTTGCCGGCACCGTCTCCACGCTGCTGAGCGACGCCGAAGCCGCCGACACCGACAAGTCCACCGCCGTCGTCAGCGTGAAGACGCCGACCGAGGCACCGCCCCACGCTGCGCCACCGTCTGACACCCGCGTTCTCGCGGCCGGGGGCGTGCGCATCGGAGAAGACGAATGCCGCCTCTACACCCGCGACGGGCGGCGTCTCGACGTCTCCATGCCTACCTGCCTTAACGCCATGGCCATGGGGCTACCCCAACTGGTCGAGGAGCTACACCTATGATCACGCGCACCCTCGATAGCTTTTTCGTCACCGATCGCAGTGGATCTCATAGCCTGCGCCAATCATCTGCGCGCTTCGACGCCTCTGCGATGGCCATCATCCAGACGCTGGCCATCCTCACCATGACGCTCGACCACGCCGCCATCGCCTTTCCCCTGGAGCTGGGCTTGCGAGGCACGGTAGGCCGCATGGCGCTCCCGCTGTTCTGCTTCATGGTCGCCTACAACGCCCTGCACACCCGTCGCCCCGGGCCTTACCCCTGGCGCATCCTCATCATCGCCTTGGTCGCGCAGCTACCGTTCGCCGTGCTCACCGGCCACGCGCTGCTCGCCAACATCTGTTTCACCCTGGCCGGGGCCGCCTTCCTCATCACCGGCCTCCGACTTCGGTCGGCGGGCTATCTCACCCTCGCCATGGGTCTCTGTGCGCTCACCCCGGGGGTCGAGTACGGCTTTCCCGCCTATGCGCTCGTCCTCGCCTTTGCCGCCGCCTGCTACGCCCCGCCGCTGTGGCTGTTTCCGCTCCTGGTCTGGCCGCTCATGCACTACGGCGCCACCCCAGCCGCGCTGTTCGCCGCGCTCTCCACCATCGTCATCCTGGGCGCGACGCGATCACCGATTCGCTGGGATCGACTCCCACGCTGGCTGACGCTGCCGTTTTACCCGGCGCACCTGGCAGTGCTCTGTGTCCTGTCATCGGCAGGGGCTTGACCGCGTGCGTGGAGGACCGCCCCACCGGACGGACCGCATCACGCACGCGGGCGAGACCCGCCCTGTAGCACGTCTCGCAGAATGACCAAGAAACCGCTCATAGAACGTCACTAAACGTCAGTAAGGGACATTTCAAAAATGAAGACATGGGAACGCGCGACACTCGACTCACTCGCCAGGGGCGAGATGGACTCCAAGGGCAATCTGTTCTTCAGTTCCAAGGGCCAGCGTGACCACCGCGACATCAAATTGCTCAACGCCGGCGTTGACACCGTGCGCCAGCTCTACGCAGGCAAGCCCTGCATGGCCCTGTTCGATCAAATCATCGAGGTCTACCGCGAAGGCCGGGGCGCCACCATCGACCTGTTCGACGCCACCTGGGTAGTCGGTGCCGGCACCTCGACCAGTGGCTTCCGCTACCGGCTACAGAACAACGACCTGGGCGTCATCGTCCTGTTCTACGCCCGTCACACCAAGGTCGAGGACATCGGCACACACCTCAAGATCGAGCTTTCACCCCACTTCATCCAGGAGCGGGCCACCGTCGACGTGCAAGCCTACCTGGACAGCATCGCCAAGCAGCTCCTCGCCTACGTCGAGCCCATGGGCTGTGCCGTGCACCTCGCGCTAGACGTCCAGGGCTGGCAGCCCCCCGCCGACTTCATGGACCGCTTCGTGACCCGCTCCAAGCGCATCGTCCGCAAGAACGGCATCAGCGACCTCGAGATCACCAGCGGCGAAGTCGCCACCCAATACGCCAACGGGCAAAGCTACCTGTTCGGCTCAGCCGGTGCCCTCCAATGCGCCATCTACAACAAGACCAAGGAGGCCCACTACCGCGACAAAATCCACTTCTGGGAAAGCGTCTGGGGCCGGGCATCCAGCGACGATCCCACCGTCTCCGACTACGACCCCGAGCGCGATGTCTGGCGCGTCGAGATGCGCTTTCACCAGTCCGTGCTGCGTGAGTTCGCCCAAGGCATACCCTGCAACGTCGACACCGGTGAATGCCTCGACATGGACCACGGTTTTCGGCGCTTCCTGGATGTCGTCCCCCATCTCACCGGCCTCTGGCGAACCGCCCTCAAGAGCTACCGCCTGGACCACTCCCGCGGACTCATCGACAGCGCTTGGCAGCTCCTGCAGGAAGACGCCCGGTTCTACGATCACGAACCCCACTTCTTCTACAAGCGCGCCCGCAAGGCCCCTGGGCTGGGGAATGAACGCAACGTCGCCCTGGTCGTCGGCAACCTGATTTCGCTCTACGCACGCCAAGGCTTCACCACGCAGCAAGCCATGCACTACCTCACGCAGTGCGGCGCCTGGGACGATATCGCCAACTACTACCGACGACGGGGGATAGGCTCAGGAGAGCTACGACAGCTCATCGCCCAGCGTCTCGTCGAGAGGCGATTACTTGGGAAGGCTGCCTAGTGGCGATCAAGAAAACGGCCAGCGGCTGGCAGGTCGACATACAACCTGGAGGGCGCGGGCACCGGCGCATACGCAAGACGTTTCCGACCAAGCTGGAAGCCCAACGCTTCATGACCCTCACGCTCGGCAAGGCTGCGGCGGGAGAAGACTACGCACCTCGGAAACGGGATAGGCGTCGAATCCTCGACTTTGCCCAACTCTGGTATGAGGTCCAGGGAGTATCCCTGAAAGATGGCAAGAACCGCTTTCGCAAGCTCGTCTACTTGGCCGAACTCATGGGCAACCCACTGCTATCGACCCTGACGCCGATGGATATCGTGCGTTTTCGTCAGCAACGCCTCGATGCTGGCATCTCTCCCAACACGACCAATCACGATCTCGCTCACCTTCGAGCCATGGTCAATGTTGCGATCCGCATGGATGACTACCGCGGCGAAAATCCATTTGCAGCAGTCAAGGCTATCCGTCTACCTGAAGCTGAACTGTCCTACCTCACCCACGATCAGATTGAGGCCCTGTTCGACGAATTGAAGCAATCGCGCAACGCTCATGTTTATCTGATCGCCACCCTATGCCTGACCACCGGCAGCCGTTGGAGTGAAGCCCAGACCCTCAGGTCTGAAAACGTCCAGCCAGGGCGAGTGACCTACGTTGCCACGAAGAACGGGCGCAATCGCACGGTACCCATCAGTCAGGATCTCTATCGTCAGCTCAAGGAGCACGGCCGCGGCATTGGTCGCCTCTTTCCCCAGGACGCATATCAAGCCTTCACCCAGGCTTTGAACCGTTCCGGTATCGAGTTGCCTAAGGGACAACGCACACACGTCCTGCGGCACACGTTTGCCAGCCACTTCATCATGAACGGTGGCGACCTGCTGACCCTGCAAAAGATCCTGGGCCATCAGACGATTGCGATTACAATGCGCTACGCCCACTTGTCGCCCGACCACCTCGCCGGCAGCTTGAAATTCGGGCCGAAAATTCCCGGTCGACACTTGGTTGACACCGACGGGAAATGGAACCCTGAAACGGGTAGAAAAGTGACGTAAGCTATTGATTTGATGGTGGGCCCAGTAGGACTTGAACCTACGACCAAGGGATTATGAGTCCCCTGCTCTAACCAACTGAGCTATAGGCCCTGAAACGCGGGAGCCGTATGATACCCAAAGCCGGGGGCGCAGACCAGACGTTGCCCCGCTCGTCTCTGTCCAGGGAGGACACCATGTCATCGAATACGCTTTTACGCCGCGTCGCCGGCGTCGTCCTGCTGAGCGCCGCCTCGGCCTTCGCCGGTGTGGCGCAGGCGGCGTGGCAGATGGACCCGAGCCACTCCCAGGTCACCGCAGAGGTGACCGAGATCACCAGCAGCGGCCAGCGGATCCCCCATCAGCACGCGCTTCAGCGCATGGAGGGCGAGATCAGCGCGGATGGCACGCTGCGCCTGCCGGTGCGGCTCAACCAGACCGATCTGCTGGATCGGCTGGGCCAGCTGCCGCCATGGATGTCGTCGCTGACCAACTCCACCCTGGTCACGGTGGTGACCCAGCTGCCGCCGGAGCGCATCAACTCGCTACGCGTGGGGCAGTCCACCGTCGAGGTGCTCAAGCTGAGTACCGATGCCAACGGCGAGCAGCGCCAGGAACGCCTGCCGGTGCGCTTCACCCGCGAGGCCGAGGATCGGGTCCGGGTGCGCAACGCCGAGCCGGTGTCGCTGGATGGCAAGCAGCTGATGAAGAACGGCACCGTGCGTACGATCCTTTCGCTGCTAGGCTATCAGCAGATCGGCGATGAAGTGCCGGTCACGCTCGATGCCCTGCTGGTCGACCGCTGATTCATGAGTGGGCCTGCCGGTATGAGCCCGGGGATGGGCGCCGATGCGCCCGTGAGCACGAGCGTTTCATCTGAGACGCTGCCGCCGGGTTGCCAGGGTGAAAGCACCGCCTGGCCCTGGCTGCAGCCGCTCGCGGGGGCGCACTGTGCCCGGCTCCACTTTGCTGTCGATGCGCTGAGCGAGGCGGACCTCTCGGCGTGGCAGGTCGCCCTGCCGGAGCGTCTGGCCAGCGCGGCGGCCAAGCGCCGCGCCGAGTATCTGGCCGGGCGTTTGTGCGCGCGGCAGGCGCTGGGCGCGCTCACCGGCACCCCCGCCACGCCGCAGGCGGATAGCGAACGCCTGCCGCTGTGGCCCGCGGGCTGCGTGGGCTCGATCACCCATAGCCAGGGGTTGGCAGCGAGCGTGGTGGCGGAACGCTCGCGCCTTGCCGGTATCGGCCTGGATGCCGAGGGCGAACTCGACCCGGCCCGGGCGCTGCGCCTGGCGCCGCAGATTCTGGTGGAGAGCGAGCGCGAGTGGCTGGCAAGCCTGCCGCCAGCGCAGCAGGCGGCCTTCGTGACCCAGGTGTTCTCGCTCAAGGAGAGCCTGTTCAAGGCGCTCTATCCGCTGGTACGCCAGCGTTTCTACTTTCCCCACGCTCGGTTGGTCGCGTGGCAGCCCGCCGCCGGTGCAGTCACGCTGGAGCTGGGCAAGACGCTGTCACCGCAGTGGCCGGCGGGGCGTAGGCTCAGCGGCCAGGTGGCACGGGTAGATGGCTATCACTTGACCCTGGTCACGATTCCGCGACAATCGTGAGCAGACAAACGGTTTTCCCCTGACACGGTCCCCTGCGATTCTCCCGACACTCGCACCCGGCACCGATCCCTCACACTCTCCCTATGGAAACGGACTCTCCATGATCAAGTGGATACTCATCCTGCTGTTCATCGCCAGCGTGCTCTATACCCACTATCGGGGTCGAGTACGCCATCGGCCGCTGCGTCAGATCTCCGATCACTCGACCTTCATGGCGCCGATCAATGCGCTGATGACCCTGTTCGGCCGCGACAAGGACCAGCCCTATCACGACCTCGGCAACTACCCGGAGCTGGAGCGTCTGACCGGCAACTGGCAGGAGATTCGCGACGAGGCGATGGCCCTGCAGGACCATATCAAGGCCTCCTCGCGCTATGACGACGCCGGCTTCAACTCCTTCTTCCGCCGCGGCTGGAAGCGCTTCTATCTCAAGTGGTACGGCGAGAGCCACCCTTCCGCGCGCCAGCTCTGCCCGCGTACCACCGAGCTGCTCGCCGGCATTCCCAACGTCAAGGCGGCGATGTTCGCCGAGCTGCCCGCCGGCAGCCATCTGACCCTGCACCGCGACCCCTACGCCGGCTCGCTGCGCTACCACCTGGGGCTGGTGACGCCCAACGATGATCGCTGCTATATCGATGTCGACGGCGAGAAGTACAGCTGGCGCGACGGTGAAGCGGTGATGTTCGACGAGACCTACCTGCACCGGGCGGAGAACGGCTCGGATCAGGACCGCCTGATTCTGTTCTGTGATATCGAACGGCCGATGAAGTATGGCTGGGCGCGGCGTCTCAACCGCTTCGTCGGGCGCACGCTGATGGCCGCCGCCAGCTCGCCCAACGATGACAACGACCGCACCGGCGGTCTCAACCGCGCCTTCAAGTATCTCTACGCGGTACGCCGCCAGGGCAAGGCGCTGAAGAAGCGCAACAAGACGCTCTACTACGCCATCAAGTGGGCACTGTTCGCGCTGGTGGTGATCGCGATCATCGCCTGGTAAGGAAGAGACTGGCAGCAAGTAGCGAATGAAACGTATTATCGTTTAATCGCCAGGGCGTCGATGGCATCGCAGTCATGCCATCGACGCCGCTGCACTGCTTTTCGCTGCCAGGTCTCTTCGATGTCCGCTTCCGCTACCCCGGATACCCCGCCCGCCGCTGGCGTGGCGCCCTACCGCGCTCTGAGCGTCGACGATTTCGCCCACTTCGAGCGGCGCTACCATCTGGCCCACCGTTTCCCCGACTTCGAGGCCGGCCGACCCGGCGGCTCGCGCTGCGTGGTCGAGGGGCGGATCGCCGAGTGTCAGCCCTGGCCCGGCTGCCAGTGGGTCAGCTCGGATATCGGCATCGCCCAGACCTACGAAAGCCACGCGCTGCCCGGCGCGCCGGCGCATCTGTCGATCATCGTGGTGCTCGAAGGCGAGGCCGAGCTGGCACTGGGTGGCGAGCGCTGCCGGCTGCTCGCCGGTCAGAGCGCCCTGCTCGACTACGACGTGCCCGACGACCCCATGCGCGAGGACACCGTGCCCGACGACACCCCGCCACCGCCGCTGAGCGCCCGCCATGTGGCCCAGCCGCGGGTGCGCGCGATCAACCTCACTCTGCTGAAAACGCCGCTGGCACAGACATCTCATCGCTCGTCTCATTCCTCTCCCCCTATTTCCCCCTGGCTGGCACGCTTGGCGCTGGGTAACGGCTGCCGCAGGCTCTCTCTCTCCGATGCGCTGCTGCGTAGCCTCGAAGAGTCACTGCAGTGGCCGGCGGGCGCCCCCGGCACCGAGCTGATGACCGAGGGGCTGGCACTACAGATGCTGGGGCAGGCGCTACAGCAAGGCGGGGGTGCAGACAGCGGCGAGCACCGCATAGCGGAGGCCGCCGGCGCGCTGAGCCCGCGGGATCGGGCGCTGCTGGCCCGGGTGCATGCAGAGCTCGAACGTTATCCGGGCCGGGCGCACTCCCTCGACGCCCTTGCCCGTATTGCCTGCATGAGCCCCAGCGCCCTGCGCCGCAAGTACCGCTGCCACTATGGCCGCTCGCTGTTCGATCAACTGCGCGAGTTCCGCCTGCGCCTGGCCCACCACCTGCTGCGCGAGGGCCTGCCGGTGCAGGAGGCGGCGCGCTGCGCCGGCTATCGCCATGCGACCAACTTCGCCACCGCCTTCCGCCAGTTCCACGGCGTGGCACCTCGGGAGGTGAGAAGCGAACGCTGAGGGTCGAGTGGTGAGGGTCAAACAGTCAGAGTTGCAAAACGCGAGCATCGATATGGGCGTCCTGGCAGCGGGCATAGCTTTTGTGGCATTCGGCATAGGCAGTGGTCCGGCCTAATCGTGAATAATTCTCGATTACATCCACGCACATTCGATAACAGGGAACACCATGCCGGCCATGCGCTACCGCTCTCCGTTCACCCTTTGCCTGCTGGGCGCCTCGCTGCTGCCACTGAGTGCTGCCGCTCAGAGCGCGGCTGACCCGGCGGGCGCCGATCTCGATACCGTCACCGTCACCGCCCCGTCGGCGGCGACCAAGACACAGACGCCCTTCATCGAGACCCCGCAGAGCGTCTCCAGTATCGACCGCGAGCAGATGGATATCCGCCACGTGCGCAGCGTGCGCGAAGCGGCCGAGTACACCCCGGGCGTCTATACCAATCAGGTGGGGGCCTCCAACCGCTATGACTATCTGGTGATGCGCGGCTTCTCGGATGGCAGCCTGAGCAACGTCTATCTGGATGGGCTCAAGCTGATGGGCGACACCAACGGCTACAGCTCGATGGTGATCGATCCCTGGTTCCTGGAGAACGTGGAGATCGTCAAGGGGCCGGCGTCGGTGCTCTACGGGCGCTCCTCTCCCGGCGGGCTGGTCGCCCTGACCAGCAAGCAGCCGCTGTTCACCCCGCGCCACGAACTCCAGTTCAGCAGCGGCGATCACGACCGCCGCAGCGCCGCCTTCGATCTCTCCGGGCCCCTGGGCGAGAGCCGGCGCGTCGCTTATCGCCTGGTCGGCCTGGGTAGCAAGGCCGACACCCAGTTCGGCCCGGTGGAGGACGAACGCTACGCCATCATGCCCTCGCTCACCTGGGATGCCACCGACGACACCACGCTCACCGTGATGGCCTATCTGCAGAAGGACCCGGAGGGCGGCTACCACTCGGGGGTGCCCTACGAAGGGGCGGTCAGCCGGCGCAATGGCCGGCATATCGACAACGACTTCTTCGACGGGCAGGAAGACTTCGACAAGTTCGAGCGCTACCAGCGCCTGTTCGGCTACCGCCTGGAGCACCGCTTCAGCGATGCCGTGGTCGCGCGGCAGAAACTCAGCTATCTCAATGCCGATGTGCGCATGGATCAGGTGGCGCAGCTCGGCTGGATCGATGACACCAACCAGCTACGCCGCGGCTACTACGGCGCGCGCGAATCGCTGCAGGCGTGGACGCTGGACAACCAGGTCGAGGCCAAGCTGAGCGACGGCTTCATCGATCACACCGTGCTGGTGGGGATCGACTATCAGAAGCGCAAGAACGATGTCACCTATACGAGCGCCGGTTTCTCGCCCATCGACCCGTTCGCCCCGCGTCGTGACGGCGGCTTGACCAGCGCGCGCAACGTCTACGCCGACGAGACCCATCACCTCGACCAGACCGGCATCTACCTGCAGGATCAAATGGCGCTCGGGGGCTGGCGCCTCACCCTCGGCGGGCGCTACGACTGGGTCGATATCGAAAACGACAACCACCTGGCCGGCGGCCGCAACAGCACCCTCGACGATACCCAGTTCAGCGGGCGCGCCGGGCTGCTCTACCGGTTCGACAACGGCCTCGCCCCCTACCTGAGCTACAACACCGCCTTCACCCCCACCAGCTTCACCGGCAAGGACGGCGACCTGCTCGAGCCGATGGAGGGCCGCCAGTGGGAGACCGGGCTCAAGTATCAGCCGCCGGGCAGCCGCAATCAGTACAGCGTGGCGCTGTTCCGCATCAACCAGGAGAACGTCGCCACCAAGGAGCAGCCCGACGATGACTACCGCTCGGTGGGCGAGATTCAGTCCCAGGGGGTTGAGTTGGAGGCGCGTACCTGGCTCTCGGAGGCCTTCTACCTCCAGGCCGGCTACGCCTACACCGACATCACCTACAAGGAGAGCGACGCTCCCGGCGAGAGCGGCAACTACGCCATCTACGCGCCGCGCCACCAGGCCAGCCTGTGGGCCCATTACGATGTCGCGCACGGCGCCCTGGCGGGGCTGAATGCCGGCGTCGGCGCGCGCTACTACGGCGGGATCTATGCCGACCGCCAGAACCGCGAAACCCTGCCCGACTACACCCTGGTCGATGCCACCCTGGGCTACGACCTGAGCGAGATCGGCCTCAGCGGCGTGGATGCCCGGCTCAACGTCGGCAACCTGCTCGACAAGTCCTACGTCGCCTCGTGCAACTCGCTCACCTACTGCTACTTCGGCGCCGAGCGCCATGTGACCGCCACGCTCTCTTACCAGTTCTAGGGACTGTCTCTTACCGGTTCTAGGCGCTGTCTGACGCCGTCATCGCCCCGGCTGCACTCAGGCCGGGGCAGGCTTGGGATACCACGCCATGCCGATGGCATGCGGCGCGGTGGGCTCGAAGTCGAACTGGGCGTAGAGCCGATGGGCCTCGCCGTCCGCCAGCAGGCTGACGAAGGCGTTCTCCGGCGCCTCGCGCAGGATGAAGGCGCGAATCTCGCCCATGATGCGCTTGCCCAGCCCCCGCCCCTGATGATTAGGATGCACGGCGATATCCACTACCTGATAGAAACAGCCGCCATCACCCACCACCCGCCCCATGGCAATGGTCTCCCCCGCCCGCTGGATCTGTACCGCGAACAGGCTGTTGGGCAGCCCCCGGGCGGCGCCAGCGGCGCTGCGACTGTGCATGCCAGCGGCGGCGCGCAGCGCCATGTAGGTCTCGACACTGGGCGGGGCGTAGACCAGAGTCTCCTGTGGCTCGCGGGTCTCCTCGTACATGGTGATGCTCTCCTGGTCAGCGGGCAGTGGTATTAGAGACAGTGGTATCAGAGACCGTGGTATCAGAGACAGAGATATCAGACGCGGCGTCGTTTCCAGCATGCTGCGACGAGCCCGTGCGGGCCAGCCAGCGCGGAGTACGCGAGGTTATCTTCAACAGCGGCACCAGCAGCCACAGCAGCGGCGCCAGCACCCAGCGGTAGACGAAGCGCGCCACGATCAGCAGCGGCCACAGCACCACTAGCCATACGCCGAACTGACCCAGCCACACCGGCCAGCCCAGCCAGCGGGCGGCACTGGCGCCGGCCGCACTGATCAGGCTGGGGTGGCGCACCACCAGATAG
>JNVT01000042.1 GCA_000737985.1 Gammaproteobacteria bacterium MFB021 | reverse complement strand
CGAAGCGCCTGGGACCCGAGCAGATCGCCTATCTGCTCGTCTGCCTGCGCCACTGCATCCGTTTCGCCATCGTCTTCGGCCTGGCGCTATTCCTCTACAAGATCGCCACCGGCCAGTACTTCTCGATCCCCATGCTGACCACCACCTATGGGGCCGAGCTGACGCTGGAAGCGAAGATGAACGACCGCGGCGGCCTGTTCAAGCTCTTCTCGACCTACAACAACGGCAACATCTATGCCGTGTGCATGATCATGCTGCTGCCGCTCTACAGCGTGATCGAGACCCGCCGCCTGTGGGTGCTGGGGCTGATGCTGACGATCATGCTGACGCTGTCTCGCACCGCCTGGGCGCTGCTGCTGGTCTACTGCATCTTCGAATATCTGCTCTTCAATCGCGCCATCTCGGTCAAGAAGCTGATCCTGATCTGCTTTGCGCTGTGCCTGGTGGTGCCGGGCATCGTCGGTCTGCTGGGGCTGATGGGGCGCGACGTCACCTTCCTGTTCGACAGCGATCTGGGGGGGCGGGCGGGGTATCTGCAGTACTTCTTCGACGCCGGACTGATCTCACACACGCCGCTCTACTGGTCCTACGAGATTCCCTACGTCTCGATCGCCGAGTTCGTGGGGCTGATCGGTCTGCTGCCGTTCTTGTTGTTCTTCGCCAACGTGGTCATGGCGCGCAGTCTGTTCGACCCCTCGCGCCCCGTGAGCCGCAGTGCCTGTATCGGCTGCGTCATGTACTGGGTGGCCACCTTCTCCGATGCGGCGCTGGTCCTGGTGCCGACCTTCATCATCTTTTCTTTGCTGGTAATGCTCTCCTTCAGCGAGTGATCCCATGAAAATCATGCATGTATGCGAGACGGTGACGGGCGGCATCGCCACCTATCTCAACAATGTCGCGGGCGAGCAGCTGCGCCATCCCGATGTCAGCGGGGTCTCCATGGTGTTGCCGGCGGCGCAGCGTGAGGAGATCGCGCTGGGGGATGCGGTGCGTATCCACGACTTCCCCGGCGAGAGTCGGCCGCAGCGTCTGCGCCATCTGGCCACACGGCTATCGGCGGCGGTGGCGGCCGAGACCCCGGACGTGGTCCACGTCCACAGCACCTTCGCCGGGCTTGTCTGCCGCGGGCTGCCGCTGTCGCTGCGCGGGGCCAAGCTGGTCTATCAGCCCCACGGGGTGGCCTTCGATCCGCACCGGGTCGGCGGGCTCAAGCGCCGCGCGATCCAGTGGGTGGAGCGTGCACTCTATGCGCGCAGCGACGCGCTGGTGGCGATCTCCGAATACGAGCAGACGCTGCTGAACGCGGCGGGCATGGGCGAGCGCACGCTGCTGATCAAGAACTGCGTGCGCGACACCCGCGAACCGCGTGTCGGTGTCGACAAGGAGGATTTCTACCTGTTCATCGGACGCTTCGACCGCCAGAAGGGGTTCGATCGGCTCTATGCCAGCTGGGGTGAAGCCCATGGCGAGCTGCGAGTGGTCGGTGGCAGCGTGGTGGATGCCGGTACGGCGTTCGCGCCCAAGGCGAACATGCATCTGCTCGGCTGGCTCGATAACGCCAGCCTCGACGGCCTGATCGCCCGGGCCAAGGCGCTGATCGTGCCCAGCCGCTGGGAGGGATTCGGCCTCGTGGTCCTCGAGGCCTACCGTAACGCGACCCCGGTGATCTGCTCCAACCGCGGCGCGCTGCCGGAGTTGGTGCGCGATGGCGAGACCGGCCAAGTATTCGATTTCGACGATTTCGCGCCGTCGCTGGACGCCGCGCTGGCGCGCTTCGAGGCGAGCGATCGCGAGGCCATGGGGCGTCGCTGCCGCGAGCGCTACGAGCGTGAATTCTCGCCTGCCAGCATGAATGCGGCGCTTCTCAAACTCTACCGCTCGAGCGAGCACTGCTATGTATAGTCGGATCCTGATCAATATCTCCAACCCGGAAGACTACCGTTTCTTCAAACGGGTCTTCGCCGCTCCCGGCGCGCAGGCGTGCCGCGTCGATTTCGTGGCCAACAACCTGATCATGTACGTCTACCTGAAGCTCAAGCGCGAGACGGTGTTCATGCCGCGCCGCGGCCATGGCCGGCACTGCCGCGAGGACAACTTCAGCATCAAGACCGGGCGGCTGACGCAGCGCCAGGCGGATCGGGTCTATTCGGGCTTCGCCGATTTCATCGAGCGCGAGCAGCCGCGGCGGGGTTGGGAGCTCTACATTCTTCCCAGCGGCCGGCTGGCGTCGCAGTCGGCGCTGGCCGCCCACGCCCGCGCCCAGGGGATCGATGTGCTCTATACGGGGTACGGCAATATCGGCAACAAGACCTTCGCCGATCCCCAGGGCACCGATATGCAGTCCTATCTCTATGCCCATGTGGAGCTGCTCGACGACTATGCGGTCGATCTCGATGCCTTCCGCCGCTGGAAGCGCGACTACACCCAGGCGCGCATGCAGAAGCACGTGATCGGGCAGGCGCGCAAGCTGGACCTGAAGACGGTACTGCAGAAGTGTGTGCAGGTGGCCGGTTGCCGGCTCGAGGCGCTGCTCGGGCTCGCCGGCGAGAACGCCTATGGGCTGTCGGAACTGGCCAAGCTGCGCAAGGCCGATGACGTCGCGCTCGACACCATGGATTGGCAGACACCCTATCTGTTCTTTCCGATGCAGGTGAGCACCGACGCCCAGATCATTCTCAATTACCCCCAGGGCAGCGTGATCGATGGGCTCAAGCGGGCGATACAGATCGCAGCGGAAAGGGGGCTTAAGCTGGTGATCAAGCCGCATCCGGCGGAGATCAATCAGGCGATCCCGGCGGTGCTGGCGCGGCTGCGCCGCGAGCATGGCTTCAAGATCGTCAACGAGAACACCTTCCGCCTGCTCGATGGCGCCGAGTCGGTGGTGACGATCAACTCCACCGTGGGGCTCGAGGCCAAGCTGCTCGACAAGCCGGTCACCTTCCTCGGCAATACCTTCTATGCGCAGTTCGACGAGCGCCGCCTGGCGGCCTATGTCGACCATTACCTAGTGAACGAAGACTATTTTCGGGATACTCCGTTCAGCGCGGCGAACTTCGCCAAGCTGATGCAAAGAGCCCGATTGCCCATTCTGGATCGAAGCGAGGTAGCTTGATGAAATCCGTACCCATTGCCGGTCTGACGGTAGCGAACGATGCCCCTTTCACGCTGTTCGGCGGCATCAACGTGCTCGAGGACAGGGAGAGTACGTTGAAGGCGTGCGAGACCTACGTCGAGGTCACGCGCAGACTGGGCATCCCCTATGTGTTCAAGGCCAGTTTCGACAAGGCCAACCGCTCCTCGATCCACTCCTTCCGCGGTGTCGGTATGGACGAGGGGCTCGAGATCTTCGCCGCGGTCAAGCGCGAGTTCGGCGTGCCGGTGATCACCGACGTGCATGAGGTCGCCCAGGCGGCACCGGTGGCCGAGGTCGCCGATATCATCCAACTGCCGGCGTTCCTCGCCCGCCAGACCGACTTGGTGGTGGCGATGGCGCGTACCGGTCGCCCGATCAACGTCAAGAAGCCGCAGTTCCTGAGCCCGGGACAGATGAAGAACATCGTCGACAAGTGTGCCGAGGCGGGCAATCAGCAGATCGTGCTGTGCGAGCGCGGCAGCTGCTTCGGCTATGACAACCTGGTCGTCGACATGCTCGGCTTCCGCGAGATGATGGACGTCAGCGGCAATGCGCCGGTGATCTTCGACGTCACCCACAGCCTGCAGCGCCGCGACCCGTCGAGCGAGGCCTCCGGCGGACGCCGGCGCCAGGCGCTGGAGCTTGCCCGTGCCGGCATGGCCGTGGGGCTGGCGGGGCTGTTCCTGGAAGGGCATCCGGACCCGGATCGCGCCCGCTGTGACGGCCCCAGCGCGTTGCCGCTGGACCAGCTCGAGCCGTTCCTGGCCCAGATCAAGGCGCTGGATGATCTGGTCAAGGGCTTCCCCGCGCTGGAGATCCGTTGATGGCAGGGGGCGGCCAGGCCGATGCGCGCAACGACATCGAGCTCGTGCTGTTCGATGTCGATGGCGTGCTCACCGACGGCACGCTGCTGATCGGTCCCGAGGGCGAGGCGCTCAAGCCGTTCAACGTCCGCGACGGTGTGGCGGTGGGGCTGCTGCGCCAGCACGGGATCAAGAGTGGGGTGCTCTCGGCCAAGTCGAGCCAGCCGCTGCTCACCCGCGCCACCCAACTGGGCATGGACGTGGTCAAGCTCGGCTTCAGTCGCAAGCTGGAGGCGATCGCCCAGATCAGCGCCGAGTGGCAGATTCCGCCGGCGCGCATCGCCTTCGCCGGTGACGACATCATCGATATTCCGGTGATGCGTCGGGTCGGCGTCGCCTATGCGCCGGCGGACGCTCATCCGCTGGTACGCAAGGTCGCCACGTATGTGACCGCCAGCCGTGGCGGCCGCGGCGTGGCGCGCGAGATTGCCGAGGATCTGCTCGCGGCCCGGGGGCTGACCCTGGCCGAGATGTACGCCCATCTGCTCGAGGACGATGACGCGCTGGGCGATCTGGTCCAGTAGTCATCCGCCACGGGCGGCACCCACGACCTAGCGACCCCCAGCGACCCCGTCCCCCCGGCGCCTGGCGCCAAACGGGGGCGGGCATTGCGCCGCCAGCGCCCGCTGGCGGCGGCATCGCCGAGGCAGGGCTGAGATTTTCACTCGGCATTGCCTCGAAAGCGGCCAAAAGACGCGCCTGCGTCCGCCGCTCGATACGTCGGCGCTGATTCCGGCGCGCATTCATTCAGTCATCACTCATTCATCACCCAGGCATCACCCAGTACGACCCCGCGCTATCTCAGCAGACGCCGCCGGCGCGGCGTGCCTTGCCCGATTCCGGGCCGGGTGCGTCGCGGCGTGGCCGGGCGTCTCTCAAGCGGGTCATCCCATCGGTCATTCAGCCGCTCATGAAACACATTCATGAGATACATGGAGGTCCCTATGAATCTGACCTATCTCGATACCGCCCGGCAGGTTTTCGCCAAGGAAGCCGAATCCCTGCTCGAAGTCTCGCGCAAGCTCGACAACGACCTGATCTCTGCGGTCGATGCCATCCTGCGCACGCCGGGGCGGGTGGTGGTGTGCGGTATGGGCAAGTCCGGCATCGTCGGGCGCAAGATCGCCGCTACCCTGGCCAGCACCGGTACGCCGAGCTTCTTCATGCATCCCGGGGAGGCCTACCACGGCGACCTGGGCATGGTCACCGAGCACGACGTCTTCCTGGCCATCTCCAACTCCGGTGAGACCGAGGAGGTGGTCAAGCTGATCCCGTTCCTCAAGGACAACGGCAACTATCTGGTGGGTCTGACCGGCAGCCCCGGCTCGACCCTGGCGCAGGCGGCGCATAGTCATCTCGACATCGGTGTATTGGAGGAGGCGTGCCCGCTGCAGCTGGCGCCGACCTCCTCGACCACGGCCACGCTGGCGATGGGCGACGCGCTGGCGGTGACGCTGATGAAGGCGCGCGACTTCCAGCCCGAGAACTTCGCCCGCTTTCACCCCGGCGGCTCGCTCGGGCGGCGTCTGCTGAGCCGGGTCGAGCACGAGATGCGCAGCGACAACCTGCCCTTGGTCGAGGCCGACGCCCAGGTACTCGATGTGATCCAGGCGATGTCCCGCGGCCAGCTCGGCATGGCCGTGGTCCGCCACGGCGAGCGCTGGGGAATCATCACCGATGGCGATCTGCGCCGGGCGATCGAGAAGTACGGCGAGCGTGTGTTCACCCGCCGGGCGTTCGACTTCATGACGCCGCAGGCGTCGCGGATCGCGCCCACTGCCCGGGTCGAGGATGCGCTGGCGCTGATGGACAGCAAGCAGATCAGTGTGCTGCTGGTGTTCGACCACGAGCGCCTGGTCGGTGTGTTCAAGAAATGAAGGAGGCGGGCATGCAGGGCAAGGGAGTGCAGAACATGGGAGTGCAGGGGATAGGAATGCAGGGTGAGAAGGAAGGCGCGTGCATGAGCGACAACACCGTCTGGCATGCCCATCGGGTGGATCGGGCTCAGCGCGAGGCGCTCAACGCTCAGCGTGCCTGCCTGCTCTGGTTCACCGGGCTCAGCGGCTCCGGCAAGTCGACCATCGCCGGGCTGGTCGAGGAGCGGCTGCACCAGTTGGGCAAGCTGACCTATCTGCTCGACGGCGACAACGTGCGCCAGGGACTGAACGGCGATCTCGGCTTTTCCGACGCCGACCGGGTCGAGAACGTGCGGCGCATCGGCGAGCTATCGGGGCTGTTCGTGGATGCCGGGGTGATCACGCTGTCGGCGTTCATCTCGCCGTTTCGCAGCGAGCGGGCCGCGGTGCGCCAGCGGCTGGCGGCGGGGGACTTCATCGAGGTGTTCGTCGACGCCCCGCTGGCGACCTGCGAGGCGCGCGACCCGAAGGGGCTCTACCGGCGCGCGCGGGCCGGCGAGATCGCTGACTTCACCGGTATCGACTCGCCCTACGAGCCGCCCCAGGCGCCCGAGGTGCATCTGCACAACGACGGCAGCCGCTCGCCGTCGGCGATGGCACAGCAGGTGGTGGACTATCTCGCGGACCGGCGCTGCGTATGACAGGCCGGGCGTCGGTGGTGCCTGCGGCGATGGCAAGCCAGGTGCAAGCGGTCATTGAGACTCACGCGTTCAGGAATAACCACGCGTTCAGGGATAGCCACGCGTTCAGGGATAACCACGCGTTCAAGGGAGAACCACGATGAAAAGCCTGAATCCGGTCCGGCGCCTGGCGCCGCTGATGGATGTGATGGCCATAGCGCTGGCGGGCGTGCTGGCCAGCGAGGTGCGTTTCGGCAGTGCGCGGCTCGATAGCGGCAACGCGCTGGTGCTGGTGCTGGTGGCGCTGGCGGTGGTGTTGATCAATCTGTTCGGTGGCGGCTACAGCAAGTGGCGCTCGACCCGGCTGCGCAGCCGTATCTACCGGCTCTTGTGGGTGTGGGCGGCGGTGTTCGCGGTGCTCGCCAGCCTGCTCTATCTGTTCAAGCTCTCCGAGAGCGTGTCACGGCAGTGGCTGGTGTTCACCTTCCTGCTGTCGTTCTGCCTGGTGTGCGCGTCGCGGGCGCTGCTGATGATGCTGACCCTCTATCACAACGCCAGCGCCAAGAACCGACGCAAGGTGTTTCTGGTCGGTCCCGAGGAGAACCTGCTCGACGTGGCACGCTCGCTGCGCCGCCACCGCGAGCAGGGCTATGCGCTCGCCGGTATCTGCCGCGCGCGGGTACTGCGCAGTCAGCAGACGCCGCGCCATCTGGCCCAGCGGGTAGAGAAGTCGGGCGCCGACGAGGTGTGGATCTGTCTGCCGGTCTCTGAAGGGGCCCATGTGCGGGCGATCATGTACAACCTGCGCCATCTGCCGCTGGAGATCCGCTTCATCCCGCACTTCGCCGATATCCCGCTGCTCAACCATCGGGTCAGCCAGGTCGCCGGCAACCACGCCTTCGATCTTAGCGTCAGCCCCATCGCCGGCAGCGCGCAGTGGGCCAAACGCCTGGAGGACATCGTGATCGGCGGCTTGATTCTGCTGTTGATCGCGCCGGTGTGCCTGGCCTGCGCGCTGGCGGTGAAGCTGTCGTCGCCGGGTCCGGTGCTGTTCAAGCAGTTGCGCACCGGAGCCAACGGCCATGATGTCCAGGTCTACAAGTTCCGCTCGATGAAGGTGCACCAGGAGTCCGCCGGCCAGATCTCCCAGGCGACCCGGCGCGATCCGCGCATCACCCGGGTCGGCGCCTTCCTGCGCCGGACCTCGCTGGACGAGCTGCCCCAGTTCATCAATGTGCTGCAGGGGCGCATGTCGATCGTCGGGCCGCGTCCGCACGCCCTGGCGCACAACGACTACTACAAGGATCTGGTCGAGTCCTACATGCAGCGGCACATGGTCAAGCCGGGCATCACCGGCTGGGCCCAGGTGTGCGGCTATCGGGGTGAGACCGACACCCTGGACAAGATGCAACGCCGGGTCGAGCACGATCTCTGGTACATCAACAACTGGTCGCTGCTGCTCGACCTCAAGATCATCTTTCTCACCGTATTCAAGGGCTTCACCGGTCAGAACGCCTACTGATACGGCGCTTTTGACCCCTCATCCGTTACGTTCGAAGGAGCTGAACGTTGGCTAGACACTCAAGCTACCTGTACGAGATTCAGGGCTTGCGCGCGGTGGCGGCGCTGATGGTCGCCGTCTATCACATCTGGATCCAGAAGGTCTCCGGCGGTGTCGACGTGTTCTTCGTCGTCGCTGCTTTCTTCATCGTCGGTTCGCTGACCCGCGGCGGCCCACCCACGCTGGGCGGGCTGTTCGACTACTACGCCAAGACCCTGCGCCGGGTGGTACCCAGCGCGGCGGTGGTGATCGTGACTACGGTGGCGCTGTCGCTGTGGTTGATGCCGGATTCGATGTGGCGCAATCAGATCAAGCACGCCCTGGCCTCGACGCTGTTTCTCGAGAACTGGGCACTGGCCTTCACCGCCACCGACTATCTGCAGCAGGGCTCGCCGCCGTCGCCGTTCCAGCAGCTGTGGGCGCTGGCGGTGCAGGTGCAGTTCTACTGCCTGTTCCCGCTGCTGCTGTGGGTGGCGGGTCGCGTCGGCCGTGACCAGCACGGCTACCGCCGACGGGTGATCGTCGCGCTGGTGCTGATCGGGCTGCTGTCGTTGGGTTACAGCGTCTACATGACCGCGCGCAACCAGCCGTGGGCCTACTTCGATAGCGGCGCGCGGGCCTGGGAGTTCGCCATCGGCGGCTTGCTCGCCTTTGCGGTGACGCGGATGACGCTGTCGCGTCTGGCGGCCAAGCTGCTCGGCTGGGTGTCGCTGGCGGTGCTGCTCACCTTTGCGCTGTTTCTCGAGGTGTCGTCGTCGTTCCCCGGTGTGGTGGCGCTGATTCCGGTGCTGGCGGCCTGCGGCATCATCGTCGCGGCGCGCAACCAGTGCGACATCTGGCTGCTCAACAATCGCGGCGTGGTGTGGTTCGGCGATCTCTCGTTCGCCTTCTATCTGTGGCACTGGCCGCTGCTCTCCTGCTATCGCTACGCCACCGGCGGCTTCGACGTCGGGCTGCTGCCGGGGCTGGCGATCATCGGCGGCGCCGCGCTGCTGGCGGGCTTGACCACCTGGGGCTTCGAGAACCCGGTGCGTCGTTCGGCGTGGCTGTCGCGTCACCGGTTCGCCACCTATGCGGCCTGCGCTGCACTGCTGGCGCTGCCGATGGCGGCCCTTGGCGGCTGGTATCATGACTACCAGGGGCGCCGCGCCAGCGCCGAGGCGGCACTCGATCGGTTCTTGCACGACGCCCGGCCGGCAGAGGCAGCGGTCTACCCGCCGACCTTGATTGCCAGCATGGATCTGCCGCCGTCGTCCCGGGATGGTTGCCATCAGAGCGCAACCGATGCCGAGCTGGTGGAGTGCAGCTACGGTGACCCTGACGCCGACAAGACGGTGGTGCTGGCCGGCGGTTCCCACGCCCAGCAGTGGCTGGCGGCGCTACAGCGGGTGGCGGCGCGCGAGCGCTTTCGCCTGGTCACCTTGACCAAGGGCGGCTGCATGCTCTCCCTCGACGCCGATGCCGACTACATGGCGTACCCCTCCTGCCATGCCTGGAACGAGCGGGTGATCGCGCGCATCCGTCAGATCCAGCCCGACTATGTGTTCACCAACTCGACCCGTGGGCAGGGTCCGTCGGAGTACGTGCCCGAGGGCTATCTGGCGGCGTGGCACGCGCTGGCGCAAGGGGGCGTGCGGGTGCTGGCGCTGCGCGACAATCCCTGGTTCGGCTTCGACGTGCCCGAGTGTGTCGATCTGCACGAGGACGCCACGGACGCCTGCGCCAAGCCGCGGGATGCGCTGCTCAGTCGGCGTTCTCCCACCGCTGATTATCACCTCGACAACGTCTACTTCGCGGATATCAGCGATCTCTTCTGCGATGAGCGCCTGTGTCGGCCGCTGCAGGGGAAGGTGCTGCTCTACCGCGACGACCATCACATCACCAACACCTTTTCGCAGCTGGCGGCGCCCCGTATCGCCCACACCTTGGCTCAGGCCGAGGCGGCATTCGCGATGGCGGCTGCGGGGCACTGGATCGCCGGCGCGTCCCAGGGCAGTCAACCAGCCGAACCCAAGGAGGGATCATGAGTCTGACACGCCGTCGATTCATCACTGCCATGCTGGCCGTGGCCGCGACCCCCGCGCTGCCCGCGCTCTCCGGGCCGACACGCACGTCTTTGGATCAGCGTTCGATGCGGCCGGCATCCGGCGGCCTGCGAATCGTGGGGGAGGCCAACCGGGTCATGTTCGGCTGAGTCGGCAAGCGGCGCTTTAACTCTGAGTTACCATGCGCCGTCAACGCCCCGCTGAATGCAAGACGCCCGCCGAATCCGGCAGGCGTCTTGCGTTGGCGACGATGTGACTGTGGCCGGCTTTGTCACTGCCGGGATTGGCGTCAGTCGCCGCCGCGGGCCACGTCGAGGCCGAAGGCGAGTGCGGCATAGCGCCGGGTGCCTCCCTCGTCCAGTGCCTGCACCTGCACGAGAGAGAAGTCGAGGGTGCGATTGTCACCCGCGTCGAGCTGCAGGGCGTCGCCACCCGACTGCCGATTGAGCGCAAGATCGGTGATGCCGCTGTGGGCCGGGATCAGATTGCGCCCGAGGCGGAAGGCGTGACCGGGGCGGCGCCCGGCCTGGCGTGCATCGCACACGGCGATCGCGGTCTTGACCCCGGGGACGTCGATGCGCAGGTCGTCGAGATCGAAGATCGCGGTACCGGCATAGGCGCGTAGCTGCCCCAGCAGCGGCACCACGCCGGCCGGCTGTGGCACTTCTGAGACGATCGCGCCGCCTTTCCAGTAGCCGTAGTCGCTGCGGTTGGTGCCCAGCGCCACCAGTACGTCGCCGTCACGCGCGGGGCGAGTGAAGGTGAAGCGGCAATCCTTGAGATAGGGCGACTGGGCGTTGCTGTGGCCGCGCAGGTCCATGACCACGTCATGGTGGCTGACGTTGCGATAGGTGACATCGGCCCAGGAGTCGACGATCACCGCGCCGAAGCCCTCGCCCTCGTAGACGAAGGCGCCGGTATCCAGGGTCACGTCCTGGCTGAAGTCGGGGTCCTCGAACCCGGCCAGGCGGCGGAAGAGGGTGCGGCCCAGACCGGGGCCGAACTTGGGCTCTGCCAGGCGCTCATGCAGGGTGCCGGCGCTGGCGCTCTGACGGGCGACGAAGTTCTTGATCACGTTGCCGCGGGTGGCATAGAAGATCGAGATACCGAAATTGGCTGCGTTCTCGGCGTAGAGACCGTCGAACAGACAGTAAGTGCAGCCCTCGAGGTCGAAGGCGGTGTCGCTTACCTCCTTGGCGCTGCAGCCGTAGACCTTGATATTGTGGGCGTTGTTGAAATAGATCGCGCCATTGGTCCAGCGGCAGTGGACGTCCTGGATGAAGCCGTCGCGCAGGCGCCGCATCCACCTGAGTTCGCCACCTTTGCCCGGGCGTGCCGAGCCGCCCCAGCCGGAGACGTTGCAGTAGTCCATGTGCACGTGGGAGATGCTGAAGTCGCGCACGAAGTTGAGACGCACGGCGCCGGCGCGCTTGCTGTCGCCGGGGCTGAGCGTATAGCGACCGGCACCGCCGGAGAGGTCATTGATACGGATACGCTCGCTCAGGTCGTCGGGCACCTCGGGGTTGAAACCCGCGGTCACGGCGTTGTCGCTCTCCGGGTCCTCCTCCCGGGTAGAATAGCGTCCGTTGAGCTCCAGCTCATGGAACACTTTCAGCCCGCCGCAGCGCACGTGATGAATGTCGCGGTAGACCGCGTCGCGCACGCAGACCAGGGCCACCGCGCCGCGGCAGAAGTCGCGCGCCTCCAGGGTGAGGCCGCTGACATGGATATCGTGGCTGAAAGCGGCGTCCAGATCGCCCTGCGGCCGCCCCTCGGCCCAGGCGGCGATCACGTGGGGTTCGCGCAGCAGGAACATGCCATCGCGGAAGCCGCTGGCGACATAATCGCTGACCAGGCGGCTGTTGGCGCGCGCGCCGGCGCCCACCAGACGCGTGCCCGAGCGCAGCGCGATACGCCGTTTGCCCAGATAGAGCGCGCAGCCCTGAGGCAGATCGGGCAGATACTTGGTGCGGTAGGGGGTCTTGTCCAGAGTTTCCTGGAACCACGCCGATTCGTCGCTGCCGTTGCCCTCGGCGTCGGTATAGTCGGCGCGAAAGCCGACCTTGAGCAGATCGATGTCGTCGCCGGGCTGGACATAGGCGGCGCCATCGGCGGCCCACAGGGTGAAGCGATGGAAGTCGTCGCGAAGCGGATGGGCGCTGGGTAGCCACGCCATCTGATTGGCCTGCCCGGGGTCGTCAAGGGCGACGACGCGCTGTAGCTGGATATCCAGCTCGAAGGGGCGGTCGCGGTAGAAGCTGCGGCAGACCAGCCAGCAGCCGTCGGCGACACGGGCACCCGGCCACTCGCGCAGGGTATCCACGCTGTCGACCACCACCAGGCGCTGATCGAGCGCCTGGGCCAGCGGCTGGGTGCCGGAGGCGGAATGAATCTCGCCTTGATCGAAGAACTGGGCGTGCAAGCGCTGCTGCTGGGTGCCATCGCCCACCTCCACCACATAGTGGCCGTTGGGGGCGGCGAACTGGATGCGACCGTCCGCATCGGCGTGGAACGGGTTGGACAGCGGCTGACCACGGCCATCCTCCAGGCCGGCTGCCAGCGTCTCCTCGCCCTGGGGCAGGACGCTGACGGCGGCGCGTGGCAGCGCTCGACCGTCGGCGCGCTGGGCGAAGAAGGTTTTGACTTCCATGGGGCGCACTCTCGCGTCGTGAACTAGCCGAGCATTATCCGCGACTCGCCGCCCGCGCTCTTTTGCGACTTGGTGTGGTTTTGTCAGCCGGCGGTGGAGGTGCGTATCCGCCACCGGCAGTGCCCGCGCTAACGCTGGGGAATCAGAGGCCGAAAAGCTGTACCAGGGGTGGCAGCACGAAGGCGGTGACCAGCCCGGAGAGCCCCATGGCCAGGCCGGAGAAGGCCCCGGCAATGGCGCCATAGGTGGAGAAGCAGTAAGCGGTACCGAAGCCGTGGGCGGCCAAGCCCATGGAGAAACCGCGGATGGCCGGATCGGTGACGCGGCCCAGGCGCAGGACCCAGGGGCCGATGATGCAGCCGATGACTCCGGTGAGCAGGACCAGCCCTGCGGTCAGCGAGGGAATACCGCCGATCTTCTCGGCGATGCCCATGGCGATCGGTGAGGTCACCGACTTGGGCGCCAGCGACAGCACGGTGGCGTGGTCGGCGCCCAGTACCAGGCTGATACCTACCGCCGACACCACCGCAGTGGCGACACCGGCGAGGGTGCCGGCACACACCGGCCACAGCAGGCGGCGTACGCGCTCGCGCTGGTCGAACAGGGGGATGGCCAGGGCCACGGTGGCGGGGCCGAGCAGAAAGTGCAGGAACTGCGCGCCGGCGAAGTAGGTGGGGTAGTCGGTATGGGTGAGGAGCAGAAAGGCGATCAGCAGCGCGATCGACAGGATCACCGGGTGCAGCAGCGGCGTGCCGCCGGCCCAGCGATTGATGCGACTGGCGATGACGAAGGCGATCAGGGTGGCGAATAGATGCAGTAGTGGGCTGGCGGCCAGATAGACCCACACCTGGCCCAGCGGTAGCGGGCTCATGCCTCCTCCTCCTGCGATTTGTCGTTGCGCTGGGCGAGCCGCTGCATCACCTGACTGGTCACCCACAGGGTCACTGCTGCCGATAGCACCAGCGTGACCAGCAGGATCCAGAACTCCTGCCGGATCAGCCCGACGTGCTCGATCAGCCCGACGCCGGCGGGCACGAACAGCAGGGTGAGGTACTTGAGCAGGCCTTCACCCGTGCTGCGCAGACTGGTCGGAACGCTGCCGCGAATGACGAGGCCTACGAGCAGGATCAGCATGCCGATCACCGGGCCGGGAATCGGCAGCGACAGTGCCAGACTCAGCACCTCACCGAGGAATTGACAGCCGAGCAGAATGCTCATGCCGATGATCAGGGACATGGTGACCTCTTGGGCGCGTGGATGTGGAGTGGAAGGGGAACAGGCAGAGCGCCCGGAAAGCGGACTATTGTACGTCGATTGCGGCGATCACCAAGTGCGTCCCGCCGTCCTCCTGCAAGCGATTGATAAAAAAGATGAAAGAAGCGCTTTTCATTTCCGGGAACGCAAGGTAGTATACGCGTCGTTTCGCAGGGTAGCCCACGGGCAAGCCTGGGCGAAGCCGGAGCGTGGCGCAGCTTGGTAGCGCGCTGCAATGGGGTTGCAGAGGTCGCAGGTTCGAATCCTGTCGCTCCGACCAAATCGAGAAAATGGCCAATCGGATTCGCTCCGATTGGCCATTTTTTATGCACCGATTTTGCTGTCGAGGTTTTTCTACTCGGCTCTCTTTCTCGTTCGCTGTCTTTCCATCCCGCTGTATGCCGAGGCCCCGACCGTCGATCTGCGCGGGTCGTGTCGTGCTAGGGTTTGCACGGAAAGTCAGCGAGCGAAGGCAAGACAAGGCAAAAATCGGCGAAAACGCGGAGTTTACGGGGTGTAAATGAGCATTTTGAGCTGATTTTTAACACCTTATTGCCGAGCGCAGGTAGTTTTCGTACAGAGCCTAGAGCCAGAAGGCCTCGACCACCGCCACACTGATCAAGGTCACCAGCACGGCGCCGACCAGATTGAGCAGCAAGCCGGCCTGGATCATCGACTGGATCTTCATCTTCCCGGTGGCGAAGACGATGGCGTTGGGCGGCGTCGCCACCGGCATCATGAAGGCGCAGCTGGCGGCGATCGCAGCCGGTACGGTGATCAGTAGCGGGTCGATGCCCAGTGATATCGCCAGCGCGCCGAGCAGCGGCAGAAAGGCCGCGGCGGTGGCGGTGTTGGAGGTCAGCTCGGTGAGGAAGATGATCACCAGCACCACGGCGCCGATCAGCAGCAGTAGCGGCAGGACGTCGAACAGGCTCAGCTGATTGGCGATCCAGTCGGCGAGCCCCGAGCTGCTGATGCTGCTGGCCAGTGCCAGGCCGCCGCCGAACAGCAGCAGGATGCCCCAGGGAAGATCCCGGGTGTCTTCCCACAGCAGCAGCGGGCGGTGCGGCTCGTTGCCGCTGGGGATCAGGAACAGGCCCACCCCGGCGATCAGCGCGATCGAGGTGTCGGAGAGCCAGTCCACGCCCATGTCGTTGAGCAGCGGTCGGGTGATCCATGCCAGCGCGGCGAGCAGGAAGACCACGCCGACGCGCATCTCTGCGGCACTCAGCGGGCCCAGCTTGCTCAGCTCGTCGCGAATCACGTTACCGTCCCGGCTGTCGTTCTTGCCGCTGTTCTCGCTGCTGTTGGCACTTGCCTGCAGGCGCAGATCGAAGCCGCCGCGGGTCAGCCACCACCAGGCCACAGCCATCATTGCAAGACTCACCGGCAGCCCCACGGTCATCCACTCGGCGAAGCCCAGTTCGATGTTCTGCTCGCTGGAGAGATAGCCGGCGAGGATAGCGTTGGGCGGTGTGCCGATCAGCGTAGCGATGCCGCCGATGCTCGCCGCGTAGGCGATCGCCAGCAGCAGGGCGGTGGCGTAGCGTTCCACCTCGCGGGCGTCGGCGCTGGCGAACAGCGATACCACCGACATGCCGATCGGCAGCATCATGATCGCGGTGGCGGTGTTGGAAACCCACATGCTGATGAATCCGGTGGCGAGCATGAAGCCGGCGATCTGCTGGCGCGGTTTCTGGCCGACCAGATCGAGGATGCGCAGGGCGATCCGGCGGTGCAGATTCCAGCGCTGCATGGCGATGCCGAGCAGAAAGCCGCCCAGGAACAGGTAGATGGTCGGATTGGCGTAGCTGGCGGCGGTGCTCTTGAGCTCGGCAATACCCAGCGCGGGTGCCAGCGGAATCGGCAGTAGCGATGTCGCGGGGATGGGGATCGCCTCGGTGGCCCACCAAGTCGCCAGTAGCAACGCCAGGCCGACACAGTGCCAGGCGGCGGGCGACATTCCGGCAGGCGATGGCAGCAGTAGCGTCGCCAGCACCCAGAGCGGTCCCAGGATCAGGCCGATCCTGGGGGCGAGGGAGGGGGGCGAATGCGCATCCGTGCGAGTGGTGGTCATGACGTCTCTCCGTTTGACGAGGCGATGGGAAGAGCGATGGTGGCTAGCGAGGGGGCTGGCAATGGAGTGGACGACCCAGAGCCGGCCCTATGCAGTCCCCGTGAATGCCAGTCTATCAACAGATTTGCATGCTGCACCTGTCGTGCCGGTCGCCGTCGAGGGTGCGGCGTGTGCACGGGTCTAATATCATGCGCGCACGCTGCGGCCGTCACTGGATCGGCCGCCCACCCGCTGCGCGGCGACGGCGGTAGCGCCGCCGGTGACCTAGGATGACTGCATGAGCGCTTCTCTCTATCCCTCTCTCGACACCTTGGCGTCGCTCTGCAGGCGTGCCGGCGAGGCGATTCTGAGCGCCGCCGCCGATGGCCTGGAGACGCGCTTCAAGACTGACGCCAGCCCGGTGACCGACGCCGATCTCGCCGCCCACCGGGTATTGGTGGCGGGGTTGACGACGCTGGGCGATGCCCGCCTGCCAGTGCTCTCCGAGGAGGCGGCCGCGACCCCTTGGGAGACGCGCCGGGGCTGGTCGCGCTACTGGCTGATCGACCCGCTGGATGGGACCAAGGAGTTCATTCGCGGCTCCGACGAGTACAGCGTCAATGTGGCGCTGATTCGTGATCAGCGCCCGGTGCTGGGGGTGATCGCCAAGCCCGGTAGCGGCGAGGTTTGGGCCGGCGGCGGTGAATCGGGCGCCTGGTATCAGCCAGTCGCCGGGGCTGCCTGGATTCGACTCGGCGTCGAGTCGTGCACGCCGCCACGGGTGATGGTGAGCCGCCATCACTGCGACGCGCACACCCGGGCGTTTATCGCGCGCCTGCCCGGGGCCCGGGTGGAGGCCCTCGGCAGCTCGCTCAAGTGCTGTCGCATCGCCGCCGGCGAGGCGGATCTCTACCCGCGTTTCGGTCCGACCAGCGAGTGGGACACCGCGGCGGCGCAAGCGATTCTGGAAGGCGCGGGCGGTGCGCTGGTCGATCCGCGTGACTGGCAGCCGCTGCGTTACAACACCAAGGCGTCATTGCTCAATTCGGATTTCGTCGCCTGTGCCGACCCCCAGGGCGCCTGGCGGGCGGCGTGGCACGAGACGCCGTGAGCGTAGCGACGCGAGCGAAGACAACCGATCGGTTCAGGAGAGTGTGATGTCTGCATGGGGAGTGAGCGTGCTGGCGCTGGTGGCGCTGGCCGTGGTGGTGGGGCTGGCCCTCTACGCCCGCCGGCTGTGGCGTGAGGTGCGACGACGCGAGACGTTTCGCCGCGACGAGATCGCGCGTGCCAATCGCAACTGCATCGATAGCCTGGCGGCGATTTCGCAAGCGATGCTCGAGCGCCAGGTAGACTTGGTCGAGGGCGCCCTGCGTTGCAAGGTACTGCTGGATATCGTCGATCACCAGTTGGTGACGCAGGAGCGCTTCAAGGTGATCGCCGAGGTCCAGGCGCAGGCGGCGCATCTGCGTACGCATGCCGCACGAAGCGAGTTGACGCCGCGTCAGCGCCACCGTGAGGATCTCGCCCGGGTGGCGATCGCCGAACAGTACGAGACGCGGCTTGACGATGCGGCTCGGGCGCTGCGGACGCTGTGTGCCGACTGGCCCGACAGGGGGGCGGCAATCACGCAAGCGGCGTGAACTTTTCGCCGCTACGCTTTGCCAATCTCGTAAATGATGCTAAAAAAGAACAGTGTTTCCGACGCGGGTTTGCATACCGGCAAGGAATCGACAATGCTGTTACGGAGCTGCAAAGAAAAAGGGACAATGGGAACATTGACCGCGACTCGACTCGATGGGTTCCCATCGCTAGAGATTTCTTTGTCGTTGAGGGAGGGGAATGACTTTCTCCCAACGAAATCGGCTTCTATACTCGAAGCCGCTGGGTAACGCCCGTTACGACTAGCGCTGTGTTAAGAAGGAGTCTTACATGAAAAAATCAACGACTGGCCTGCTGCTGGGCTCTGCTCTGGTAGTCGGTCTTTCTGGTTGTGCCAGTTCTGGCATGGAGTCCACCGGTAGCTCTTCCGATCAGGCGTGGTACAACTCGCCGTTCGTCTGTGGCATCGCTGGCGGTCTGATCGGCGGTGGTCTGGGCTACGCAACCAGCGGTAGTTCCGACGAAGACACTGGCGCAGCCGTGGGTGGCGTTGCCGGCGCGACGGCAGGTGCCCTGCTGTGTGCCGACTACTCCTCCAATGTCGTCGACAGCGACGGCGACGGCGTGCCGGACGATCGTGACCAGTGCCCGAACACCCCGGCCGGCGTCGCGGTTGACGCGGTAGGCTGCCCGCTGGACACCGACGGTGACGGCGTGCCGGACTACATGGACCAGTGCCCGGGTACCCCGGCTGGCGTCGAAGTCAATGCTCAGGGCTGCCCGCTGGATTCCGACGGTGACGGCGTGCCTGACTACCAGGACCAGTGCCCGAATACCCCGGCTGGTGCCAAGGTCAACTCTCTGGGCTGCGAAGAGAGCGTCATCCTGCGTGACGTCAACTTCAAGTTCGATTCCGCCGAGCTGACCTCCAACGCCGAGTCGATCCTCGACGGCATCTCCCAGAAGCTGATGGCTAGCTCCAACTCCAACGCCAAGCTGCGTATCCGTCTCGACGGCTACACTGACTCCGTGGGTCCGGATGCTTACAACCAGAAGCTGTCCCAGCGTCGCGCTGATTCCGTCAAAGCGTACCTGGTCAACAAGGGCTTCAATGCTGACAACATCATGACCTACGGTCACGGTGAGAGCGATCCGATCGCCAGCAACGACACCGCTGAAGGTCGTGCCCAGAACCGTCGCGTCGAACTGGACGAGTGGAAGTAAGCTCGCCACCAGATCGATGTGATCAAGAGGGCGCCTTCGGGCGCCCTCTGTCGTTTCGGGAAACCTCGGCTGTCCCGGCAGCCGTCTCTCCTGCCGCGCCCGATCTCTTGAAACGCCCACTCTCTTGAAACGTCCGATAAAAGGGCGGCGATCGCGTAATCGATGGCATCGGGCCCGCGGCGCTGCTACGCTATTCGGCCCAAACTCGCCTCACGGCGATATCGTCAAGTCGACGTCTTTCCACCGAACATCGGCCTGCCCGTATGCGGGCTGATCGTGGATAGCGACGTCACCGTATCGAACCGTTCACGTGGTCCTTGGTGTGGGCCACCACTGAACATAAGGATGTCTTCATGCCTATTGTCACGCTGCCCGACGGCAGTCAGAGAACCTTCGAACACCCCATCAGCATCATGGCGCTGGCCGAGTCCATCGGGCCGGGTTTGGCCAAGGCGTGTATCGCCGGCAAGATCGATGGGGTCGAGGTCGATGCCGCGGATCTGATCGAACACGATGCCGAGGTCGCCATCATCACCGCGCGCGATCCGGAAGGGGTGGATATCATCCGCCACTCCTGCGCTCACCTGATGGGTCATGCGATCAAACAGCTCTATCCGGCGGCGAAGATGGCGATCGGCCCGGTCATCGAAGACGGCTTCTATTACGACATCGACTTTGGCGAGTCGATCTCGTCGGAGGACCTGGAGCAGATCGAGGCGCGCATGAAGTCGCTGATCGACCAGGATTACGACGTCGTGCGCGAGTACGTCGACAAGGCCGAGGCGCTAGCCACCTTCGTCTCCCGCGACGAGCCTTACAAGCAGCAGATCGTCGAGGGGATTCCCGATGGCGAGACGATTCGTCTCTACCATCATCAGGAGTACATCGACATGTGTCGCGGGCCTCATGTGCCCAATACTCGGCATCTCAAGGCGTTCAAGCTGACCAAGCTGGCCGGCGCCTACTGGCGGGGTGACTCCGCCAACCCCATGCTGACCCGTATCTACGGCACGGCCTGGGCCGACAAGAAAGCGCTCAAGGCCTATCTCCAGCGTCTGGAAGAGGCCGAGAAGCGTGACCACCGCAAGCTGGCGCGGCGCTTCGACTTCTTCCATATGCAGGAAGAGGCGCCCGGCATGGTGTTCTGGCACCCCCGCGGCTGGACCTTGTGGCAGGTCGTCGAGCAGTACATGCGTAAGGTCTACAAGAGCGGCGGCTATCAGGAGATCAAGTGCCCTCAGGTGATGGACGTGTCGCTGTGGAAGAAGTCCGGCCACTGGGACAACTACGCCGAGAACATGTTCTTCACCGAGTCGGAGAAGCGCGAGTATGCGCTCAAGCCGATGAACTGCCCCGGCCATGTCCAGGTCTTCAATTCGGGGCTGCGCAGCTATCGCGAATTGCCGATCCGTTACGGTGAGTTCGGCGGCTGCCACCGTAACGAGCCCTCCGGTGCGCTGCACGGTATCATGCGCGTGCGTGCCTTCACCCAGGACGACGGCCACGTCTTCTGTACGCCCGAGCAGATCGAGCCCGAGGTGACCGCTTTCCATCGTCAGGCGCTCAAGGTCTATGCTGACTTCGGCTTCGACGATATCGCGGTGAAGATCGCGTTGCGCCCGGACAAGCGCCTGGGTAGTGACGAGACTTGGGATCGGGCCGAGGGTGCGCTGCGCGCTGCACTCGCCAACTGCGACGTAGAGTGGCAGGAGTTGCCAGGCGAAGGTGCTTTCTATGGTCCGAAGATCGAGTACCATATGAAGGATTGCCTCGGCCGCGAATGGCAGGTCGGTACCATGCAGGTGGATTTCATGATGCCTGGTCGCCTCGGCGCCCAGTACGTGGCCGAGGATGGCTCGCGCCAGACCCCGGTCATGCTGCACCGTGCCATCGTCGGCTCGATGGAGCGCTTCGTGGGCATCCTGATCGAGCACTACGCCGGAGCTCTGCCGCTATGGCTGGCGCCGGTCCAGGCGGTGGTGTTGAACATCACCGATGCACAGCGCGAATATGCCGAAAATCTCCTGAAACGCTTGCGTGAAGCGGGCTTCCGCGTCGAAGCGGACTTGAGGAATGAGAAGATCGGCTTTAAAATTCGCGAACATACGCTGCAGAAGATCCCTTATCTGCTGGTTGTCGGAGATAAGGAAGTCGAATCGGGTGCCGTTGCCGTGCGTACTCGGTCCGGCGAGGATCTGGGCTCCCTGTCGGTAGAGGCGCTGCTGGCGCAGCTCGAACAGGCAGGCAAGCCGGATCAGCACTGAGCAGCAACGTGAATCGCCAAACGGAGATCTAACGATCAAGCGTAATAATCAGCGCGGGCGCCCTCAGGAAAAGCGCGCGCCCATCAATGACCGTATTCGTGCAGACGAAGTTCGCCTTATCGATGCCGAGGGCGAGCAGGTGGGAGTCGTCCCCATGCAGGAGGCGCTGGAGCGTGCCGAGGAAGCCGGTATGGACCTCGTGCAGATTTCCAATGCCGACCCCATCGTCTGCAAGATCATGGACTACGGTAAATTCCTCTTCGAGCAGAAGAAGCAGAAATCGGCTCAGAAGAAGAAGACCAAGCAGATTCAGGTCAAGGAAGTGAAATTCCGGCCTGGCACGGACGAGGGTGACTATCAGGTGAAGCTCAAGAACCTGATACGTTTCCTCGAAGGTGGCGACAAGGGCAAGGTCACCCTCCGCTTCCGCGGTCGCGAGATGGCGCACCAGGACATCGGTCGTCGACTGATGGAACGGATCGCCGGCGATCTCGAGGAGATGGCCGCTGTCGAGTCCTTCCCCAAGATGGAAGGCCGGCAGATGATCATGATCCTTGCGCCCAAGAAGAAGTGATCCGCGGGCAAGTCGAACGGGGTGTGGCGCCTATGTGCCACGCCCGGCCTCGGGTTTTCTAAAGAAATCGGATCGGAGTTCTTACTCATGCCGAAAATCAAGAGCAACAGCGGCGCTGCCAAGCGCTTCAAGAAGACCGCCAATGGCTTCAAGCACAAGCAGTCTTTCCGTAGTCACATCCTGACCAAGAAGTCCACCAAGCGTAAGCGTCAGCTGCGCGGTATGAAGCAGGTCCACGCTGCCGACAAGCAGCTCGTGGCCCGCATGCTGCCGAACCTCTGAGCCCCTTTGGTCGACCTTTTTTAACGTCAGGAGAGTACTATGTCTCGCGTCAAGCGTGGTGTCGTCGCACGTCGTCGTCACAAGAAGATCATGAAGCAGGCCAAGGGCTACTACGGTGCGCGTTCGCGCGTCTTCCGCGTAGCCAAGCAGGCGGTCATCAAAGCCGGTCAGTACGCCTATCGTGACCGTCGTCAGCGCAAGCGTCAGTTCCGCGCGCTGTGGATCACCCGTATCAATGCGGCGGCACGTAACAACGGCCTGTCCTACAGCCGTTTCGTCGCCGGCCTCAAGAAGGCGGGTATCGAGATCGACCGCAAGGTGCTGGCCGATCTGGCCGTTCACGAGAAGGCCGCTTTCACGGCGCTCGTCGAGAAAGCCAAGGCTGCATAAGCCGGTCATTCCTGACCCTTCTTGGGTCTAGGTAAGCGTGTGACCGATCCAGGGGAAGAGCAGCCGCTCTTCCCCTGTTTTTTTCCATACCCTGTTTTTGAGTGCACTGCAGCAGTGACATGCGGTGCGTCACGAGAGACAAGCGGAGCTCGACGGATGGATCATCTTCCTGCCCTGGTCAACGAGGCGAGCGCGGCCATCGCCGCGGCCGAGGACGCCCAGGCTCTGGACCAGGTGCGTGTGCGCTATCTGGGCAAGAAAGGCGAGATCACGGCGCTGTTGAAGGGGCTCGGCCAGCTGCCCCCGGAGGAGAGACCGGCTGCCGGCGAGCGCATCAACGAGGCCAAGCAGGCGCTGCAGCAGGAGCTCGAGCAGCGCCGCCAGACCTTGGAGCAGGCGGCGCTGTCGGCGCAGCTCGAAGCCGAGCGTATCGACGTCACCCTGCCCGGGCGCGGCGAGGTCAATGGCGGTCTGCACCCGGTGACCCAGACCCTGGAGCGCATCGAGGCGCTATTCCAGCACATCGGGTTCGATGTCGCCGTGGGCCCCGAGATCGAGGATGACTTCCATAACTTCGAGGCGCTCAACATCCCGGCCCACCATCCGGCGCGGGGCATGGCGGACACCTTCTACTTCGACGCCACGCGGCTGTTGCGTACCCATACCTCTCCGGTCCAGGTGCGCACCATGCAGACGCAGGAGCCGCCGATCCGTATCGTCTGCCCTGGGCGTGTCTATCGCAGCGACTCCGACCTGACCCATACGCCGATGTTCCACCAGGTCGAGGGCCTGCTGGTCGACGAAGGGATCAGCTTCGCCGATCTCAAGGGCACTATCGCCGATTTCCTGCAGGCGTTCTTCGAGCGTGACGATCTGCAGGTTCGCTTCCGGCCTTCCTACTTCCCGTTCACCGAGCCCTCCGCCGAGGTCGACATCCAGTGCGTGATGTGCCGCGGCGAGGGTTGCCGGGTCTGCTCGCACAGCGGCTGGCTGGAGGTGATGGGTTGCGGCATGGTGCACCCCGAGGTCTTCCGCCACTCGGGTATCGATGCCAGCCGCTTCACTGGCTTCGCCTTCGGCATGGGGGCGGAGCGTCTGGCGATGCTGCGCTACGGCGTCAACGATCTGCGCCTGTTCTTCGACAACGATCTGCGGTTCCTGCGCCAGTTCAACTGAGTTCTTCGCCAGTCAAGGAGTATCAAGATGAAGTTTTCCGAAGCGTGGCTGCGCGAGTGGGTCTCTCCTCAGCTCGATACCCAGGCCCTGGCGGATGCCATCACCATGGCCGGCCTGGAGGTCGATGCGATCGAGCCGGTCGGGGCGGTGTTCGCGGGCGTCGTGGTCGCTGAAGTGGTGGCCAAGGCGCCGCATCCGGACGCCGACAAGCTCAATGTCTGCCAGGTTCAGGACGGTAGCGGCGAACCGGTGCAGGTGGTGTGCGGCGCGCCCAACGTCGCCGTGGGTCAGAAGGTGCCTTTCGCCCGGGTCGGCGCGGTGTTGCCCGAGGATTTCAAGATCAAGCGCGCCAAGCTGCGTGGCGTCGAGTCCCACGGCATGATCTGCTCCGCCTCCGAGCTGGGGCTGGAGGAGGGGCACTCCGAGGGCATCTACGTGCTGCCCGCGGATGCGCCGGTCGGCAAGGACTTCCGTGCCTGGATGACGCTGGACGACAGCACCATCGACGTCGACCTGACCCCCAATCGCGGCGACTGTCTCAGTCTGCGCGGTATCGCCCGTGAAGTTGGCTGCGTCACCGCGACCCGTGTGGTAGAGCCAAATATCGCGCCGGTGGTGGCGCGCAGCAATGCCCAGTTCCCGATCGCGGTGAGCGACGAAGCGGGCTGCCCGCGCTATCTCGGCCGGGTCATCCGCGACGTCGACCTGAGCGCGCAGACGCCGCTATGGATGCGCGAACGCCTGCGCCGCAGCGGTATTCGCAGCATCGACCCGGCGGTCGACGTCACCAACTATGTGATGCTCGAGCTGGGGCAGCCGATGCACGCCTTCGATCTCGACGTGCTCGAAGGGGGTATCGAGGTGCGCCGGGCCCACGACGGCGAGCGGCTGACCCTGCTCGACGGCCAGGAGGTAGTGCTGGATGGCACCACCCTGGTGATTGCCGACCAGGCCAAGGCACTGGCGATCGCCGGCGTCATGGGGGGCGAGGACAGCGGCGTCGGCGCCGACACCCGCCACCTGTTCCTCGAGGCGGCCTTCTTCGCACCGCTCGCGGTTTCGGGCAAGGCGCGTGAGTTCGGGCTGCACACCGATGCTTCTCACCGCTTCGAGCGCGGCGTCGATCCGGACATCACGCGTCCTGCGATGGAGCGTGCCACCGAGCTGCTGCTGGCGATCGTCGGTGGCACCCCGGGCCCGATCTCCGAGGTGCGCAAGCCAGCGCATCTGCCCCAGCGTGACGACGTTACGCTGAGCCGCGAGCGCCTCGCCGCCTGCCTCGACGTGCGCCTGCCCGACGAGGAGATTCAGCGTATCTTCCGCGGCCTGGGCATGACCGCGTCGGCGCCCGGCGACCGTTGGCGGGTGCAGATCCCGAGCTGGCGGTTCGACATCGCCATCGAGGAGGATCTGATCGAGGAGCTGGCGCGCGTCCACGGCTATAATCGGTTACCCGTGCGCCGTCCCCAGGCGCGGCTGAGTCTGAAGTCGGCCGACGAGGCGCTGCAGCCGCTGCGCCGGGTGCGCCGTCACTTGGTCTCGCGTGGCTATCAGGAGGCGGTGACCTACAGCTTCGTTTCCCCCGAGCTGCAGTCGCTGCTGCTGCCTGAAGCGGTATCGCCGACCCTGGCCAATCCCATCTCCAGCGATATGTCGGTGATGCGTCACAGCCTCTTCCCGGGGCTGCTCAAGGCGCTGATGCATAACCTCAACCGTCAACAGCAGCGGGTGCGCCTGTTCGAGACCGGGCTGGTGTTCCAGGGCGAGCTCGATGCGCTGACGCAGACGCCAATGATCGGTGGCCTGGTATGCGGTAGTCGCGACGTCGAGGGCTGGGCCGCGGGGCGTGATAGCGTCGACTTCTTCGATCTCAAGGGCGACCTCGAAAGCCTGCTGGCGCTCGGCGGCTGCGCCGACGAGTGGCAGTTCGTCGCCGCCAGCCACCCCGCGCTGCACCCGGGGCGCACCGCCCAGCTTTACCGTGGGGGCAATGCCCAGGGCTGGATCGGCGCGCTGCACCCGTCGATCCGGGCGCAGTTGGGCATCAAGCCGGAGGTCTATCTATTCGAAGTCGCCCAGCAGGCGGTGCTCGAGGGGCGGATCGCGGCCTTCCAGCCCCTGTCGCGCTACCCGGAGGTGCGTCGCGATCTGGCCTTCGTGGTCGAAGCCGAGGTGGGCGTGGCGCCGTTGCTGGAAGCGATCCGGGCGCGTGCCGGCGAGTGGCTCACCCAGTGGCAGCTGTTCGATGTCTACCAGGGGCAGGGGGTCGCCGAAGGGCACAAGAGCATCGCCCTGGGCTTGACCTGGCAGCATCCTTCGCGCACTCTCAATGACGATGAAATCAATCAGTTAATTGCAGCCGTGGTGGACGAAGCCGAGTCCCGTTTCGGCGCCAGGCTGCGCAGTTGATCTGTCGTCCTGTGCGAAGGAGCGATGATGGGAGCGCTGACCAAGGCTGAACTCGCCGAGCACCTGCATACGGAACTCGGCTTCTCCAAGCGGGAAGCCAAGTACATGGTGGAGACGTTCTTCGAGGAGATTCGTGGCTGCCTACGCGAAAACGAGCAGGTGAAGCTGTCGGGGTTCGGCAACTTCGATCTGCGCGACAAGCGCGAGCGGCCGGGACGCAACCCGAAGACGGGCGAGGAGATACCGATCTCCGCCCGGCGCGTGGTCACCTTTCGACCTGGGCAGAAGCTGAAGGCCAAGGTCGAAAGCTTCGACGGCGAGCTGCAGGACCCCTGAGCAGGGCTCTCACTTCCAAGACCGCCTGCCGGCGACCCCGGCGGGCGGTCTTGCGTTGAGACGGCGTCGGATGAGCCGCCCCGGGCGGGTGTGCTAAGCTCGCGCCCACGGCGGGCGGCGGCTGGTTGCCCGTGCTTTTCACCCACTCTAGACCTAACCCATATGCCCAGACTGAAGATCTACGTAGGAACCGTCTACGGCGGCGCGCTCGATGTCGCCGAGCAAATCTCGCCGCTGTTCGAGCAGGCCGGCTACGAGGTCGCCGTGATCGAGCAGCCGACGCTGGCCGATCTGGTCGACGACCGCCCCGATCTGGCACTGTTCTGCCTCTCGACCACCGGCAGTGGGGATTTCCCCGGCGACTTCGTCGCCTTCGTGCGTGCCTTGAAGGAGACACCGCCGGCGCTGAACGGGTTGCGCTACGGCCTGATCGCGCTGGGCGACAGCTCCTATGGCGATACCTTCTGTGGCTCCGGCCGGGCGCTCGACGAGATCCTTGCCGATCTCGGCGCGCAGCGTCTGGGCGAACGCCTGGAGATCGATGCCATGGAGACCTTCATGGCGGATGACGCCGCGCTGCCCTGGGCCGAGGCGTGGATCGCCGAGCAGGGGCTGGGTGCATGAGTGACACCACCACCTCCGCGCGGGCGCTGACCGCGACCCGCTTCAGTACGCTGCTGGGACTCTGGCTGGTGATGCTGCTTTCGCTGCCGCGCTACTGGCTGCTCGGCGATCAGACGCGCCTGGCTCTGCTCGGCGCCTTCGTGGTCGCGGTGAGCGTGGCGCTGGCGGCGATCTGGCGGCTGATGTCGGCGGCAGAGCGTGGCCGCTGCCCGCGAGCCATACGCCATTTGCTGATCTGCCTGGTGGCGGCGCTGATAGTGGTGGCCGGCTGGCATCTGTTCAGCGCAGCCGGCGCCATCTGGGCGGTGACGCTCTCCCAGGGCATGGCGCTGGGGCTGGTGTTGCACGTGTTGCTGCGTTTATGGCGGCGTCGCTGAAGGGTATCCCGACGAGAGCGCACAAGCGCCAGCGCAGAGACCAACGCCAACGGGCGAAGGGGAGATCCCCGTCGCCCGTTGGCGTTCATGGCCTGCTGCCCGCGCGGTGTGTGTCGCGCGGGCGCCGACTCAGCGCGGCGCGGCCAGCGTATAGCAGGGCACGTATTCGCTACCTGGTAGCTTCATGCGCCCCTGGGCCACGAAGGAGGTGAGCAGGGCATCTAGGCGCTCCATCAGCTCGGGCTCGGCATGCAGGCGGAACGGGCCATGTTCGGCGATCGCGCGTACGCCCGGCTCCTTGACGTTGCCGGCGACGATACCCGAGAACGCCCGGCGCAGGTTGGCGGCCAGCTCGTGGCGTGGCTGATCGCGATGCAGTGCCAGGCCCGCCATGGCCTGGTGGGTCGGTTCGAACGTCTGCTGGAAGCCGCGCTCGATATTGAGACGCCAGTTGAAGTAGAAAGCGTCGTTCTGGTTGCGACGGAATTCGGCGACATCGTCGATGCCGTGGCGCATCTCACGGGCCACGCTGACCGGGTCGTCGACGATGATGCGGTAGTGGCGACGCACCGACTCACCCAGCGTATAGCAAAGGAACTCGTCGATGCGCTGGAAGTAGTCGCTGGCGCTGGCCGGTCCGGTCAGGATCACCGGGAAGGGGATGTCGCGGTTGTCCGGGTGCATCAGGATGCCGAGCAGATAGAGAATCTCCTCGGCGGTGCCAACCCCGCCGGGGAACACCACGATGCCGTGACCTACGCGCACGAAGGCCTCGAGGCGCTTCTCGATGTCCGGCATGATCACCAGCTCGTTGACGATCGGGTTGGGCGACTCCGCCGCGATGATGCCGGGTTCGGAGATGCCCAGATAGCGACCGCCGCGCCGGCGCTGCTTGGCGTGGGCCAAGTTGGCGCCCTTCATCGGGCCTTTCATCGCTCCCGGGCCACAGCCGGTGCAGATGTCGAGTTCACGCAGACCCAGGTGATAGCCCACCGCCTTGGTGTAGTCGTACTCCTCGCGGCTGATCGAGTGGCCGCCCCAGCACACCACCATGCTCGGCTCGTGGGCGGTGCGCAGGGCGCTGGCGTTGCGCAGAATATGGAATACCGCGTTGGTGGCGCCCTCGTTGGTGTCGAGGTCGAAGCGCGGGTTGTTCTGAATCTCGTTGTAGACGTAGACGATATCGCGCAGGACCGAGGAGAGCTGCTCACGGATGCCGCGGATCATGCGGCCGTCGACGAAGGCGCAGGCCGGGGCGTTGGAGAGCTTTAGACGGATGCCGCGATCCTGCTGCAGCACCTCGATATCGAAGTCGTGATATGCCTGCATCACCGCCAGACCGTCGTCGGTGGGGGTGTCGCAGTTGAGGATCGCCAGTGCGCAGCGCCGCAGCAGATCGTGCAGACCGCTGCCCGAGGTGTCGCGCAGGCGATTGACTTCGGACTGGGAGAGAACTTCGAGGCTTCCTTCGGGGGAGACGATGGTGGAGAGCGTCTCGGGCATGGCCGTTTCCTTGCGCAGAGAGCGCCCGCCTGAGCGGGCGCGGTGAAATTACTCGGGTGTCTGGTCGGTGGCGCGTTGCCATAGCGCGGCGATCTGCGCGCGGTCGGCATCGCTCATACCATCTTGGGCGAAGGTGCTCTCGAGCCACTGCCAGTAGGTGGCGTCGAAATCTTCCGCCACTACCTCGGCAGGGTCGTAGTCGGCCATCTCCTGGACCAGGCCGATCTGCGGAATCATGTAGCCGAGGGCGAACAGGTCGTTCTCCGCGGCGTTCTCTTCCATCTCGAGCAGGGTGCGCTGGACGGCTTGGGCGCGTTGCGCGAAGGGGTCTGACATAGGGCTCTGAACTATCCAAGAAAGGGGATTACGCATGCTAACACGGGTGCTGTAGCGGCGCAGTGACGGCAGCGGCGGTGCGCCTCGGTGTATAAATTGCTATGATGATTAAGAGGCTGTGATGACAATCAGCCGTTATCCAGTCACGGTGGCGCGACGTCTTCGCGCTCTTCTGCTCTATCTGCGTGAGTGAATCGCGTTCTTCCATGTTCAACGCCCAGTATTTTCGTACCTTCATGATGCTCGTCGAGACCGGCAGCTTCACCCAGACCGCGGGCAAGCTCGACATGACCCAGCCCGGGGTCAGCCAGCATGTGCGCAAGCTCGAGGAGTACCTCGGGCGTTCGCTGCTCAACCGCCAGGGGCGCAAGTTCTCGCTGACCGATGCCGGCCGCCGCGCCTACGACTATGCGGTCAAGCTGTTTGCCGAGCATGAGTATTTTCGCCATTCGCTGGACGATGACTCTCCCGATAGTGGCGAGTGCCGTATCGCCTCGCCTGGCAGCGTGGGGCTGATGTTCTATCCGTTTCTGCTCGGCTATCAGCAGATGCACCCTGGGCTTACGGTCAACTACAGCTTCGCCTTCAATCACGAGATCGCCGCCGACGTGCTGGCCGGGCGCTACGACGTGGGCATCGTCACCGAGGTGGGCAAGCAGCCGGACCTGCACTTCGAGGCGTGGCATCAGGAGCCGCTGTGCCTGGTGGTGCCGGCGGATTTCGCCGGCACCACCTTCGCCGAGCTGCAGGCGCTGGGCTTCGTCAACTACACCGACGGTAATACCAACGCCAGCCTGGTGCTGCGCAGCAACTTCGGCGGCGAGTTCCGCAGCATGACGCACTTTCCGCGCCAGGGATTCACCAATGAGGTGGGGCAGGTGCTGGACGCGGTCGCCCGTGGCCTGGGCTTCACCGTGGTCTCGCGGCCGGTACTGGAAACCTCGCCCTGGCAGCGTCAGGTACGTGAGCTGCCGCTGGCGCAACCGGTTTACGACACCCTCTATCTGGTCAGCCGTAGTGACGTCGAGCTGCCCAAGCGCTATCGGCAGCTGCTCGAGACCTTCCGTCAGCAGCGCCTCAATTCGCTCTATGGCTACAGCGAGCTGCCGTCTCTGGAGGAGGCCTGATAGGGTGTCTAGCGAGAAGAGATGCTTCGCTAGAAGGCAGAGCGCATAGCCCGACACCGGTTCGATGGGTTCCCCAGACAAGGCAACGGCCGCTCGATGAGCGGCCGTTGCTTTTTCACGGGTGCCTCTTATGCACCTGTCGCTTTCGCGCGTGTCTCAGACGGCGTCGCGGTAGGCGTCCATCGGCGGGCAGCTGCAGATCAGGTTGCGGTCGCCGAAGACGTTGTCGACCCGATTGACCGCCGGCCAGTACTTGGCTTCCCGCGAGGCCTGGGAGGGGAAGGCGCCGAGTTCGCGGGAGTAGGCGCGCTCCCAGTGTTCGGCGGCCAGGTCGGCCATGGTGTGGGGGGCCATCACCAGCGGATTGTCATCCTTGGGCCAGGTGCCGTCCTCGACCTGGGCGATCTCCTCGCGAATCGCGATCATGGCGTCGCAGAAACGGTCGATCTCATAGCGCGACTCGGACTCGGTCGGCTCGACCATCAGCGTGCCGGCGACCGGGAAGGACATGGTCGGGGCGTGGAAGCCGTAATCCATCAGGCGCTTGGCGATATCCTCCTCGCCGATCCCCGACGCCGCCTTGAGCGGGCGGATGTCGAGAATGCACTCGTGGGCCACGGTGCCGTTGGCGCCGCGATAGAGCACCGGGTAGTGGCGTTCGAGCCGCTTGGCGATGTAGTTGGCGTTGAGGATCGCCAGCTCGGTCGCCTCGCGCAGCCCGCGCGCGCCCATCATCTTGATGTAGGCCCACGAGATCGGCAGGATCGAGGCGCTGCCGAAGGCCGCCGCGGAGACCGCACCGGCAGCCGGGTCGATCCCCTCCTGCGGGGTCACCACGTGGTTGGGCAGATGATGCGCCAGGTGCGCCTTGACTCCGATCGGCCCCATACCCGGACCGCCGCCGCCGTGGGGGATGCAGAACGTCTTGTGCAGATTGAGGTGGGACACGTCGCCGCCGTAGTCGCCGGGGCGGCAGAGGCCGACCTGGGCGTTCATGTTGGCGCCATCGATATAGACCTGGCCGCCATGCTCATGGACGATCTGGCAGGCGTCGCGGACGCTCTCTTCGAACACGCCGTGGGTCGAGGGGTAGGTGAGCATGATCGCCGAGAGGCGCTCACTGTACTTCTCTGCCTTGGCCTGCAGGTCGCTCAGGTCGATATTGCCATCGCGGTCACACTCCACCACCACCACCTGCATCTGCGCCATCGCCGCCGAGGCCGGGTTGGTGCCGTGGGCCGAGCTGGGGATCAGGCAGATATCGCGATGCCCCTCGCCGTTGGCCTGCTGATAGCGGCGAATCGCCACCAGGCCCGCGTACTCGCCCTGGGCCCCCGAGTTCGGCTGCATCGAAATGGCATCGTAACCGGTGATCTCGACCAGGAAGTCACTCAGTTCGGTGATCATCTGGCGGTAGCCGGCGACCTGCTCGGCGGGCGCGAAGGGGTGGATGTTGGCGAACTCGGGCCAGGTGATCGGGATCATCTCGCTGGTGGCGTTGAGCTTCATGGTGCACGAGCCCAGCGGGATCATCGCATGGGTCAGCGACAGGTCGCGATTCTCCAGGCGCTTGAGATAGCGCAGCATTTCCGTCTCGCTGCGAAAGCGCTGGAAGTTGGGGTGGGTCAGGAAGTCGCTGTGGCGTGCAAGCGCCGCGGGAATGCCGGTGATCGACTCGCGCTGGGCCTGGCGATCGAGCTCGCTCACCGAGAGGCCGTGCTCGTCGCCCAGCAGCACGTCGAACAGCTCGGCCAGATCGGCCGCGGTGGTGGTCTCGTTGAGGCTCACGCCGACTTCGCCGTCGCCGGGGTAGCGCAGGTTGAGCTCGCGGGTCAGCGCGCGCCCCTGGATGCGGTGGCTGTCGACGCCGCACAGGGTCAGGGTGTCGAACCAGCTGTCGTGCTTGAGCGCGACGCCGTGCTGTGCCAGGCCCGTCGCCAGCAGCGAGGTGAGACGATGGATGCGGGTGGCGATGGTGCGCAGCCCCTCGGCGCCATGATAGGTGGCGTAGAAGCCGGCGATGTTGGCCAGCAGCGCCTGGGCGGTACAGATGTTGGAGGTCGCCTTCTCGCGCCGGATATGCTGCTCGCGGGTCTGCATCGCCATGCGCAGCGCCGGGCGGCCGCGGCTGTCCTTGGAGACGCCGATCACGCGTCCCGGCAGCGAGCGCTTGAGCGCATCGCTGGCGGCGAAGTAGGCCGCGTGCGGGCCGCCGTAACCCATCGGCACGCCGAAGCGCTGGGAGTTGCCGAGCACGATATCGGCGCCCATCTCGCCCGGCGGCTTGAGCAACACCAGGCTCATCAGGTCGGCGGCGACGCAGGTCATGATCTGGCGCTCGCCGGCGGCCGCGATCAGCGCTTCGAGATCCGCCGGGACTTCACCATCGACCCCGGGGTACTGCAGCAGGGCGCCGAACACCTCTTCCTCGGCCAGGCGGGCACGCGGGGCGACGACCAGCTCGAAGCCGAGATAGGCCGCCCGCGTGCGCAGCACGTCGAGGGTCTGCGGCAGCACGTCGTCGGCGACGAAGAAGCGTTCGCTCTTGTTCTTCTTGTTGGCGCGTCGGCACAGCGCCATTGCCTCGGCGGCGGCGGTCGCTTCGTCGAGCAGCGAGGCGTTGGCGATCGCCATGCCGGTCAGGTCCATCACCATCTGCTGGAAGTTGAGCAGGCCTTCGAGACGCCCCTGGGCGATCTCCGGCTGGTACGGTGTGTAGGCGGTGTACCAGCCCGGATTCTCGAGCACGTTGCGCTGGATCACCGGCGGCAGATGGGTGGGATAGTAGCCTTGACCGATATAGCTCTTGAATACCCGATTCTGGCGCGCCAGGCCCTTGAGATAGTCGAGCGCTTCCGCCTCACCCTTGGGGCCATCCAGCGCCAGCTCACGGTTCAGACGGATGCCCTGGGGCACGGTCTGCTCGATCAGCGTCGGCAGCGAGGTCATGCCGAGCGTCTTGAGCATCGCGGTGACGTCTTCACTGCTCGGGCCGTTGTGGCGCTTGAGGAAATCGTCGTGGTTGGCCAGCTCGGCCAGGGTGCGGGTATCGGTAGGCATGGTGCGTCCAGCGGATCGGCGGTGGGAGAGAGGCCACCCGGCGGGGCGGGTGGCCGCGACTGGGGCGGGTGGATCAGTCGTCCTGATCTTCCTCGGCGGCGACCAGATCCGCATAGGCTTCGGCGGAGAGCAGTGACTCGAGTTCACTCTGATCGGCCAGCTTGAGCTTGAGAATCCAGCCATCGCTGTAGGGCGAGTCGTTGACGGTCTCGGGGGCATCCTCCAGCGCTTCGTTGACCTCGAGAATTTCACCGGCCAGCGGCGCGTAGAGGTCGGAAGCCGCCTTGACCGACTCGATGACGCCGAATTCATCACCAGCGTCGAGGCTCTTGCCCGGCTCGGGCAGTTCGACGAAGACGACGTCGCCCAGCGCTTCCTGGGCGTGGTCGGTGATGCCGACGGTGACGCTGCCGTCGCCGTTGTCCAGCACCCATTCGTGGCTATCGGTATAGAGCAGGTTGTTGGGGATATCGCTCATGAGGGTTTCCTATAAGAAACGTGTTTCGGCACAAGAGACTCTGGCGAGCATTATGCATCAATGTTTCGTCAATTGGCATAGGCCCGCGACCGCCATGGCCACGATCGCCGTCGCCACGCTCCTAGGTTGGGGCGAGAATGCGCCGGCGTCCAGTGACAACCGCCCGCTCGACGCAGGAGCCGCGCCACTGGCGGCCTGCGCCTTCCAAGTCCGCGGCGTGAGAGTGGGCAAGAGAGGCAGTGGCGGGCCGCATGCGCCAGTTCTCTCGGGTGTGGTGGTCGAAAATCGCGTTTCTGATCGACGCTTATGTTTCTTATCGGAAACAAGAATGCTTTTCGCGCCGCACCTTTTCGCATAAGGTTAGCGGCATCCTCTGTGTCGCCGTTGCAGCACTCTCCGATCCGCCATGGGTCTGATTGTGAAGTCGCAGCATAATCCTCTATCTTTGCAGGGTTTTTTTAGACACAAGCGTTTGGCAAGTCGCTTCACGGCTCGCCGTCGAGGCGCTGGGCAATAACAATCTCAACAGGGGGTTGCCATGGAACTTTTGACCAATATCTTCGGATCCATCAACGGGGTCGTGTGGGGCCCGTTGATGCTGATACTACTGTTCGGGGTGGGTATCTACCTCCAACTGGGTCTCAAGCTGCTGCCGGTCCGCAAGCTCGGGCTCGGCTTCAGCCTGCTCTGGCAGGGGCGTCGGAGCGCCGATGACGACCGCAACGATGGCGAGATCTCGCCGTTCAACGCGCTGATGACCGCGCTCTCGGCGACTATCGGCACGGGCAATATCGCCGGCGTGGCGACGGCGATCGCGCTCGGCGGCCCCGGGGCGGTGTTCTGGATGTGGCTCACCGCGCTAGTCGGCATGGCGACCAAGTTCGCGGAGGCGGTGCTGGCGGTGCGCTATCGCGAGACCGATTCCCAGGGCAACCATGTCGGTGGCCCGATGTACTACATCCGTAACGGTCTCGGCCGGCGCTGGGCGTGGCTCGGCGGGCTGTTCGCCTTCTTCGGTGCGGTGGCCGCGTTCGGCATCGGCAACACGGTGCAGGCCAACTCGGTGGCGGATGCGTTGACCACCTCCTTCGGGGTGCCGGCGTGGCTGACCGGGGTGATCATCATGCTGCTGGCGGGTGCCGTGATCCTGGGCGGTATCAAGCGCATCTCCCAGGTCGCGGGCAAGCTGGTACCGCTGATGGCGGTGGCCTACGTGGTCTCGGGGCTGATCATCCTGGCCATCAACGTCGATCAGATCGGCAACGCCTTCGCCCTGATCTTCAACCACGCCTTCAATCCGATCGCTGCCACCGGCGGTTTCGCCGGCGCCGCCGTGGCCGCAGCGATCCGTTTCGGTGTGGCTCGGGGCATCTTTTCCAACGAGGCGGGCCTGGGTAGTGCGCCGATCGCCCACGCCGCGGCGCAGACCCGCAACCCGGTGCGCCAGGGGCTGATCGCGATGCTCGGCACCTTCATCGACACTCTGGTGGTGTGCACCATGACCGCGCTGGTGATTCTCACCTCGACCCACTGGCTGGATGGCGAGAGCGGTGCCGGCTTGACCTCGCTCTCCTTCGACAGTGCGCTGCCGGGTGTGGGCCAGCACGTGGTCGCCATCGCCCTGGCGGTCTTCGCCTTCACCACCATCCTCGGCTGGTCGTTCTATGGCGAGAAGTGCTTCCAGTATCTGTTCGGCGACAAGCCGATCATGCTCTATCGCATCGTCTTCGTGCTGGCGGTACCGGTGGGTGCCATGGCCAAGCTCGATTTCATCTGGCTGGTGGCGGACACGTTCAACGCCATGATGGCGATCCCCAACCTGATCGCGCTGGCACTGCTGTCACCCGTGGTGTTCAAGCTGACCCGCGATCACTTCGCCGGCAAGACGGTGTTGCCGGGCGAGGACCTCGAACGCCACCGCGACTGACGCCGCGGGCGGGCCGCTGCCACGCGCGGCGGCCCCACGGCGCGGCTTCCCTCTCGACTCGATCTGGAGAATCCTCATGTCCGACCTCAAACAGACGCCGCTTCACGCTCTGCATCAAGAGCAGGGTGGCAAGATGGTGCCCTTCGCCGGCTACAGTATGCCGGTCCAGTTTCCGCTCGGGGTCAAGAAGGAGCACGAGCACACCCGTCAAGCCTGCGGCCTGTTCGATGTCTCCCACATGGGTCAGGTGCGGGTGAGCGGGCCGTCGCCGGCGCAGGCGATGGAGACGTTGGTGTGTGCGGACGTGGTGGGTATTCCCAAGGGCGGTCAGCGCTATGCGCTGTTCACCAACAGTGAGGGGGGCATCCTCGACGACATGATGATCGTCAACCAAGGGGATGCGCTTTACGTGGTGGTCAACGCAGCCTGTAAGGATGCGGACGTGGCGCTGATGCGTGTCGGTCTGGGCGCCGAGCACGAGGTGGAGGTGCTCGACCGCGCGCTGCTGGCGCTGCAGGGGCCGCAGGCGCGCCAGGTGATGGCGCGGCTGTGCCCCGCGGCCTGCGAGCTCAGCTTCATGCAGCATGGGCGCTTCGAGGTCGACGGTGACACTCTGTGGATCAGCCGCAGCGGTTACACCGGAGAAGACGGCTTCGAAATCTCGGTCGCCGCGGAGGCCGCCGAAAAGCTGGCGCGCTGGTTCCTGGCGCAGACGGAGGTGGCGCCGATCGGCCTGGGGGCGCGCGATTCGCTGCGTCTGGAGGCAGGGCTGTGCCTCTACGGCCACGATATCGATGCTACCACCACGCCGATGGAGGCGAGCCTCGCCTGGGCGGTGGGCAAGGCGCGCCGTATTGGCGGCGAGCGTGAAGCGGGCTTCCCCGGCGCGGATATCATCCTGCACCAGATGCAGGCCAAGGATCACCGGCGCAAGCGGGTCGGGCTGGTCGGCGAGGGGCGGGCGCCGGTACGCGAAGGGTGCGCGCTTTACGATGCCGACGACAATGCCGTCGGCGAGGTCACCTCCGGCAGCTTCGGCCCCAGTGTCGGCGCGCCGGTGGCGATGGCCTACGTCAAGCCCGAGGTAGCCCAGCTCGAAACCACGCTCTACGCCGACGTGCGCGGCAAACGCTTGCCGATGCGCGTCAGCCGGATGCCGTTCGTCGAGGCCAACTATCAGCGCTGAGCGGTGTCGGAGAGGTCATTTCACGACTGCGCTTCGCCCTATTTATACCGTTATCTTGTTTGACAGCGGATAGCGCTTCGAAGCCTCCCATTTGGGAGGCTTTTTTCGTCATTCAGGGCCGGGTAGACAGGCTGACGGGTGACGCCGTCGACAAGCTGCCGCGATCGCGGCCGGAGGTGGTGCGTGCAGTATCGGCTCAGCCGTGGACGCGGCGGAAGGTGAGGCTGATACGCGGGCCGGGAATAGCTCGCGGGGCCAGGGCATGCTGCCAGCGGGACTGAACGCCGGGGCCCATCAGCAGCAGGCTGCCGTGGGGCAGCCAGACGTTGAACGCCCGCCGCCCGGGGCCACGGCGACGCTCGCGGAAGCGTAGCGGACGCTCGGCCCCGAGCGAAACCGCGGCGACGATCGGGTCCGGACCCAGCTCCGGCTCGTCGTCGCTGTGCCAGCCCATGCGCTGCTGACCATCCTGATAGCGATTGAGCAGCACACTGTTGAACTCGGTGGTCGGCAGCTCGGCCTTGGCCAGGGCTTGCTGCACCCGAGTGGCCAGCTCGGCCACTGCCGGGTGCCAGGGTGTCGGCACCAGTTGGCTGCCGGAGTAGCGGTAGCCGGCTTCGGGGTCACCCATCCAGCACTGGGCGCGGGGGATGACATGGTCGCGCCCGTAGACGCGGATAGCAGGGCTCTCCCACACCACCTCGTGAAGCAGTGTCTCGAGCAGCGAACTGGCCTCGGCGGGAGCGATGAAGGCATCCAGCCGGGCCAGCAGCGGCCCGGTCTCGAGCCACTGCCAGGCCTCGCGGGATGGGGTGTGGGGGCTCAAAGCGGAGGAAAGATCAGCGCTGCCAGGGTCTGGCTGGACCAGGCTAGCCCGGCGCCGATCAGGCCGCCGATCAGGACATCGCTCAGGTAGTGCAGCCCCAGTATCACGCGTGAAGCGGCGATCAGGCAGGCCAGGGGAAAGACGACCGGCAGCAGGCTGGGCGTGGTGGTCGCTGTGAGCAGGGTGAACATCACTGCATGCAGGGTGTGTCCGCTGGGAAAGCTGTAGCGGTCCACCGGCGGCATGCTGCAGCGAATGGTCGAGAAGGTGATGTAGGGGCGCTCGCGGCACAGGCGGGTCTTGAGCAGCCGATAGAGCAGAGCGGCGACTGCGGTGGTCAGCCCCCAGTAGATGGCGATCAGCCAGCCACGGGTGCCATGCCACACGGGCTGACACAGGCACAGCAGCACCCACGCCGGCCAGTCGCCCAGCCGGCTGACCAGCCGGAACAGCCATAGCGTCGGCGAGTGGCGCGAGAGCTCGGCGAAGCGGTGGCTGAGCCGGCTCTCGAAGCGGTCGAGACGTTCAAACGTGAGACGTGTAGTGCGCGGCAGCATGCTGTGGCCTCTGGACCTGGATCATGTGGGCGAGGAAGCGATCACCGATGTTGGCCCAGCTCAGGGCGGCGGCGCGGCGGCGCGCTTGGCGCCCGAGCTGGGCGTAGAGCGCCGGCTGGCCGCTCAGTTCGCTGGCGGCTTGGATAAAGCCATGACGATCGTCGGCGGCGATCAGGCGCCCGTCGACGCCATCGGTGATCAGTTCCTGGGCGGCGGCGTGCTCGAAGGCGACCACGGCCAGGCCGCTGGCCATGGCCTCGGGCACGACGTTGCCGAAGGTCTCGGAGAGCGAGGGAAACACGAACAGATCCGCGCTGGCGTAGTGTGCGGCCAGCGCCTCGCCGGTCTGAAAACCGGTGAAGATCGCCTCCGGCAGACGTCGGGCGAGCGTCTTGCGTGCCGGGCCGTCACCCACCAGAACCTGGGTCAGGGCGGGATTGCTGCGCTGCATCGCCGCCATGCTGTCGGCGAGCAGTTCGATGTTCTTTTCCGAGGCGAGGCGGCCGACATACAGCGCCACCGGCTGATGCGGGCCGACCCCCCACTGGCGGCGCAGCTCGGCGCTGCGCTTGTCGGGGGTGTAGCGGCGGGCATCGACACCGCGGGCGAGCACCGAGACGCGCTGGTAGCCTTGGCGTTCGAGATGCTGGCGCTGGGCCTGGGTGGGCACCAGGGTGGCTTCGCAGCGATTGTGAAAATAGCGCAGGCCGCGCCGGGCGATGGGGATGCTCCAGCCCAGATGATAGTTGCCGGCGTATTGGTCGAAGTTGGTGTGAAAACCGCTGACCACGGGGATCTGTAGATCGCGGGCGGCGTTGAGCGCCGACCAGCCGAGCGGACCCTCGGTAGCGATATAGACCGCATCCGGGCGCTCCTCGCGCCACAGCTTCAACAGCCGCCGCCGGCACGGCAAGCCGATATGCACGTCGGCATAGATCGGCAGTGACATGCCCCTGACATGCACGTCGCGCTCGGCCAGCTGGTCACGCTCGCCGCCGACCGGCTGCGGGCGGACCACCTGCAGAGTGACGCCCTTGGCGACGAGGTGGTTGGCCAGGTGGCGCAGCGTATGCGCTACCCCGTTGACTTCCGGAGACCAGGTTTCGCTGACCAGGGCTATCCGCATCACGATCACTCCCTTGCACGGCGCATCACCGCGTTGGCGGCGTATGCGACCGTGTTGACCCTTCCTAGATCCTGCGTATCGGCAGTGACGTCAATGCGTCAAAGCGATGACGGTTCCATGACAAGCCGCGTTGTCGATCAGCGTAGCACGCGCGCGGGATCGATGGGTTTGCCGCCGTGACGTAGATCGAACAGCAGATGGTAGTTATTGGCATTGTCGTCGTGGGCGATATCGCACACGGGGTCGCCGCGGCCCACGCTCTGGCCCTCGCTCACCAGCAATTTGCTGCAGAAGGCGTAGACGCTCTGCATGTTGTCGGCGTGGTGCAGGATCACCACCTGGCCGAGCTGACGCATGCCGCTGGCGAAGCGCACCTTGCCGGCGTTGGTCGCCTTGGCCTGGGCGGGCCCGGTGGTGGAGAGCAGCATCGGTTGCAGCGTGCCGTTGGCGTCGCGGCCGAAGGCGCGCGCGATGCGGTAATTGGACAGTGGCCATGCCCAGCCGTGCGCCGTGCGCGGCAGCGGGCCGGGGTCGGGCAGGCTGCGGCGGGCGGCGGGCGTGCTGGTATGAGCGCTGCTGCTGCGGCTGCTGGCGCCGCTGAGCGGTACCTGAATCAGCTGGCCCACGGCAAGGTTGCTCGGATCGAGCCCCGGATTGGCCGCCTGGACTCGCTGCGGGTCGGCACCGAAGTAGCGCGCGACGCCATAAAGGGTGTCACCGCGGCGCACCTGATAGCGGTAGGGGCCGCCGCCGGGGGCGCGCTCCTGGCGCGAGGGCAGCATCAGGCGCTGGCCCACCGCCAGGCGACGTGCATCGACGCCGGGGTTGAAGCGCTGCAGACGCAGCAGCGGAATGTCCGCCTGGCTGGCGATCTTGCCCAGAGTGTCGCCGCGCTGCACCGTGATCCAGCCCTGACCGCTTCGGCCGCTGCCACCGCCACTGCTGGCGCAGCCGCCGAGCAGCAGGATCAGGACCAGGAGTAGGAGGAGAGCGCCGCGTCTTTTTCCTGCCACAGGGTGTTGAGCCATGAATAGAAACGTTCCTTGTATTGGGCATCGTCGTAACGGCCCTCGAGCATCCAGTCCGGCTGCGCTATCCGTTTGACCACCAGCGCGATCTGCCCCTCGCGGCCGCACAGGAAGTCCCAGAAATCGGGTTGCTGCCGCCGGTAGTGCAGGGTCACGTCGAGAATGCCGTCGAGGCGCTCACCGAGCAGCCCGATCACCTGGGCCACGCCGCCGGCCTTGGGCCGCAGCAGATGCTCGAACGGGCTCGACTGGGCGTGGCGCTTGGCCGTGGTGAAGCGGGTGCCCTCGACGAAGTTGTAGATCGTCATCGGCATCTCGCGGGCATGGTCGCACATGCGCTGGGTCGCCTGACGGTCGCGTTCGGCGAGCCTGGGGTTGCGCGCCAGGCGCTCGCGGCTGTAGCGGCGCATGAACGGAAACTCCAGCGCCCACCAGGCGAGGCCGACGATGGGCACCAGGATCAGCTCGCGCTTGAGGAAGAACTTGGGCATTGGCAGGCGGTCGGTGAGCACATAGAGCATGACGATGATATCGGTCCAGCTGCGGTGGTTGGCGATCACCAGCCACCACTGTGCCGGGGAGAGGCCCTCTGGCAGCTCGTGATGAATGCGCGGGCGCACCCAGTGGCGGATCCAGACGTTATTGGTACGAATCCAGGCCAGGGCGAGCCAATGCAGACCGCCGAGCACGCGCAGGCGCGCCCAACGCGTGGGGGTGATCAGCTTGACCACGGTGAGCGCGATCAGCGGGAGGCCCCAGAACAGGGTGTTGGCGATCAACAGCAGTACGCTGACGAGCCCCTTGAGGGTCGACATGCCATGCTCCATCAAAGACTTGGGACAATGTTACTGGAATGTCGTCGAACTGCACAGATGACCATGAGGGTGTCCGGGTCAAGGGGCAAAATCGTCATGCCGTCGGGGTGAGCGAGTGCCGAAAATCTGATCAATCCGAGTGCGATGCCGAGAGGCTCGGCGAGCGTCGCGGCAGGCCACCGGAAATGCACAGCGTTATCCACAGAAGATGTGAATAATTCGTGGCACGCCGCGTCGAGGCCATGCACGAGTCGGAATAGGATAGGCAAGTTGTTAGAATGCCGCTCCTTTTGCTTCTGCCTCACCCCGCGTGCCGCGGGATGCAGCCCGCCGGTCGGCGATGGCTGCGTGCCGCTGTTGCACCGTGTCGTCATCTATCGGAGGACGTTTTGCGCTCACTGCCTGCGACGCTGCCCATTCTGTTCCTGTGCGAGATCAGCTTCCTGCTCGGCCACGGCCTGATCATGACGCTGCTCGGCGTGCGGATGTCGCTCGAGTCGTTCCCGTCGCAGATGGCGGGGCTGTTGATGTCCTGCTTTTCGCTGGGCTTCGTCGCCGGCAGCTACTGGCTCGAGAAGCGCATCCGCAGCGTCGGGCATATCCGTGTCTTCGCCGCCTGCGCGGCGCTGCTCGCGGCGACCGCGATTCTCCACGGCCTGTGGGTCAATCCCTGGGCCTGGCTGGTGTGGCGGCTGTTCGGTGGGGCGGCGACCGCCGGCCTGCTGATGGTGATGGAGTCTTGGGTCTCGGGGGAGTCGACCAACGAGAATCGGGGCCGGGTGCTCGGCTGGTATCTGGTGATCTCGACGCTGTCGCTGGCCGGCGGTCAGTGGATGCTCAATGCCGCCGACCCTGGCACCTTCGTGCTGTTCTCGGTAGCCGGGATCCTGTTCGCGCTGTCACTGGTACCGCTTTCGATTCACCGTATTCACGGCCCGCTGCGCGGTCAGCACAGCGCGGCGGCGAAGATCTCGCTGGCCCAGCTGTTCAAGCGTGCCCCGGTGGGCCTGACCGGGGCCTTCGTCGCCGGGCTGATGGTCCAGGCATTCTTCGCCATGACGCCTTACTACGGCCAGGAGATCGGCTTGAGCACCGGCCAGACCGCCCAGTTCATGTCGATCACCACGCTGGTCGCGCTGGTCGCCCAGTGGACCCTTGGCCGGGTCTCGGACCGCTTCGACCGGCGCAAGGTGATCCTGTGCATGGCGATCGTAATGACGATCTCCGGGGTGCTGATCACCTTCGCCGCGCGCTCCAGCTTCTGGCTGCTGGTGTTCGTGGCCAGTTTCCACACCGCCATGCTGCACACGCTCTATTCGCTGAGCCTGGCCCACACCCACGACTGGCTGGAACCGGAGGAGACGATCCAGGCCAATGGCAAGATTCTGATGTGCTACGGCGTGGGCTCGGTGATCGGCCCGTTCAGCGCCTCGCTGCTGATGGATATCGCGGGGCCCGATGGGCTGTGGTATTTCCTTGGCGCCGCGGCCCTGTCACTGGCGGCGTTCATTCTCTATCGCCTGTGGCGGCGCGAGCCGGTCAAGACGCCACAGGAACAGGAGCCCTACACGCCGATGGTGCCGCTGGTGGAGTCGACCCACTACATCAACGAGCTCGACCCGCGCCACGGGCCGATCCAGTACGAGCTCGATCTCGACGGTCACGACTGGGACGCGGGGCCAGACAGAGAAGCGGCCTGAGCCGGGTGACCGGTGCCACACGAAAACGCCCGCGACCGAGGAGGTCGCGGGCGTCTTCGTATCTGGGTCTTCGTATCTGAGTCGTCGTTGGAGCCGACGCCGAAGGCGGGCTCGTCGAGGACGTCTCGACTCAGGCGCTTTCCGGGATCAGGGCGTGATCGCGGACGTACTGATCGAACTCGGTGAAACCGCCGATATGGGTCTGGTCGACGAAGATCTGCGGCACGGTCTCCACCGGCTTGCCAATGGTCTTCTCCATGTCCGCCTTGGTGATGCCCTCGGCGTGGATATCGATATAGCGGAAGTCGAAATCGTCACGCGCCTGTTTGAGCTGTTCGGAGAGCTCCTTGGCACGCACGCAGAAGGGGCAGCCGGGACGGCCAAAAATGACGGTCAACATCGAGCGGTCTCCTGTGAAAAGAGAGTGACGTGGATAGGAATAGTCAGTGGGGTCTTATTCTTTCGTATTAAACCCCCGGTCGCCAATAGCGTCGGCCTACTCGATCCATTGTGCGGAACTATAGTCCCGCTCTGAGACCCGTTGGCTCGGCGCTATATCATTCTGGCGACGGCGGGGCGATCGCTCCCCGGGAAGACGTCGCCCCCCCGGGACTTGGCTCAGTGCCGGAGGCGGCCACCCTCGTCAGCGTGGCGCAGCAGCTCGCCCAGATCGCGGTGGATGTCCGGCGCGCTCACCAGCAGGTTCTCGCCGTAGAGGTCGGCCGGCAGGTTGTCCGGGCAGGCGTAGAGGTGGCCGGTGCGCGCACCCGCCTCGCGGGCGATCAGCAGCCCGGCGGCGAAATCCCAGGGTGAGACGCTCTCGTAGTAGGCATCCAGGCGGGCGCAGGCGACATGGCACAGATCGAGCGCGGCGGAGCCGTTGCGGCGGATGTCGCGGCAGGCGCCGAGGACGTGGCTGAGACGGCGCACCAGCGGCTCACGCTTGTCGCGGCCGTAGGGGAAGCCGGTGGCGACCAGGCTGCGTGCCAGGCTATCGGCCTGACTGCAGCGGATCGCCTGGCCGTTGCACCAGGCACCCTGGCCACGCACCGCGCTGAAGGTTTCGCCCATGAACGGGGCGTGGACCACGCCCAGCTCGAGTTCGCCATCCACCGCCCAGGCGATGGAGACCGCCACATGGACGTGGTCATAGGCGAAGTTGACCGTGCCGTCGATCGGGTCGACGACCCACAGCGGCCCTTCGCGTTCGAGCTGGCTGCGGTCGGGGGAGAGCTCTTCGGTCAGCCGGGCCTCGCCGGGAAAGTTCGCCTCCAGCTCGTCGGCAATCAGCTGGTCGACGGCGACGTCGACGTCGGTGACCAGTTCGTCGCCGCCCTTGTAGCGGTGGGCGTAGTCCTGGGCGCGGCGGGCTTCTTCGATGCGCTCGCCGGCCTGATGGGCAATGCGAATCATCTGTTCCAGACGCTGGGTGTGATCCAAGTGAAACTCCTGCGGGGTCGAAAGCGAATGAAGGCGGAGATCCGAGCGTCGCTCAGTGGCGCACCGGACGTTTCTGCAGCTTGCGTTGAAGGGTACGCCGGTGCATGCCGAGCGCCCGCGCGGTGGCCGAGATATTGCCGTCGTGCTCCTGGAGCACCTTCTGGATGTGCTCCCAGGTCACGCGGTTGACCGAGGGCGGGTTGTCGGCGATCTCGACGTCGACGTCGCCACTGTCGCGATCCAGGGCGTGCAGGATCTCGTCGGCATCGGCCGGCTTGCACAGATAGTTGACCGCGCCGAGCTTGATCGCCTCGACCGCGGTGGCGATGCTCGAGTAGCCGGTGAGCACGATCACCCGGCACTCGGGAGCCACCGCCAGCAGCTCCGGCAGCAGCTTGAGCCCGGAGTCCGACTCCAGTTTGAGATCCAGGGTGGCCAGATCCGGCGGCGCTAGACGCGCGGCCTCCAGCGCCTCGGCCTGAGTATGGGCGACGCTCACCTCATAGCCGCGCCGGCGCATGGCGCGCTCCATCACGAAGCAGAACTGATCGTCGTCGTCGACGATCAGCAGACGTTCCTGATCACTCATGGCTATCCGTCCTCGATCCTTTTCTTGCCAGTTGATGCATGGAGCGACGGCATGGCCGTCGGGGCGGGCGGCTGGCGCTCAGGGCAGTTCGCCAGCGCTGACCCGCGGCAGCTTGACCTCGGTCAGGGTGCCGCCTTCCTCGTGATTGTAGAGACTCACGCCGCCGCCGAAGCGGTTGATGGTAGCGTGGCTCAGAAACAGGCCGATGCCCATGCCCTTGCTCTTGGTCGAGACGAAGGTGTCGCCGAGCTGGTCGGCGATCGACATCGGCACGCCGGGGCCGTGGTCGCGGATATCGATGATCAGCTCCTCGACGTTCCAGTCGAGGCTGGTCACGACCGCTTCCGGGCTGGCATCGGCGGCATTGTTGAGCAGGTTGATCAGCGCCTGCTCCAGGGTGGTGTCGACCGCGATCCACGGCTGACCGCGGCGGCCGACGATCTCCAGTTGATGGTTCACGTCCGGGCGCAGCACCAGCCAGCGCTGGATCAGCGACTCCATCCACGGAATGGCGCGCAGTGTCTCCGGCTTTTCCAGACGGCGGCGGTCGGCATTGGCGACCAGGGTCTGCAGGCGCTGCTTGCAGGTGTCGACCTGGCGACGCAGCAGCTCGATGTCTTCGAGCAGCTGCGGCTGGTCGGCGGCGTCGTGGCGCATTTCGTTGAGCAGTACCGCCATGGTCGATAGCGGCGTGCCCAGCTCGTGTGCGGTGCCGGCGGCCTGGGTCGCCACGGCGAGAATCTGCTCGTTGCGCAGCGCCGCCTCGCGGGTCCGCGAGAGGGTCAGGTCACGCCGGCGCAGGGCGTGGGCCATCTTGAAGATGAAGAAGCTGAGCAGGCCGCCGGAGAGGATGAAGTTGAGCCACATGCCCACGGTGTGCAGTTGGATGCCCGAGACCAGCTCGGCGCTGGCGAGCTGCGGGACCGGCTCGTAGAACAGCATCATGAAGGTGTAGCTGGCGGTGGCGGCGAAGGCGATGATCCAGGCGTAGGACCAGGGCAGGGTGGAAGCGGCGATCGCCAGCGGTACCAGCAGATAGGTGATGAAAGGATTGGTCGAGCCGCCGGTGTAGTAGAACAGCAGGCTCAGGCCGGCGATATCCAGCAGCCAGTGCAGCAGATACTCGGTGTCGGTCACTGCCAGCGGGCGTCCCAGGCGCCACCAGGTGGCCACGTTGCACAGCCCCATGGCGACGATCACGCTGATGATCGGCAGCACATGCAGCTGGAACTTGAGCACTTCGATGCCGAAGATGATCGCCGCCAGGAAGCCGGTCCAGGTGATGCCGCGCACGATCGTCAGGCGCACCAGATTGCGATTCGGGGTCGAAAGGGGTAGCGCCTGCAACATGATCTCTCCGCAATCGCGATCGGCGATGTCGCCGCGCCGGTGGTCGAATACCGCCTATGGTAACGCAGCCGGCGAGCTGGCGTGAGCGCGCAGCGCCAGTGTTGGCAGGGCGCGCCGGGGTGGCTGTCCCTCAGCCGCTACAACTCGCCGCCGCCAGCGCGTACAATCGCGCCCATTCTGAACCTCTCTATACCCTTTCTACACTCTCGCACGCGCGGTCCACCGGCCGACGTGCCCTGTTTCGGTCAGCGAACTCTTCATGTCAGACATTCAAATAGCCCAGGAAGCGGCACTGCGGCGCACCTTCGCCATCATCAGCCACCCCGACGCGGGCAAGACCACCATCACCGAGAAGATGCTGCTGTTCGGCAACGCGATCCAGCTGGCGGGCTCGGTCAAGAGCAAGCGCGCCGAGCGCCACGCCACTTCCGACTGGATGAAGATGGAGCAGGAGCGCGGCATCTCGGTGACCACCTCGGTGATGCAGTTTCCCTACAACGGGCGGGTGGTCAACCTGCTCGATACCCCGGGACACGAGGACTTCTCCGAGGACACCTACCGCACGCTGACCGCGGTGGACTCGGCGCTGATGGTGATCGACGGCGCCAAGGGCGTCGAGGACCGAACCATCAAGCTGATGGAGGTATGCCGCCTGCGCACCACGCCGATCCTGACCTTCGTCAACAAGATGGACCGCGAGACTCGCGATCCGGTCGAAGTGATGGACGAGGTCGAGACGGTGCTCAATATCCAGTGCGCACCGATGACCTGGCCGATCGGCATGGGCCGGGCGTTCAAGGGGGTCTATCACCTCTATGACGACGTCGTGCACCTCTACACTCAGGGCCAGGGCAACCGGATTCCCGAGGACAAGCGCATCGAAGGCCTCGACAGCGAAGAGGTGGATCGGGTGCTGGGCGCGAGCGTGGCCGAGGAGCTGCGCATGGAGGTGGAGCTGGTGCGCGGTGCGTCGCACGAATTCGATCTCGAGGCCTACCGCCGCGGCGAACTGACGCCGGTCTACTTCGGGACCGCCATGGGCAACTTCGGGGTGCGTGAGATGCTCAACGGGTTCGTCGAGTTCGCCCCGGCGCCCCAGCCGCGGGAGACCGACGCCCGTGAAGTGGTCTCCGACGATGGCCGCTTCTCCGGCTTCGTGTTCAAGATCCAGGCCAACATGGACCCCAAGCACCGCGACCGGGTCGCCTTCCTGCGCATCTGCTCGGGCAAGTACGAGCGCAACATGAAGATGCGCCACGTACGCATCGGCAAGGACGTCAAGATCGCCGACGCCCTGACCTTCATGGCTTCAGATCGGGCCCACGTCGAGGAGGCCTGGCCTGGTGACATCATCGGTCTGCACAACCACGGCACGATCCAGATCGGCGATACCTTCACCGCCGGCGAGGACATGCGCTTTCTCGGCATCCCGCACTTCGCGCCGGAGCTGTTCCGCCGCGTGCGGCTGCGGGACCCGCTCAAGATGAAGGCGCTGCAGAAAGGGCTGCAGCAGCTCTCCGAGGAGGGCGCGACCCAGGTCTTTCTCCCGCTGGACAACAACGACCTGATCGTTGGCGCGGTGGGGACTCTGCAGTTCGACGTGGTCGCTCATCGGCTCAAGGAGGAGTACAAGGTCGACTGCCTCTATGAGCCGGTCAATGTCCATACCGCACGCTGGATCTACTGTAACGACGCCCGCAAACTCGACGAGTTCAAGCGCAAGGCGAGCCTCAACCTGGCCTATGACGGCGGCAACTATCTCACCTATCTGGCGCCGACCCGGGTCAACCTGCAGATGACCCAGGAGCGCTGGCCGGATATCACCTTCCGCGCCACGCGCGAGCACTGATAGCCCTGGAACTAATGGTTTGAGCACTGCTGGCTCGAGCACTTATGGCTCGAGAACCGATAGCGCGAGCCGCTGACAGCGCCAGGTGTCGGCGGCGCTGAGCCGTCAGGGGCCTCGGCCGGGCCGGGGCAGCTCGCTTGTCGCCCGTCGGCGCCTGGGCCATGCTGTCGGCGTGGGACACGCAACAAGGGGAGAGCGCGCTCGGCCAGCGGGTGCGCCTCGTAGTGCGTAATCGACTCAGTCAAAGGGAACGTCGATGGCTTCCAAATTTCTCAAGGAGTTCCGCGAATTCGCGGTCAAGGGCAATGTCGTCGACATGGCCGTGGGCATCATCATCGGTGGTGCCTTCACGCTGATCGTGCAGAGCCTGGTCAAGAACGTCATGAACCCGCTGCTGGGGCTGCTGATCGGCGGCGTGGATTTCTCCAACTTCTTCGTCGTGCTCAAGGAAGGCGCCACGCCCGGACCCTATCTGTCGCTGGCGGCGGCGCGGCAGGCGGGGGCGGTGACCCTGGACTACGGGCTGTTCCTCAACGCCGTGATCAGCTTCGTCATCGTCGCCTTTGCGGTCTTTCTGCTGGTGCGCACCATCAACCGGCTCAAGCGTGAGGAGGCGGTAGCTCCCAAGGCACCCACCGACAAGGCCTGTCCTTACTGCTTCATGACCATCCCGATCAAGGCGACTCGCTGCGGCCACTGCACCGCCGACCTGCCCAGCGAGGAGCGCACCACGCCCTGACGATGCTGTTCGACGCCCACTGTCATCTCGATTTCGCCGCTTTCGACGCCGACCGCGAAGCTGTTTTCTCGAGAGCCCACGCGGCCGGCGTCAGGCGTTTCATGGTGCCGGGCACGACGCGCGCACGTTGGCCGTCGGTCAGCGCGCTGGCGGCCCGTGACGATGTGAGCGTGGGGCTGGGGCTGCACCCCTATTTCATCGATGATCACCGCGACGAGGATCTCGACGCGCTGGAAGAGGCGTTGACGCAGCGAGGCGAGGTGGTTGCCATTGGCGAGTGCGGCATCGATGCCCGCTTTCCGCAGACGCTGCCACGCCAGTGGCAGCTGTTCGAAGCCCAGTTGCAGCTGGCCAAGCAGCATCGGTTGCCACTGGTGATCCACTGCGTGCATGCCAACGACCAGGTGGCCAAGCGGCTGCGGCAACTGGCGCTGCCCGCGGGGGGGCTGATCCATGCCTTTGCCGGCAGCGCGCAGCAAGCCCAGCGCTTCGTCGATCTTGGCTACCATCTGGGCCTGGGTGGCGCCGCCACTCACGCCCGCGCCCAGCGGTTGCAGCGAGTGATTGCCGGGTTGCCCGACGATGCCTTCGTGCTCGAGACCGACAGCCCCGACATGCCGCCAGCCGGGCATCCGGGGCAGCGCAACGAGCCGGCCAATCTCACCGAGGTGTTGACCCGGGTCGCCGCGCTGCGCCGCCGACCCAAGGCCGAGGTCGCCGCTCAGACCTATGCCAATACTTGCCGCCTGTTCGCCTGCTGAGAGGGTGTTTACAAAATGCCTGCGCTCGGCAATACGGCGTTAAAATCGGCCTCAAAATACTCATTTACTCCGTGTAAACTCCGCTTTCTCGACCGATTTTGCCTTGTCTTGCCTTCGCTCGCCGAATTTGTAAACGCCCTCTGAGTCCGCGCCGCCGAGCCTACGATGCCGGCGTCATGCCTGAGCGGGCTCGCTGGCTGCGGCCAGGGTCTCCGGGTCGAGGCGTTCGAGGGGGTAGGGCAGCGGTGCGCGTGTCAGCTTGCGGCCCTCGATCTGGAGCGGCTCGTCGTCTGCTACCGCAGTGTTGATCACGATCAGCAGCTGGCAGCCGTCGCCGCTGGGGTCGGTCTCTGCCTGGCACACTTCGCCGACACGTTTCTCCTGAGCATCGCGAATCTCGCTGCCGAGCACTGGCGGCGTGTCGCCGGCGAGCCGTGCCACTCCCAGACGGCGCTTCACCTGGCCGCGGAAGTGTGCGCGCGCCACCACCTCCTGCCCGGTATAGCAGCCCTTGCGGAAACTGATGCCACCCAGTGCCTCCCAGTTGATCATCTGCGGCAGATAGCTGTCGCTGTGTGCCTGGGTCAGCCAGGCCAGGCCGGCCGCGATATCGGCGCGTAGCCAGCGGTCGGTACCGTTGACCGCCAGCTCGGCGGTCAGCGCCGCCCATCGTGTCCCGGCCTGATCCGCGGGCAGCGCCACTAACCAGCGCGGCTGGGGCCCGGGGTGGCGTATTACCACGGCGTCCTGGTCATGCGTCATGTGCCAGGCGCTCGAGGGCCACGCGGACGCGACTGGCGTGTCGCCGATCACGCCGAGCAGCACGAGATCGTCGCGGGCGGCCAGGCTCATCTTGTAGAACGGCGCGTACTTGTCGAGCTGCTGCTTGAGCGGCGCGACCAACGAGGCGTGCAGCACCAGCCAGTAGTGCTCGGGTTCCACCTTGAGCAGCTCGGCATTGGCCAGCACCCGCCCCTTGGGGGTGCAGAACACCGTCAGCGGCGCCAGGGTGCCATTGGCATGCTCGACGTTGGCGCTGGTCTGCCCTTGCAGAAAGCGCGCGGCATCGGCGCCACGGCACTCGAGCACCGCCAGATGTGTCAGCGGCACCAGCGCCGGGGCGTCATCCGCTCGATGTGCGTCGTCGGGGAACTGCCAATGCAGCGCGTCGCGTGGCTGGCCGCCCTGGGCTTCGAGATGCGCCGTCCAGTCGTGCATCGGGTCACTCCGGTGGTCATGGTGAGTGGGGGTCGCGGATCACGATCACCAGAGGCGATCGGGGCGGGCGCTCATGACGCCCGACAATGGCCCCAACATGGCGGCGATGGTGGCACATTGCAACGCTGGCGAGGCGCTGAAGTGCTATTCTCATCGATGGTTTCGAATTCATTCTGCGGTTAGCGAGTCATCCATGTCCCGAATCAATCTGGCCCTCGAAGGCGTCACCACGCCCGAGGATCTCAATCGTGTCACCACGGCGCTGATGATGGTCGACGGCGTCGAGAGCGTCGATATCGGTCGCGACTGGGCCGAGGTCGAAGGCAGTGCAACTCGCGCTGCGCTGATCAAAGCCGTCAGCGAGCTGAAACAGGGCTACGTCGCCCGCTGAGACCTCATCAGCGCGATCATCGCGTGCGCCGCCCTTGAAGCGAACGGCTCTGGACCCTACCTAACGATCATGAACAAACCCTTCAAGATTCACTCCAAGTACCGCCCCGCGGGTGACCAGCCGGCCGCCATCGAGGGGCTGGTACGTGGGCTCGGGGCGGGGCTGTCGCACCAGACGCTGCTCGGGGTCACCGGGTCGGGCAAGACCTTCACCGTCGCCAACGTAGTCGAGACACTGCAGCGTCCGACCATCGTGCTGGCGCCCAACAAGACCTTGGCGGCGCAGCTCTACGGTGAGTTCAAGAGCTTCTTCCCCGACAACGCCATCGAGTACTTCGTCTCCTACTACGACTACTATCAGCCGGAAGCCTACGTGCCGTCGTCGGACACCTTCATCGAGAAGGATGCCTCGATCAACGACCATATCGAGCAGATGAGGCTATCGGCGACCAAGGCGCTGCTCGAGCGTCGCGACGCGCTGATCGTGGTCTCGGTGTCGGCGATCTACGGTCTGGGCGATCCCGAGCAGTACATGAAGATGCGGCTGCACTTCAACCGCGGCGAGCAGATCGACCAGCGCCAGTTCCTGCGCCGCCTCGCCGAGCTGCAGTACACGCGTAACGACGCCGACTTTCGGCGTGGCACCTACCGCGTGCGCGGCGATGTGATCGATATCTTTCCCGCGGACGCCGAGGACGAGGGCGTGAGGGTGGAGCTGTTCGACGACGAGATCGACTCGATCCGGCTGTTCGACCCGCTCACCGGCGAGGTGCGCGGCCAGGTGCCGCGCATGACCATCTACCCCAAGACCCACTACGTCACCCCGCGCGACACCATTCTCTCGGCCGTGGATGCGATCAAGCAGGAGCTGGCCGAGCGGCTCGACTATCTGCGCAAGCACGAGCGGCTGGTCGAAGCGCAGCGGCTCGAGCAGCGCACGCTCTACGATATCGAGATGATGCTCGAACTGGGCTACTGCAACGGTATCGAGAACTACTCGCGCTATCTCTCGGGGCGCGAGCCGGGGCAGGCGCCGCCGACCTTCTTCGACTATCTGCCCGACGATGCGCTGCTGTTCATCGACGAATCCCACGTCAGCGTGCCCCAGGTGGGCGGCATGTACAAAGGCGACCGTTCGCGCAAGGAGACCCTGGTGGAGTACGGTTTCCGCCTGCCCTCGGCGCTCGACAATCGTCCGATGCAGTTCGAGGAGTGGGAGAACATCCTGCCGCAGACGGTTTTCGTCTCGGCTACGCCCGGCCCCTACGAGCAGGCCCATGCCGGGCAGGTGGTGGAGCAGGTGGTACGTCCCACCGGGCTGGTCGACCCGCAGATCGAGGTGCGCCCGGCGTCGACCCAGGTCGACGATCTGCTCTCCGAGATCCGCCTGCGCCTCGAGGTCGAGGAGCGGGTGCTGGTGACCACGCTGACCAAGCGCATGGCCGAGGATCTCACCGAGTACCTCGACGAGCACGATGTGCGCGTACGCTATCTCCATTCGGACATCGATACGGTAGAACGGGTCGAGATCATCCGCGACCTGCGCCTGGGCAAGTTCGACGTGCTGGTGGGGATCAACCTGCTGCGTGAGGGCCTGGATATCCCCGAGGTGTCGCTGGTGGCGATCCTGGATGCCGACAAGGAGGGTTTCCTGCGCGCCGAGCGCTCTTTGATCCAGACCATCGGCCGCGCCGCACGTAACGCCAACGGCAAGGCGATCCTCTACGGTGACCGGGTCACCGACTCGATGCGCCGGGCGATCGACGAGACAGAGCGCCGCCGCGCCAAGCAGATTGCCCACAACGAGGAGCACGGCATCGTTCCGCGTACGGTGACCAAGTCGGTCGCCGATATCATGGAAGGGGCCCAGGCGCCGGGGCGCAAGGGTGGCCGCAAGCGTGCCGAACAGCGCGTCGCCGAAGCGCCTGGCAGCTACACCCGCGACGAACTGAGTGCGATGAGCGCGCCGCAGCTGACCAAGGAGATCGGCAAGCTCGAGGATCGCATGTTCGAGGCGGCGCAGAACCTGGAGTTCGAGCAGGCCGCCAAGCTGCGCGATCAACTGCAGACGCTCAAGGCGCGTCTGCTCGAGCTGGGTTGAGAGGCGAGGGGGGCGCATGCCGGAAGGACCCGAGATTCGGCGCGTCGCCGACCGCCTCGGCAAGCTGCTGATCGACGCGCCCCTGTGCGAGGTATGGTTCGCCTATGCCAGCCTCGCGCAGCGGGCGCCAGCGCTAGCCGAAAGCCGTGTGGTGGCGGTGGATAGCTGGGGCAAGGCGCTGCTGATCACCTTCGCCGATGACCAGGTGCTCTATTCTCACAACCAGCTCTATGGCGTGTGGAAGGTGCACCGGCGCGAGCGCGAGCCGGCCACGGGGCGTGTGCTGCGGGCGCGATTGGTCACGCCGACCCACGCCGCCAGCCTCTACAGCGCTTCGGATATCTCGCTGTGGACCCGCGATACTCTCGACCAGCAGCCGTTCCTGGCGCGCCTGGGGCCGGATCTGCTCACCCATGACGTCAGCCCCGAGCAGATCGTCGAACGTCTGATGCTGCCGGCGTTTCGCCGCCGCGGGCTGGGAGGGCTGCTGCTGGATCAGGGCTTCTACGCCGGTATCGGTAACTATCTGCGTTCGGAAATCCTGTTCTACGCCGGGCTGCCGCCCAAGATCAGCGCCGAACGGCTGTCGCCGCGCAAGCGCCGGCGTCTCGCCGAGGTGATGCTGCGCACCGTCGCCCAGGCGTATCACGAGGCCGGGGTGACCAACCGGCCGACCTGGCGCCGACGTCTGCAGCGCCAGGGGCTCAAGCGGGCGCGCTGGCGGCATGCGGTGTTCAACCGCGCCGGCCTGCCATGCCACGCCTGTGGCAATGAAATCGTCAAACTCATGGTCGCCTCCCGGCGACTCTACCGCTGCCCGCACTGCCAGCCCGATTCGCCTGCCGCCTGATCTTCCCTCGGCTTGTCTGATCGAGAGAAGACCTGTGAACATCCAGATTTATACCGTTATCCCATATCGCCAAAAAACGATCCAACCTGCCGATTGTCATCAATTGCGGTAAGATGCCGGCCACCCGAACACCCGCTACCCACGCCGAACAGTGGGAGCAGTCACCGTGATAGCAGGAGTGCCGTGATGACCGTGATCCGTCAGGAGGATCTCATCCAGAGCGTGGCCGATGCGCTGCAGTACATCTCTTACTACCATCCCAAGGATTTCATCGATGCCATGCACGCGGCCTACCAGCGGGAAGAGAATCCCGCGGCGCGCGATGCCATCGCCCAGATCCTGATCAACTCGCGCATGTGCGCGACCGGGCACCGGCCGATCTGCCAGGACACCGGCATCGTCACCGTTTTCGTCCATGTCGGCATGAACGTGCGCTGGGAGTGCGAGCTGAGCCTGGATGAGATGATCAACGAAGGCGTGCGGCGCGCCTATACGCTGCCGGACAACGTCCTGCGCGCCTCGGTGCTGGCGGACCCGGACGGCAAGCGCAAGAATACCGGTGACAACACGCCGGCGGTGATCCACCACAAGCTGGTGCCGGGCGATCGCGTCGAGGTGCACGTGGCGGCCAAGGGCGGCGGCAGCGAGGCCAAGTCGAAGTTCGCCATGCTCAATCCGTCCGACAGCGTGGTCGACTGGGTGCTCGAGCAGCTACCCAAGATGGGCGCCGGCTGGTGCCCGCCGGGCATGCTTGGCATCGGCATCGGTGGCACCGCGGAGAAGGCGATGGAGCTGGCCAAGGAGGCACTGCTCGACCCCATCGACATCCAGGCGCTGCAGGCGCGTGGTGCCAGTAACCGGGCCGAGGAGCTGCGTCTGGAGCTGTTCGACAAGGTCAATCAGAGCGGCATCGGCGCTCAAGGGCTAGGGGGCTTGACCACGGTGCTCGACATCAAGGTCAAGGACTACCCGACGCATGCCGCCAACAAGCCAGTGGCGATCATTCCCAACTGCGCCGCCACGCGTCACGTGCACTTCACGCTGGATGGCAGCGGGGCGGCCGCGCTGCCGGCACCCAAGCTCGAGGACTGGCCCGAGATCACCTGGGAAGTGGGCGAGGGCGTGCGCCGGGTCGATCTGGATACGCTGACCCCGGAGATGGTGCGCGAGTGGCAGCCGGGCGATACCGTGCTGCTCTCGGGCAAGCTGCTGACCGGGCGCGATGCGGCGCACAAGCGCATGATCGACATGCTGGCCAAGGGCGAGTCGCTGCCGGTGGATCTGAAGAACCGCTTCATCTACTACGTCGGCCCGGTCGACCCGGTGGGTGACGAGGTGGTCGGTCCGGCGGGCCCCACCACGGCGACACGCATGGACAAGTTCACCCGCACCCTGCTCGAGCAGACCGGGCTGCTGGGCATGGTCGGCAAGGCCGAGCGTGGCCCGCTGGCGATCGAGGCGATCCGCGACAATCAGGCGGTCTACCTGATGGCCGTCGGCGGTGCTGCCTATCTGGTCGCCCAGGCGATCAAGAAGGCCGAAGTGATCGCGTTCGACGATCTGGGCATGGAAGCGATCTACGAGTTCGAAGTCGAGGACATGCCGGTCACCGTGGCGGTCGATCATCTCGGCACCTCGGTGCATCAGACCGGTCCGGCCAAGTGGAAGGAGATCATTGCCGCGCGGGGCTGAACGAACGCGAGGCAGAGCGGGCGGACGCCGCGATGGCGCCTGTCCCGATGACGAGAGGGCCCTGGGGCTCTCTCGTTTTTTTTTGGGTATGATGGCCGGATCGATCAATTCGACAGGAGTCGGTGCATGGCGCAGGGCAGCGTGGAGTCTCGGCAATGACATGGATCATCGGCACGCTGCTGTTTCTGTGCCACGTGGTGGGCACCATCTCCGCTGTCTTCGCGCTGATGTCGAGCCGCACCTCCCAGGGTGCGGTGGCCTGGATCATCACGCTGGTGCTGTTTCCCTACTTCAGCGTGCCCATCTTCTGGATCTTCGGCCGGCCGCGCTTCTACGGCTATGTGTCGGCACGCGGCGAGCGCGATACCGTGCTGCGCCAGGTACTCAAACGCTACCGCCCGCACATGGACGATTACGTCTCGCGCCCGGAGGCGGTGAGCGGGCGCATCCGCGCGGTGGAGCAGCTGGCGATGATGCCGATGACCCGCGGCAACCGGGTGGAGTTGCTGATCGATGGCGAGCGCACCTTCGACAGTCTCTTCGCCGGCATCGATCAGGCCGAAGAGTACATTCTGGTGCAGTTCTTCATCGTCCGCGCCGATGAGATCGGTCTTGCCTTCAAGCGCAAGCTGATCCATCAGGCCGAGCACGGGCTCAACGTCTATTTCCTGTATGACGAGATCGGCAGCCGCGGCTTGCACGGCGGCTATCTGCGTGACCTGGAAGAGGCCGGGGTGCGGGTCTCGGCGTTCAACTCGTCGCGAGGCTGGCGTCATCGCTTCCAGGTCAATTTCCGCAATCACCGCAAGATCGTGGTGATCGACGGCCGCGCCGGCTGGACCGGCGGGCTCAATGTCGCCGACGAGTACCTGGGCCGGGTCGAGCGCTACGGTGCCTGGCGCGACACCCATCTCAAGCTGGAAGGGCCCAGCGTGCTGGCGCTGCAGGAGGCGTTCTGGGAGGACTGGTACTGGGCCACCGGCGATATTCTCGCCCTCGGCTGGCGCATCCATCATGTCGCGGAGGCATCCCAGCACGTGGCGATCGTGCCCTCCGGACCCGCCGACGGTCGCGAGACCGCGAGCCTGCTGGTCCAGCACGCCATTCATGGCGCCCGCCATCGGCTGTGGGTCACCAGTCCCTATTTCGTGCCCGATCACGGGGTCCAGGACGCGCTGATCCTGGCCGCGCTGCGCGGTGTCGACGTGCGCGTGCTGATCCCCGAGCGGCCGGATCATCTGCTGGTGTTCCTGTCGGCGTTCGCCTTTCTGCCCGAGATGATCCGTAACGGCGTCAAGATCTATCGCTATCAGCCGGGTTTTCTGCACCAGAAGACGCTGCTGGTCGATGATCACACCGCGATGGTTGGTACCGTGAACCTGGACAATCGCTCATTCCGGCTCAACTTCGAGGTGACCGCCTACGTGCCCGACAAGACCTTCGCCGCCGAAGTGACGGCCATGCTGGAGCACGATTTCGCGCACAGCCGCGAGGTGACCGAGCGCGAGCTGGCAGCGCGACCGCTATGGCGCAAGGTGGTGTCGCGGGCGACCTACCTGCTGTCGCCGATCCAGTGAAGGCTTTACCGGCTCTGATACCCAAGCGTAGCCGCGTCGGCCGGGGCCGGCGCGTGAAACCCATCGTCAAGGAGTCCCCTTGAACCTAGAGACCAAATGGCTTGAAGATTTCGTGGCGCTCGCCAATACGCGTAGCTTCTCCGCCTCGGCACGCCAGCGCCACGTGACCCAGCCTGCCTTCAGCCGCCGTATCCGCTCGCTGGAGCAGGCCGTCGGCGCGACTCTGGTCGACCGCTCGACCACGCCGGTCAGCCTGACCCCGGAAGGGCAGCTGTTTCTGGTGACGGCGCGCAACATGGTCGAGCAGCTCAACGACAGCCTGGCCCACCTGCGCGGCCTGGCGATGGACAACGAGGCGCTCGACATCGTTGCCGCCCACTCCCTGGCGCTGGCCTTCTACCCGCAGTGGATCTCGCGACTGCAGAAGGGCGTGGGTGAGCTGCCCACACGGCTGGTGGCGATGAACGTGGGGGATGCCATCCACGTGCTGCGCGAGGGCAACTGCGATCTGATGCTGGCCTATCACGATCCCTACGCCACCATGCAGCTGGATGCCGAGATCTTCCCCTCGTTCTCGATCGGGCAGGTCAAGATGCTGCCGGTGAGCGTGCCCAAGGCCAATGGCGAGGCCAAGTTCTCGTTCGACGGCGAGGGCTCGATCCCGTTTCTGGCCTACACCCAGGGCGCCTTCCTCGGCCGCAGCGTGCGCATGCTGCTGAAGAACGAACCCGCCCGCATGCGCCTCAAGACGGTCTACGAGACCGCCATGGCGGAGGGGCTGAAAGGTATGGCGCTGCAGGGGGTGGGGCTGGCCTGGATTCCCGATTTCTGCATTCGCGAGGAGCTGGCCAACGGCAAGCTGGTGCGCGCCGCGGGTGAGAGCTGGGACATTCCGCTGGAGATCCGCCTCTACCGCTGCTCGCTGGTGCACAAGCCCGGCGTCGAGAAACTGTGGAAGCGCATGATGAAGCTGCCGAGTGACTTCCTGCGCGCCTGATCACGGACGGGGGGCACGCTCGGGGCGCCTTGGGCTGCTAGACTGGCGAAAACAGAGCCGTGCTTTGCGCATGACGGGTGTGCCGGCGCCGACCGGCAACCGGGCAGGGCGGTGGGGCAACGCCGAGGCGCCCACGACGACAAGACGGGAAAGGATGCCGTAACGATGGTGAAGAGCGTCAAGTACTGGTTCAACGTGATTCGCGATTCGATCAAGCTGTGGCTCGATCGTAACGCCTTCAGCTACGCCGGGTCGCTGGCGTTCTACACCCTGTTCTCGCTGGCGCCGACCGTGATCATTGCGGTCACCGTGGTGGGGCTATGGTTGGGAGAGGACGCCGCCCGCGGCGAGATCGTCGCCCGCCTGCAGGATACCCTCGGCCCCGCTGCGGCCAAGGCAATCGAGGATGCGGTGGCGCAGTCGAGCATCCAGGCGTCGGGCATTCTGCCGACCGTGGCCGGCTTCGTCACGCTGTTGATCGGGGCGACCACGGTCTTCGGCCAGATGCAGTTCTCGCTCAACACCATCTGGGGCGTGGCGCCCAATCCCGATCGCAACAGCCTGTGGCTGTTCGCCAAGAAGCGCCTGCTGTCGCTGGCGGTGGTGCTGGCAATCGGCTTCGTGCTGCTGGTGTCGCTGGTGCTCGGGGTCATCGTCCAGGCCACCTTCAGCTACGCCGGTGGCTGGGTGCCGGGTAGCGTGATGCTGCTCGAACTGGCGCAGTTCGCGCTCTCGCTCGCGGTAGTCACGCTGTTCTTCGCCGCCATCTTCAAGGTGCTGCCGGACGTGGTGCTCTCCTATCGTGACGTCTTCCTGGGCGCCCTGGTGACTGCGGTGCTGTTCATGCTGGGGCGCAATGCGATCGCCGCCTATCTCGCCCACACTGCCACGGCATCCACCTATGGCGCCGCGGGGTCGGTGGTTCTGGTACTGCTGTGGGTCTACTACTCGTCGCTGATCCTGCTCTATGGTGCGGCCTTCACGCGAACCCACGTGGTGTCGAAGGGCCGCCGGGTGATTCCACGCAATACCGCGGTCCTGGTGCGCCACGAGGTACTGCGCAAGGAGACCGTGGAGCAGGAGGCGCCACCAACACCAATGTCAATGCGCAAGCAGCAGGAGGAAGCCTCACATGACCAAGCGCACGATTCGAGTCCGGGTGAGCGGTCACGTGCAGGGCGTGGGCTATCGTGAGTTCGTGCGCCGCCACGCCGAGCGCTGGGGGCTCACGGGGCATGCCATCAATCAGGACGACGGTGCGGTCGAGGTGATCGCCTGCGGCGAAGCGACCGCCATCGCCGAGCTGATCGATCTGCTGTGGGAAGGGCCGCCGGCAGCGGACGTGATCGAGGTGAGCGTGGAGGAGGCCACGCTGATCGCCCCGGCGAGTTTCACCACTAGTTGAGGGAGGCGGCCGCCAGCGACGTACTCGATAAGGCGCTTAGAACGCCTTTTACAACCGCTAGACGACATGGGCTTATCCGGCGGCAGGGCGTCGCGAGGGCGCTGTGAACCCCTCCCTGGGCGCTACCTTTGCCATTCCTGGCAAAGGACCCTCGCTTTGTCCTGCCCCCGGCGCCCATCGCTAGAGCCTTTCGAAATGGGCCTTTAGGTGCCCGCGGTCAGGGTCTCGACGATCCACTCGACCACCGCCGCGCCATCGGCGTTCATGCAGACTTCGGCGGTGGCATCACGCGTCCAGCGTGCATCCACGAACTCCCGCGTCTGCGGGGCCAGGATCGTCTGCCCTTCGGCCAGCCCTTCGGTGACCACGCTGAGCGTACCGCGGGTGGTGGTGAACAGCTCCGGACGCAGCAGCCAGGCCAGGGCACAGCTGTCGTGGGGGCAGCAGCCATCGATACCCAGCGCCTGCTGATAGAAGGCGCGATAGAAGGCGTAGCTCTCTCCCAGTACTCGTCCCAGTTTGCCTTGAGCCTCGACGATCCGCGCCATGCTGTCGGGGTCGAGCACGCAGCGATGGGTGGCGTCGAGCCCCACCAGGGTCAGCGGCCAGCGCGCCTCCAGTACCGCCTTGGCGGCGTGCGGATCGTTGAAGATATTGGCTTCGGCGACCGGCGTCACGTTGCCGCCCTCGCGGATCGAACCGCCCATCACCACCACCCGCTTGACCTTGTCCACCAGCGAGGGGTCGAGTTGCAGCGCCGCGGCCAGGTTGCCCAGCGGCCCGACCGCCACCAGCACCACTTCGCCCGGGCGCGCGTTGACCTGTTCGACGATGAACTGGGGTGCACTCTGGGCCAGCGCCTGGGTACTGATGTCGGGCAGGGCGATGTTGCCCAGGCCGTTGTCGCCGTGGATATGCCCCGGCGGCGGGTTCTTGGGCTTGGCCATGGGTGTGGCGGCGCCCTGGGCGACGGGGATCTTTTGCCCGCCCAGCTCGGCCAGCAGCAGGGCGTTGTGGGTCGCGACCTCGATGGTGACGTTGCCGAAGGTGGTCGTCATCCCCAGCAGCTCGATCTCCGGGTGGGCCAGGGCGATGGCGATGGCCTGGGCGTCGTCGACACCCGGGTCGGTGTCGAAAATGATAGGCGTGGTCATGCTCTCTCTCGATACGGATAACGATGGATTGGCCCCGGCGCTCGCTGCCGGGGCCTCGGGGTCAGGCGCGCTCGATACGTAACGGCGGCAGACTGTCGAGCGCTGACTCGACCGCTGCGGCCAGCGGAATGCTCGGCGCCGCGCCGGCCTGCTGTACGCACAGGGCCGAGGCCGCGCTGGCCAGTCGCAGGGCCTGTTCGACGTCGTCGCCGCGCTGGCGTGCGGCCATGAAGTAGCCGATGAAGGTATCGCCGGCCGCGGTGGTGTCGACCGCCTCGACCTGGTGCGCCGAGGCGCGGATGCGCTCGCCGGCGAGCTGATGGCAGACGCCGTCGCGCCCCAGGGTGAGCACGATCTCCACCTCGGGCAGACGCTCGGCCAGGGCGTTGAGCAGCGTATCGACCTCGCTCTCTTCGTCGAGCTCGACCAGCGCTGCGGCCTCGCCGCGGTTGAGAAACAGGATACGGCACAGCGACAGTGGCAGAGCAGCCACTTCCGGGCCCAGCGGCGCCGGATTGAAGGCGATCGCCAGGCCTCGCTCACTGGCCAAGCGGATGATGCGTTCGGCGGCGTTGCACTCGTTCTGCATCAGCAGCCAACTGTCGTCGTCGGCGGCGCCGATGAGTGCCTCGAGATGCTTGTCGCTGAAGCCGTGGTTGGCGCCGGGGTAGAGAATGATCGCATTCTCGGCGTCGTCGTCGACCTGAATCAGCGCGTGACCGCTGGCGTCGGCGGTCAGCTCCACATGGGCGGTGTCGACGCCCGCCTTGGTCAGCGGCTCCAGCGCCCAGCGATCGGCCTGTCCCAGGCGGCCCCAGTGGGCCACCTGGCCACCGGCGCGGGCCAGCGCCAGCGACTGGTTGGCGCCCTTGCCGCCGAGCACCTGACGAAAGCCGGTACTGGACAGCGTCTCGCCGGGGCGCACCAGGTGCGGTACGCGATAGACGTAGTCGATATTGATCGAGCCGTAGTTGTAGATCATGGCTAACTCACTGCTGGAGAATCTGGGTCAATGCCGCCAGGCGCGGAGATTGTCGGCGGTCAGGGTCACCACGCGCTGTCGTGCCTCGGGGCTGATCCAGGCATTGTGCGGGGTGACGATGAGATTGAGCGGCTCGTGCAAGGCGTCGAGCAGGGCATGGCCCTCCCGCGGCGGCTCGCTCGGCAGGCTATCCACCGCGAGTCCGCCGAGCCGGCCCTGACGCAGCGCCTCGAGCGCGGCGTGCTCGTCGATGATACCGCCGCGGGCGCAGTTGATCAGCAGCGCCTCGGGTTTCATCGCCGCCAATGCCTGGGCATCGATCAGGCCGCGGGTGGCCTCGGTCAGCGGGCAGTGCAGGCTGAGCACGTCCAGCTCGCCCAGCAGGTCGGCGAGCGGCGGGCGCGTGTCACTGGCCTCGTTGCCGGGGCGGGCCGCGAAGGCAACGCGCATGCCGAAGGCTTCACCCAGCCGGGCCACCGCGGAGCCCAGCTCACCGCTGCCGACGATCACCAGGTGCTTGCCGGCGAGCTGCAGCGTGGGCTGATCGAGCAGGCAGAAAATCTCGCTGCGCTGCCAGGCACCGTCGCGCAGCGCGAACTGGTAGTGCGGCAGGCGCGCGGCCAGTGCCAGCATCAGCATCAGGGTGTGCTGGGCGACGCTGGCGGTACCGTAGGCGGTGACGTTACGCACGGCGATGCCACGTCGCTCGGCGGCCTGCATGTCGATATTGTTGGTGCCGGTGGCGAGTACGCAGATCAGCGCCAGATCGGGCAGGGCGTCGATCAGCTCGGCGTCGAGCACCACCTTGTTGACCAGTGCCACCTGGGCGCCGGCGAGGCGCTCGCGGCGCTGCTCGGGGGCGGTCAGCGCATGGACCTCCAAGTCGTCGACCAGCGCGCGCAGAGGGCTCAGATCGATATCGTCACCGAGTGACGCGGCGTCCAGCAGAACGGCTTTCATGCAGGCTTCCTCTCTCCAGCGTGCGGGCCCCGCGCCATCTTTCCCGGCCGGGGCCACAGTCGCCACGTCGCGGCGGGCGACAGCGATTTCCTGAGCCGGTAATATTGCCCGCGACCGGCCGCTGCGCGCTATACTATGCGGCTTTCGAACACGGCTTGGAAAGGGCGCGCGGCAGTGCGTATCGATTCCGGCTTGGAAACCCCGTGCGTCGCCCCTATTTGCCTGGAAGATCGCCCGGCCGTCTGGATGCGTGTCGGAATGGCCTGGGCGAGCGCAAGGGGTGCAGCGGCTGCGCATCGCGATCATCGATGCCGTGATGCCGCTGCGACGTGGCGCGACTCGATCGCGCATCTTTGAGAGAGTGACACGACCATGCCCATCTACGAGTACGAGTGCAAAGCCTGCGGCCATCGCCTGGAGAAGCTCCAGAAGATCAGCGCCGCGCCGTTGACCGACTGTCCCGCCTGTACCGAGCCGACGCTGTCGCGCCTGGTGTCGGCCGCCGGGTTCCGGCTCGCGGGTGGCGGCTGGTACGAGACCGATTTCAAGTCGGGCAGCAAGAAGAACCTCGCCGGTGACAGCGCCAGCAAGCCAGCGTCGAGCGAGAGCGGCAGCGCCAAGCCTGCCGGTGAGAGCAAGGCTTCGGCCTGAGCCATAGCATTCATAACACAGGATCCCTCATGCGCAGTCATTATTGCGGCCAGTTGAACGAGTCATTGATCGATCAAGAAGTCACGCTTTGCGGGTGGGTGCATCGCCGCCGCGATCACGGTGGGGTCATCTTCCTCGATATGCGCGATCGAGACGGTGTCGCTCAGGTGGTGGTGGATCCCGATACGGCGGAGGCCTTCGCCACCGCCGATCGCGCGCGCAGCGAATACGTGCTGCGGATTCGCGGGCGCATTCGCCTGCGTCCCGAAGGCACCCAGAACCCCAACATGCCCACCGGCATGATCGAAGTGCTGGCCAAGGACGTGGAGGTACTCAACACCGCCGCCACGCCGCCGTTCCAGCTCGACGAGCACGGCAAGGTCGGCGAAGAGGTACGTCTCAAGTATCGCTACGTCGATCTGCGCCGTCCGGAGATGATCGAGAAGCTGCGCCTGCGTTCGCGGATCACCCACAGCGTGCGCGCCTATCTGGAGGGCGAGGGTTTTCTCGACATCGAGACCCCGATCCTGACCCGCGCCACTCCCGAAGGGGCGCGCGACTATCTGGTGCCCAGCCGTACCCACGAGGGCCACTTCTTCGCGCTGCCGCAGTCGCCACAGCTGTTCAAGCAGCTGCTGATGGTGTCGGGCTTCGATCGCTACTACCAGATCGCCAAGTGTTTCCGTGACGAGGACCTGCGCGCCGATCGCCAGCCCGAGTTCACCCAGATCGATATCGAAGCGTCGTTCATCGAAGAGCGCGATATCATGGGTATCACCGAGACCATGGTGCGCCAGCTGTTCCAGGACGTGCTCGACGTGGCGCTGCCCGAATTCCCGCGCATGCCCTACAGCGAGGCGATGCAGCGCTACGGTTCCGACAAGCCGGACCTGCGTATTCCGCTGGAGCTGGTCGACGTCGACGACCTGATGCAATCGGTCGACTTCAAGGTCTTCTCCGGCCCGGCCAAGGCCGACGACGGCCGTGTCGCTGCGCTCAAGGTCAGCGGCGGGGCCAAGCTCTCGCGCAAGGAGATCGACGACTACACCAAGTTCGTGGGTATCTACGGTGCCAAGGGCCTGGCCTGGATCAAGGTCAACGAGCGCGCCAAGGGGCTCGACGGGCTGCAGTCGCCGATCGTCAAGTTCATGGAAGGCGTGATCGAGGAGCTGCTCGACCGTGTGGGCGCGGAGGATGGCGATATCGTCTTCTTCGGCGCCGACAAGGCACGGGTGGTCAATGAGGCGCTGGGCGCGCTGCGCGTCAAGCTGGGCGAGGATCTCGATCTCTACACCGCCGACTGGGCGCCGCTGTGGGTGGTCGACTTCCCGATGTTCGAAGCCGACGACAACGGCCGCCTGGCCGCGCTGCACCACCCGTTCACTGCGCCTTCCTGCGCCCCGGAAGCGCTCAAGGCCTCGCCGGCTACGGCGCTGTCGCGGGCCTATGACATGGTGCTCAACGGCACCGAACTGGGTGGCGGCTCGATCCGTATCCACGACCAGGAGATGCAGCGCGTGGTCTTCGACGTGCTCGGCATCGGCAAGGAAGAGGCGGAAGAGAAATTCGGCTTCCTGCTCGACGCGCTCAAGTTCGGTGCGCCGCCCCACGGTGGCCTGGCCTTCGGCCTCGACCGTCTGGTAATGCTGATGACCGGTTCGCGTACCATTCGCGACGTCATTGCCTTCCCCAAGACCCAGAGCGCTGCGGACCTGATGACTGACGCCCCGGGCGAGGTGAGCAAGGAGCAGCTGCGCGATCTGCACATCCGTCTGCGTCCCAAGGCCAAGCCGGAGGGTGCCGGCGAATAACATCGCCCGGCGTTCGACGTGCCCCGAACCGGCGCCCCGCGAGGCGCCGGTTCTTTTATGCGCGGCGGCTAGGGGATACGCTGCCGGGTGATACGCCCAATCGCGCGGCATACCCCACGAGTCGCCCCCGTAGGCGCCGAACGGAAAAGGTGAACCCTGCATGAAGCGCACGACGGAGCGAGCGATGATCATCCGCATGATGCACAGGGGCCAAAGCGCGACGGCGAGGTCAGGGCGATGATCCTGCTGGGTATCGATCCGGGCTCGCGCGTCACCGGCTATGGCGTGATCGACGTCGGTGCGGCACGCCCCCGCTACGTCGCCAGCGGCTGTATTCGCATCTCCGGTGACAACTTGGCGCAGAAACTGGCCCAGGTCTATGCCGGCGTCGCTGAACTGATCGGGCGCTACCGACCCCAGGAGTTCGCCATCGAGCGCGTGTTCATGGCCAAGAACCCCGACTCCGCGCTCAAGCTGGGCCAGGCCCGCGGCACCGCGATCGTATGCGCCGCCAATCACGGCCTCCCGGTGCACGAATACGCCGCACGCCAGATCAAGCAGGCGGTCACGGGCACCGGCGGTGCCGAAAAGGCCCAAGTCCAGCATATGGTAACGGCGCTCCTCACGCTGGACGCGTCCCCCCCCGAGGACGCCGCCGACGCGCTGGCCATCGCGCTCACCCACGCCTACGCGCGCCAGGGGCTAGTGGCGACCAGCAGCCGCCGGCGCAGTAGCGGCAGCGCTGGCCGCAATCGTTGGCGCGACTTCAGGCCTGAGTGAGAGAAGGGGAGGAATCCAGTGTGCCAGACTCCAATCCACGAGTGACAGGCACGCAGCTATGAGCGGCCGAAGCGCTCTAGCTGCATCTCGCGCAGACGGCTGAACGCGCGGCGGAAGGCAAACTCGAGGTAGCCTTGGGTGTAAAGCTCATCCAGCGCCACCTCGGATTCGATATACAGTGGCACGCGGCGGTCGTAGCACTCGTCGACCAGAGCGATGAAACGGCGCACCGCATCGTCGTTGTGCGACAGTGCCGGCAACTGTCTGTCGCCGGCGTCGACCCGCTCGGCGCCATCTTCGGTGCCGCGGGCGATGCGCCCTTTGCGCGGCTCACCGCCCAGGCGCGGTACTTCCTCGAGCAGAATGGCCGGAAAGCGTTCGCACAGCGCAATGAAATCCGACGCGGCCAGCGGCCGTTCGCACAGTTCACTGAAGCGGCACCACAGCGCTGCCGGGCTGTGGCCCAGATTGGCGATACGCCGATGACCCAGCGCGACCGGCTCATGGCTGACCACCTGGCCCTCGCTCAGGCGGGCGAACAGCTCAAACAGCGCCTTGGGCTGCTTCACCCAGTAACGCTGTATCTCAGCGCCGGGGTGCAGGCGATGATCCTGCTCGCCGTCCACGGCCACCACCTGCATGTGCGCTTCGAGCGCGGCGATGGCCGGCAGGAAGCGTTCGCGGTTGAAACCATCGGCATAAAGCTGATCCGGCGGCTGGTTGGAGGTGGCCACCAGCACCACGCGCTGCGCCAGCATCAGGCTGAGCAGGCGGCCCAGCAACATGGCATCGCCGATGTCACTGACGAACAATTCGTCGAAGCACAGCACACGCACCTCGCGCCCCAGCTCCTCGGCCAGCAGGCGCAGTGGGTCGGCATTACCGGTGAGCTGGAACTGACGCCGATGCACCCACTGCATGAAGTGATGGAAGTGCTGGCGCCGCGCCGGCACACGCAGGGCGTTGTAGAAGGCGTCCATCAGCCAGGTCTTGCCGCGCCCCACTGGCCCCCAGAGGTATACGCCGGGCGGGCACTCGCCTCGATGCACGGCCTCGAAGCACTGTTGCAGCGCTGCCACCGCCCGGCGCTGGGCAGCATCGGCGACGAAGCCACCTGCCAGCGCCTGCTCATAAGCAGCCAGTGGCGACTCCGGCAATGTCTCTGGCGCGTTCAACGCAGCCCCCGCCGGCTTTCGTCGAACTGCGTCGGCCAGTCGCGCCGGGTGAATACCTGGCCGGTTTCACGCACCCGGCGCACCTCGGCCAGGTCCAGCTCGGCGATCAGCCAGCGGCTGTGCGTGAGGCTCAGCGCTTCGCTCTCGGCGATCACCCCGTTGGCCGGCATGCCGTAGTCAGAAGGGACGTAGAGCGCGGCGCGGCCGATATTCTCGTCCAGCGCTGGCGACCAGGGCGCCAGGCCGACCGTGGGCGACTGCAGTACGGCGATCTGGTTCTCCAGCGCGCGCGCCTGGGCGCCGATGCGCACACGGTAGAAGCCGGCCTCGGTATCGGTGCAACTGGGCGCCAGGATTAGGTCGACGCCGGCCTCGGCCAGGGTGCGCGCCAGCAGCGGGAACTCGTTGTCATAGCAGATCAGGATGCCCAGCTTGCCCAGCGCAGTGTCGAACACCTGGAGCCCGCTACCGGCAGCGATCTGCCATTGCTCCAGCTCGAAGCGCGTCATTATCAGCTTGTCCTGGCTGCCCAGGCAGCCGTCCGGGCCGAACAGCCAGGCGCGATTGCGGTAGAGGCCGTCATTATCCCGCACGGCCACCGAACCGGGTTGCAGATAGATCTGCAGCCGATTCGCCAGGCTCTCGCACAGTTCCAACCAGCGCGGCAGCAGCGCCTGGATGCCGACAATGGAGCCATGCAGGTCGCTGCGCTGGGCCTCTGGCAACTGCCCGGTCAGCACCATGCCGGCGTATTCCGGCAGCAAGAGCAGCTCAGCACCCTGGCCGGCGGCGGCCTCGCACAGCTCGGTCAGGTGTTCGGCATAGGTGTCCCAGCTCGTCAGCAGGTCGATGTGATATTGGCAGGCGGCAACCTTGATCATGAGGTGAGTTCCTTGAGCCAGAACGACATGGGCTTGGCCGACTCATCGGTTTCGTCCAGATCGCGCCAATGATACTGGGTGTGCAGTTCGGGATGATGACGATAGCCGCGGCGCGCCCAGAAGGCGTCCAGCGGCTGGTAGTCGGCTGGCCGGCGCGGGTGGTCGGCCGGGCGCTGCACGGCGCAGAAGGCGCACCAATCGAAGCGACCCAGCCGGCGCGCATGCGCCTCGCGCTCGGCGAAGAAGCGCACGCCCAGACCACGCCCGCGCCAGGCCGGCAATACCACCGACTCGGCGCAGTAGAAGATGCGCGCAGGATCCCAGCCTGCCGTGAGGAAGGGGTGCTGGAATTCCATGGTTTCATCGGCGAGCGGCAGCGCCGTGGAAGCGCCGACCACGCGGCCCGCGTCCCGTACCAGCACGCACAGGCTGTCCGCGCTTCGTACGTAGGTGTCGAGATACTCGGCCTCGTAGTCGAGGCTGCCGTCGTAGAGGTAGGGAAATTCGCGGAAGACCGTGATCCGCAAATGCGCCAGGTCTTCGACATGGGGTGCAATCTGCGGTCCTCGGAGCAGTTCGATATCCATCTGGAGTCGTTCGCCAGCAGCAGGGTGACGCCGGCGGCTATGCCGGCTGGAAGGCGCGAACTTATCATGCGAGCCAAGCCATCACTAAGGAAGCGCTGAATAAATCGACGAGCGAGATGAAGCGCAAGGCGCATGGAACACAGAACACGAGACATAACATGGGGTTAGGCGAGTGTTCGACCGGGCTGGCGCCCCAGTACCACGCAACGCAGCGATTCGCTCGCGCAGGCATTTATGCAGTGGTTCCCTAACCACGCTACGCAAGGAACCTAGCCATGACCGCCACCGAACTGGTTCAGGCCCACTACGCCGCCTTCAACGCCGGCGACATGCCCACTTTCCTCGACCTGCTGGCCGAGGACGTGGTGCACGACATCAACCAGGGCGAACGCCAGGTCGGCAAGGCCACCTTCGCCACCTTCGCCGCCTTCATGGACAAGATGAACCGCTGCTACCGCGAGCGCCTGGCCGATATCGTGGTGATGCAGAACGCCGCCGGCGACCGCGCCGCTGCCGAGTTCGTGGTGCACGGCGAATACCTGGCCGACGACGAAGGATTACCTCCGGCCAACGGCCAAACCTACGTCCTGCCGGCCGGCGCCTTCTTCGAGATCAAAAACGGCAAGGTCGCGCGCATCAGCAACTACTACAACCTCAATGAGTGGGTGGCACAGGTGGGCTGAATATCGTCAGGCAGGGGGCGGGAGGCGTGAAAAAAGCGCCGATCTCAATGGCCAGCTCGGGCAGTGCCGAGAATCTGGCCGTTGTCGCCAATGAGATTGGCGCCCTGGACCTGGAGCAGTGCGCCGATTACAGGCGAGGGGGGGCTGGAGGAGGGCGCCTTGACCAGCACGCCTTGATCGAAACCGGCCATGGCACCACAACAGCATGGCCGTGGTGATGGATTTTACCGTGATGCTAATGCCCAGGCTTTCGAGAGTCTTGGGCAGGTTGCACTGATTGCCTGCTAACGTGGCTACCACGCGCTGGGGCCTAATATCTTAGTCGTGATATCAGCGGCGAACAAAGAAGCGATTGAACCATCCACCCCGAGGACTCTCTGGTAAAGCTGGTATGGGCGTCTCTGCAACATCACTGCGACAGTGCTCGAATACGCGTCTCACCGCGGCGCCGATCATCTCCTCAGTGCTATCTACTGCAATCACCACCTTGTGTTCGGGGCTGATGCCCCGCTGCGTCCAATCCTTGGGGCTCTCCTGGTAGGTGGGGGTCAGTGTGATCAACCCATTAGCCAAGAGGGCGTCGCAGCGATAGAGTTGCTCGAAGACGCGCTGTTCGGAGTGGCAGTACCCCTCGTAGAGAGGAGCAAACCACGCCAGATACTCCTCGGCCAAGGTGTCCGGCGGTGGGTCTGCCTTGAGCTCGGCGTAATCGGTATCGACCCAAAGCGTCTCGATCAGGGCGCTGCCCAGCATCTCGTCGTCGCTGTTGACGGGAAGCAGGCTATCTTCAATGTCAGTCCGGGTGAAACGCTTGGCCGAAAGGGGGCCAAAAATAAACTCCCAGTCGGATTTACGCAGCACCATGGCATATAAAGCTGGTGTCTCCTGGTTCATGACGTTTCCTCATCACTGATGAACCTAATACGCTCGCAAATTTACCGATCAAACCCCGCGAGGCTCATGTCATTTAGGTCCACGGCCCCGGCAGCGAGTGAACGCGAGCCTGACGGCAGCACCAATCTCCTCAGGTGTGCTTTTTTCCGGAATGACGACGTAATCGTCCTCATCGATACCTTCACCGGACCAACCTTCCAGCCTATCGTGGTTGGAAGGGCGAATAGTGATTACACCGTCGGCAAGTCTGATACCACAACGGTGCATGCGATCAAATAGAGCGCGTTTGCTGCGGTAGCCGAGACGCTTGATAGTGGCTTCAATCCACGCCTTGTATCTATAATCGGCCTTTTCGGCATCATGAAAAGCATCAACTTCATCGAGAGGGATTTCGCGACTTTGGTTAAGCGCGTCTCGAGCTGCTGAGCCTAAAAATTGATTGCTGCATCCGGTTTCAAGGATGTGCTCTCCGGCATCGAAGTCTTTTTCCAGTATATTGTACACTGAGAGTGTGCTTACTATATAGACGCAACCATTGAATAAGATCTCTGCGTTCAATCCAAATTCGGATTCATTCATATCATTTTACCATTATGATTTTTAGGTTGACATGTTGGTTTTTGGCATAATCCATAGCGCGTTGAAGCTCAGCCCACTGCTTCGTAGTGGTGGTTGAGGGAATTCCCAATATTATATCGCGTTGCTTGATGTCTTGAGAGGTGAAGCTTCCACGATGTCTGGCGTCCTGTTTAAAGGCTAAAGTTTCGTCGATGTAACGTTTGGTCGTGCTGTAAATCTGCTGAGGTTTGTTGATTCTTGATGCTGTCGTGGTATCCAATGTTTTGACACTGGTTGCCGATTTTGTCGCGCGGTCATAGAAATCAAATGTCTTGAAGCCCGCTGGTAAGCGACTACGCTGGGGCATTTCCTTAGCGATATAGTCCTCGAAAGGCATACCCTGTTTTTGGTTGCCACTTCCCCACTCCATCGGCATTGGCTCACCGGTCTTCTTGTTGATACCGATGATCTCACGAATATCCACTAATCGATGCGTGTCATGCGTCAGCGCATCTCTGGTGGCCTTGGCTGCCGTGGTAGTCGCTTTGGCGGCGACGCGGGCCACATTGACGCCGACCTTCACGATACCCGCACCGTCGGCCATTACCGTGGCAACTTCCGTGGCCAGTTTGCCGAACTCCACGCCAGCCGAAAAGGCGCCATCGATGCCTGCTCGTTGATAGTTCGCCTTCAAGGTGTCGATGCGAGTCAGGTAGCTCTGCTTGATCTTGCCGAAAGCGTCGTCGTCACGAATCAGTGCGGCCATATCGTTGTAGGCCTCGACCGGGTTGGCGGCCATCGAGAGGAGGCCCTGCACCGTATCTATGAGAGAGGCGGGCACACCGGCAGCGACACCCGCGGCAAAGGCGCCGTCCTGCTTCCCGCTTACGACGCCCCAGCGTACGTTGATCAGGAGTTTCTCTAGCTTGGACTTCGCTTTGTCCAACTGCGCATCTTTTAGCGCTTGCTGCGTGTGGCTTAGATAGTTGTAGCGATGCACCCGCTCGCCACTATCTGCACCGCTGTAGGCGCCCTTGGCGTCGCCAGTGAAAACAGCGCCGGCAAAGCCACCGAGCAAGCGGGCAATCTGAGCCTGTTTATTGGCGTAGCGGTTCCACTGTTCGGGGGCGACGGCATCGTTGCCCATGCTGGTGGCCATCACTTCCGCGGCGAGTGCACCGGCGACGGCGCCTTTGGCGCTGCCGCGGCCGATCTCGGCGGCCAGCCCGGCGAGTGCCGCGTGGGAAATGGCCTTGCCGCCAGTGCCGAGAATCTGGCCGTTGTCGCCAATGAGATTGGCGCCCTGGGCCTGGACCTGTGCGCCGATATTGCCCAGCAGCGCGTCTCTGAAGCGGTCGTTGAAGCTGCCACCATAGGCGGCCTGGTTGACGCCAGCATTGATCAGGCTCTCGGCACCGACCCGTTGGGCGACTCGGGTCCAGTCACCGTCGCTGAGTACCGGCAGGCGAGGGGAGTCGGGTGTGGGCGCCTTGGCCAGCACGCCTTGGTCGAACCCGGCCATGGCGCCACTGACCAACATCGCTGTGGCGATGGACTTCACCGTGGCGCTACTGCCCAGGCTCTTGAAGGTCTTGGACAGGTTGCCCTGGTTGTCTGCGAGTGTGACCGCCGCTTGCGAGGTGAGTGCACTCATGCCGGCAGCGCCCATGCCATAGAACGCAGCACCCGCTGTACCAGTGGCACTACCGGCGGCGGCGTTGCCGGCCCAGGCGGCAAGACCGCTGCCACTGGTCGCAGCCGCCACCGCGATGGCGATGACAGCGCTGACGGTCGGGTTGAGATGTTTTTCGGTGTGATGCCACTTCGTGTAGGCGTCCTGGACTTCGCGCCAGTGGACCTTCTTGTTGCCTCTGAGCGCCTTGAGCCACTCGGTCCCCGGTGTGCTGGCCAACTGGGCCAAGGCCCGATCGAGCTGCTGGTCCTGTTGCTTCTTGTAGTCAGCACTGATGCCTTTGGCGGCATCGATCCGCAACTTACCGCCGATCTGCAGGCTGGGTAGCCGCCAGGTGTCCTTCCGATATCCCTTGTCGCTGGCCTTGATATAGAACCCGCGGGATTGACTGATGCGCTGCTCCAGGTGGCTATCCTTGACTGCCTCGAAGCGTACCTTCCCCTTCAGGCTGGTCAGTTTGGCATTCTTGCCGGCACTGATACGGCTGGCCTGGTAGGTGCTGTCGTCGCGACTGAGCAGGTCGATATTCTGCTTGGCGGTAAATGAGACCACCTTGTGGGTGACGCTGTGCCCGGTACGTTTGACGGTCTTTTTGCGCAGACCGAGCCAGCTTCTCTTTTTCTTCTTGGTCTGGTAGCTCGTGTTTTCTTCCATCGCCTGAGCGAACAGGAATCCGCCCCTGGCGGCAGCATTCAGGTTGCCGCCGGCGTTGAGCCGGGAAGCCTGGAACAGCATGCTGCCATGGCTGTCGAGTACGGTATGCCGGCCGCTTTTCAGCGTGGACTCGCGCTGGTTGGTGCCTTCCTGATGGCCATGCTTGATAGGCCGGTGAAAAGTCTGTTCCAGCGCACGGAAAGAGAGATTGCCGAGCGAGGCGATGCGCAGGTCGCGCCTGGCGCTAAGGTCGCTACCCAGCGTGTCGATCTTGCCATTGGCAGCCAGGACGAGATCTCGCCCGGCACCGAGGCGGGTGACAATGTCATGGTCCTGGTAGGCCTGATCGGACCCGACACGATAGCCGAGATGATCGAAGGCCATGTCACGGCCGGATAGCAGTGTCAGGTTACGCTTGGCTGCGAGTTTGCCGGCCTCAGTATCGATGTCGCGGCCGGCATTGAGCAGTAGATCGCCACCAGCGGCGAGACGCGCGGTGAGCTCATCGGAGCGGGTGACGTCGAATAGCGCAGCGAAGCGATTGCTCAGGGAGTAAGCGTCGAGCTGAATATCTTGCCCAGCCTGGAGCGAGAGACTGGTGCCGGCGTCGAGACGCGCAAGCGGGATATCGATATCTCGACCAGCAACCATCGACATTGACTGGGCCGCAGTGACATGGTTCGTCTGCGCGAGGCGCTGTGTGAGGACCTCACGCCGGATAGGGGCGCGACTGGCGAGCTTGTCATTGGCACGGCCCCAGGTTGCCAGGTGCCGAGAAGTGACCAGGAATCTAATGTCTCGTCCAGCCTGAAGGGCAATATCGGCAGCTTGCAGGTTACCCATGTCCCTGGCTTTGATATCACTACCGGCGATCAGGTCGAGGCCGCGCTTGGCAGCCAGCAGCGGGACTCGGGCGTTGCCTCGCGTATCGTAGACATAGGGGCGGCTGCCGAGATTGATACTGCCGCTGCGGGCGAGCAGCGATATATCGCCACCTGTCGCGCTGGTTTGATATAGGGAAATGCTCTTGGCGGCGGCAAGCGCTAGATGATTGCCGGCATGTAGCGTCGCATTTCTCGTTCTGATATTGCCGCTGGAAACCAGGCTCAGGTCATGCTTGGCCGATATGACGCTAGATAGCGAGAAGTGATGGCTGGTTGCGAAGATGTCTTTGCCGCTGACGCTGGTGGGGAGTGTCGGCAGGTGACGCTCATATGTGTCCAGCTCGGGAATGGTCTGCAACTCGATCGTTTTGTCGAAGTCCATTACCAGCCGCCGGCCGGCGGCGAGCGTCGCGGACAGGATCCTCGTCGGATGCCAGATATTATACTCGTCGACCTTTCTCCACCATTTTGTGACGTCGGCCGCTCCGAATGGGCCCGGGACGCGTTTTGCTCGTAGCGCGGCTTCGCTCTCGCCACGGTAGCCATCCACTGTAATGTAGTGGTTGCGTTCTCCTAATACCTTGGCCGCGTTGCTCTTGAGCGTTTCTCCGGCGAGGAACATATCCTGTTTGGCGTGGATGACGCTGCCGTGGTTGTCCAGATTGCGTGCATTGACATAAAGGCTCTTGCCCGAATCGATAACCGCGGGGTCAGAGATTACACGTGCCTCATCCCTTCTTTTCCCGACATTAATATTGGAATCTTTGGCGAGATCGGGTTTGCCGAACCACTTATTGACACCTAGCTTGGGCAGATCGACTTGGTTGTTTATATAAAAGACTGGAGGCCTGTATGCGATATAGCCGCGATTGATAATGGCTTGAGCACCCACCTTGTTCTGACTAGTTGTTGAATTAGGTGATAGTTCGCGCGCCTTGGTTATCACGTGCTCTCGGGTGTTGCTCAACTGCTGGGTACGAATCACCAGGTTGCCGGACTGGGTCTTGATGGTCGCCGAGCGGTTACTGACCAGAGCGCTCTTGTCACCTTTGGGGTTTTTCTGAATCCAGAGATCCTGACCGGCCTGGAGGCGAGCGGTGTTGCCGTGGTTGTCGACCCGATTGGCGAAGACTCGCATATCCCGCTGAGTCGTGATGGCCCCTGCGTTGTCGAGCCTGGGGGTGACCAGCGTGACGTCGCGCTGTGCCTCGAGCTTGGCACCCCTGGCCAGGGTGATGGCGCCAGCGCGCACGCCGACATCCCGCGCGGAGCTGGCCTTACTGACGCTCAGTCGCCCTTTGGCATCGAGCAGGATGTCACCGCTGCTGCTACTCAGGTTGCCGGCGTTGACGCCGACCCCCGCTTCGGTGGCGATTAAGCGGATGCGATTGGCGTACATACCGCCGAGTTCGCGGCTATCGAGAGCCAGCGTGGGTGGCGTCTCCTTGCTCTTCGCCGCGAGCGGATCGAGGGTGCCGTTGGTGATATCCAGTCGGTTGCGACCGAGCGTGACTTCCAGCGCCTTGGCTTGCAATTTGCCTTCCAAGGTCGCGGTGCGGCTGATCAACGCCGTGTAATCCTGTGACCGGCTGTCCATGCCTCGACCGCCGATCCGGATATCGCCCTTGTCCACGGTCAGTGAGCTGAGCGCTCCATGGCGGTCGAACCCCGGCTTACCGGTGGTCAGTGTGATGCCGGGCGCGTTGAGAAAACTGCAACCGTTACAGGTAATGCCATTGGGGTTGGCAATCATCACCTCAGCTCGGTGGCCGGCCACTTCCAACTGGCCAGCGAGCTGAGAGCGACGTTTGCCTGTGACTTCGTTGATGATCAGCTCCGCTGGCTTGCCTTTCAGGTGGCCGTTGGCGCGGAGCTTTCCCGCCAGTTCTGATTTGGTAGTGCTCGTGGCGTTGTTGAGTACGGCGCCAGATTGGCCAACGCTGAATTCTCTGTAACGGTTGTGCGAGACGCCGCTGGCATTGGGTCTGGCGATCTCGACCACCGGTACGCCGTGACGCGTGGTGACCGTAGTGCGCTTGTCGGCAGTTGCGATGCCGGCAGCCCAGACCGGTTGCAGCGGCTGTAAAAGCCAGGTGGCGATGACTGCCCAGCAGGTCCAGCGGGTAACAGGTCCCGACCTTTTCATCGGATGTTTCCTCGAGTGATTTACGCGTTAGGAAGGTCCTTGCGGTGCTACAGGGTGAAACTGGCTTGCCAATAGACGACCCAGGGGTCGGGGTGCAGCCCTTGCGGGGATAGCAGCGGTTTACCGAGACTGAATGACTGGGTGGCGCGTGGCTGGCTCAGTGCCAGCATGATGGCGCTACCCAGGAGGCCGCCGCCCTTGGCACTGCGACTCTTCATCGTGCCGCCGGCATCGAGCGCGACACTCAGGGTTGGCTGGCCGACCAGCGGAAGCGTCTGGGTGGTCCAATCGATCTGATTGCGCCAGTACGCGCCCCGATTAGCGTCGAGGAAGGTGTCCTTGAAGCCGCGGACCGAATACTCACCACCTACGCTGATGCGCTCGCTGGGGTAGAGGTCATCGGGTGTGGTTTGCAGGTAGCCCGAGGTGAGGTAGCTGATCGTTGGTGTCAGCGGGAGAAAGCCGCTCGCCGCCAGGCTGATGCGGGTGAAATCGGAAGGGGGTAGGCCGCGCTGGTCATCACTGGCACCAAGGGCGTGGAGGCCTCGCGAGACCGAAGGGTTCAGCGTGAAGTATCCCGTTCCCAAACGCGTTGCGTACTCGAGTCCGCTGCCGGCAATGGCCAGCGTAGGGCTGCTCACATTGAGCCGCTGCCCCGCAAAGGTGGTGCGAGTGTCTCGTCTTGTCAGCGAGAGCGCCCAGCCCAGGGTGCTATCCCCGTCACGATAGAGAGTCCGGTGCAGGTCGAGCACGTGCTGGCGGACGCGGCCCAGGTAAGGCCAATTGCGATCGGCGACCCGCAGTGGCTGTTCGCTATCGCTACGGGCGTAACGGTAGCCAAAACGCCAGTCTCCATATGGCAGCGTGACGCTGGCAGTGAGGCCGCGACTGAGATGGCCTCGGCGCCCTTCCAGATCGTGACTGGTTTCGAATTGCCATTGATCGTAAAGCCCCAGAGGGGAGTCCAGCGCCAGGCCGAGCGCCCCTTGCCGCGTTCCTGTGCCTTTCTGGCCGCTATTGTCGATGCCCAGGGCAATTCGCCAGGGCTTGTCCTGATCGATGCGATGCAGCACGACACGCGAGTACCCCTGGCGGGTGCCAGGTTGAATGTCGATGCTCACACGCCGGGAGGGCAGGCGGTCGATCTGCTCCATGCCTTGCTCGAGGGTACGCAGGTTCAGGACGGCTCCTCGGGCATGCGGAAAGATCATGGCGAGACCGCGCGGTTGCTGTCCGTCCAGCGAGATGGTTTCGATACGTCCCTCTTGAGCTTGCAGGCGCAATGTGCCGTCACTGACGTCCTGGTCGGGTAGGTACACGAGTGATGTCACATAGCCCTGCTCGATGTAGGCATTGCTGGCCTTGTGCGCTAGCGCCTGCATCTGGTTCAGGCTGAGACATTTACCCTTCAGCGGTTGTGTGAGTGCCTGTCGGCGAGCGGCGGACAGATGCTGGGCATCTCGCCACTCGAAATGATCTATCACGAAACAGGATGTGCCCTGATCAGGCGCTGTTGATTTGGGCTGTGGGGCGATCTTCAGGCCACGCTGTAGCGCTTCACGTTGATGCTGCGACTCTTCGAGCAGCGATTGCTGGCGTTCGCGCTGGATATCGACATCTAGGGGTGTCGTCGGGCGTGGCTGGCCCAGGCATACACCAATGAGGCAAGGGAATATCAGCAGAGCCAACAACAGTGCGCGTACAGGCGTCATGGAGCGAGTCCCAAAGAGCGCACTGTGAAAGGCGTACCACGCTACCGCCAATCTCGAGCGCACTGAAGTCAAGATTAATTAGCCAGTAATTTCGTATCAAATTGTTACAAAATGTATATATGTCGATTCTTCTCTCCCGGCAAGCACTTTCGATTCGAATCGGGTCGATAGTGGCGCAGGTTGAGCCGGCCGCGTCGTCGATCGGGCGGGCAGGGGGCTCTGAGGATGTGGGCGATAGCGAGTCGATCACTCTGGCCATGCGTGGTAGGCGCTCGGGAAGAGGGCTGAGGGCAAATGAGGACATCATGAGGTGCCTGGCGAGAGCAGTGGCCGGGGTCATGTAGCAGCTAGTCAGCCGATTCGGCGATGCGTATAGTGGACGCCGTCACGGAAAGGACGTTGAATGGAATGATTGGACGCCTGCACGGCACCCTGCTGGAAAAGCTCCCTCCCTGGATCGTGGTCGACGTCAACGGCGTCGGTTATGAACTCGAAACCTCGATGACGACACTTGTCGCGCTACCCGCCGTGGGCGAGGAGGTCCGCCTCTATACCCACCTGAGCGTGCGCGAGGATGCGCATCTGCTCTACGGTTTCGGGCGTGACGAGGAGCGCCAGCTGTTTCGCGCGCTGATCAAGGTCAACGGCGTGGGGCCGAAGCTCGCCCTGGCGATCCTCTCCGGCATGGATCGCGACGCCTTTGTCGGCTGCGTCATGGAGGGCGACAGCAAGGCGTTGACCAAACTGCCGGGCGTGGGCAAGAAGACCGCCGACCGCTTGATCGTCGAGATGCGCGATCGCTTTCCCCACTGGCAGGAAGAGCAGGGGTCGCTGCTGGACGCGCCGCGCCAGCCCGTGGCCAAGCCGCGGGATCCGTTCGCCGATGCCGAGGCGGCGTTGGTATCGCTGGGCTACAAGCCGACCGAGGCGTCGCGCATGCTGTCCGGGCTCGACGAGGGCCTGCCTACCGAGGCCCTGATCAAGGCGGCGCTGGCGCGCCAGATGGCCGGGTAAGCCGACATGATCGAACCCGATCGTCTTATCGAAGCCTCGCCGCGACAGGGTGAGCAGCAGGCCGATCATGCCATTCGCCCGCGCCGGCTGGGTGACTATATCGGTCAGCCGCGGGTGCGCGAGCAGATGGATATCTTTATCTCGGCGGCGCGCAATCGCGGTGACTCGCTCGATCACACCCTGGTCTTCGGCCCCCCGGGGTTGGGCAAGACCACGCTGGCCAATATCATCGCCACCGAAATGGAGGTCGATATCAAGTCGACCTCGGGTCCGGTGCTGGAGCGGGCCGGCGACCTCGCCGCCATGCTCACCAATCTGCAGCCGGGCGATGTCCTCTTCATCGACGAGATTCATCGGCTGTCGGCGGCGGTCGAGGAGGTTCTCTATCCGGCGATGGAGGATTTTCAGCTCGACATCATGATCGGCGATGGCCCCGCGGCGCGGTCGATCAAGCTCGATCTGCCGCCGTTCACGCTGGTCGGTGCCACCACCCGTGCAGGGCTCTTGACCTCACCGCTGCGCGATCGCTTCGGCATCGTCCAGCGCCTGGAGTTCTACGCCATCGA
>JNVT01000041.1 GCA_000737985.1 Gammaproteobacteria bacterium MFB021 | reverse complement strand
GCGCGGCCCAGAGCACCCTGGGCTACGCCATCTTTTCCACTGCCATGGTGATCACGCGGTTGATCGGCGCGGGGCTGATCCTGCGTCTCGGCACTACCACGGCAACGCGTCTTGCCGGCCTCTCGGCCGCCCTGGGCGTGGCTCTGGCGGTGCTCTGCGGCGAGCTGCATCTCGTCCTGGTCGGCTTCTTCCTGATGGGGATCGGCTATGCCCTGGTGATGCCGCTGGCGTTCTCACGCGCGGCCAACGACCCCGAGCTGCCACCCGGCGCCGCCATCGCCAGCGTCGCCACCCTGGGCTACGGCGGCATGCTGCTGGGGCCACCGCTGATCGGCTTTGCCGCCAGTGTGATCACGCTGCACTACGCCTTTGCCCTGCTCGGCGTGCTGTCGCTGTGCATCGTCCTGCGTGCCGGCGCGTTGGCGCCGCCCGCCGCCGAGCGCTGCGAGACCACCTGAAGTAGCGCGGCAGCCGTTGCCGCGCTGGCTACCAGAGCGAACGGTAGAGTTGGACCAATTCGGCGTGGCTCGGCACTCGCGGATTGTTGCCGGGCGAGCCGGAGGCCAGGGCCTGCTCGGCCATGGTGTCGAGCAGCGCCTCGAAGCGCACGGGGTCGATGCCATAGTCCCGCGGCGTGGGCACCGCCAGCTCCTGATTGAGGGCGACCAGCTCGGCGAGCAGCCGCTCGCCGGCGCGGGCGTCATCGTCGCTGTCGGTGGCCACGCCGATGGCGCGGGCGCAGGTGGCGTAACGTGCCGGCGCGGCGGCCAGCGAGAAGGTCGTGACCGCCGGCAGCAGCATGGCGTTGGACATGCCGTGGGGCACGTGAAACGCCGCGCCCAGCGGCCGGCTCATGCCGTGTACCAGTGCCACCGAGGCGCTGGAGAAGGCCAGGCCAGCCAGGCTCGAGCCCAGCATCATCGCCTCGCGCGCCTCGCGATCGTCGCCCTGGTGATAGACCCGGCGCAGGTGGGGGCCGATCAGGCGCATCGCGGCCAGCGCATTGTGATCCGAGAAGGGGTTGGCCTTGCGGCTGACGTAGGCCTCGATGGCGTGGGTAAGCGCATCGATACCGGTGTCGGCGGTGACCCGCGGCGGCACCGAGAGCGTCAGCTCGAAGTCGACGATCGCGGCCGCCGGCATGAAGCCGATGCCCGGGCAGAGCATCTTCTCGCCGGCAGCCTCGTCGGTGATGATGGTGAAACGCGTCATCTCCGAGCCGGTGCCGGCGGTGGTGGGGATGGCGACCAGCGGCAGGCCGAGCTGCGACGCCGCCCGCGGAAACTGATAGTCGCGGATCTCACCGCCGAAGTGACCCAGTACGCCGATCGCCTTGGCCGAGTCGATGGGGCTGCCGCCACCCAGCGCGATCACGCCATCGAACGCGCCCTGTGCGGTGCCCTCGCGCATCAGCGCCACACCGTCGAGGATCGAGGCCAGGGTGGGCTCCGGCACGGTGTCCGCGAATACGCGGTAGTCGAGCCCGGCGGCCTCGAGCAAGGCGTGAAGTCGCGCCACGTAGCCGAGTTCGAGCATCATCGGATCGGTGACCACCAGCGGCCGCTGCACGCCGAGTGCGGCGAGCACCCCGGCAAGACGCTCGAGCGCGCCGCCGCCCACTTCCAGAATCCGCGGCATCAGGATATTGCTGACCATCGCCTTTTCCTCCTGTCGACACCTGGCGCCAGCATGCCACGCCTCGACGCGGGCCGTCGTGGAACCGCCACCAAAGTGCAAGCGCGTAGCGGTTTCCATCAGCGCTCGGGCGACAGCGTGACCACGCTCAAGCCGGTCTGGTCAATGTCCGCGCCATCAGTTTCTCCACCAGCGGCTGTGCGTCGATGGTGAAATCCTGATCGAGCCTCAGATCGCGCAGGCCGCAGCGCTGGTAGAAGCGAATCGCCGGCACATTGCCGGCGAGGACCCACAGCCCCAGGTCGCGGTAGCCCTGATCGAGGCACCACTCCAGCGCCGCCTGCCACAGGGCGTGGCCGACGCCCTGGCGCTGCGACCGCGGGGCAACGTAGAAGCCGTAAAGCTCGGCCCAGCCGGGGGTGAGTGAGCGCACCTCGGGCCGCGCGCTCTCGCTCTGACGGAAAGGGCCAACACTCACCCAGCCCAGCAGCTCACCTGCCCGAGTGTCTGCCTGGGTGTCTGTTCGGATGTCTGTACGGATGTTCGAATGCGTACCGACAAAGACCACCGCCCCCGCGTCGAGCTGCGAGCGCCAGGCCGCGGCACGCGCGGCGACATCCAAGCCCGCCAGCGTGGCCTCGGCGATCAAGCCGCGGTAGTTATGCCGCCAGGCGTCGACGTGGATGGTCGCGATCGCCTCGGCGTCGGCTGGGGTGGCTCGGCGCACCACCACCGCACCCGCCCGGCTCACGACGTCAGCGTCGACAGCGCAAAGCCGGCGATGGCGGTGTCCTGCACCCCGGTGCCGGTGAGATCGCAGACGGTGATGGCGCTCGCCTCATGGCGCGGCGACTGGCCACCGGCGATCACCTGGCCCAGCTCGTGAACCGTGAACGGTGGGCGATGCCCGGCATAGACCTTGAGCTCGCCATTGTGCTCGCTCTGGGCCTGAGTATCGGCGACGAAGACGTCGGCGCGCTCCATCACCGAGGCGTCGAGTTCGCGCTTTTCGGGGCTGTCAGAGCCCATCGCCGTGACATGCACCCCCTCGCGCAGGTGTTCCCCGGAGAGCAGCGGCGTACGCGACGGCGTGGTGGTGATGATGATATCGGCATGGGCACAGGCCGCCCCGATCTCCTCGTGGACCTCGACCGCAAGGCCATAGCGCTCGCGCATGCGCACCGCATAGGCGCCGGCTTTCTCGGCATCCCGCGCCCAGACGTCGAGCGTATCGATGTCGCGCACCAGCCGGAGCGCGGCGACCTGCAGCTCCGCCTGCACGCCGGCGCCGAGCACGGTGACGCGGCGGCTGTCGCTCCGCGAGAGATGCTTGGCGGCGATGGCACCGGCCAGCGCGGTGCGTATGTCAGTGAGATAGCCCTCGTCGAACAACACCGCCTCGACCAGGCCGGTCTTGGCCGAGAACACAATCATCAAGCCGTTGAGACTGGGCAGCCCCAGCTTGGGGTTGTCGAAGAAGCCCGGGCTGACCTTGATCGCGAAGCGCGCATTGCCCTGGATATGGGCGGTCTTGACGTCGACCTCGCCATTGGACTCCGCAATTGCCATCGACAGGATCGGCGGCTGGACGACGTTACCTTCACCCAGCGCGCGAAAACCGGCTTCGACCGCCTCCAGCGCGGCATGATCGAGCGTAACGACGTTCTCTATCTGCTCGCGGTTGTAGAGCTCCATCGGGATATCTCCTGCGTCCATTCACGTGAATTCGTATCAGCGCGGCGGATAGTCGAGCAGGGTTCTTGCCCGCATCAGTGTCTCCGCGTCCACGCCGTTGCCCGAGACGATCAGCGCTACCTTCTGGCCGCGGATGTCGAGGGCGTGCTCCTCGATGGCGGCGAGCCCCACCACCGCGGCCCCCTCGACCAGCATCTTCTCCTGCTCGAAGAAGTGCAGCATGGCCCGAGCAATCGCCGGCTCCGACACCCGGTAGTGATCGTCCATCACCTCGCGCACCAGGGCGAAGGTACAGCGGTTGTCGAGCCCGATCCCGCCGCCGAGCGAGTCGGCCAGCGAGGCTTGTTCCTCGACCTCCACCGGCCTGCCCGCGGCCAGGCTGTCGATCATCGCCGCGCCCTTCTGCATGCTCACCCCGGTCACCTGGATCTGGGGGTTGATGCCTTTGACCGCGCGCCCGATACCACCGAGCAGCCCGCCGCCGGAGAGCCCGATCAGCACGCGGTCGAGCGCCGGCAGGTCTTCCATCAGTTCGAGCCCGATGGTGCCCTGACCGGCCGCGATCAGCGGGTCGTCGAAGGGCTCGATCAGCGTCATGCCGTCGTCGGCGACCAGGCGTCGCGCCTCGACGAAGGCGTCGTCCTGGGAGCGCCCGATCACCCGTGCCTCCGCCCCCAGCGCTTCGATGGCGGCGACCTTGTTGGCCGGCACCAGCTCGGAGAGACAGACCACCGCCCGCGCGCCGAGGCGTTTGGCCGCCCACGCCACCGCGCGGCCGTGATTGCCGGTGGAGGCGGTGGTGACGCCGCGCTCGAGCTGAGCCGGCGCCAGCGAGGCGATCTTGTTGAGCGCGCCGCGCAGCTTGAATGCGCCGCTCGGCTGTAGCGTCTCGAGCTTGAGATAGACCTCGGCGTCGAAGCGTGACGAGAGGCTCTGGGAGAGGATCAGCGGCGTGCGCGCCGCCTGCCCGGCGAGTCGCTGGCGGGCCAGGTAGATATCGTGCAGGGTGACGGGGTCGGACATACAAGCTCCCGAAGCGATCATGCAAAAGCGGCAGGGCTTCCACCCTGCCGCAGGCGCATGTCGGTATCAATGCGCGAGGCCGGGGCTGATCCGTCTCGCCCCTTCGGCCCATCGCTGCCGATCAGGTCTTTAGCTCACCGCTGCAGATCGCCGCTGCGCGTCAGCTCGTCGGTCACCTTGTCGATGGCACGCTTGGCACGGGCGATCACTTCATCGACCTGGCCGCGGTCGATCACCAGCGGCGGGGCGAAGCCGAGGATGTCGCCGTTGGGCATGGCACGGGCGATCAGGTTCTCCTCGAGCGCCGCCGCCGCGACCCGCGGGCCGACCTTGAGCGCCGGGTCGAAGGGGGTATAGACGCCCTTCTTCGGCGCGAACTCGAGTGCCGCCATCAGCCCCTGGCCGCGCACGTCGCCCACCAGCGGGTGCTCACCGAAGGTCTTGGCCAGTTGGGCGTTGAAGTAGGCGCCGGTCTCGGCGGCGTTGCCGACCAGATTCTCGCGCTCGATGATATCCAGGTTGGCCATCGCCGCCGCCGCGCCCAGCGGGTGCCCGGAGTAGGTCCAGCCGTGGCCGATCGGGCCGTACTCACCGGTGCCGTCCTCCAGCGCTTTCCACACGCGTTCGCCGACGATCACCCCGGAGAGCGGCTGGTAAGCGCTGGTCAGCCCCTTGGCGATGGTCACCAGATCCGGCTGGATGCCGTAGTGCTGGAAGCCGAAATCGCTGCCCAGCCGCCCGAAACCGCTGACGACTTCGTCCGCAATCAGCAGGATGTCGTGGCGCTTGAGCACCGCCTGAATCGCCTCCCAGTAGCCCTCCGGCGGCGGGATGATGCCGCCGGTGCCGAGTACCGGCTCGCCGATGAAGGCGCCCACGGTCTCCGGACCCTCGCGCTGGATCAGCGCCTCCAGCTGCTCGGCGCAGTAGGCGGAGAACTCGCGTTCGCTCATCTCGCCCCGCGGTCTTCTGTAGTAGTAGGGCGCTTCGGTATGCAGCACGCCGTCGATCGGCAGGTCGAAGTGCTGATGGAAGGCGGGCAGCCCGGTGAGCGAACCGGCGGCAATGCTGGAACCGTGATAGCCGCGCTGGCGCGAGATGATCTTCTTCTTCTGCGGCCGGCCGGTGACATTGTGGTAGTAGCGCACCAGCTTGATCTGGGTCTCGTTGGCGTCGCTGCCGGAGAGTCCGTAGTAGACCTTGTTGAGGCCATGACCGGCGAGCTTGGCGATGCGCTCGGAGAGCGCGATCAGCGGCTCGTTGGAGTGGCCGACATAGGTGTGGTAGTAGGCGAGTTCCTTGGCCTGGGCGTAGATGGCCTCGGCGATCTCGCTGCGCCCGTAGCCGATGTTGACGCAGTAGAGCCCGGCGAAGGCATCGATCATCTCGCGCCCGTCGCGGTCGACGATGGAAATCCCCTGGCCACCGGTGATGATACGCCCCGGCGCATCGCCATGGGCGTAGTCGCGCAGATGGGTGGAGGCGTGAAAGACGTGGCGGCGATCGTTGTCGATCAGGCTACGCGTATCGGTCATGACGTTTTCCTTACTGAAAGCGGAACCACCACCGCGACTGTCGATGGTGTTTGATGGGGGTTCTCGGCGGGCGCAGCGGTCACCGTGACCCTTGTGTGATACCCGCGTTAATAAAGCTATGCGACGCTCAAGATACGGCGCAACACCGTTCACGCGACAGCGCTCGGGCGCCCGGCGAGCGGGCGAAGCGCCGTCAGCGATTCAACGTTGGCTCAAGAAGAGCTGGCCGAGGGCATATTACCCAGGCAGTAATACTTGGTGTCGAGATACTCCTCGAGCCCCTGGGCCCCGCCCTCACGGCCGAGGCCGGACTGCTTGATGCCGCCGAAGGGAATCGGCGCGCCGGTCATCTTGACGCTGTTGACGCTGACCATGCCGTACTCCAGCCCGCGCATCAGCTTCCAGATGCGCCGCACGTCATGGGTGTAGACATAGGCGGCGAGGCCGTACTCGGTGTCGTTGGCCAGCCGAATCACCTCGTCGTCGCTGTCGAACACGCCGATACCTGCCACCGGCGAGAAGGTCTCCTCGCGGAACACGCGCATCTCCGGGGTGATGTCGGCGAGCAGCGTGGGCACGAAGAAGTTGGCCCCCGGCGCCGAACGCTCGCCGCCGAGCTTGCGCGCGCCGCGGCGCACCCCATCCTCGACGATGCCCTGGGCCATCTCCACCGCGCGGCGGTGGATCAGCGGGCCGATATCGCACTCATCGAGCCCATTGCCTACGCTCAGCGCTTCCATGTGCGCGACAAAGCGCTCGATGAAGGCGTCGTAGATACCGCGCTGGACGAAGATGCGGTTGGCGGCCAGGCAGTCCTGCCCGGCGGTCTGGAACTTGGCGGCCACGGCTTCTTTGGCTGCGGCATCCGGGTCCATGTCGTCACAGACGATGAAGGGCGCGTTGCCGCCCAGCTCCAGCGACATGCGCTTGACGCTCGACGAACTCTGGCGCATCAGCAGCTTGCCCACCCGGGTCGAGCCGGTGAACGAGATATTGCGGATGCGGTTGTCGCTGCACAGCACCTCGGAGACCGTCGCCGGGTCGCCGGTGACCACGTTGAACACCCCGGCCGGAATGCCCGCACGCTCGGCCAGCTCGGCCAGCGCCAGCGCCGAGTACGGGGTCTCGTTGGCCGGCTTGACGATCACCGGGCAGCCCGCGGCGAGCGCCGCCCCCGCCTTGCGCGTGATCATCGCCAGCGGGAAGTTCCACGGCGTGAACATCGCCGACACGCCCACCGGCTCCTTGATCGTACCCAGTGCCGCATCGGGGATATGGCTGGGGATGGTCATGCCGTAGGCGCGCTTGGCCTCCTCGGCGAACCACTGGATGAAGCTGGCGCCATAGTCGACCTCACCGCGGGCATCCTTGAGCGGCTTGCCCTGCTCGCGGGTCATCAGATAGGCGAGGTCCTCCTTGTGCTCGTGCAGCAGGCGGTACCAGGCGTTGAGCTTCTCGGCGCGCACATTGACGTTGAGCGCCCGCCAGGCGGCGAACGCCTCCTCGGCGGCGGTCACGGTGGCGGTGATCTGGGCGGCTTCCAGCAGTGCGCAGTGGCCCAGGGTCTCGCCGGTGGCGGGGTCGACCACCGCCTCCTCGCGACCCTCGCTGCCATGGGTCCACTTGCCGTCGACATAGGCGTACTGACGGAAAAGACGCGGGTCGTTGAGTTTCATGCTGTCGCCTCCTGCGGCGCTGAGGGCGTAACGGTCAGGCAGCACCGGAGAAGAGATCCCCTCTGGCGCTGCCGAGTGCCCCCAGCTTAGGGGTTGGCGCGTGCAGAAACTTTTTGTCCCGCCGCGCTGCCACTTGCGCTTTTTTTCGAAAGCGCCGCGGTAACTTGCGTTTTTTTCGGCGCGATGGGCGTGCGCCACGACGGACACCCCTCTTGTATACACATGTTCCTGATATCTACATCTTTTGGCTAAAAAACGCACAAAATCGTCGTCAAGAAGAGGACTCAAGCGTATTCATGTATACACGCCGTGCCATTCACCCCCGATTTCCGGACTGGCCACCCGCGCCCTGACCGCCGCGCGAGCCGCCGACCGACGTCACGGCGTGAACCCGAGAGGAGATGACCCATGTCCAACCGTGGCTATCCGTTGAACGCCTGGTACGCCGCCGCCTGGGGCCATGAGATCCAGCACCGGCTCACGCCGCGTACGCTGTGCGAAACCGACCTGGTGCTCTATCGCAGAAGCGACGGTGAGATCGCCGCGCTGCAGGACGCCTGCTGGCACCGCCTGCTGCCGCTATCGCTGGGACGCCTGGATGGCGACAGCGTGGTGTGCGGCTATCACGGCCTGGCCTTCGATCCCCACGGCCGCTGCACCCACATGCCGTCGCAGGAGACGATCAACCCTGCCGCCTGCGTGCGCAGCTTCCCGGTGGCCGAGCGCCACGCCCTGGTGTGGGTGTGGATGGGCGACCCGGCCCGGGCCGACACCGCCACCATCCCCGACTTCCACTGGAACGCCGACCCCGCCCTGGCCGGCCGCGGCGGCACCTTCTACAGCCTGCAGTGCGAATACCGGCTGGTGATTGACAACCTGCTCGACCTCACCCACGAGACCTTCGTCCACGCCGGTAGCATCGGCCACGACTCGATCACCCGGGCGCCGTTCGACGTCACCCACGACGAGCGCAGCGTCACCGTCCAGCGCTGGATGCTGGACGGTGACGCGCCGCCGTTCTGGGCCCGCCAGCTGGGCCGCGACGTGCCGGTGGATCGCTGGCACAACATCCACTTCGAGGCGCCCTCGACCATCGTCGGCGATGTCGGCGTGGCCGAAGCCGGCACCGGCGCGCCCCAGGGCGACCGCTCACACGGCGTCACCGGCTACTTCCTGGCAGCGCTGACACCGGAGACCGCCACCAGCTGCCACTACTTCTGGAACTTCGTCCGCGATCACCACCTCGACGACCCCAACTGGACCGAATACCTGCACTACGCCCACGTCAACGACGGCGAGGGGGTCTACGACCAGGACAAGGCGGTACTCCAGGCGCAGCAGATCGCGGTCTCGAAGTATGACCGCCCGCCGTTCTACAACCTCAACATCGACGCCGGCGCGATGTGGGCACGACGCATCATCGACCGCCTGATCGCCGCCGAGGAGACGCCGCCTGCCGGTGAGCAGGCATCAGCGCCCAGCGTCTTCGCGCGCCAGGCCTGAGGAACGAACGACCATGCGCCAATCGCTGAAAGCGCTGTTGACCCTGCGCAACTGGATTCTCGACGGCACCCTGAGCGCCGGCGAGCGTCTATGGGAACCAACGCTGGCGACCCGTCTGGCGGTGTCGCGCACGCCGCTGCGCGAGGCCCTGGTGCGCCTCGAACACGAGGGGCTGGTCGAGGCCGCCGAGCGCGGCGGCTATGCAGTGCGCGGCTTCTCCCCCGACTACCTCAAGCAGACGATCGAGATTCGCGGCACGCTGGAAGGACTCGCTGCGCGTCAGGCGGCGGAGGCGCGCCACCCGGCGTCACGCCTCGAACCGCTGCACCGGCTGGTCGAGCACATCGACACCATCGTCTCCCGGGCGCAGCTCGACGAGGAGGCGCTGAATCGCTACGTCACGCTCAACGGCGCATTCCACCAGCACCTGCTCGCCCTCGCCGAGAGCATGGCGCTTAGCGAGGCGCTGGAGCGCATCGGCAACCTGCCCTTCGCCTCGCCCAATGCCTTCGTCATGAGCTACGCCCACTCGGCGTCCGCCCACCGCATCCTGTTCATTGCCAACGATCAGCACCGCTGTCTAGTCGACGCCCTCGCCGCCGGCGAGGGCGCGCGGGCCGAGCAGATCGCCCGCGAGCACGCGCGCATCGCCCAGCGCAATCTGGACAGCGCCCTTGCCCATCCCGCCGGGCTGAATGCCGTCAGTGGCGGTGCGCTGATCCGTCAACCATGATTCCGCCGCGTGCGGCCAGGAGAGTCCCATGAACCCTCGCAGCCTGCCTTCGGTCCACACCCCGCCCCGCTGGGAGCCGGCTACCCTCGCGCGCTGTCACGACCTGGGCAGCGACGTGCGCCTGTTCGAAGTGCGCCCGGACAGCGGCGCGACCGCGCCCTACACCCCGGGGAGCCATCTGCCGCTGCAGCTCGAATTCGATGGCCACCCCCAGACCCGCCACTACTCACTGCTCGAGGAGGCCGGCGATGCCGGCGTCTACCGCTTCGCGGTCAAGCGCCTGGCCCACAGCCGCGGCGGCAGCGAGCACCTGTGGCAGCTCGCCCCCGGCGATCCGCTGACCATCGCGGCACCGGCCAACCACTTCCCGCTGTCGTTCGCCAACCCCGAGTACCTGCTGATCGCCGGCGGTATCGGCATAACCCCGCTCTACGGCATGGCGCTGGCACTCCAGCGCGCCGGCAAGCGCCTGCGTCTGATCTATGTCTCCCGGGACAGTGCCCGCGAGCACTTCGCCACGGCGCTCTCTGAACTGGGCGCGGCGCTGGAGGTGTACTCGGATTCGGCCAGCGCGGCACCGGCGATCGCCCGCGCGGTGGCCGCCCTCGACCCGGCCGGAGAGGCCTATCTGTGCGGCCCGGCGGGCCTGCGCAGGCATGTTCGCGGGCTGTGGGAAGCCGAGGCGCGGCCGCCGTGGGCGCTGCGCTACGAGACCTTCGCCAACGGCGGCGAGCGCCCGGAGGAGACCTTCGAGGTCAGCGTGCGCAATCTGGGGATCAGCTTCGAGGTGCCGCCGCATCGCTCACTGCTGGAGTCGCTGCTCGATCACGACATCGAGGCGCTCTACGACTGCCAGCGCGGCGAGTGCGGCCTGTGTGCGGTCGACGTGGTCAGTCACGAAGGCAGCATCGACCACCGCGACGTCTACTTCAGCGCCCGCCAGCACGCCGCTGACGACAAGCTGTGTACCTGCGTCTCGCGCATCGCCGGCCACGGCCGCGTGGTGATCGATACCCGCCGTCAGGGTATCCGCGACTGACGCGCGCCGTTTCACCCCCAGGAGGGAAAAGGGCATGACACTGGACACCGCCGCTGACATCGACCCGCGCCAGCTGCTCGACGATGCTCCGATGAGCCGCGCCCAGGTGCTGGCCGTGGCGACCACGGTCGCACTCAATGCGCTGGATGGCTTCGACGTGCTGGCGATCAGCTTCGCCGCACCGGGTATCGTCGCCGAGTGGGGGATCAACCGAGCCGAGCTCGGCGTGGTGCTGGCGATGGAGCTGATCGGCATGGCCCTGGGCTCGATCCTGCTCGGCGGGGTGACCGATCGTGTCGGCCGGCGTCCGGTCAACCTCGGCTGCCTGCTGCTGATGGCGCTGGGCATGCTGATGGCCGCGCGTGCCGACAGCGTGGCGGAGCTGGGTGTCTGGCGCGTGCTCACTGGGGTCGGCATCGGCGGCATGCTCGCCTCGATCAACGCCACCGCCGCCGAGTACGCCAACCGCAAGAGCCGCAATCTGTGCGTCTCGCTGATGGCGATCGGCTATCCGCTGGGTGCCATCGTCGGCGGCACCATCGCCGCCCAGCTGCTGCGACTGTTCGACTGGCGCGCGGTGTTCTACTTCGGCGCCATGGTGACGGTGCTGATGATTCCGCTCACCGCCTGGCTGCTGCGCGAGACCGTACCCTATCTGTGCCAGCGCCGCCCCGCCGGGGCGCTCGACAAGATCAACCGCGAACTGCGTCGTCTCGGCCACGCCACGGTGGCGCGGCTACCGGCACCGCCGGCCCGTAGCGACGGCGACTCGCCGCTGGCGCTGTTCGGCCCCGGCTTGATCCGCGTCACCCTGCTGCTGACGCTGGCCTACTTCATGCACATCGCCACCTTCTATTTCATCCTCAAGTGGGTGCCGCAGATCGTCGTCGGCATGGGGTTCGACCCCGCCAACGCCGCCGGCGTACTGGTCTGGGCCAATATCGGCGGCGCCCTGGGCGGTGCCTTGCTGGGGCTGCTCGGGCGCCATCTGCCGATCCATCGCCTCACCATCGCCGCGCTCTGCCTGTCGGTGATCATGGTGACCCTGTTCGGCCACGGTGCCGACTCGCTGGCCGGCATCTCGCTGCTGGTCGCGGTGACCGGTTTCTGTACCAACGCCGGTGTGGTCGGCCTCTACGCGCTCTTCGCCCAGCGCTTCCCCACCGCCCAGCGCGCCTCCGGCACCGGCTTCGCGATCGGCGTCGGCCGCGGTGGTGCGGCGCTGTCGCCGATCGTGGTCGGCGTGCTGTTCACCCTCGATCTCGACCTGCAGGCGGTGGCGATCGTCATGGCCCTGGGAGCCGCGATCGCCGCCGTGGCGGTGCTGCTGCTCGGCCCCGAGCCGGTTCAAACAGAGCAGCCCCGAGCCCAAGAAGAGAATACCTCCCACGCCCGGCTCACGTCGGATCGCCCGAGCGGCTAGACGGTACCCGCGCCGCTGTCGTCCCGGATGCTCTCGACGCAGAAAACCCGGCATATGCCGGGTTCTTCTGATGAGAACGACACACCTGGCAAACAGGTGAGAAGGGGCGAAGCTGGCATTCAAACTCAGAACGCCCGCCCCTCAGCTCTCGGGGTCGGGAAGCGCCGGTGGCCCGTGACGCTTGACCGTCTTGGTGACGATATAGGTGAAGTAGCGTTCGATGCCGAGATCCGACACCAGCCAGGCGTCGATCAGGCGCTGGTAGGCGTCGATGCTCTCCAGCTCGATCTTGACCAGGTAATCCATGCCGCCGCCGATGGCGAAGCACTCGGCCACGGCATCGCTCTCTGCGACCAGGCGCTCGAAGCGCGCGAAGCTCTCGGCGTTGTGCTGCTTGAGTTCGATCTGGACCCACACCGGGGTCAGCTTGACCAACACCTCGGTGTCGATCCGCGCGCTGTAGCCGCGAATGACGCCCGCCTTCTCGAGCCGCTTGACCCGCTCCCAGCAGGGGCTGACGGAGAGGTTGATCGCCTCCGCCAGGCGCGACTTGGTGATGCGCCCGTCGCGGCTCAGGATCGCCAGGATCTTGAGATCGTAGCGGTCGAGTTTCACGCTCTCTCCAACGACTGCACCACTTCCGCGACCACCGCGATGGTGTCACCCATGCCGACCTTGGCCGGGAAGCGCCGGGCGATCAGCACGCCATCGCGCTGGGCGCGGTACTCGACCGGGTCGGCACCGGTGCGGGTCATGTCATAGATTCGCGCCAGCACGTCGCCCTGCTTGACCATCTCCCCCAGCGACACCGTAAGCTCCAGCAGCCCGGCGTGCTCACTCTGCACATAGCAGCTGGCATCGGGCATATCGACGTAGATCATCGGCTCGTCGGCGCTCTCCAGCTCACCGTCGATCAGGCCATAGTGGATCAGGAAGTTGCGCACGCCGCGCTCGCTGATGGCCAGGCTGGCCGGGGTCGAGGTGCCGCCACCGCCGAGCTCGGTGGTGACGAAGGTCTTGCCCTGGGACTCCACCGCGGTGTCGTAGAGCCGGGTGGCGTCGAGCTCGAACATCATCATCGCGTAGGGCGCGCCGAAGGCTACCGCACCGCCCAGGCTGGCGCGCTCCTGCTCCAGATCGTCGAGGCGATGCGCGGCGGCGAAGGGCACGATATCCAAGGTGCGCCCCCCGGAGTGCAGGTCGAGGGCGACATCGCACATCGGCACCAGCACGCGGGTAAAGTAGTCGGCGATCTGGCTGGTCACGCTGCCATCCGGGTCGCCGGGAAAGCTGCGGTTGAGATTGCCACCGTCCAGCGGCGAGGTGCGCTTGCCGGCTTCAGCCGCCGGCACGTTCATCATCGGCACGATGATCACCCGCCCGTGCACATCACCCGCCTTGAGGCTATTGGCAAGTTTCATCAGTGCGGTGATGCCTTCGTACTCGTCGCCATGGTTGCCGCCGGTGAGCAGCGCCGTCGGCCCTTCGCCGTTGGCGACCACGGTGATCGGGATCATCACCGCACCCCAGGCGGACTCGTCCACCGAGATCGGCAGCTTGAGAAAACCGTGCTGCACGCCTTGGGCGTCGAAGTCGACGCTGGCGCTGATCGGACTGGGACGCTGGGATGCGGACATGCGAACTCTCCTCGCTGAAGCGGATGATATTCATGCAGCGCCACGGCGCGACGACCACTGGACGCAGCATCGAAAAACGACATTCCTTACGGAATCTCGGGCCGCATCGACGCGGCCCTGATTGACGCACGGCTACCGACGCAGAGCGGGTCGGCGAACGGCTGGCGCGTCTATTTGACGAACAGCTGCCGGGGAAACTCGCACAGCGGCTCGGCGCCGTGCTCGGTGATCAGGATACTCTCGGTGATCTCCAGGCCCCAGTCGTCCATCCACATGCCAGGCATGAAGTGGAACGTCATCCCCGGCTCGAGGATCGTCTCGTCCGAGGGGCGCAGACTCATGGTGCGCTCGCCCCAGTCCGGCGGATAGCTGATCCCGATGGGATAGCCACAGCGTGCGCCGCCGCGGTCGAAGCCGTACTTGTCCATCGCCGCACCCAGCGCCAGCGCGATGTCGGCACAGCGATTGCCGGGCTTGGCCACGGCGAGGCCGTTCTCGATGCCTTCGAGCAGCGCCGACTCGCCGCGCAAAAACTCCTTGGGCGGCGTGCCCAGGAAGACCGTGCGCGACAGCGGCGCGTGGTAGCGCTTGTAGCAGCCGGCGATCTCGAAAAACGTCCCCTCACCGCGGCGGAACGGGGTGTCGTCCCAGGTCAGGTGGGGTGCGGCGGCGTCGCTGCCGGTGGGCAGCAGCGGCACGATGGCGGGATAGTCGCCGCCATGCACCACGCCGTTGGGGTCGGTCCAGCCCTCGGTGCCGACGCGGTAGATCTCGGAGACCAGCTTGCTCTTGGCCAGGCCCGGCTCGATCATCTCCAGGATGCGCGAGTGCATGCCTTCGACGATGCGCGCCGCCACGCGCATGTAGGCGATCTCCTGCGGCGACTTGATCGCGCGGCACCAGTTGACCAGTGCAGTGGCATCGCTCAACTGGGCGTGGGGCAGCTCCTTGACCAGGCTGGTATAGGCCCGCGCCGAGAAGTAGTAGTTGTCCATCTCCAGGCCGATGCTGCCGGTATGCCAGCCATACTCCGGCAGTACCGACTGGGCCAGATACTCCATCGGATGCATGTCCGGGTTCTGCACGTAGTAATCCGGGTAGTAGCGTACCCGCTCCTCGTGCATCCAGCAGGTGCGCCAGGCACCGTTGGCATCCTGACGCCGGCCGTACCACACCGGCTCCCCTTCCAGCCCCACCAGCACGCACTGATGGACATAGAACGACCAGCCGTCGTAGCCGGTCAGCCAGGCCATGTTGGAGGGGTCGCTGACGATCAGCACATCGAGGCCACGATTGGCCATCGACACGCGCACCTTGTGCAAACGGCTGGCGTACTCTTCACGCGAAAAAGGCAGGGAAACCTGGAACATGGAGCCACTCGACTAACGGGACCGAATTATCAGGACGCAGGCTGCCAGCACGCCGAGCACCGGCCTGTCCTACCGCTTGCCGACCGGATGTGAAATTGTCATGATCGATTCTCGCAAAAATCAGGACAATTAGCGGTCAATGCATCAAGGGCGATAGTAGCATCGTCGCGCGTCCTGGCGTCAAAGGCTTTATTGCATCATGACAATCGACCTCACACCCTATCTATCGACTCAGGGACCGAAGTATCTGGCGATCGCCCGTGCCCTGGCCGAGGCGCTGCGCCACGGCGCCATTTCGCCGGGTACCCGACTGCCCACCCACCGCGAGCTGGCGGAGACCCTCGGGGTCAGCGTGCAGACCGTATCCCGGGCCTACGAGCAGGCAGAGAAGAGTGGCCTGGTGCAGGCCCGGGTCGGCAGCGGCACCTGGATTCGCGATACCGAGGGCGATACCGAAAACGAGTTTCTGCGCGCACCGGCCACCCTCGCCGACGACAGCCTGATCGATCTCTCGATCGCCCATCCGGTGTGTCTGCCGTCCCACCATCTGCGCTTTCGTGAAGCCCTGGCGGAGCTGGCGCGCACTGCCCACGCCGACGTGATCGGCGCCTGCCGCCCGATCGCCGGCCTGATCCATCAGCGCGAGCGTGCCGACGCCTGGCTGCGTGAGCGCCTGGGGGTCCCCGGCGAGGTGGAGGAGCGGCTGCTCTGCAACGGCGCCGCCCACGGCCTGATGCTGGCGATCGCCACCGTGGTCCAGCACGGCGACATGGTGCTCACCGAGTCGCTCACCGACCACGGTCTGATCTCGCTGGCGCGCACGCTTGGCTTCCAGCTGCGCGGGGTCGCCATCGACCATCAGGGCGTGCTGCCCGAGGCGCTGGAAGCGGCCATCGTGCGCCACCGCCCGCGGGCGGTGTGCCTCACCCCGACCCAGCTCAACCCCACCGGCGCGACCATGGAGAACGCGCGCCGCGATGCCGTCGCCCGGGTGCTCGAGCGCCACGGCGTGTGGCTGATCGAAGACGACGTCCATGCCCTGCTCGAACCGCCCGGGCTGACTCCGCTCACCGCGCGCCTGCCACTGCAGAGCTTCCATGTCACCAGCCTGACCAAGGCCACCGTACCCGGGCTGCGCGCCGGCTATCTCAGCGTGCCCCGCGGGCAGATGCACCACACCCTGCCGCGCCTGCGCGCCACCAGCTGGATGGCGACACCGCTGGTGTTCGAGCTGGCCGACTACTGGCTCGCCAACGGCATGATCGATACGCTGGCGCATGAGCAGCGCCAACTGCTCGCCGAGCGCCAATCGCTGACCGCTCGCCGCCTGGCCGGCCATGCCATCGATGCGCGACCCAGCAGCCTGCACGCCTGGATCGCGCTGCCGTCGCCGTGGCGCGCCGAGGAGCTCAAGCAGCAGGCGCGTCAGGAGGGCGTGGCGATCACCACCGCGCAGCCGTTTCTGGTCGCGCAGACGCCGGCGCCGCAGCGCGTGCGTCTCAGCCTGGGCGCCGAGAGCGACCTGGGGCGGCTAGCCCACGCCCTCGACGTGCTCGCCCGGCTACTCGGCGAAGCACCGCCGCCGATGCTGGAAATCGTCTACTGACGCGGTCGCCTGACGGCCCCCTTTTCCCAGACTTTTCCCTTACCGAGATCGAGATACCGACGCTCTTGGTAGTGCTGTCTTTTCTGGTAAAAGCGAACGTTTTCATCCTCTTCGACCCACGCAGCTTCGCACGACAGGCCACCTGAGGCTGGCTGATCTTCAGCGGCATCTGTTTGCCGATCATCGGGGGCGTCGTCGCGACCGCCCGGCCCGGCACCTGAGCCTGAATTCGTGGCAGTGAATTTTCTTGGTAACCAACTGTCACTTGCTATGTTCGGCCGGGCAACCGATATCGCGATGTGAGATGAGCGGTGTGAAGTCCAGAAATGCGCAGAGGCCCAATGCCATGTAGGGAGATCGAGCTTTCCACTGTTGCGGCTGACACTACCGGGATCTGGCTGATATGCCGGGACTCGAAGGAGGAAGATAATGAAGACATCCACTCAACACGCCTCCTCATCACGCGGCGCGTCACATTTTCGCTGGGTCATCGTTGCGATGCTCGCCGCGATCATCCTGATCAACTACATCGATCGCTCGGCCATCTCCTACGCGATCGGGCCGATGTCCAAAGAACTGAATCTCAGCGATGCCCAGCAGGGCATGATTCTCGGCGCCTTTGGCATAGGCTACGCCGTCACCACCCTGTTGGGCGGCATTCTGGTCGACCGGTTCGGCGCGCGCATCGTGCTGGCGATCTCGGTCGTCGCCTGGGCGGTAGCAACGGCCCTGGTCGGCGTGGCCAGCAGTTTTCTTCTCATCCTTGCCGCGCGTGCCGCGCTCGGTCTGGCCGAAGGGCCAATGTTTCCCGGCCAGACCGGCGCCATTGCGCACTGGCTATCGGGACGTGAACGCGGACGCGCCCTCGGCTATTCGCTGGTCGCGGTACCTGTCTCGTTGGCGATCGGCGCACCGGTCGTCTCCTATCTCACCGCGATCACGGGCTGGCGCGAGATGTTCATCCTGCTCGGCGCCATCAGCCTACTGTGGATGCCATTGTGGTGGGTGCTGTTCCGCAATCGTCCCCAGGACAGCAGCCGGGTGAATGCCGCCTAAATCGCCGTCATCGCGGACCAGCCAACGCCTACGCCAGACGCGCATTCCACCGATGCGCCGCGCGAACGCACGAGCTGGGCAGACTTATTGACCAACGGCACGCTCATGGCGAACAACTGGGCGTTCTTCGTGTTCGGCTACTTCCTGTTCTTCTTCATGACCTGGCTGCCGGGGTATCTGGAACGCACCTTCAAACTATCGATCACCAGCGTCGGATGGTTCTCTGTCGCCCCCTGGCTTGCCGCTGCCTTGGCCTTGATCCTGCTCAGCAATTTGTCGGATATGCTCTTGCGGCGCACCGGCAAGCTACGCATTGCCCGAAGCTATCTGATTGCCGCCACCCAAGGTCTGGCAGCTCTGATGATCCTGCCGGTCGCCTTCACCGACAATCTGACGCTTGCGCTGGTCCTGATCACCGTTGCCGTCGCCGCCTCCATGGGCGCGAACGCGGCCTTTTACGCCGTCAATATCGACGTCACTCGCGACCGTTCCGCCACAGCGTTAGGTATCATGGATTTCGGCTTCGCGATCTCCGGTTTTCTGGCTCCTGCACTCACCGGCTGGATCGTGGGGCAAAGCGGAGGCTTCACCGAAGCATTCATGCTGATGTCTGCCCTGGCGGCATCTTCTGTGGTCATCACCCTCGTCTTTCATCGCCCAGACCGGCATCGTTCATACCAGCACCGCCCGGACAAGACATAGGCTGCATGAAGACAGGCCCCACGCCCGTCATCGGGCGCGGGGCAAGCAGTGCTAATGGCGAACCAATCAAATATAGGCTGACGGTTTACGTCGCGAACGACCACTGAACGTTCGGCCAGTCGTAGCCATCGGCGTTTGTCTGAGCCGCTGACACTTATCCAACCTATCGCGCCACGCGACGCACGCTGCTTCCACGTCGTTGCCGGCGCTGACCGTACGCGGTTCGCGCGGGCACACAGCCGGGGCAGCAGGATTGACGCGCGGCGCGCGTCAGGCAGACTACTGGGCATGCTGCGTGTTGGTAGATTTTGTTTTTCTACGTGACACGAGCATCGGGTCATCGGAAATACGCCTTCGAGCTGCCGATCGCCCGCGTCGGATGGTTTTCCGTCTTTCCCTGGCTTGCCACTGCTGCAGCACGACTCCTGCCCGGCAACCGGCGTCCACCCACTGCGCCCAGGAGGCAACATGCAGGTACTGATCTATCACCAGGATGCCGCGCAGTGGCGCGACGTACTCGCCAAGCGTCTGCCCGAGGCCCAATTCCACCTGGGCGCCGATCACGGCAATCCCCAGGTCGACTATCTGGTGGCATGGAAGCCGCCAGCGTCGCTGTTCGAGGAGCAGCGCGGGCTGCGCGGTATCGTCAATCTCGGTGCCGGGGTCGACGCCATGCTCAACAACCCCGCACTGCCGCGCGAGATTCCCATCGTCAAGCTGCGCGACGCCGGTATGGGCGAGCTGATCGGCGACTACGTGCGCTACGGCGTGCTCCACTTCCAGCGCGACTTCGACCGCTACCAGCGCCAGCAGCGCACGCAGAGCTGGCGCGAGGTCCCGGTGGTCGACAAGGCCGCGTGGGGCATCGGCGTCCTCGGCCTGGGCGCGATCGGTAACCGGGTGGCGCAGATGCTGGCCGCCGACGGCTACCCCGTGCACGGCTGGAGCCGCTCGCCAAAGCAGCTCGAGGGCATCACCTGCCACCATGGCGATGCCGGCCTCGATGCCTTGCTCGGTCAGGTCATGACGCTGGTGACGCTGCTGCCGGACACCCCGGCCACCCGTCACCTGATCGACCGCGCCACCCTGGCCAAGCTGCCCGCCGGGGCCAGCCTGATCAATCCCGGACGCGGCACCTTGATCGACGAAGCCGCCCTGCTCGACGCACTCGGCAGCGGCGAGACCGACGATGAGGCGCATCTGCGCGGGGCACTGCTCGACGCCTTCCCGCAGGAGCCACTGCCGGCCGAGAGCCCGCTATGGCGCCACCCGCGCATTCTGATCACCCCACACATGGCCGGCCCCACGCCGATCGGCGCCGCCGCCGACCAGGTCGCCGAAGCGCTGGGCCGGCTATCCCGTGGCGAGGCGGTCGAGACCATCGACCCCGATGCCGGCTATTGAACACAGCCACGAACATAGCCACCGACGACACCCGACACTGCGATCGCGCCGAGGCCGAATCCAGCCACGCCTGCGCACTTCACCCTAGCGCGGGTCTCATCCACACTGCGGTGAGCGCCCCTCGGGCTGGCTGCGGCTGAGCGACCGCGCCCCCGAAGCATCGGTCAGGCTACAGGTCAGGCGTCGTTCACGAGCGCCTAGAGAGGTGAATGCGATGAGAGCAATCTCCAGCACCAGCTTCGCCGCCTTCGGCGCGGTGCTCATTGCCATCAGCTATGGCGTGGCGCGTTTCGCCTTCGGCCTTTTCGTCCCACAGATCCGCGACGACCTGGCCCTCACCACCTATACGATCGGGGTGATCGGCGCGCTGCCGCTGGTGAGCTTCCTGCTCTCCACCGGCTTCGCCCCGGTACTCGCCAACCGACTGGGCGCGCGCTATGCGGCGATGATCTCGGCCAGCTTCGGCGTCGCCGGGTTGGCGCTCATCAGCCAGGCGGCGAGCGCCATCACCTTGGGTATCGGCGTCTTCTCCTGCGGTATCTGCACCGGGCTGATGATGCCGGCACTGACCACAGGCATGCAGGCCGTGGTCAAGCGCACCCTGCATGCGCGGGTCAGCTCGTTCATGAACGCGGGCACCAGCATCGGCATCATGGTTGCCGTGCCCACGGTGATTTTCATGACCGACGCCTGGCGCACGGCCTACCTCTCGTTCACCGCCCTGGCCATCGCCGGCCTGTGTGCCACCTGGTTCTTCCTGCCCGCGGTATCGCGGCTGACGCCCGCCGAGGCAGCCCCGCCGCCGCCGCTCGGTGAGCTGCCGTGGTCGCGTCTGATCCGCCTGTCGCTGTTCGCGTTCTTGATGGGCTTCGTCTCGTCGGCGTACTGGATCTTCGCCCCCGATCTAGTGATCACCCTCGGCGGCGGCTCGGCAGGCGCCACAGGCTGGCTCTGGTTCGCGGTGGGCGTGGCGGGCCTGGGCGGCGCCGTGGTCGCGGACCTCGCCGACCGCAACAATCCGCCGATCACCCAGGCGCTGATGCTGATGATGCTCGCCGCCAGCATGCTGCTGCTGGCGGCCAACCCGGCCCAGCCCGGGCTGACGCTCTTTTCAGCGCTGATCTTCGGCCTCTCCTACATGAGCTTGACCGGGCTCTATCTGATGACCGGCATCCGCCTGCTGCCGGGGCGTCTGTCGGCCGGCCCGGTGTTTCCCTTCATGGCCGTGGCGCTGGGCCAGGCGGCGGGCTCGCCGGTAATCGGGCGCTTGATCGATCTGTTCGACTATACCTACGCCTTCTCGCTGATCGCCGCACTGGGCATCGTCGTCGCCATCCTCTCGCCCTTCTATCCAGGCTATATCGCCGAAGCCCAAGAGGAGCCCGAAGAGGAGGCCGGGCTGGAAGGCGCTTACGCCTACCAGCTCCAGAATGAGGCGGGCCAGCCGCTGGAGGATCCGGTGGACGATACCCTGGAGGAGGCCAAGCCCACGGCGTGATCAAGGTAGCCGCGCCGGGAGCGAGCACGCCGCATATTGCACACCCGCTTGCGGCGCGCGTGAACCTTTGGCCGCAATCGGCATCAACAGAGCCAAGCCTCCAGCCTGAGTCAAGACGATGTCCACCCTCACCTCGATGCTAGTGTCATTCGCCCTACTGCTGCTCGGTACGACCACGGCGCTGGCACAAAGCGCACCGACGCCCTTCGTGGCCCACTACCGCCTGGCCATCAGCGGCTGGCCGGATGCCACCATCACCCACCGCCTGAGCCGGCAAGGCGACGCCTGGGAGAGCGCGATGCAGGCCAGTATCAAGATCGCCCACGGCGAGGAGCGCGGGCGCTTCGCTGTAAAGGGCGATGACGTGCAGGCCCTCGACTACACCTCCGGCTACTCGCTGCTGGGGATCGGCGATGACTACCACCTGAACGCCAAGCAGCTGAAACGCCTGCCCGACCGCCAGACCGCGCTGTTCGATCTCGCGCGCACGGCCCCCGAGGCGCGCTGTCGCAGCGACCAGGTCTCTCCCTGTCAGTTGACCTATCAGGATCACAAGGGACGCGACAAGACGCTCTACTATCGGGTGACCGGTGAAGAGGAAGTCACCACACCGGCCGGCAAGTTTCCGGGCGTCAGCGTCGATACCTGGGACGCCGACCCGGACAAGCGTGGCCGCCATCTGTTCCTGACCTTCGACCGCGACGTGCCCGGCCTGCTACTGGCCAGCCGCTACGTGCGCGACGGTGAGCAGCGCAGCCAGCTCAGCCTGCTCGATGTCAGTTTCCCGCAAGACAAGGGAGTTGAATGACGTAGCGTCTCGAATTACAGTTTCGACTCGTCAACGGGCGCCCCAACAGGGCGCCCGTTTTCATTGTTCATGTCGCCGAGGTCGCCATGCTGCTGGGCTTGCTGTGGATACTGTTGCCGCTGATCGTCGGCTATCTGATACCGGTCCGACACGCCGGCGTGCGCCGCGGCATCGACCGCGGCGTCAGCGCCTCGGTCTACGTCATCCTGCTGCTGATGGGCATCGGCCTGGGCGGGATGGAGAACCTGCTGGGGCAGCTCTCGACCATCGGCGCCACCGCCACCACCCTGTTCCTGGTGATCTCGCCGCTCAATCTGCTCGCTCTGTGGTGGCTGTCGCGGCGACCGCTGGCGCGGGTCGAGCGCATCGCCGGCGACGATGCACCGCCGCTGAGCAAGTGGCAGGCGATGAAGGGCTCGGTGCTGCTGTGCGCCGTGGTCGCGCTCGGCGTGCTGCTCGGCGCGGGCATGCGCCTGCTCGGCTGGCATCCGGCGGCCCAGGCCGAGACCCTGGCCACCTGGACGCTCTACGCCCTGCTCGGCCTGATCGGCTGCCAGCTGCGCAATTCAGGGCTCGGGCTGCGCCAGATCCTGCTCAACCGACTGGGACTGGCAATCGCCGGCGTGGTGCTGGTGAGTTCACTGCTCGCCGGGCTGCTCGCCGCACCGCTGCTGGCGCTGCCCTGGAACCAGGGCATGGCGCTGGCCGCAGGCTTCGGCTGGTACTCGCTGTCGGGCATTCTGATCGGCGACCAGATCGGCCCCGTACTGGGGGGCGCCGCCTTCTTCAACGACCTGGCCCGCGAGCTGCTGGCCTTTCTGCTGGTGCCGCTGTTCATCCGCGGCGCGGTGCCGCTGGCAATCGGCTACAGCGGCGCCACGGCGATGGACTTCACCCTGCCGGTGATCCAGAAGCACGGCGGCATCGCTTGCGTGCCGGTGGCCATCGTCAGCGGCTTTCTGCTCTCGCTGCTCTCACCGCCGCTGATCCTTCTGCTGCTCTCGTTCAGCTGACCCTGCACCGCCTTTCATCTCTCACCCACCAGCGCCGTCCAGCACTGCCCAGCACGTCTGAAACGCGACACCCCACCGATCATGATCGGCGGGGTGTCGGGTCACGCTGGCCCTCCGCTGACGGCGGGCTAGAGCCAGGTCGGCTCTCGGTCTAGAACCACACCTCCATCTGCGTACCAAAGGTCCACTGCCCGCCGGTGAAGTTGTCCTTGCCCAGGGCATCGTCGCCGGCGAAGTTATTGAGCTCGCTATCCCAGTCGCTATAGCTGGCAAACACGCGGATATCCGGACGCTGCCAGAAGCCGCCCACCTGGGGCTTGAAGGTTGGCGCCAGGGTAAAGCGGGTGTAGCCGCCCTCCACCGCATTGCGCCCCTTGTAGCCCCTGGGATCGAGGTCCATCCACTGGTAGCTGGCTTCGTACTGCATCTCGAAGTTCTGGGTCAGCTCGTTGGCGAAACGCAGGTTGAAGGTGGCCCAGTCGTAGCTGTCACCGTTGGCGTAGCGGTCCTCGCTGGTCTGAGCCAGCACCGCCGGGGCCACGCGCCAGCGCGGTGCCACGTAGGTGGTGCCGTAGAGCGCCAGCCGCGTGGTCTTGGCATCGTCGGTCAGATTGCCGTCGGAGCCCAGCGCCTTGACCTCCGCCCCCAGCCCTTCACCGTGGAGCAGTGCGGCGACAGTGTTACCCTCGCTCACCCCGAAGAAGCTGTCACCGTGATAGGCGAGCATGCCATGGAAGCCATGGTCGGCCGCCTTGGCGCTGCTGCCGGTATCGCGCTCGTCGTTATCGTTGGCGGAGAGACCACTGAGCATCCACTGGAACGGGCCGACATAGTTGTTGGTGGAGAGGATAAGCGCATCGGTACTGCCGGTCAGATCCGGGTCTTCGCTGGTGACCACCGGGAATTCGCTGAAGCTGCGCCCGTAGAGCGTGAGGTTGGTGCTCCAGTCGTCGTTGACCGCCACGTCGTAGACACCGGCACCGGTACCGGCGAGGAAGATGACATCGCTGTCGAGCCAGTGAATGTCGAAGTTGTTGCGATCGAAGCGCTTACCGGCCCAGATCTTGGCGTTCTCGAAGGGGCCGGTGAAGCTGGGCAGATCGCTGAACTCGACGAATGCCTGACGCACGTTGAGCTGCGACTCGTCGGCGGTCCAATCGTTGCTGGTAGTGGTGCTGTCCGCCAGCATGATGCGATAGAGCGACTTGGCGCCGTTGTCGAAGGTCTGATTGTAGTTGAGCACGGTCTCGACATAGGTGTCCGGCTCGTTGCCCAGCCGCCCCACCGCCCCACCGGTGGCACCCGCCGGGGTCAGATAGGGGCCGCCGGGGGCGCTCTTGCCATCGTCGCCGAGCAGCAGCCCGGAGCGGGCGTAGACGCTCAGCGAGAGACCGTCGTCAGCGTTCTTGGCCGCCTCGGCGCTGCGACTTTCGGCCTGGCTCTCGACCGCGGCGAGGCGCGTGTCGAGGGACTGATCCTCGAGTGAATCGAGCTTCTGCTCGGCCAGATTGGCGCGCTGTTCGGCGGTGGCTGCGCGCTGCTCGGCCGCGGCCACTCTGGCTTCGAGGGCCGCCAGGCGTGCTTCCAGGCTGGGATTCGACTGCGCCTGCGCCGCGGAGACGGCACCCAATGAGGCCAGTGCCACCCCGATGGCGAGTCCGGTCTTGCGAAATCCCGGTGTTGCCTGGCGCGCTGTGCGCCGGCGTGAACGTTCGATCGAATCGACCGCTGATCTGGACATGACATGCTCCTGTTGTGGTTGTTGTCGTCCCCCTCGCCCGCCGGGCGCTACTCCTCCGACTCGTCCGCCGACTCGGCGGGAGCGCCGCACCGCCTTTCCCGGGCCCGATTCCGGGCCCCCTGCCCTGGCCCGGGAACGGCGGCATTCGCGAGACGTGACGCAGGGTGGAACTTAAACGTTTAAGAACCGCGTGAAAACATCGACAAAAGGCGCTGTGACCAAGGTCTAAAGCGCTCGCGCCAGGGTTATCGACTATCGATCGTGCCTTTCATCTCTCAAGTCTTTACAACCAAAGTCCGGGTTGAGCTGGCGCGAACAGGTGGCATAACTTGGCTGCGAACTTAAACGATTAAGACGCCGCCGGCATGGCCCCATGAATGGCCACGCGGCAGCCGGCACGAACCTCGGGCGCACGGCGATGACCACCGACGAGATCGCCCACAACAACAACCGGCACTCCCCAGGAGCCCAGGATGAAAACACGTTCTCTGCTAATGCTGGCGACCACCCTGACCATCGCGGGCCAGGTCCAGGCCGCCGATCTCACCATCTCGTGCGGCGCGGTCGGCGCCGAGCTCACGCTGTGCAAGGAGGGCGTTGCGCGCTGGGAGGCCCAGAGCGGCCACAGCGTCGAGGTGGTCTCGACCCCCAACTCGGCCACCGAGCGGCTCTCGCTCTATCAGCAGATCCTCAACGCGCGCTCCGGTGATATCGACGTGTTCCAGATCGACGTGGTGTGGCCGGGCATGCTGGCGCCGCACCTGATCGACCTGGACGAATACCTGCCCAAAGGCACCACCGACGACTTCTTCGACGCCATCGTCGACAACAACACCGTCGATGGCCGGCTGGTGGCGATGCCGTGGTTCACCGATGCCGGGGTGCTCTACTACCGCAAGGACTTGCTCGACAAGTACGGCCTTGATGTACCCACCACCTGGGAACAGCTGACCGAGGCGGCGCGCACCGTTCAGGCCGGCGAGCGCCAGGCCGGGCACAAGGATTTCTGGGGTTTCGTGTTCCAGGGGCGCGCCTATGAGGGGCTGACGGTGGACGCGCTGGAGTGGATCGCCAGCTATCCCGACGGTGGCACCATCGTCGACGATGCCGGCGATATCACCATCGACAACCCGCAGGCGGCCAAGGCGCTGACCCTGGCAGCGAGCTGGATCGGCGATATCTCGCCCCAGGGGGTGCTCAACTACACCGAGGAGGAGTCGCGCGGGGTGTTCCAGTCGGGCAATGCGCTGTTCATGCGCAACTGGCCCTACGCCTGGGATCTGGTGCAGTCCGAGCAGAGCGACATCCGTGACAAGGTCGGCGTGGTGGCGCTGCCCGCCGGCGGTGCCGACGGCCACAGTGCGGCGGTGCTCGGCGGCTGGAACCTGGCGGTCTCGCGCTACAGCGAGCATCCGCAGATGGCCGCCGACCTGGTGGCCTTCCTGACCTCTCCGGAAGAGCAGAAGCGCCGCGCCATCGAAGGCTCCTATAACCCGACGCTGCCGGCGCTCTATAAGGACAAGGAAGTGCTCGCCGCGGTGCCCTTCTTCGGCACCCTCTACACCACTTTCACTTCGGCGATTCCGCGCCCCTCGGCGGTGACCGGCGACAAGTATCCGCGGGTCTCCAACGCTTTCTTCAACACCGTGCATGAAGTGCTCTCCGGCAAGGTCGACGCGGCCCAGGGTCTGGCGTCGCTGCAGAGCGAACTCGAGCGCATCAAGCGGCGCCGCTGGTAAGCGGCCGGGAGGCAATCCATGGCTAATCGGCAACCCACGATGGCGCAGACGCCGGCCGCCCCGACACCGGGCGGCACGCTGGAGACTACCCAGCCGGTACGGCCGCGCCGCGAGCGCGGCACCCGGGTCCGTCGGCGCCGGGTGCGCGCGGCCTGGCTGTTCCTGACGCCGATGCTGGTCGGCCTGGCGCTGGTCGCCGGCTGGCCGCTGGCGCGCACCTTCTGGTTCAGCGTCACCGACGCCAGCCTGTCGAGCCTCGAAGGCGCCAACTTCATCGGGCTCGAGAACTACCTGGTCTATGACAACGGCTGGTACGGCATCCTCGCCGACCCGCTGTGGTGGCAGTCGGTGTGGAACACGCTCTACTTCGCGCTGGTGTCGGTATCGCTGGAGGCGGTGCTGGGGGTGATCGTGGCGCTGGTGCTCAACGCCCACTTCCGCGGCCGCACTCTGGTACGCGCGGCGATGCTGATCCCGTGGGCGATCCCCACCGTGGTCTCGGCCAAGATCTGGGCGTGGATGCTCAACGACCAGTTCGGGATCATCAACCACCTGCTGATGACCCTGGGGCTGATCGACGCACCGCTGTCGTGGACCGCCGATGCCAGCCTGTCGATGTGGGCGGTGATCATGGTCGACGTGTGGAAGGCGACCCCGTTCGTCGCCCTGCTGGTGCTCGCGGCGCTGCAGATGCTGCCCTCGGACTGCTACGAGGCGGCCAAGGTCGACGGTATCCATCCGGTCCGGGTGTTCTTCCGCGTCACCCTGCCGCTGATCACCCCGGCGCTGCTGGTGGCAGTGATCTTCCGCGCCCTGGATGCGCTGCGCGTGTTCGACGTCATCTACGTGCTGACCTCCAACGCCGCCTCGACCATGACGATGTCGATCTACGCTCGCCAGCAGTTGGTGGAGTTCCAGGACGTGGGCTACGGCAGCGCCGCCTCGACGCTGTTGTTCATGATCATCGCGCTGGTCACGGTGGTCTATCTCTATCTCGGACGCCGCCAGTTGGGAGGTGGGTCATGACGCTGCGCAGACTCAAGGCCATCGCACTGAAAACCGGTTTCTGGCTGCTGGTGGCGGTGCTGGTGCTCTATGCCATCTTCCCTTTCTACTACGCCATCGTGACCTCGCTGAAGCCGTCGAGTCAGCTGTTCGAGGTGAGCTACTGGGTCGATAGCCTGGACTTCTCCAACTACGTCACGGTGCTGTCGCAGCCGACCTTCCTGGCCGCGATCCGCAACTCGGTGGTGGTCGCCCTCAGCGTGGTGCTCATTGCCCTGCTGCTGGGTCTGACCGCGGCCTGGGCGCTGGGCCGGGTGCGCTTTCGCGGGCGCACCACGGTGATGATGATCGTGCTGGGGGTGTCGATGTTCCCTCAGGTGGCGGTGCTCTCGGGGCTGTTCGAGGTGATCCGCACGCTCGATCTCTACAACTCCCCCGGCGGGCTTATCCTGAGCTACACCATCTTCACCCTGCCGTTCACGGTGTGGATTCTGACCACCTTCATGCGCCAGCTCCCCGATGAGCTCGAGGAGGCAGCGATCGTCGACGGCGCCTCGCCCTGGGTCACGCTGACCAAGGTGTTCATGCCGCTGTTGTGGCCGGCGATGGCCACCACCGGCCTGCTGGCCTTCATCGCGGCGTGGAACGAGTTCCTGTTCGCCCTGACCTTCACCCTGACCGACTCGCAGCGCACGGTGCCGGTGGCGATCGCGCTGATCTCCGGCGGCAGCCAGTACGAGCTGCCGTGGGGGCCGATCATGGCCGCCTCGGTGATCGTCACCGTGCCGCTGGTGGTGCTGGTGGTGATTTTCCAGCGGCGAATCGTCTCCGGGCTCACCGCCGGTGCCGTCAAGGGCTGAATGCCTCTGGTGCTTTCCGCGACACCTGATTTGCGCCGCTAATAATTTGCGCCACTACCGCTTTCCCCGTTTTCGGGTAGGAGAAACTATGGCTGGCCTGACGCTCGAACGAGTCAACAAGCGCTTCGGCAGTACCCAGGTGATCGACGATGTCTCGATGCAGATCGACAACGGCGAGTTCATCGTCTTCGTCGGCCCCTCGGGCTGCGGCAAGTCGACCCTGCTGCGCCTGATCGCCGGGCTCGAATCGATCACCCACGGCGATCTGATGATCGACGACCAACGGGTCAACAACCTGACGCCGCCGGAGCGCGGCATCGGCATGGTGTTCCAATCCTATGCGCTCTATCCGCACATGAGCGTCTACGACAACATCGCCTTCGGTCTGAAACTGGCCAAGCAGGACAAGCAGACGGTGGACGAGCGGGTCCGCCAGACGGCCAGGATCCTGCAGCTCGACGAGCTGCTGGAGCGCCTGCCCAAGGCGCTCTCCGGCGGCCAGCGCCAGCGCGTGGCGATCGGCCGCGCGATGGCCCGCGAGCCCAAGATCCTGCTCTTCGACGAGCCGCTCTCCAACCTCGACGCGGCGCTGCGGGTACAGACCCGCAACGAGATCGCGCGGCTCCACGAGCGCCTGGGCTCGACCATGATCTACGTCACCCACGATCAGGTCGAGGCGATGACCCTGGCCGACCGTATCGTGGTGCTCAACGCCGGTCACGTGGAGCAGATCGGTACCCCGCGGGAGCTCTACGAGCGCCCGGCGTCGCGCTTCGTTGCCGGCTTCATCGGCTCGCCCAAGATGAACTTCATCCAGGTCACCGCCGAGGCCGATGCCGAGCAGGGCTGCCGCGTGGAGATTCCCGCCGTCGGCCAGCGCACGCTGCCGCTGGCCCTGAGCGCCGGCGGCCCAAGCGAGACCACGCTGGGCGTGCGCCCGGAGCATCTGATCCCCACCGCCAGCGAGAGCGGCGAGGGATTGGAGATCGTCAACGTCGAGTACCTCGGCAGCGAAGCCTACCTCTATATGGAGCGCGATGACGGCGAGCTGCTGGTATGCCGCACCCAGGCCCCAAGCCCGTTCCGGCGCGGCCAGCGGGTAACGCTCGATTTCGATCCGACCCACGCCCATCTGTTCGACCGCGACGGGCGCGCAGTCCCGCCACGCGCACGTCGCGAAGCCCGTCCCGAGCCGCAGGGAGCCGACTCATGAAACGTCCCACTCACTCTCTTTTCGTGAACAAGTCGCGCGGCTGGCGTGCCGCCCTGGGCCTGCTGGCACTGCTGGGAGCCACCTCGACGGCCCAGGCCGCCGAGGTGGCCATCGCCTGCGGCGGCGGTGGCGACGGCGACTACTGCCCCACCGCGGCGCGCGCCTGGGCGGCGCAGAGCGGCAACAGCGTCAAGGTGGTGACCACGCCCAACGCCACCACCGAGAAGCTGGCGCTGTTCCAGCAGTTGCTCAACAGCCACTCCCAGGATGTCGACGTGATGATGGTCGATATCGCCTGGCCGGGGCTTTTGGCACCGCATCTGCTCGACCTCGGCGAGGCCGTGCCGCCGGCCGAGCGCGAGGCTTTCTTCCCGGCGCTGATCGAGGCCAATACCGTCGATGGCCGGCTGGTGGCACTGCCTTGGTACACCGATGCCGGCCTGCTCTACTACCGCCAGGATCTGCTCGACAAGTACCAGCGCCCGGTGCCCGAGACCTGGCAGGAGATGGCCGACACCGCAACCAGCATTCAGCAGGCCGAGCGCGCCGCCGGCGCTGCCGAGATGTGGGGTTTCGTGTTCCAGGGCCGCGCCTACGAGGGCCTGACCTGCAACGCGCTGGAGTGGATCGCCGGCTACGGCGGCGGGCGCATCGTCGAACCCGACGGCACGATCACGCTGGACAACCCCCAGGCCACGGCGGCGCTGACCGAGGCGGCGAGCTGGATCGGCACCATCGCCCCGCGCGGGGTACTCAACTACACCGAGGAGGAGGCGCGCGGGGTGTTCCAGAGCGGCAACGCGGTGTTCATGCGCAACTGGCCCTACGTCTGGTCGCTGGCCCAGCGTGAGGGCAGCCGGGTGCGCGGCAAGATCGGCGTCGCGCCGCTGCCCCACGGCCCCGATGCCGACTCGGTGAGCACCCTGGGCGGCTGGAACTTCGCCGTCTCGCGCTACACCGACACGCCGGAGGCGGCGATCTCGCTGACACGCTATATGACCAGCGCCGAGGTGCAGCGCCGTCACGCCCTGAACAACGGCATGAATCCGACCCGGATCGCGCTCTACGACGACCCCGAGGTAGTGGCGGCCAACCCCACCATGAGCGTGCTGCGCCCGGTGCTGATGAACGCGGTGGCGCGCCCCTCGGCGGTGACCGGCGAGGCCTATGCCCGGGTCTCCAACGCCATCTTCAACGGCGTACACGCGGTGCTCTCCGGACGCATCCAGCCGGCGGCGGCACTCGCCGACCTCGACCAGACCTTGACCCGACTCAAGCGGCGGCAGTGGTGATCGCCACGCCGGCCCTGACCCCATATCCACCTTGTGACGAGGAGTCTTGCATGACCCAGCACATGACCCAGCAACAGTGGTGGCGCGATGCCGTCATCTATCAGATCTATCCGCGCAGCTTCATGGACGCCAATGGCGACGGCATGGGCGATCTCGCCGGCGTCACCGAACGGCTCGACTATCTCGCCGCGCTGGGCATCGATGCACTGTGGCTGTCGCCGTTCTACCGCTCGCCCCAGGCCGATGCCGGCTACGATGTCTCCGACTACTGTGATGTCGACCCGCTGTTCGGCACGCTCGAAGACTTCGACCGCCTGCTGGCCGGTGCCCACGAGCGCGGCATGCGGGTGATCGTCGACCTGGTGCCCAATCACAGCTCCAGCGAGCACGCGTGGTTCCAGGAGGCGCTGGCCAGCCCACCGGGCAGCCCGGCACGCGCGCGCTATCTCTTCCGCGACGGGCGCGGCGAGCAGGGCGAACTGCCGCCCAACAACTGGCAGAGCATCTTCGGCGGCGCCGCCTGGACCCGGGTCGACGACGGCCAGTGGTATCTGCACATGTTCGACAGCGCCCAGCCCGACTTCGACTGGACCAACCCCGAAGTGGGCGACGAGTTCGAGCGCGTGCTGCGCTTCTGGCTCGCCCGTGGGGTCGATGGTTTCCGCGTCGACGTCGCCCACGGCATGATCAAGCAGCCAGGCCTGCCCGACTGGGACGGCGAGCAGGTGATGGTCGAGGGCGGCAACCGCGGCCCGATGTGGGATCAGGACGGCGTCCACGATATCTACCGCCGCTGGCATCGCATCCTGGCCGAATACGGCGACGACCGCATGATGGTCGCCGAGGCCTGGCTCAAGCCGGAGCGGGTGGCGCGCTATATTCGCCCCGACGAGATGCAGCAGGCGTTCAACTTCGACTATCTCACCGCCCACTGGGACGCCGCGGAGCTGCGCACCATCATCGACCGCTCGCTGACCATCACCGGTGAGGTCGGCGCCACCACCACCTGGGTGATGTCCAACCACGACGGCGTACGCCACGCCTCGCGTCTGGGACTGTCGAACCCTGGCGCACGCCCGCAGAAGATCGGTATCGGCGACGAGCAGCCCGACGAGGCGCTGGGGCTGCGCCGGGCGCGGGCGATCATCATGCTGACCCTGGCACTGCCCGGCTCCGCCTATCTCTACCAGGGCGAAGAACTGGGCCTGCCCGACCACACCAGCATGCCCGACCGCTACCGCCAGGACCCGGGCTTCCACCGCACCGGCGGCGAGGATGGCGGCCGCGACGGCTGCCGCGTGCCGCTGCCGTGGCGCGCCGAGGCGCCGGCCTTCGGTTTCAACGACAGCGGCGAGCGCTGGTTGCCGCAGCCGGACAACTACGCCCATTACGCCGTCGATCGTCAGCTCGACCAGCCGGATTCGACGCTCAGCCTTTATCAGCGGTTGCTCAAACTGCGCCGCGATCATAACCTTGGCCAGGGCGAACTGACGTGGGCTCCGAGCCCGCGTGAAGACGTGCTGGTGTTGACCAACGGTGACGTTCAAGTGGTGCTCAACCTGGGTGACGCCCCGGTCGCGCTGCCGGCGGCACCGCTGCTCGCCCAGAGCCGGCCCGATGCGGTGAGTGGCGCGATGCTGGCCGGCAATGCGGCGGTCTGGCTGCGCACCGCCTGACGCTGGCATGACGGCCGGCGCCGCGGCCGTCATCCCCCCTCGACGAGGAGATTCGAGCATGTCCCCGGCCACGGCCCTCTCTGCACGGCGCCAGCCGTACGCGACGCGGCGCTTCGCCTGCGGCCTGCGAGCGTGAGCCCGACCAAGCGCATGACGTTGAAGACGGTGGCCGCGCGTCTCGGCGTCTCCACCGCCACCGTCTCCAACGCCTTCAACCGCCCCGACCAGCTCTCCCAGGCCCGGCGCGAGGAGATTCTCGCCGCCGCGGCGGAACTCGGCTACCACGGCCCCGACTCCCGCGGGCGCATGCTGCGCACCGGACGTTCCGGCATCATCGCCATGCTGCTGGCGGAAAATCTCTTCTACAGCCTGAGCGACAGCGTCGCCAGCGAGCTGATCGCCGGTGTCGCCGCCCAGCTAGATCAGCACGGCCACTCGCTGATGCTGCTGCCCGGGCGCCTGGAGCAGACCACCGGCGGCGTCGACATGGCCGACGGCATCATCGTCTACGGCCTTCACGGCGCCTCCTCGCACATCCTCGACCTGATCGCGGGGCGCCCCGCCGTGGCCATCGACATCGATCTACCGGGTATTGCGGCAGTCAACATCGACAACTATCCGGCCAGCCTCGCCCTGACCCGTCACGCCCTGCGCCAGCCGCCCAGGCGGGTCGCCATCGTCGGGCTGCGTCTGACCCAGTCGCACGAGGGCCAGATCGGCCCCGAGGCGCTGCTGTCGGCCGATCTCACCATCACCCGGCGGCGCCTGGACGGAATCTTCAAGGCGCTGACGGAGGCCGCCATCGACCCTGCCAGCGTGGCGCTGTGGAACATCGACCACAACACCTACGACGGCTGCGTGCCGGTGGTCGCGGCGCTGCTCGACCAGCCCGCGGCGTCACGTCCGGACCTGCTGATCTGCCTCTCCGACCGTATCGCCCTGACCGCCATCGACCTGGCCGAGCGGCGCGGGCTGCGGGTGCCGGAAGATCTGCGCATCACCGGCTTCGACGGCATCGCCGAAGGTCAGCAGCGGCGACCCCGCCTGACCACGGTGCGCCAGGACAGCGCGGCCAAGGGCCGGCTGGCGGCCGCCATGCTGCTGGATCTCGAGCCGCGCCGCTCACGCACCCTGGAAACCGAGCTGCTGATCGGCGATAGCGCCCCCTGAGGCGGGGAGCCGCACACAGCCGATCGGCTACAACCATGGCCGCACAGCCAGTGCCGCGGCGTCATGCTAATCTCCCGGAAGTTACCGCTAACCATCATCACCGGAACCGCCCGGGGCGCGATGTCGTTCATCGCTCACCCGCGTCGGGCGCCGCCGCCGTGCTGGGGAGATCGTCATGCCGCGCCGCACTTCGGGACGCGTCACGCTTCAGGATATCGCCGACCGGGTCGGGGTCACCAAGATCACCGTCTCGCGTGCGCTGCGCGAGCCGCAGCGGGTCTCGCTGGCGCTGCGCCAGCGCATCGAGGCGGCGAGCGCCGAGCTCGGCTATATCCCCAACCACGCCGCCGGCGCGCTGGCCAGCGGCCGCAGCCACAGCGTGGCCCTGCTGATCCCGTCGCTCTCCAACGCGGTGTTCTCGGATATCCAGCGCGGCATCGAGGAGGGCCTGCGCGCTGCCGGCTATCAGCTGCTGATCGGGCACACCGGCTACTCAATCCTCGAGGAGGAGCGCCTGATCGACACCTACCTGGGCTATGGGGTGGATGGCCTGGTGCTCTCGGGAACCCGTCACACCGAACACGCCGAGCGGCTGCTGCGGCGCGCCGGAGTGCCGGTGGTGGAGACCCTGGAACTGACCCCGACGCCGCTGGATATCAACGTAGGGCTCGATCAGACCGCCGCCGGCCGGGCACTGACGGAGACTTTCATCGCCCGCGGTTACCGTCGAATCGGTTTTCTCGGCGCGCGCATGGACCACCGCGCCCAGCTGCGCATGGCCGGCTGGGAAGCCGCGCTGCGCGCTGCCGACCTGTCCACCGAGTACTGTCTGACCACGCCGCAGCCGTCGAGCTATCGCCTCGGCGGCGAGATGCTGGGGTCGATGCTGCAACGCTGGCCGGCGCTGGAGGCGGTATTCTGCTGCAACGACGACCTGGCCGCCGGCGCGCTGTTCGAATGTCAGCGCCGCCGCCTGGCGGTGCCCGAGGCGCTCGCCCTGGCCGGCTTCAACGGGCTGGATATCGTGGAGGCGACGACCCCAACCCTGGCCACGGTGGTGACCCCGCGCCGACGCATCGGCGAGGTGATCGCCGAACGCCTGCTGGCGCGCCTCGGCGGCCAGCCCTGCCGGCCGCACAGTGAGGATCTGGGGTTCGAGGTGCGATGCGGCGGCAGTATCGGTTAGGCGACCAGGTCCTCGAACCGCTCAGGAAGCGGCGCTATCGACCTGAGTGGCGTAGCGCTCGGCCAGCGCCTCGGCGGCACGCGCGACCACGGTTTCGATGCCGGCATCGATATCCACCGTCACCGCCTCGTCGTCGCCCGGCGCTTCCAGCGTGGCGAGCTGGCTGTCGAGCATCGCCTCGCCCTTGAAGAAGTGATCCTTGCGCGACTGGATGCGCTCGAGCAGCAGCTCGCGGCTGCCACGCAAATAGACGAAGGTGAGCGCCGGGTCGCCCTGGCGCAGAATGTCGCGATAGCGGCGCTTGAGCGCCGAGCAGCCCACCACCAGGGTCTCGTCCGCCGTCCGCGCCGCGCCCAGGATCTCGCTCAGCCGGGCAAGCCAGCCGGCGCGGTCGTCGTCGGTGAGCGGCTCGCCGCGCGACATCTTGGCCACGCTCGCCTCGGAGTGGTAGTCGTCACCGTCGAGGAAACGCCCACCCAGATGCGCCGCCAGGCGCTGCCCGATTTCGGTCTTGCCGCAACTCGACACGCCCATGACGACGATGCGATGTCCCTGATTGGTTTTCATGCCTCGGACTCTTTTCGCTGATGAATCGGTCTGATGATGAACCGGCCTACTGATGAATCGTTCTGCTGGCGGCGCGCGCCGCCGGACAAGCCCAGGTCTTCTAGCGGCTGAGAATAGTGCTGTTAGGCTTTGCACGAAAACTAGGCCTACCCCTCACCCAGCGGCTTGTCTCTACACCTTTAGGCGCATTGTTGTCGCCAACTTGTTACCGGTAACATCCATTCTCGCCAACTCCACACCGGAGCACAACGCCACCAAAGGCGCATAGCGTCCCGCGGGATCTCGCCTCGGCAGGTGCTGGATGCACCACGCCCGCGGCCACACTCGGTGACGCATCGGCCGCAGTGGGTGCTTCGCTCACAAAGGGTTTTTCATCCTCATGGACAGTCCCACCTCTCTGATTCTCGCCGCGCTGGGGAGCATCATCGTCCTTCTTTACCTGGTCATGCGTCTGCGCCTGCACGCCTTCGTGGCGCTGCTGGTGGTCAGCGGTGTCGTGGGTCTGGCGACCGGCATGGGCGTCGAGGAGCTGCTCGACACCATCGAGAAAGGCATGGGCGGCACTCTCGGCTTCGTCGCCACCGTGGTCGGCCTGGGCGCGATGTTCGGCAAGATGCTGGAGGTCTCCGGCGGGGTCGATCGCCTGGCCAGCACGCTGCTCGACAAGTTCGGCGAGAACCGCTCGCAGTGGGCGATGGGGGTCACTGGCTTCCTGGTCGCGATTCCGGTCTTCCTCGACGTCGCCTTCATCATCCTGGTGCCGCTGATCTATGCCCTGACCCGGCGCACCGGGCGCTCGCTGCTCTACTACGGCATTCCGCTGCTCGCCGGTCTGGCGGTGACCCACTCGTTCATTCCGCCGACACCGGGTCCAATCGCGGTGGCCAAGCTGATCGGCGCCGACCTCGGCTACGTGATCCTGTTCGGCGCCATCTGCGGCCTGCCCGCCATGATCATCGCCGGGCCGCTGTTCGGGCGCTGGATCGCCAAACGCATCGACGCCCAGATCCCCGACTACATGGAGCTGCCCAAGGAGCCGGGCGACACCCGCGACCTGCCCAGCTTCAAGCTGATCCTGTCGATCATCCTGCTGCCGCTGGCGCTGATCGTGCTCAACACCGTTTCCGGCGTGATCCTGCCGGCGGACAGTTCGGTCCTGGCCGCGCTGACCTTCCTCGGCCACCCCTTCGTGGCGCTGACCCTGGCCACGCTGCTCGCCTTCACCTGCCTGGGCACGCGCCGCGGCATGACCCGCGAACAGGTGATGGAAGTCGCCACCAAGGCGCTCGAACCGGCGGGCATCATCATCCTGGTCACCGGCGCCGGCGGCGTGTTCAAGCAGGTCCTGATCGACTCCGGCGTCGGTGGCGTGATGGGTGACATCATGGCCGAGAGCGCGCTGCCGCCGATTCTGCTGGCGTTCCTGATCTCCACCGCGGTGCGCGTGATCCAGGGCTCCGCCACCGTGGCCATGATCACCGCCGCCGGCCTGATGGCCCCGGTCATCTCGACCCTGGGCCTGTCGGGCCCGGTGCTCGGCCTGATCGTGATCGCGATCGCCTCGGGGGCCACCGTGCTGAGCCACGTCAACGACTCCGGGTTCTGGCTGGTCAACCGCTACTTCGGGCTCACCGAAGCGCAGACCCTGAAGAGCTGGACAGTGATGGAGACCATCATCGGCCTGACCGGTCTGGTGATGGCGCTGATCGTGGGCCTGTTCGTCTAGGCTGGCTACGCCAACTGCCTAAGCTCGGCAATACGACGTTAAACGTCGAACGCCCGCGGCGAGTGATCGCTGCGGGCGTTTTCTATCTGCGAGTGGCAGGGTCTTCGAGGGAAATGATCTTCGAGGGGAAGTGTTCTGCGAGGTAAATGCGAGGGTCGCGGCGGCTGGCGCGCGAACGCCTCAGCGCCCTGACGCCATTGTCTACGCCGTCTCCAACGCCTCGCGAATGGTCTGCTCCCGCCGCCGGGCCAGCTCCTGGCCGAGCTGCGGCCCGCGCAGGCCCTCGTCGAGCAGGGTCTGCGGCAGGATCTGAGCGGCCAGCCGCCACGCCAGGGCGAGGTCCTTGGCCAGGGTCGGGTCTTCGTGGGCGATCAGTGCCAGCAACGGATCGAGGCGCTCCGGCCGGCGCCAGGCGTCGATGCCGTCGAGCCAGGCCATGATATCACCGGCCCCTGCGACCTTGAGCTCGGCACAGCGGCTGCGCAGCTCGCGGGTGAGCGCCGCCTGACGCATGGCGTCACGGTAGCGGTTGGGCGCCTTGACGGCATCGTTGAGCGCGCCCTGGGCGCCTGCTTCGAGGTGCTCGCCGAGACGCGCCCAACGCCACACCGCCGGCTCGTCGAGATCGGTCGGCACGCTCTCCAGCCGCGCCAGAGCCGTCGCCAGGGTGGCGTCGGCCAGCGGCGGCATCAGTACCGCCAAGGCACCGCACTCATGCAGGGTTTCGAAATAGGCCGCGGGGTCGGCCTCGGTCAGAGCCTTCTCGGTCTCGGTCCAGACGCGCTCGGCGACCAGATGCGCGATCTCGCCGCCGGCCACGAGCTGACGCATCAGCGCCAGGGTCTCGCCGGCGATGGTGAACCCCAGATGGCGGTAGCGAGCGAGAAAGCGCGCCGCGCGCAGCACTCGCAAGGGGTCCTCGACGAACGCCGGCGACACGTGACGCAGCACTCTGGCGTCGAGATCGGCGCATCCGTCGTAGGGGTCGACCAGCTCGCCTTCGGCGCCTTCGGCCATGGCATTGATGGTGAAATCCCGCCGCGCCAGATCCGCCTCCAGCGTCACCTCGGGGCTGGCGTGGACCTCGAAGCCGGTATAGCCGTGGCCGCGCTTGCGCTCGGTGCGTGCCAGCGCGTACTCCTCGTGGGTCTGCGGGTGCAGGAACACCGGGAAGTCGCGCCCCACCGGCTGGAAGCCGCGCTGGCGCATCTGCTCGACGCTGGCACCGACCACCACCCAGTCGCGGTCGCCGACCGGCCAGCCCAGGCGGGCATCGCGCACCGCGCCGCCGACCAGATAGACCTCGAGACCGGCGAGACAGGGATCGTTGTCAGCGTGCATGGCGCCCCCTAGCGGCTGACCCGTTCAGGGTGACGATGGGCCCAGTCGACGAAGCCGCCATCCAGACTGTAGACCTCGCTGAAGCCCTGTCCGGCGAGCCAGGCGGCGGCCTGCTGGCTGGAGTGGCCGTGGTAGCAGACCACCACCAACGGTTGCGCAGTAGGTGTCTGCTCGACCAGCTCGGCGGCGCTGGAGTTATCCAGATGACGGCTGCCGGGAATGTGCCCCTGGGCGAAGCTCAGTGGATCGCGGATATCGACCAGGGTCAGGCTGCGTCCTTCGCCCAGCCACTGGATGAGCGTGGCGGCGTCGAGATGTTCGAATGGATGTGGCATGTGCCCCCTCTGAGATGGCGTCAGCGTCGCAGCTGCTGCGACGGTTCGGCGATACGCTCGCCGCTGTCGAGATCCAGCGCCGTGAGCGTGCCGCCCCAGACGCAGCCGGTATCGAGCGCCTCGGCGCGCACCCGGGCCCCGGGCGTCTTCCCCTCCAGCGCGGCCCAGTGGCCGAACAGCAGGGTGAGCGCTTCCTCACGCGGGTGCTGGCGTGGATAGGTGAACCAGGGGGCGAAGCCCGCCGGTGCAGTGTCGAGCCCCTCCTTGGCGCTGAAGTCGAGGGTACCTTCGGCGTCGATGAAACGCATCCGGGTAAAGACGTTGACGATGCTACGCAGGCGATCCAGCCCCTCCAGCGCCGGCGACCAGCGCGCCGGGCGGTTGCCGTACATCTCGGCGAGAAAGTCATCGACCGCGTCGCCGCCGAGCACCGCCTCGGCTTCCGCCGCTAGCTCGCGAGCCTCGGCCAGCGACCACTGCGGCAGCAGCCCGGCGTGGGTCATCACGCGGTTGCGCGCCGGGTCGGCGACCAGCAGCGGCTGGGCGCGCAGCCACCCCATCAGCGCCTCTCGATCCGGCGCGTCGAGTATCTCGGCCAAGGTATCGTTGCGCTTGAGCTTGCCGTGACCGCGCGCCACCGCCAGCAGATGCAGGTCGTGATTGCCCAGCACCGTCTCCACCGCGCCCTCCAGCGCCTTCACCCGGCGCAGGCAGGCGAGCGAGCCGGGGCCACGGTTGACCAGATCGCCGGCCAGCCACAGCCGGTCGCGGGAGGGCGAAAAGTCGAGCCGCGCCAGCAGTGCGTCGAACTCGGCGTAGCAGCCCTGCAGGTCGCCGATGGCGTAGGTGGCCATAGTCGTCGTCCTTCTCGATGATCAGTTCAAGGCTTTGTATGAAAACTATCTGTGCTCGCTGACTTTACGTACAAAGCCTAGGTCGAGGGCTGGAGAGCCCTCCGGGATGAACGGGACGGCACCCGGCGCAGCTCAGTGCACCTGATTGGGGGTCGCCAACCGGAACGGTGCGATGGTGACCTCGAAGGCCTCCTGGCTGGCGAGATCGCTGCAGCCGTAGCTGCCCTGCATCACTCCCACCGGAGAGGCCAGCACCGCGCGGCTGGTATAGCGGAAGCTGTGGCCGGCGGCGATCGCCGGCTGCTTGCCGACCACACCGTTGCCGCGCACCTCCTGCACCTTGCCGTTGCCCTGGGTGATCTTCCAGTAGCGCGACAGCAGTTGAATCTCGCGCGTCGAGCGGTTGTGCACCGTCACCGTATAGCTGAAGACATAGCGCGACTGCCCCGGGTCCGACTCGTCGGCACGATACTCGGGCGCGACCTCGACCAGAATCTGGGTGGCCAGCTCGCTCATGCCTCGCGCTCCGTGACCCGATTGGCGATGGCCACCAGCTCCGCCACCGTCAGTGTCTGCGGCCGGCGGCCGGGGTCGATCTCCAGCGTCTCGAGCTCGCTGGCCTCGATCAGCCCCTTGAGATTGTTGCGCAGCGTCTTGCGCCGCTGGCCGAAGGCCTCGCGCACGATCTCGGCAAAACGCGCCTCGTCATGCGCCACGGCGGGCAGCTCGGCGTGGGGTGTCAAGCGCACGATGGCGGAGTCGACCTTGGGCCGGGGCACGAAGGCTTCTGGCGGCACCACGAACAGCGACTCCACCTGGCAGTGGTACTGGGTCATCACCGACAGCCGGCCCCAGTCGGGCCCACCGGGCTCGGCGGCAAGACGCTCTACCACCTCCTTCTGCAGCATGAAGTGCATGTCGGCGACGGCACCGCGCGCCGCCAGCAGATGGAAGATCAGCGGCGTGGAGATGTTGTAGGGCAGGTTGCCGACCACCCGCAGCGGACGGCCATCCGCGGCTGCCAGGGCGGGAAAATCGAACTTGAGCGCATCGCCCTCGTGGATCACGAAATCCGGGTAGGCGAAGAACTGCACGCGCAGGCCGGGGATCAGGTCGCGGTCGAGTTCGATCACTTCGAGCGCGCCGGCGGCCTGGAGCAGCGGTTCGGTCAGGGCGCCCTGCCCCGGGCCGATCTCGACCAGGCGCTCTCCCGGGCGCGGCCCGATGGCACGCACGATGCGCGAGATCACGCCGGCATCGCGCAGAAAGTTCTGACCGAAACGTTTACGCGCTCGCGGCAGCGCGCCACGCGGATAATCGGCTGGGTTAGCCATTGACGACGAATTCCTTCAGAGACTGTTTACGGCAAAGCTGCGCTCAACAGCGGTGTAAACATCCTCTTGGTTAGAGAGATGAATCAGTTGGGTTCCGAGTAGCCATCTCGCAGGCCACTTCCAGCGCCACCCTGAGGCTGCCAACATCGGCTTGGCCGCTGCCGGCGAGGTCGAGGGCGGTCCCGTGATCGACCGAGGTACGCACGATACCCAGGCCCAGGGTGATATTGGCCGCCTGGCCGAAACCGGCATACTTGAGTACCGGCAGCCCCTGGTCATGATACATGGCGAGCACGGCGTCGGCGTCCTTCAGATGGCGCGGTGTGAACAGCGTATCGGCGGGCAGCGGACCGATCAGCTCGAGCCCTTCTGCGCGCAGCCGCTCGAGGGTCGGAATGATGATGTCGAGCTCCTCGCGACCCAGATGGCCATCTTCACCCGCATGGGGGTTGAGCCCGCTGACCAGAATGCGCGGTGCGGCGATGCCGAAGCGCTGGGTCAGCTCGGCGGCGAGAACCCGTGTGACGCGGGTCAGGCGCGCGGCATCGAGCGCTTCGGCAACCCGTGACAGCGGCAGATGGGTGGTCGCCAGGGCGACCCGCAGCGGTCGCGGCGTGCCCGGGGTAGCGGTCATCGATGCGCTCGTCGTGGCGAGCATCATCACCACCTCTTCGACACCGCAGGCATCGCGCAGATACTCGGTATGGCCGGTGAACCCCGGGTGGCCACCCTCGATGATCGCCCCCTTGTGCAGCGGCGCAGTGACCATGGCCGCAGCGCGCCCGTCACGACAGGCGGCAATGGCGACATCCAGGGTCTCGAGCACGTAGTCGGCGTTGCCCGGGTCGAGCACGCCGGGCAGCGACGGCTGCCGCAGCGCCACCGGCCACACCGGCAGATGGCCATCACGCGCGGGAGGTGGCAGCAGGCAGGGCTCGAGCGGCTCGATCTGCGCCAGGA
>JNVT01000040.1 GCA_000737985.1 Gammaproteobacteria bacterium MFB021 | reverse complement strand
GGGGCCTCTCAAGGTTCACTGGTACGGGCTGATGTATGTCGTCGGCTTCGTCGGTGCCTGGTGGCTGGGGCGTCTGCGTGCCGCGCGATTTCGAGCGCGCCCGGCCCGTGCTGGAGACGATGGGGCGCAACGTCTTCCATGCCGGCGACAGCGGCGCCGGGCAGACCGCCAAGATCTGCAACAACATGCTGCTGGGCATTCTCATGGCGGGCACCGCCGAGGCGCTGCAGCTCGGCGTCGACAACGGCCTCGACCCCGCCGTGCTGTCGGCGATCATGGCCGAGAGTTCCGGCAGCAACTGGGCGCTCAAGGTCTACAACCCCTGGCCCGGCGTGATGCCCGAGGCGCCGGCCAGTCACGACTACCAGGGTGGCTTCGGGGTCACGCTGATGAACAAGGATCTGCGTCTGGCCCAGGAGGCCGCGCTCAGGAGCCACTCGACCACGCCGCTGGGAGCGCTGGCCAAGAGTCTCTATGGCTTTCACGCCGCCGCCGGTGGCGAGGGCCACGACTTCTCCAGCATTCAGCGCTTCTATGCGCGCGGGAACGAGGCGCGCGGACATGAGTGATCGCCCTAGAGCGCCATGGGTGACGACACGCAGACGCCCCGGCGCGTGGCCGGGGCGTCTGGGCTAGCTGCTTTGGGCTGGCCGCTCTGAGTGGCGTGCGCAGCGTGGCGCGCATATCGAGCGCCGCAATGATCTGACGCGGCGCTCTGGCTTTCAGAATGTCAGGACTTCGCCTGGATCGCCTGTTCGCGCGCATGGCGCGCCTGCTCTTCGGCATAGGTGGGGAAGTCGACATAGCCGCGGGCATCGCCACCGTAGAAGGTATCCGGGTCGAAGTCGGCCAGCGGCCAGCCGTTCTGCATGCGCTCGACCAGATCCGGGTTGGAAGTGTAGAGGCGCCCGAACACCGGCAGGTCGATGGTGCCTTCATCGACCAGGGCTTGTGCCTCTGCCTGATCCAGGTTGCCGGCGAGCAGCAGATTACCGTGGTAGACCTCGCGGAACCGGCGCAGATACTCGCGCGGCATCGGCGGCATGCCCTGGCCACCCTGATCGTGCAGGTGGACATAGGCCAGCCCGCGCTTGTCGAATTCACGGGCGAGATACAGATAGGTCTCACCGTTGTCGTCGTACTCCGGCATGTCGAACAGCGTGCCGAAGGGCGATAGCCGAACGCCGACCCGGTGGGCGCCGATCAGCTTGCTCGCCTCGTCGACGGCCTCCAGCAGCAGGCGACAGCGATTCTCCCGCGAGCCGCCATAGGCGTCGTCGCGGTCGTTGACGTGGGGGTTGAGGAACTGTTCGAACAGATAGCCGTTGGCGCCGTGCACCTCGACCCCGTCGAAGCCCGCCTTGCGGGCATTGACCGCCGCCTGGGCGAAATCGCGCACGATCTCGCGGACTTCCACGGTCTCGAGCCGGCGCGGCTGGCTCGCCGCGAGCATGTCCGGGGTGCCGGCGTCGTTATAGCCGAAGGCCATGCCACCCTGCTGCTCGCTGGGGCCGACAGGCGGCTGGCCGGCGATCTGGATCGAGGTGTGCGAGACCCGGCCCACGTGCCAGATCTGAGCAAAGAAGACGCCGCCGCGCTCGTGTACCGCGCGGGTCGCCTTGGCCCAGCCCGCGATCTGGTCGGGGCCGAAGATACCGGGATTGTAGAGATAGCCTTGCCCTTGGCGCGAAATCGGCGTGCCCTCGGAGATGATCAGGCCCGCGGAAGCACGCTGGCGATAGTAGAGTGCACCCATCTCGTTGGGGATATCGTCCGGTGCGCGAGAGCGGGTCATCGGCGCCATGACGATGCGGTTATTGAGCCGTGTGCCGTTGAGATCGAACGGTTCGAACAGCGATGCCATATCGAGAACTCCTTTCCAGACTGGCGACGGAATTGGTTGCCGGTATCGGCAGGTCGACCAAAGTCTAGTTAACGATTAGCCGACCAACCAATGTCGCTGACTACCGTTGCGATAGGCGCTGACTATACGCTGGATCTCTACCCCCCGATTGATACCCCTGATATCTCCCCCCTGGCTGGATCAGAACAGCAGATAGACGACGCCGGCCAGCAGGAAGCCGACCATCGACTCCAGCGCCTGCTGCACGGTCCAGGTCATCAGCGTGGTCTTGACGTCCATGCCCAATAGCCGCCCCACCAGCCAGAAGCCGGAGTCGTTGACGTGGCCGGCGAACACCGAGCCGGCGGCGGTGGCGAGGGTGATCGCGACCACCTGCATGGCCGAGAAATCGCCGCTGGCGACGGCGGGTGCCATCAGTCCGGCGGCGGTGACCAGCGCCACCGTGGCCGAGCCCTGGGCCAGGCGCATGACCACCGCGACCAGATAGGCGGCGACGATCACCGGCATGCCCAGATCGCTCATCGAGTCGGAGAGCGCATCGCCGATGCCAGAGGCCTGCAGCACGCCGCCAAACATGCCGCCGGCGCCGGTGATCAGGATCACCGAGCAGATTGGCCCCAGCGAGGAGTCGACGATCTTCTCCAGCGCGCTGCCGCCTTCGCCGCGGCGGCTGCCCAGCACGTAGATCGCCACCAGTACCGAGATCAGCAGCGCGATCGGCGTCTCGCCCAGGGAGGAGAGAAACTGGAACCAGGTGGCGTCGCTGTCGGCCACGCCGGCGGCGCGGGCGAAATCAAGCCCGGTGTTGAGAAAGATCAACGCCAGTGGCAGCAGCAGCAGCGCGATGACCGTGCCCACGCTGGGCGGGTTCTCGATGGTGTCGTTGTCCTGGCCGCCGAACAGGCTGACTTCGAGCTTGAAGTCGAAGCGGCTGGCGGCGAAACGCCCCCACAGGTAACCCGAGAGGTACCACATCGGGAAGACGATCAGGATCCCCACCAGCAGCACCAGGCCCAGGTTGGCACCGTAGAGCTCGGTGGCGGTGACCGGGCCGGGGTGGGGCGGCACGAACACGTGCATCACCGAAAACGCCGCCGCCGCCGGCAGCGCATAGAGCAGCACCGGACCACCGAGGCGCCTGGCCACCGCGAAGATGATCGGCAGCATCACGATCAGCCCGGCATCGAAGAAGATCGGGAAGCCCATGATCAGCGAGGCGATACCCAGTGCGAACGGTGCGCGCGACTCGCCGAACAGCGACACCATGCGTTCGGCCAGCACCTGGGCACCGCCGGAGTGCTCCACCAGCTTGCCGAGCATGGCGCCGAAGCCGACCAGCAGCGCCACCGAGCCCAGCGTGCCGGCGAAGCTGTCGGTCATGGTATCGACGATGGCGCCGGCGGGGATGCCGGTGGCAAAGGCGGTCAGCAGGCTGACCAGCACCAGGGTGGGGAAGGCGTGCAGATGAAAGCGAATGATCAGGACCAGCAGCAGGGCGATCGCGGCGGCGGCGATGCCGAGCAGCGGCCCGGCCGACAGGGTTTGCGTCCAGCCGTCCATGGGAGAGACCTCTAGTAGGGAAACCTGATCTATCAAAGTGGCATGAAGTGGGCAACGACGACAGTCGACGATGGTCTTTATGTCAGATGTTTGATGGTCAATGTCGGACAAGGCGGGCTGAAGGCCAGAGGGTGGGGACTGGAAAAGGGGAAAGGGGGAGAGAGGAGAGAGGTGAGAGGTGAGAGGTGAGAGGTGAGAGGTGAGAGGAAGACGCGAGGGGCGTGTTACCGATTTGAACAATCGGTCACCGCGACCAACACTGAAGGTCCGACTCCTCGGATGGATACCACGACATGTACCGTCGCCTCTTTTACCTTCTCGTTCCCGTGACGCTGGCGCTGATTCTCGCCGTCGGCGTGGTTTGGCACCCCTGGCTGTGGCTGCTGCTGTTATGGGTGCCGCTGGCGCTGATCGGCTGGCGCGATTTGAGCTCCACCGCCAACGTACTCTACAACTACCCGCTGATCGGGCATCTGCGCTACATGCTCGAGTTCGTGCGCCCGGAGCTGCGCCAGTACTTCTTCGAATCCGAGACCAGCGGGCGGCCCTTCTCCCGCGAGCAGCGCAACCTGATCAACGCCCGCGCCGATGGCACCGGCGATACCTCGCCGTTCGGCACCATCCGTGACGTCGATGCGGCCGGCTACAATTTCTCCTTCCACTCGATGGCGCCGCGCAAAGTGCCCGACGAGCAGCGCTTCATCACCATCGGCGGCCCCCAGTGCACGCGCCCCTACCGCTCGTCGCGCCTCAACATCTCGGCGATGAGTTTCGGCTCGCTCTCGGGCAACGCCATCGAGGCGATGAACCTGGGGGCCAAGCAGGGCGGCTTTGCCCACGACACCGGCGAAGGAGCGATCAGCCCCTATCACGAGAAGCACGGCGGCGATCTGATCTGGGAGCTTGGCACCGCCTACTTCGGCTGTCGCCACAAGAATGGTCGCTTCGACGCCGAGACCTTTCGCGACAAGGCGCGCCGCGATCAGGTCAAGATGGTCGAGATCAAGATCTCCCAGGGGGCCAAGCCTTCTCACGGCGGGCTGCTGCCGGGGGCCAAGGTCAATCAGGAGATCGCCAGCACGCGCCAGATCGAGGCCGGCCAGGACTGTGCCTCACCCCCCGCGCATCCGGAGTTCTCCAACCCGCGCGAGCTGATGGCGTTCGTCGCCCGGCTGCGCGAGCTCTGCGACGGCAAGCCGGTGGGCATCAAGCTGTGCCTCGGTGTGCGCCACGAATTCCTGGGTATCTGCAAGGCGATGATCGAGACCGGCACCCTGGTCGACTTCATCGTCATCGATGGCGCCGAGGGCGGCACCGGTGCGGCGCCGCAGGAGTTCTCGGACCGCCTCGGCGTGTTCATCGACGAGGCGCTGCCGTTCGTCGACAACGCCCTGCGCGGCGCCGGGCTGCGCGACAAGATCCGCCTGGTCGCCAGCGGCAAGGTCGCCCTGGGCTACGACATGGTGGTCAAGACCGCGCTCGGCGCCGACATGTGCAACGCCGCGCGCCCATTCATGTTCGCGGTCGGTTGTATCCAGGCCCGGCGCTGCCACACCAACAAGTGCCCCACGGGCGTGGCCACCCAGGACCCCAAGCGAGCACGCGCGATCAACGTGCCGGAGAAGGCCGAGCGGGTGGCGCGTTATCACCGCGCAACCCTGGATGGCTTCGCCGCGATCACCGGCGCCATGGGGCTCGAGCGTTTCGATGCGCTGACCCCGGACCATATCCGCCACCGCAGCAGCTACGCGCCGGCGCGCGGCTACGCGGCGTTCGAGCTGCCGCGGCTGAACGACGGCCAGCTGCTGGGGGATGAGATTCCCGCGGCGTGGCAAGCCGACTGGCGTGCCGCCGCCGTCGACCACTTCTGAGCCGGCGCCGGGGACGGACCCGGGCGCGTGAATCAGGGCGCGCGTAGCGGGGCGCGAAGATCCGCGCTCGGTGGAACGCGGGTCATGGCTTAGGCTCTATGACCACGACGACAAACAGGAGACGCGCGATGCGCCGCTTCCCCGGATTTCCCTATCTTGCCAAGACGCCCGATGCCGCGGGCGGTGGGGCCGACCCCGACATGATCGCCGAGGCCGACGCGCATCGCTGGCTGGAGGCGATCGACGACCCGGCGGCACTGGCCTGGGTCGAGGCGCACAACCGCCAGACCCTCGATGCCCTGGGTGGCCCCGAGCTCGATACCCTGACCGCCGAGCTGCGCGAGATCCTCGATGCCGACGACCGCATCCCCTTCGTGGTCAAGCGCGGTGAGCACTACTACAACTTCTGGCAGGATGCCGACCACCCGCGCGGGCTATGGCGGCGGACCCACTGGGCCGACTACTGCCAGGCCAGGCCGGCGTGGGAAGTGCTGATCGACGTCGACGCGCTCAACGCCGCCGAGGGCGAGAGCTGGGTGTGGCACGGCGCGCACTGCCTCGAGCCCGAGGACCCGGCGGGCACCTGGGAGCGGGCGCTGGTCTCACTCTCTCCGGGCGGCACCGATGCCGACGTGACGCGTGAGTTCGATCTCGTCAGCAAGCGCTGGGTCGAGGAGGGCTTCCAGCGGCCCGCGGCCAAGGGCGGGATGAGCTGGATCGACCGCGATACGGTCTATGTCTATACCGACTTCGGTGCCGATGCCGCGGGGCAGAGCGTGCTCACCAGCTCGGGCTATCCGCGCTGCGTCAAGCGCTGGCGGCGGGGGCAGCCTCTGGCAGCAGCGGAGACGCTGTTCGAGGCGGCGGAGAGCGATCTGATGGCGGTCGCTTTTCGCGATCACACCCGCGGCTTCGAGCGCGACTTCATCCACCACGCCCTGGCGTTCTACGAGCAGCGCTTGATCGAACGGCTACCCGATGGCACCCAGCTGCTGCTCGACCTGCCGCTCTCGGCCCAGGCCAGCGTGCACCGCGCGTGGCTGCTGGTACTGCTGCGCGACGATTGGATGCCAGAGACGACCTGCTACCCCAGCGGGGCGCTGCTGGCGATCGACTACGCCGCGTTCAAGGCCGGCGCCCGCGACTTCCGCGTGCTGTTCACGCCGGACGCCCGGCGCTCGCTGGAAGGGTTCGAGTGGACCCGCCACTACCTGGTGCTGGATATCCTCGAAGACGTCAAACACCGCTTCGTGCGCCTCGAACCACGCGCCGAGGAAGAATGGTCGAGCTTGGCGCTCGACGCCCTGCCAGCCACCGGTGAGGTCGGTCTCTCGGCGGTGGACGACAAGACCAGCGACGAGGTCTTCGTCGTGGTCACCGACTATCTGACCCCGACCACTTTATCGCGCCTCGACCTGGCCCAGGCCGAGACCGCGTCCGCGGCGCCCACGCCGGTCAAGCAGGCGCCGGCTTTCTTCGAGGCCAGCGGCATGCGGGTCGAGCAGCGCTTCGCCACCAGCGCCGACGGCACCCGCGTACCCTATTTCCTCGTGCTGCCGGCGGGCGCTGACGACGTTTCACGTGAAACAGCGTTGCCCACGCTGCTCTACGGCTATGGCGGTTTCGAGATTTCGCTCACGCCGCACTATGCCCCCGACGTGGGACGCTGCTGGCTCGCCCGTGGCGGCGCCTACGCGGTGGCCAACATCCGCGGCGGCGGCGAGTACGGCCCGCGCTGGCACCGTGCCGCGCTCAAGGCGGATCGCCACAAGGCGTTCGAGGACTTCGCCGCGGTGGCCGCGGACCTGGTCGCCAGCGGCGTGACCACACCGCGCCAACTGGGCATCCAGGGCGGCTCCAACGGCGGCCTGCTGGTGGGCAACATGATCACCCGCTACCCGGATCACTTCGCCGCTGCGGTCTGTGAAGTCCCGCTGCTCGACATGCGCCGCTACCATCAGCTCCTCGCCGGCGCTTCATGGATGGCCGAGTACGGCGATCCGGACAGCGACGACTGGGAACGCTTCCTGAAAGACTACTCGCCCTACCATAACCTGCGCGAGGGCGTGGACTACCCGGCGGTGCTGTTCACCACCTCGACCCGCGATGACCGCGTGCACCCCGGGCACGCGCGCAAGATGATGGCGAAGATGGAAGCGATGAACGCAAGCGACGTCTACTACTACGAGAACACCGAAGGCGGTCACGGCGGCGCCGCCGACAACGCCCAGCGCGCCCGGCTCGGTGCGCTGGCGTGGCGTTTTCTGTGGCAAAGACTGGGCGGCCGTTAGAGCCGCCCGAGAGGGAAACGAGAGAGGAGCGAGCAAAAGGCAAAGGCGGCTGGGGCGCCGAGTCAGGTCGGCGAACCCACGCCGTTGCGCCTTTCTCTCCTGAGCCCGACGGTATACAGCGCATAGGCACACAGTCCGGTGGCCGGCGCCGAGAAGGCGGCCAGGTCGGGTAGCTGCATCACCACCATGCCCACCAGGGTGGCGCCGAACCAGGCGCACAGGCCGTGCGTGTCGTAGGCGCGGGAGAGGCGCTCAGGCGCCATGGCGCTATCCTCGCTGCCGGGTGGGTGGGCCTGGATATAGGCCAGCGCCACGCCGACCCAGGCGACCACGAACACGCCCTGGTAGGCCAGTGCCTTGAGAATGTAGCCGAACACGTCGGCCATCATCAGCAGATAGGCGAGCACGCCGATAATGCAGCCAGCAACGACTTTGGAGAGCTTGGTGCCGGTGAGCTTGTAAACCAGCGCCTCGAAATTGATCGTCGCCAGATAGTAGTTGGCGGTGTTGATACGGCTCTGGGTGACCCAGACCAGCAGCAGTCCGCCGACACCCATCAGATCGAGCAGCCCTAGCACCACCGAGACTTCCGACAGCCCTTCCACCGGAATCATGGCATCGAGCAGAATGCCGACGAGACCGCTGAACAGAAAGGTCATCAGGTAGAACGGCACGCCGAAGGTCACCCGGGCGTGGAAAGTGGCATCTTCGCGGCGGCCGAAGCGGGCATAGTCGAAGGTGAACATCATCAGCACCCAGACGCCCATGTAGTAGGCGAAGGTCTGGCCCCAGCCCCAGGCCGGGGCGCCACCCTCGGGCACCCGGGTCAGCCAGCCCGTGGGATAGCCGAACTTGGCCATTGCCATGCCCACGGCGATCAGCATGCCGATGACGTAGACCGGCAGCAGCACGCCGTTGAACTTGTCGAGCCAGTGCTGGACGCTGCCGAAGATCAGCGACACACCGAGGATCGCGACGATCGCCGTGCAGACGGCCATGCTCAGGCCATTGCTCCACTGGCTCAGCACCAGGGCCATCACATAGCCTTCGAACACCGCATAGTAGAGCGCGGTGGCGAAGAAGATCAGGCTCGCCAGCAGCGCGCCCGCCTGGCCGAACAGGCGGCGCGAGAACAGCCCCACGGTGAGCCCGGTGCGCATCGCGTAGCGGCTGATCACGGCGTTGATCAGGCCGTAGGCGATCACCGTGAGCACGATGCCGATCAGAGCGTTCACGGTGCCGTAGCTGCGCGCCATCGCGGCCGCCACCACCATGTAGAAGATCGCGCTGCACACTGCCCACCAGGCCATCATCAGATTGGCCTTGGGCATGCGCCCGCTGTCGGGTACCGGGCGTTCGGAAAAATCGAGGTCGGCGCTTGTCTGCGCCTGGGGAGCGTTAGCCATGATGGGGATACCTTTTGTTGTGCTTATTTTATGCAGGAGTCGGGGAGCACCGAGCGGTGCGCTGTCATGGCGGTGGTTTTAGCCCTCCTTGACGGGGCCCGACGCGGAGGTCGGGCCATGGGAAGATGGTGCTCACGGCATCTGCCGCAGTGCCGCCAGGGTGTCCTGGTATTCGCGCCTTGCCGCCAGCGCCTGTTCGAGATCGACCGCCTCGAAGCGCACCGACTGGTGTGGCTGAATCTGGCCGACCCAATCCATGTCGGCGCTGATCACCGTGCCGATCATGGCGTAGCCGCCACCGGAGACGGCATCCCGGTGCAGGATGATCGGCTCGCTGCCACTGGGTACCTGGATCGACCCGATCGGGTAGCAAGCGTCGACGATGTTCGACGGATCGTTGCCGGCGCCGAACGGTGGCTCGCGCTCCAGGAACGACAGCGTCGAGCCCCCCTTGAGGCGATAGCCGACCCGATCCGCTTCCGAGGCCACCGTCCAGGTCTCGGCATAGAACCTTTCCTGGCTGTGCGCTTCCAGGCGGTGGGCGTAGATGCCCGGCACCACGCGTAGCCGATACGCCTTGGCAAAGCGCGGTATCAAGGGCTCGGGTAGTGCCCGCCCCACGCGTGCCGGGGCTGCCGGGGTGAGGGTGGTCAACTGGTCGCCGGCTTGCAGTGGCCGCCCCTCGAGCCCACCAAGCCCCCCCAGCGCGTAGGTGCTGCGGCTGCCGAGCGCTTCCGGGACATCGAAACCGCCCGCTACCGCCAGGTAGGCGCGTGCCCCAGCGCGCACGAAATCGAAGCTCAGGGTGGCGCCGGCCGGCACCTCGAAGACGGTGTTCAGCGGCTGGGGCCGAGCGTCCACCTTGGGTGACATTTCGGCGCCGCAAACGGCCACGCAGCAGGCGTGCTCGAAGCGCAGTTCCGGCCCCAGCAGGGCGCACTCGAGCACTGCCGCCCCTTCCGGGTTGCCGAGCAGCAGATTGGCCGCGCGCAGCGAGCGTTGGTCCATGCCCCCCGAGGGAGGGATACCCAGGTGGTAATAGCCCTGGCGTCCCAGATCCTGGATCGAGGTGGCGAGTCCGGGCTTGATTACGTCAATGCGCATGCAGCACCTCCTTCACTTGCTCAGCGACGGCGTCTGGGTCCCGGGAGAACGCATCGAGGTCGAAATCGAACGATGCCACGCGCGGCTGGAAGCGGCCCGCCTTCGCCTCGGCGTCGAGACGGTCATAGGTGGCGCGGTCGATGGCGCGGTGCAGCACGATATCGCCCGGGCGGAAGAAGATCATCGAGTCGTCGATGTGCGGCTGCTGCCCGCTGGGATCGTAGATCGGCATCGGCGTGATCCCGAACATCTGATACCCACCGGCCCCGCGCACCGAATAGATGCAGCTGAAGCAGCCCCCGTAGCCCACCGTCTGCTTGGGGGTATCGGTGCGCGGGCGCAGATACTTGGGCACCTGTAGCTGACGCTCGCGCGGCACCATCTGGTACATGAACGGCAGTCCGGCGACGAACCCCACCATGGAGACGAACCAGGGGTTGCCGCTGTGCGCGGCGATGAAGGCCTCGGCGTCGGGCAGGCCATTGATCTGCGCGGCGTAATCGAGATCCGTGCCACTGGGATCCTGGTGCCGATCCCGAAAGCGCATCAGGGTCTCGCGCGTCCAGGGGTCGTCGTAGAGGACTGGCACTTCGACCACCCGGGTCGTCAGCGTCTTGCGCTGGCGGGCGGCGACCTCGGCATCGAGTGTTTCGAGGGTATCGATCAGCGTCTGAGCCGAGATCCGGTCGGGGTCGTAGCGCACCTGATAGGAAGCATTGGCCGGGCAGATCTCGATCAGACCGGGCAGCGCCAGCTCGCGCAGGCGTTGAGTGATGGAGAGGGCGCGAAAGAACGCTTCCAGCGTCATCTCTTCGCTGACCTCCACGAATAGATACTCATCGGCGGCCAGGCTGTAGCGCGCCGCCGGAGGGGGCAAAGTGGTCATGGGGCGGTCTCCTGAGCGGCAGAAGCAGGGGCAGAGACAGGGGCAGAGGAAGAGGCAACAGGCTGGGGAGCGTCGGCGAGCCAGCGCTCCAGAAAGCCGATATCGATCTCGGCCGCGCGCAGCGCCGGTGTCTCGAGCAGGCGCTGGTGCAGTGCGGCGGTGGTGGTGAAGCCGTCGAGCACGAACTCGTTCAGGGCCCGAGCGGCACGCGCCAGGGCGGCTGCGCGGTTGTCGTCCCAGACCACCAGCTTGGCCACCAGCGAGTCGTAGAACGGCGGCATGCGATACCCCTCGAACAGCGCGCTATCGATGCGGATACCCGGACCCGTGGGCCAGATGAGGCGTGCCACCGTGCCCGGAGAAGGGAAGAAGTCGCGGGCCGGATCTTCGGCATTGATGCGCATCTCCACGGCCCAGCCACGGCACTGGATCTGTGACTGCGCGAAGCGCAAACGCTCGCCGCTGGCCACGCGCAGCATCTCGCGCACCAGATCGATGCCGGTCACCGCCTCGGTGATCGGGTGCTCGACCTGGATACGGGTATTCATCTCGATGAAGAAGAACTCCCCGCTGTGACTATCGAACAGATACTCCAGCGTGCCGGCGCCGACATAGCCCACGTGTTCGGCCAGGCGCACGGCGGAGTGGCACAGTGCCTCGCGCGCTGCCTCGTCGAGTGCCGGCGACGGGCACTCCTCGAACAGCTTCTGGCGGCGACGCTGCAGCGAGCACTCGCGCTCGAACAGGTGCACCACGCGCTCGCCGTCGCCGAGCACCTGGACTTCGATGTGCCGGGCGTGCTCGATGAAGCGCTCGAGATAGACCCGGTCATCGCCGAAGGCCGCGCGCGCTTCGGCCTGGGCAGCCTGCAACTGGCGGTCGAATTCGTCGGCGTTCTCAACCACGCGAATGCCGCGGCCACCGCCGCCGGCAGCAGCCTTGATCAGCAGCGGGAAGCCGATCTCCGCCGCCATCGCTGCGGCACGTGCCGGCTCGCTCACCGCGCCCGGTGAACCGGGGACCACCGGCACCCCGGCATCGACCGCAGTCTGGCGTGCCATCGCTTTGTCGCCCATGCGCTCGATGATCGCGGCATCGGGGCCGACGAAGACCATACCGGCTTCGACCACGGCTCGGGCGAAAGCGGCGTTCTCGGAGAGAAAGCCGTAGCCGGGGTGAACGGCGTCGGCGTCGCACTCGCGTGCGGCCTGGAGGATCGCGGCGGCGTTCAGATAGCTCTTGGTCGCCTGGGCCGGGCCGATGCACACGCCCGCATCGGCCTGACTCACCGCCAGGGAGTCGGCATCGGCCTCGCTGTGCGCGACTACGCTCTCGATACCCAGTTCGCGTGCGGCGCGCACGATACGCAGGGCGATTTCGCCGCGATTGGCGATCAGCAGTCGTTTGATCATGGCGCGGTCTCCAGGATTGCCAGCGGCTGCCCGGCCTCGACCACGGCTTCGTCTTCGACCTCGATCGAGACGATGGTGCCCGCGGCCTCGGCTTTCAGTTCGCAGAACTGCTTCATCACCTCGATCAGCCCGATCACCGTATCCGCCTCGACCCGCTGCCCCGGTTCCACGAAGGGCGCTTGATCAGGGGCCGGGCGACGATAGAACACGCCGGGAAAAGGGGCCTGAATCGTGTGTTGGGACGGTTGTTGGGACATGGGGTGTATCTCCTGCCTGATTGTGATTGTGTCGAGATCTCTCATCCGTTGGCGTCGCGGGAGCGGCACGCTCCCCAAGGGCGTCAGGTCGTGCGGATCTTGAATCCGGCCTGGGTCAGCGCCTCGCGGGCGGCGGTGGCCAGGTCCAGGGCACCGGGGGTATCGCTGTGAAAGCAGATCGACTGGAAACTGACCGCCACGCGGCGCCCGGTCACGCTCTCCACCACGCCGTCGCGGCAGGCGGTGAGCACCTTGTGCGCCACGCGTTCAGGGTCGAGTGCCTCGCTGCCGCGCACCAGGATGATGCTGCCCTGGTCGTCGTAGTCGCGGTCGGCGTAGAACTCGTGGACCCGCGGCAGCGCCGCGTCCGCAGCGGCGCGATCCAGCGCCGAGCCGGCCAGACAGTAGATCGGCAGGCCGGGGGCGCTGGCCGCCAGGGCCCGGGTCAGCGCGGTGGCAAAGGGCGCATCGCGCGCGGCATGCATGTAGAGCGCCCCGTGCAGTTTGAGATGATGCAATCCGATACCGTCACGACTGGCCAGTTCGCGTAGCGCGCCCAACTGGTAGAGCACGTCGTTCACCAGCTCCTCGGCGCTGGCATCGATGTGCCGGCGGCCGAAGCCGACCAGATCGCGGAAGCCGGGGTGGGCGCCCACCGCCACGCCCTGGCGTGTCGCTTCGCGCAGGGTCCGCGCCATCGTCGAGGGGTCGCCGGCGTGGAAGCCGGTGGCGATGTTGGCGCTACTGATCAGCGCCAGCAGGCGGCGATCGATGTCGTCGCCGATATGCCAGGCGCCGAAGCCTTCGCCCATGTCTGCGTTGAAGTCGATCGTGGTCAAGGTAGGGCCTCCGGTGAGCGTCATGCCCCATTTACAACCCGGCGCCGAAGCGGGTGGAATTATTAATTCTTGTTTTGTACTTTCAAAAAATCCGATAGCCGAGTGCTGCCATGTCCCGCGATCCCTCCCTGCGCAAGCTGCGCTACTTCCAGGCGGTGGCCGAAAGCGGCACGGTCACCCAGGCCGCGATCGACCTCAACGTCTCGCAGTCCTCGATCACCACCGGGGTGCGTGAAATCGAGGAGCAGCTCGGCGTGGCGCTGTTCCAGCGCACCTCACAAGGCATGCAGCTGACGCACCAGGGCAGCCGCTTTCTCAACCAGGTGCGGCATGTATTTCAGGCCGTCGACGAGGCGTTCGAGGGCCGGCAGGAGAACCCCACGAGCGTGAGCGGCAGGCTCGACCTGGCGATGAGCTATACCGTTGCCGGCTACTTTTTGCCGCCGCTGCTGGCGCGCTTTCAGCGTCGCTACCCCGGCGTCGAGCTGCGTCTGCACGAAGTGCCGCGGCCCGCCATTCTGCAAGGGCTACAGAGCGGGGCCTACGATCTGGGTATCGTGCTGACCTCCAACGTCGATCACAGCTCCCGGGTCGAGCGGCTGCCGCTTTTGCATTCGCGCCGCCGGCTGTGGGTCAGCAGCCATCATCCGCTACTCGCGCGTGAGCGCGTGTGCCTGCGCGATCTGGTCGACGAGCCCTACATCATGCTGACGGTGGACGAGGCCGATCAGACCGCGCTGCGCTATTGGGCTCCCACGGGGCTCTCGCCCGACGTGCGCTTTCGCACCTCCTCGGTGGAGGCGGTGCGCAGCATGGTCGCCAACGGCACCGGCATCAGTATCCTGTCGGACATGGTCTACCGGCCCTGGTCGCTGGAGGGGCGACGGATCGTCCATATCGATCTCGACGATCCCATTCCCACCATGGAGATCGGGCTGGCCTGGGGGCGCGAGGCGCCTCTCTCGGCGACGGCGCGAGCCTTTCACGATCTGGCGCAGGCCATGGTGCGCGAGTGAAAGCCCAGGCCACGGTGCACGAGTAAGCGCATCGGCTCGTATCCCGGGCCGCGTCTTGGTGCTGCGCGTGGCGCTCGGGCATACTGAGCGCCACGCTTCTCCCGCCCGTTCGGCCGGCGGGATACACCGACACGGAAGACCTCACCGATGAGTCAGAACACCGTCAAGCTGGGCGTGGTGATGGATCCCATCGCCGATATCGCCTACAAGAAGGACACCACCCTGGCGCTGCTGTGGGCGGCCAAGGCCAAGGGCTGGTCGCTCTACTACCTCGAGCAGGAGGATCTCTACCTCTACGAAGGGCGCGCCATGGGCAGCGTGCGCACGCTCGATGTGCACCACGATCCGGAGCACTGGTTCGACCTCGGCGAGCGCGAGGCGATGCCGCTGGGTGAGCTCGACGTGATCCTGATGCGCAAGGACCCGCCGGTGGACGGGCACTTCCTCAACGCCGTGCACCTGCTGGCGTTCGCCGAGCGCGAAGGCACCCTAGTGGTCAACCCGACCCGGGCGCTGTTCGAGTGCAACGAGAAGCTGTTCGCCCAGCAGTTCACCCAGTGCATCCCGCCCAGCGTGGTCTCCGCCAATGCGGCGGTGCTGCGCGCCTTCCAGGCCGAGCATGGCGATACCATCTTCAAGCCGCTCGACGGCATGGGCGGCACCGGGATCTTTCATATCGGCCCCGAGGGGCGCAACCTCGGCGCGGTGATCGAGCAGCTCACCGAGCGCGGCCAGCGCCAGATCATGGCCCAGCGCTACCTGCCGGAGATCAAGGATGGCGACACCCGCATTCTGCTGGTCGATGGCGAGCCGGTGCCCTACGGCCTGGCGCGCATTCCCAGTGCCGGCGAGACCCGCGGCAACCTGGCCGCCGGTGGGCGCGGGGTCTCCCGCGAGCTGACCGAGCGCGACTACTGGCTGGTGGAGCAGGTCAAGCCGGCGATCCGCGAGCGCGGCCTGCTGTTCGTCGGGCTCGACGTGATCGGCGATTACATCACCGAGATCAACGTCACCAGTCCGACCTGCGTGCGCGAGATCGACGACCAGCGTGGTACCGATATCCCGGGGCTGCTGATGGCTGCGATCGAGAAGCGTCTGGCTTGATTCCGCCGCGACACGGCCCCATCTTGGCGTGTCCTGTCACGCTGCGCGCCAGTGAATGGCGCGCGACGCCCGGTGGCGCTGCGACTTCCGTCGCCCCGACGACAACGCCGGGATACGCGGGTGTTACACTGCAAGCTGACCTCAGGCGTGCCGGCAGGCCGGCGGCGCGCTGCGATTTCGACGGAGTCTCATGCAAAGCCTGAAACACTACTTCCTGATGGCGATGCCGCACCTGGAAGATCCCAATTTCGCCGGCACCCTGACCTATCTGTGCGACCACGACGACGATGGCACCCTGGGGGTGATCGTCAACCGGCCCTCCGAGCTTACCCTGCAGGGGCTGTTCGAGCAGCTCGATATCGAGTCCGAGCCGGGGCCGCACAACGAGATCCTGGTCTACGACGGCGGCCCGACCTATCGCGACCGCGGGTTCATCCTGCACCGTGGCAGCGCCGGTGAGTGGGACTCCAGCATCCAGGTGGCCGAGGACATCGCCCTGACGACCTCGATGGACATGCTCCAGGCGATCGCCCAGCGGCGCGGCCCGGAGCACTTCCTGGTCACCCTGGGCTGCGCCGGCTGGAAGGCTGGGCAGCTCGAGGACGAGCTCAAGCAGAACACCTGGCTGACGGTCGAGGGCGACGGCGACATCCTGTTCCGCCAGCCCCCGGAGCAGCGTCTGGCGGCTGCTGCGGGGCGTCTCGGGGTCGACCTCAACCTGATGACCCGCGACGCCGGGCACGCCTGATGGCAAGCCTGGGCGGCAGCGCCAGTGACACGCGCGGCCAGCGTCTGGTGATGGCCTTCGACTACGGCACCCGGCGGATCGGTGTGGCGGTGGGCAACGAGATGCTGGGCTCGGCCAGCGGGCTCGATCCGCTGCCGGCGCGGGACGGCATTCCCGACTGGGCGCAGATCGAGCGCCTGCTGGCGGAGTGGCAGCCGGACCTGCTGGTGGTGGGGCTGCCGATCCATGACGACGGCAGCGAGTCCGAGATGAGCGTGCGCGCGCGCAAGTTCGGCAATCGCTTGCACGGGCGCTTCGGCAAGCCGGTGGCGATGTTCGATGAGCGCGGCACCACCCAGGCGGCCAAGCAGATCGCCGCCCAGGGTGGCCACCGCGGCAACTACCGCGACCGCGGCGTCGACGGCATCGCTGCGCAGCTCATCCTGGAGAACTGGTTCACCCGCGGGCAGGCGTGACGCCGCACCCGGGTGTCACGCCTGCCGCTCGATCCCGCCTGTCGCTCGATCCTGTACGTCTTATTGGGCCTTCAGCGTACGATCGTCGACGCCGAAGGTCTCCGGCACGAACCAGCGCACCTCGCGCAGGTCGCGGGCGATCTCCTCTTCCACCTTGAGCAGATGGGCGAAGATCGCCATACGCATGGGGATGCCGTTGTCGGTCTGGCGGAAGATCGCCAGGCGCGGGTCGCCATTGAGGTCGGTGGAGAGGTCGTTGGCGCCGGGGCGGCTGTCCCGCGGCAGCGGGTGCATGACCACGGTGGTGGGCGAGCAGCGGCGGTCGAGGAAGCCGCGGTCGACGACGAAATCGGCGGTCAGCTCGGTGAAGCTCTCGGTCATCTCCGCGGTGAAACGCTCGCGCTGGATGCGTGTGGCGTAGATCACGTCGACATCGGCGAAGTCCTCGGCCAGGCTGGGTCGGGTCTCGATACGGTGGCCGCGGGAGGCGACCAGGTCGATCAGGTGCTGCGGCATCTCCAGCCCCGGCGGCGACACCAGGGTGATGCGCAGAGGGTCGTAGAGCGACAGCAGCTTGATCAGCGAGTGCACCGTGCGGCCGTACTTGAGATCCCCGGTCAGCAGCAGATGCGCCCCCGCCAGCGGCTTGCCCAGCCGCGCGAACTCCTTGCTGATGGTATAGACGTCGAGCAGCGCCTGGCTGGGGTGCTCGCCGGGGCCGTCGCCGCCGTTGATCACCGGCACCCGGGTCGCCTCGGCGAACTCTGCCACCGAGCCCTGCTCCGGGTGACGCATGACGATGGCATCGACATAGCCGCCCATCACCCGACTGGTGTCGTAGAGCGACTCGCCCTTGGCCATCGACGAAAAGGTGAAGCCGGTGGTGTCGCAGACGCTGCCGCCGAGGCGGCAGAAGGCGGCGTTGAAGCTGATTCGCGTGCGCGTGCTGGCTTCGAAGAACAGATTGCCGAGCACCGCCCCCTCCAGTACCCGCGTCACCTGGCGCCGCTGGGCGATCGGTTCCATGCGCTCGGCGAGGCGTATCAGATGATCCACGGCGTCGCGGTTGAGAGAGTCGACGGAGAGCAGGTGCGGGGACATGGCGGACCTCACTGGCGGGTGGCGGTATCGGGGCCGGTCTGGCCGGGCGATAGTGTAGCGCCGAGGCTCACTGGGATCATCCGTCCCGCGATCAGCCGTCGCACGTCGCGATACTTGCCCCGCGCCTCAGGCCGGCGGTTCGCTGGGCGTCTTGCCGCCGAGTCTGGCGGTGATCTCGCGGGCGGTATCGGCGACCAGCGCAGCCAGCTCGGGCAGGCGTGAGTCGTCGATGCGCGCCACCGGGCCGGAGACCGAGATCGCCGCCAGCGGCAGGCCGCTCTCGTCGTGCAGGGTGGCGGCAACGCAGTTGAGACCGATGGCGTGCTCCTCGCGGTCGACCGCATAACCCTGGCGCCGGATCGTCTCCAGCTGGGCGCGCAGCGTGGGCAGATCGGTCAGGGTATTGGGGGTCTCGCCCTCGAGCACGCGCCCGCCCATGATGCGCGCGAACTCCGGCTCGGGCATCCACGCCAGCAATGCCTTGCCCACGCCCGAGGCGTGCAGCGGCGCGCGCGAGCCCAGGCGGGTGATCATGCGCATCATCTGCGGCGATTCGCTCTGGGCCAGATAGACCACCATGCCGTCGTCACGAATGCCCAGGTTGGCGGTCTCGCCGCTGAGCGCGGTGAGCCGACGCAGGAAGGGGCGCGCGGTGGCGACGAAATCGCGCGCCTCGAGAAAGCTGTTACCGATACGGAAGGTCTTGACGTCGATCCGCCACAGGCCGTTGCTGCCATCCTGGGTGATGAAACCCTGCTGGTACAGCGCCTGCAGCAGGCGGTGGGCGGTGGAGGGGGCCAGGCCGACCGCGTCGGCGGCCTCCGAGAGCGCCAGCCCGTTGGGCGCGGCGGCCAGCGCTTCGAGGATGGTCAAGCCGCGCACCAGCGACTGGCTATGGCCACCGCCGCTCTTGCCAGCACTCTTGCCACCACCGGCGGGGCGCCCGACCGCGCGGCGCTTCTCGCCGGCCCGCTGCTGAGTCGTGTCCGCTGCCCGCTGCTGGTTGGTGTCGCTCGCCCGCTGCCGCTTTCGTTCCGTCACCCGCTGCCGCTCTCGTGGTTGAGATTCGTGATTGAGATCCTTGGCTGAGCCCGGCGCGCGCCATGTGGGTGGCGCCGGGCATCGTTCAGGATAACCCGAGCGGTAGTAGGCTGTCCTTTCTGTCTGCTTCAGCGGCTGTCTTTACGAGCGGCTGGTCGCGGCACTGGCACGTCAGGCGCAGGTAGCGCGCGCCTCCAGGCGCAGCAGGGCGATCCGGTGGATCTGGGCAAGCGCGGTGTGGCGCTCGGCCTCCGGGGTCTGTGCCAGGCGCTGTTCGAAGGCGTCGAGAATGGCGTGGCGGTCGAGGCCGCGTACGGCGATCACGAAGGGGAAGCCGAAGCGCTCGCGGTAGGCGGCATTGAGCTGCTCGAAGCGGGCGAACTCCTCCGGGGTGCACTGGTCGAGCCCGGCACCGGCCTGCTCGCGGCGCGAATCCGCGGTCAGGGTCGCGGCCACGGCGGCCTTGGCGGCCAGGTCCGGGTGGGCGCGGATCAGCGCGAGCTGGGCATCGGGGGAGGCGGCGTCGACCGGCTCGCGCAGCCGCGCGGCGAGCCCGGCTGGGGTATCGTGGCGGCTATCGAGGCCGCTGTCCCAGGCGGCGGCGGCGATCCACGCCGAGTGTTCGTAGATATCACCGTAATTGGCGACGAATTCCTCGCGCGTGAGATGGCTGGGGCGCGGGTGCAGGTGATCCGACATCGGGGCCGTCCTTGAATCTGGTATATGAAGCGCTTTGAATAGAGTCACGTTCCGTGGGGCTGGCTCTAGGGTTTGTACGAAAAGTCATCGAGCGAAGGCAAGACAAGGCAAAAATCGGCGAAAACGCGGAGTTTACGGGGTGTAAATGAGCATTTTTGACCGGGCTGGCGCTCCAGCCGATTTTTAACGCCGTATTGCCGAGCGCAGGTAGTTTTCGTACAAAGCCTAAGCTACCGCCAAGCGCTCGTGTCGATCCAGCCTTTCCCGGGCGGGCGGTCGACGCGTGCTGGTGCCCCTTTATCCGCTTTCGATCGCGAGGCGTGCATGAGCGATACCGACTCTGGTTACCTGACTACCCACGTGCTGGATACCGCCCGCGGCTGCCCGGCCGCGGATCTGCACATCGAGCTCTACCGCCTCGATGGCGAGCGCCGTACCCGGCTGGCGACGCTCCGGACCAATGCCGATGGGCGTGGCGAAGCACCGCTGCTGGCCGGCGTCGAGTTCCGCGCCGGCTGCTACGAGCTGATTTTTCACGCCGGCGACTATCTCGCCGCCAGCGGCGCGCCGGGGGGCTTTCTCGATCTCATCCCGATCCGCTTCACGGTCGATGCCCCCGGCGAGCACTACCACGTGCCGCTGCTGCTCTCACCCTTCGGCTACTCGACCTACCGCGGCAGCTGACCCGTCGCGGCGTGGGCAGCCCACCGCCCGGCCAATACAATCGCAGGGATGCACTCAAGGAGTCTGACAGCATGGGGAAACGCGCCGATGCCACCACGGCGGCGAGGCAGACGCCTGCGGCCAAGCCTGCGCGCCGTCGCGGGGCGGGCAAGGCCGGCGACGGTGCCGAGCGGCACCAGAAGATCTATCGGCGTATCCGCGAGGCGATCGTCGAACATCGGCTCAAGCCGGGCGCGCGCCTGCGCGAGGATGCCCTGGCCGAGGTCTTTGGCGTCAGCCGCACCGGCATCCGCAAGATCCTGCAGCGTCTGGCGCTGGAGCATCTGGTCACGTTGACCCCGCGCCGCGGCGCCAGCGTCGCCCGGCCGAGCATCGAGGAGGCGCGCGATGTCTTCGCCGCGCGCCAATTGGTGGAGTGTCAGCTGATGCCGTGGGCCGCCCGGCGCCTGACGCCGGCAGACGTCGCGGCGCTGCGCGAGCTGGCGGCGAGCGAGCGTCGCGCACTGCGCGCCGGGGAGCAGAGCCAGGCGATCCAGCTCTCGGCGCGCTTCCATCAACGTCTCGCCGAATTGGCCGGCAACGCCCCGCTGGCGGAGTTCATCGAGCGGCTCTGCTCGCGTTCGTCGCTGATCCTGGCGGTCTACGGCGGGCGCGGTCATCTGGGCTGCGAATCCCATGACCACGACGAGCTGGTGACGCTGCTCGAGAGCGGCCGCGGCGAGCGCGCGGTGGCCTTCATGCAGCGCCATCTCAAGGCGATCGAGGCCTCGCTCTCCATTCACGACGAAGCGGATGAGACGCCGGATCTCTATACGATATTTTCATCCTGACAGGTGGCCCGCCGAGGGCATCGTCAACGTAAAACCCCCGCGGTCGGCGGGGGTTTTTTGTAGCAGGGGAAGGTGGCAGGGGAAAGATTGCCGATCAGGTGGCCACCGCCTTGCGCTCGGGCTGTTTCAGCATCAGCAGGTAGTAGAGCCCGCCGCCCAGGGCGGCGCCGATCAGCCAGGCGTAGCCGCCCAGCACCTGCAGCGTCGGTAACCACACCGAGACGATGGAGAACAGCGCGGCCAGGCCGAAGGCGAACAGGGCACGCCGGTTCCAGCCCTTGACGTAATGGTAGGCGCCGTTGGGGTCGCTCGAGAACATGTCCTGAATATCCAGCCGCTGGCGCCGCACCAGATAGTAGTCGACCACGATGATGCCGTAGAAGGGCGCGATCACGGCGCCGAGCGCATTGACGAAACCGGGGATGCCGATGTGGCTGATCACGGCGACCCACAGCGCACCGACGAAGAAAGCGATCACCGCGGTGATCAGCCCGCCGATGCGAAAGCTGATCCGGCTGGGGAAAAGGTTGGCCAGGTCATAGGCCGGCGGAATGAAGTTGGCCACCAGGTTGATACCGACGGTCGCGGCGAAGAAGGTGACCGCGGCGAGCAGCGTCAGCGGCAGCGAGTCGACCCGCTCGATGATCTCGGAGGGGTTGGTCAGCGGTACGCCGAACAGCACCAGGGTGCCGGCGGTGATGATCAGGGCGATGAAGGAGAAGATGGCCACGTTGAGCGGCAGGCCCAGCAGGTTGCCGAGCTTCATGTCGCGTTCGCTTTTGACGAAGCGCGAGAAGTCGCCGAAGTTGATCACCACCGCCGCGAAGTAGGCGATCATGGTACCGGTGATCGTCAGGAAGGCGCCCATGGCGCTGCCCTGATAGTCGCTGCTGGTGCTGAAGATGGTGCTGACCGCGGGCAGCAGGTCGCTGCCGGCCTGGAACCAGACGACGATCATCAGCACGAGCATGACGACATAGACCAGCGGCCCCGCCCAGTTGAGGAAGTGCTTGATCTTGTCGACGCCCTGCCAGAACAGCGTGATCTGGAACAGCCAGACGACCACGAACGACAGCCAGCCGATGGCCGACAGGCCCAGCCACTGCCCGCCGGGGTCGCCGAACAGCGCCGTCAGCAGCAGCGTCAGCGCCGTCGAGGCGAAGTAGGTCTGCACCCCGTACCAGAAAATACCGATGATCGCGCGCAGCATCGCTGGCAGGTTGGCGCCGCGCACGCCCATGCTGGCACGGATCATCACCGGAAAGGGGATGCCGTACTTGACGCTGGGCCTGCCGCTCAGATTGACCAGCCACATCACCACGAAGCCGGCCAGAATGATCGCCGCCATCACCGCCCAGCCGTTGAGCCCGTAGGAGATGAACAGCGAGGCGGCCAGGGTATAGCCGAACAGACTCTGGATGTCGTTCGCCCAGACATTGAAGATCTCGAACCAGCCCCAGCTGCGCTTGTGTTTCGGCAGCGGGGCAAGATCTTCGTTGAAGAGCGTCCGGTCGATCTGCCGGATGTTCAATTCTTGGTCGGTCATGGTGAAGGCCAGTTGTCATTGTGATTGATGCCAGGCCCTGCGCTGCGCAGCGCCCGCTCTCGGAGAGCATTCTTGCTCGCCCTGTCGTCGTTACCGATGCCCTCGATGCCGTGGCTTCAGTCGCAAAAGCGCTGGCATGGAGACCAGTACTTCATCAGCAGGAAGTAGGTCAGCCCGGCCGGAAGCAGGCTGGCGTACCAGGAGACAGTGGAGAAACTGAAAGCCGCGATCACGCCCACCAGGGTGGCGATCACGGCTCCGAGGTTCACGCCGCGGTAGGGCCCGCTCGAGTCGTACAGCTTGTCGAGATCCAGGGTGCGGCGGCGGATCAGGTAGTAGTCGACCACCAGGATGGCGAAGATGGGACCGAGAAAGGCGGAGTAGGTTTGCACGAAGACCTGCAGGCCGGCGGCGGACTCGTCCTTGACCAGCTCCCAGGGGAAGGTGGCGAAGGCCAGCAGGCCGACGACCACCGCGGCCGTACGGTACTTCAGCTTGAAGGTATCCATCAGCACATAGGTCGGCGGTACCACGTTGTTGAGCACGTTGGTGGTGACCTGAGCGAAGGCGATGAACAGCAGGGTGGTCATCAGAAGCGGCGTATTGTCGACTGCATTGGCGAACACCTTGATCGGATCGGCGACGCCGGTGGCTTCGGAGACCATATAGCCGATCAGCCCCATGAACAGCGTGCAGGGCAGGATCGACATGGCGTAGAGGGTGGTCAGAAGCCCCGGGCCGCTGCCCTCCTTGTGCTCACGGGAGTAGTCGCTGACGTTGAGCATCATGGTGCTGTAGATGCCCAGGAACAGCATGGTCGCGCCCCAGAAGGGCATGCCCCAGGAGCCCTTCATGGTCAGCAGGCTGGCCGAGAGCTCGTCGCCGTAGCGCTGCGTGGTGCTGTAGAACATGTAGACCAGCGAGGCCAGGATGAAGGCGCTGCCGATGTTCTCCAGCCATTTGATGCCCTGGAAGCCCGTCACCGACAGGGCGATCTGCAGGAACTGGAAGGCAATGAAGTAGAAGATCAGGTTGTCGAAGCCGAACAGGGTCGCCGAGACCATGTTCAGAGCGCCGGCGCCGATCCAGCTCTGGAAACCGTACCAGACGATGGCGGGCACGGCGCGCACCAGCCCCGGCAGGCGGGTGCCGCTGAAGCCGAAGGCGCTACGCGCCTGGACCATGAAAGGGATGCCGTATTTGTAGCCGGCGGCGCCGTTCAGAGCCAGGGCGATACCGATCACGAAGCAGCCGATGGCGATCGCCAGCGTCGCCTGGACCAGGTTCAGCGTGCCGACCACGCTGGATCCCATGGTGAAGGTGCCGATCGACACGCAGCCGCCGAACCAGGCCAGCAGATAGGAAGTGCGACCCATGATGCGGGTCTGCTGTGGGGCCAGCGACTCCTGGCCGGCGGCCTTGGTGGCCGTGTCGGTTGGTTCGGCCGCTAGGGTCCGAGCCGCATTGGAATCATGACGCATGCTGTCGTCCTCGCAAGATGGGATCACTGTTGTTGTTGTCCCGGCTGTGAACCGGGCGAACTCTTGCGGCGTGCTGCTTGGGCTCTAGGGTTTCATGTGGCGCTATCCTGGCTGATGGCTGTGTGACGGGAACGGCCTGCCCATCAGGGTTCGGCCCTCGTGGTGGGTATCATCCGCACCAGAGCTTGCGCGTGTCCTGTGCGAGAGCCATGTACGAAAGTCATGTACGAAAACCATTTACGAGAGTCATGTGCGCGTCATGTGAGACAGATGCTCGAAGCGCCCGGTGAAGGCCTTGGGCCGGGGAAAGGCCAGATCGCCGACCTTGCTGGTGCCCAGGCCCAGCCCCACCAGGGCCTCGCTGAGCTTGACCGCGGCGGTCACACCCTCGACCACCGGCAGGCCGACGGCGTCGCTGATCTCAGCGGTCAGGTCGGCCATGCCCCCACAGCCCAGGACGATGGCGCCGATGCCGTCCTCGTCACGGGCGCGTCGGCACTCCTCGATGATGCGGGTCAGCGCCGCGTCGCCGTCGCTCTCCAGATCCAGCACCGGGATCTCGGCCGCGCGCACGCGGCGGCAGTGGTGGCGAAAGCCGTACTGGTCGAGCAGGTGTTCGGCGATGATGCCGGTGCGGCCCAGGGTGGTGACGATGGAGAAGCGGGTGCTGATCAGCGTGGCCATGTGGAAGGCCGCCTCGGCGATGCCGATGACCGGAGCTCGGGTCAGCTCGCGGGCGGCCAGCAGCCCCGGGTCGCCGAAGCAGGCGATGATGTAGGCATCCACGCCCTCGCGCTCCCCCGCCATGACCTCTTCGAGCACGCCGACGGCGCTGATGGCTTCATCGAAGTGGCTCTCGATGGAGACCGGACCGCTCTTGGGGGTCGTCGCCACGATCTCGGTGCCCGGCGCCGCGATGCGTGCGGCCGCCTCGCCGATGGTCGTGGTCATGCTGGCGGTGGTGTTGGGATTGATGACGCGAATCCGCATCGGGGAGTGACTCCTGAACGAGGCTCGACGCGGCGCAGCAGCAGGGCATCGAGGCCTGGCGGTATGGGCAGTGAGCGATAGTCTTTGTATACAAAAAATCTAAGCGAGATGGCGGTGCAACGCAAGCGGGATGACCTCGCCCACGCCGCCCTGCAGACGTCGTCTGGGCGGCCATCAGCGAGCTTTTCAAGCCATGTCAGTAGGTTGGTATCTGCCAGCGAATGATTTTTCGTCGGGCGCTTGCGTATACAGCATCTGGCGCGATGCCTGAGAGGGTGTTTACAAAATGCCTGCGCTCGACGATACGTCGTTGAAATCGACCTCAAAGTACTCATTTACATCCCGTAAACTCCGTCTTTTCGGTCGATTTCGCCTTGTCTCGCCTTCGCACGTCGAATTTGTAAACACCCTCTGAGCGCGAGACAGTCGGCTCGTGCCGGCGCATCATGGGCAGGCTTGCAGCGTGAATGGATACAATTCATGTTGCTCTTGTATGCATGCATTTTCGTGCCGCCGATCGCGCGCCGACAGTGGACACCGGCAGCGGATACCGGCACTGCACCCGGTACTAGAACAAGGAATTCTGCAATGACATCTCCCGCGCATGACGGCTATCCCCGCGACCTGATCGGCTACGGTCGTAATCCGCCCCAGGCCAACTGGCCCGGCCAGGCGCGTGTCGCGGTGCAGTTCGTGCTCAACTACGAAGAGGGCGCGGAGAACTGCGTACTGCACGGCGACAGCCACTCCGAACAGTTCCTCTCCGAGATCGCCGGAGCCGAGGCTTACCCCGATCGTCATCTGAGCATGGAGTCGATCTACGAATACGGCTCTCGTGCCGGGGTGTGGCGGGTGCTCAAGGAGTTCGAACGGCGCGGCCTGCCGTTGACGGTATTCGGCGTGGCGATGGCGCTGGAGCGCAATCCGGAAGCCGCCCAGGCGTTCCGTGAGCTGGGCCACGAGGTGGCCTGCCACGGCTATCGCTGGATCCATTACCAGCACGTGCCGGAGGCGGTGGAGCGGGCGCATCTGCAGCGCGCGCTGGCGATCTTCGAATCGCTCTACGGCGAGCGCCCGCTGGGCTGGTACACCGGCCGCGACAGCCCCAACACCCGCCGTCTGCTGGTCGACGAAGGCGGCTTCCTCTACGACAGCGACTACTATGGTGACGATCTGCCGTTCTGGCGCGATGTCGACGACAGCCAGGGCCGCAGCCAGCGCCACCTGATCGTGCCCTACACCCTGGACAGCAACGACATGCGCTTCGCCTCGCCGACCGGCTTCGATCACGGCGAGCCGTTCTTCCAGTATCTGCGCGACGCCTTCGACGTGCTCTACGCAGAGGGGTCAGAGACGCCCAAGATGCTCTCGATCGGTCTGCACTGCCGACTGATCGGGCGCCCCGGGCGCTTCCGTGCACTGCAGCGCTTCCTCGACCACCTCGAGGCCCACGACCGGGTGTGGATAACCCGACGTGTGGATATCGCCCGCCACTGGGCAAGCCACCACCCGGCGTGAGCTTATTCAGAGAACGACATCCAGGGAACGAGAGCCAGGAAACGACAGTCAGGGAACGAGAGGCAGGGACAGCACCCATGCAGGGCCATATCGGACGTCAGCTCCAGCAGCGCTTCGGCGAACTGGCGCCGCAGGAGCGGCGCGTCGCCAGCTTCATTCTGGATCACTTCGAGGATCTCGCGATCTACAGCGCCGCCGATCTGGCGCGTCTCTCGGGGGTCTCCAAGGCCACCGTGACGCGGCTGTTCCGGCGCCTGGGCTATGCCGACTTCAAGGCGGTCAAGGCCCACGCCCGGGAGCTGCGCCATTTCGGCGTACCGCTGGCGGCGGGCAGCGACGCCCTGGGCGAGGGCGCCGAACGCTGTGCCCGACACCTGGCCCGCGAGCAGGAGAATCTGCAGCGCTGCCTCGACGGGCTCTCGGCGGCCGGCTTCGAGGCGGTGATCGACGCCCTCGACGCCGCGCCGCGGCTGGCGGTGGTGGGCTATCGCAACAGTTACCCGCTGGCGCTGCATCTACGCCAGCAGCTACTGCAGTGCCGCCCCGGCGTAGCGCTGTGGCCTGCGCCCAATCAGTCGCTGGCCGAGGAGCTCGCCGAGCTCGATCCCGAGGCGCTGGTGGTGCTGTTCGGCTTCCGCCGCCGGCCGCGGGTGTTCGAGGCGCTGGTCGAGACCCTGGCGGCGCGCGGGCAGCGCTGTCTGCTGATCGGCGATGCCACCACCGCGCGCTACGCCGAGCGTGTCACCTGGCGGCTCGAGTGCCCGCTGGACAGCATCTCGGCCTTCGACAGCTACGCCGTGCCGATGAGCCTGATCTGCCTGCTGGCCAACGCCCTGCTGCACCGTCGGCTGGCGGCCGGGCGGGCACGGATCGACGGCATCACCGATCTGTATGAGTCGCTCGATGAGCTGAGCCCCTGAGAGGGTGTTTACAAAATGTCTGCGCTCGGCAATACGGCGTTGAAATCGACCTCAAAATGCTCATTTACCCCCTGTAAACTCCGCTTTTTCGGCCGATTTCGCCTTGTCTTGCCTTCGCTCGCCGAATTTGTAAACACCCTCTGAAGGGCTGCCCGAATCCTGCGCTCCATTCACGAGCGCAGGCCGTTTTCGTAGCGCGCCTAACCCTGCCAGCCGCTGGCCTGGGCAAACAGCAACAGGGCCACGGCGATCGCCACCCAGGCGCCGAATAGCGGCAGGAAGAAGCGCACCCAGCGCTGCCACGGCACGCCGGCCAGGGCCAGGGTGGCCATGAAGTAGCCGGAAGTGGGGTAGAGGATATTGCCGATGCCATCGCCCAGCTGATAGGCGAGGACCGCGGTTTGACGGGTCACTCCGAGCAGGTCCGAGAGCGGTGCCATGATCGGCATGGTCACCAGCGCTTGACCGCTACCGGAGGGGACCACGAAGTTGAAGCCGAGCTGGGCCAGATACATGCCCAGCGCCGAGAACAGCGTGGGCAGGCCGCCCACCGCGACCCCGAGGCCGTGGACCATGGTGTCGAGCACCTGGCCATCTTCCAGCACCACGGCCACGGCGCGGGCGATACCGGCGATCATGGCGCCGACCATGACGTCGCGGAAGCCCTCGTTGAAGCCTTCGCAGATGGCATCGACCTTAAGTCCGGCGATCAGCCCGACGACGATACCCATGACGATGAACAGCCCCGCCATCTCGAGCATGAACCAGCCCTGCCCGAGCACACCGTAGACCAGCGCGGCGAAGAAGCCCAGGGCGGCCAGGATGGCGGCTTTCTGACGCCCGCTGGCGCGCGGCTTGTCGGCATCCAGCGCATGCTGGTAGTGGTGCCGCTTGGCGTGCTCGCCGGCGTCGTCGTCGAGCAGGCTGGCGCTGGCATCGTCACGCACGCGGCGGGCATAGCGCAGCACCCACACCACGGCCACCGCGAGCATGGCGACCAGTGCCACCAGGCGCAGGCCGAAGCCCGAATAGAGCGGCAGGTGGGAGAGCTGCTGGCCGAGCCCGGTGTTGATCGGGTTGAGCACGCCGGCGGTGAAGCCGGCGGTGGTAGCACACAGCGCCACCGCGGCGGCGACCACCGAGTCGAAGCGCAGCGCGATCATCAGCGGCAGGATCACCGGCACGTAGACCAGCGACAGCTCCTGGGTGCCGATCAGCGTGGCGATGACGGCGAACAGCGTCATCAGTACCGGAATCACCCACAGGCTGCGTCCGGCGAAGTGGCGGGTCAGGTTATCCACACCCAGTTCGATGATGCCGGTACGCCGCAGCACCGCGAACATGCCGCCGATGATCAGGGTGAAGAACACCACCTGGCCGGCGCTCATCAGGCCGTTGGGGATCGCCAGCAGGAAGTCGGTCAGCCCGGTCGGCGTGGCAGGCACGTAGTGGAACGAGGCCGGGTCGATGGTGGTGCGTCCCGCTGGCCCCGGCACGCGCTCGTAGACGCCAGCGGGGATCAGGTAGGTGGCGATGGCCGCGAGGATGATGAAGAGGAAAAGGATGGCGTAGATATGCGGTATATGAAACGATCGTTTCTTGTGCGAACGGTCAAGATCCGCCTCGGATGATGGGCTCATTGACGCTTCGTCCTCGCTGTCGTGTTGCTGTTGTGATGGCCGGTCTAACCGGCTGAGAGCGCGTGCCTGCGGCGTATCATGCCGCCCCCCGGTTTATCCTTGTGGTGACGCCCTGGGCGTGCCCGAGACGCGGGGCCGTTCGGACCCGATCGATAGTTTCACAACTCGATGGCCGCGAAAAGCCCTCTTCCGTTACGCTGGTTTCATTGGCGTTTCACATGCGTTTGCTTGATGTTTCACTGGCCTGTGCCGGCCCGGGCTCGGTCGCGAGTCTGCCCGGGGCACCGTGCCTTCACCGAGGAGGACCCATGTCGCAATCCGATGCTCCCCGCGGCGCCCAGCCGCCACGCCGCTACTACGCCCCGCACGGCGGTCTGCCGCCGCAGAGCCAGCTGATCCATGACCGCGCGGTGTTCACCGAAGCCTACGCGGTCATCCCCAAGGGGGTGATGAGCGATATCGTTACCAGCTACCTGCCGCATTGGGAGAAGACCCGGCTGTGGGTGCTGGCGCGCCCGCTCTCCGGCTTCGCCGAAACCTTCTCCCAGTACATCATGGAGGTCGCCCCCGGCGGCGGCAGCCAGCGCCCCGAGTCGGATCCGGAAGCCGAGGGCGTGCTGTTCGTGGTCGAAGGGGAGATGACCCTGACCCTGGCCGGCCAGGCGCATGTCATGACCCCGGGGGGCTACGCCTACCTACCGCCGGGGTGCGATTGGCAGCTGCACAATCACGCCGGCGAGGCGGTGCGCTTTCACTGGATCCGCAAGGCTTATGAGGTCGTCGAGGGGGTGGAGGTGCCGCCGGCCTTCGTCACCAACGAGCAGGAGATCGCGCCGACGCCGATGCCGGATACCGACGGCCGCTGGGCGACCACACGCTTCGTCGATCCTGCCGATCTGCGCCACGACATGCATGTGACCATCGTCACTTTCCAGCCGGGCGGGGTGATTCCGTTCGACGAAACCCATGTGATGGAGCATGGCCTCTATGTGCTCGAGGGGCGCGCGGTCTATCACCTCAATCAGGACTGGGTCGAGGTCGAAGCCGGCGATTTCATGTGGCTGCGCGCCTTCTGCCCGCAGTCCTGCTACGCCGGCGGGCCGGGGCCGTTCCGCTATCTGCTCTACAAGGACGTCAATCGGCAGATGCCGCTGCGGCTGTCCCGCCGCTGAGTCCGAGGCCCGGGCCCGGCTTCTATCACCTCAGCGCCGATCACCTCAGCGCTACTGGCCAGAGCGCTCCTGGCCAAAGCGCGTCAGGCGGTAAGGCGCGAACGGCGGCAGGTCTTGGGCTGCGCTCGGGTTGCCAGTGGCGATATCGTCCGCGCCCGAGTGCGCCAGCGCGGCGATCATCTCGGCGCTGATCGCCGCCTGGGTCAGCCCCAGGTGCTGGTGGCCGAACGCCAGCAGCACGCGGCCGCCGCGGGCACGGTCGATGATCGGCAGCGAGTCCGGCAGCGAGGGGCGAAAGCCCATCCAGGTGCTGGCATCGGTGATGTCCAGCTCCTGCGTGAACAGCCCCTTGCTGAGACGATGCAACTGCCAGGCACGCTCCAGGTTGGGCGGGCGTTCGAGCCCGGCGAACTCCACCGTGCCGGCCAGGCGCAGGCCGTCGGGCAGTGGCGTCATGATGAAGCGGCGCTCGAAGGCGGTGACCGCGAACGGCAGCCGCTCCGGCTCCCGCGGCAGCATCAGGTGGTAGCCGCGCTCGGTGTCCAGCGGCACACGGACGCCGGTCAGCGCCTCTGTCAGTGCGGCCGAGTGGGCGCCGCAGGCGATCAGCACGCGGTCGACCCGCAGCGTGCGCTGCGCGGTGGTCAGCGTGACGCCATCCGCCGATGTGTGAGCGTCTTGCACCCGTTCGCGAACGAAGCGCACGCCTTCGCGCCGCGCCGCCTCGGCCACGGTTTCCACCACCCGCAGCGGATTGAGGAAGTGGCCGGTGGCGGGAAAGAAGAGCCCGCCGCGCAGGCGTGGCGAAAGTGTCGGCGCCGCGGCATGGAGCTTGGCGGCGTCCCACGGCTCCACCGGCACGCCCTGGGCGCGGGTGCGCTCGGCCAGCGCTGTCAGCAGCGCCAGCGAGTCCGGCTTCTCGTAGGCCAGTACCGAGCCCTGCTGGTGCAGCAGGGTGGCGGCGTCTACCGAGGCCAGCAGCCGCTGCCAGGCGCCCAGGCTGGCGCCGTTTAGCGCGCCGAGCCCGGCCACGCTGGCGCGATAGGGCGCCGGGCGCAGGTTCCACAGCAGGCGCGCGAACCACGGCAACCCGCGCGGCAGGTGGCGCCAGTCCAGGCGCAGCGGGCCCAGCGGGTCGAGCAGCATGCACGGCAGGCGCTTGAGGATACCGGCATCGGCGATGGGGAAGACCTGCTCGGTGGCTAGATGGCTGGCATTGCCGAAGGAGGCCCCCATTCCCGGCGGCTGCGGGTCGAGCACCAGCACGCGCTGGCCCTGGCGTGCCAGCGCCAGGGCGCAGCAGACGCCGACGATGCCCGCGCCGACCACGGCGATATCCGCATCTGAAGCGCTTCGGGCGTCCGAAGAGCCCCGGGCATTCAGCGAGGCAGGGGCGGTGGAGAGAGTGGGCATGGGCAGGCGTCTCGCGCTGGGTAGCGCGCCGATGACTCGTGTTGGCGCGCATCACGATGATGGCTTTGTAGATTGTATAAAATCCATCATGCCCGCCGCCAGGGCGCTTGTCGATGGCTATTGCAGGCGGGGCGCAGGGATCACGCGCGGCTCGCGCTCAAGCCTGGCTGGCCAGATGGTGCTCGAGTACCGCGACGATCCCCTCGCAGGCGTCGAGAATATGCCGTTCGAGCACCTGGCAGGCGCCCGCGGCGTCACCCTGGCGGGCGAGATCGAGCAGCGCGTGGTGCTCGCGCTCGGCCTTTTCGATCTGGCGGGTATAGAGCAGCTGCATGCGGATGTAACGATCCGACTTGGTGTTGAGCTGCGCGATCATCGCCATCGCCTCGGGCAGCTCGGCGGGGGCGTAGAGGGCGCGATGGAAGGCGAAGTTGAAATCGCTCCAGTGATCGATCTGGTGGCCGGCATTCAGGGCGGCGTCGTAGTCGCTCAGGATGGTCTCGGCCTGTGCCAGGTCCGCCGGGGTCAGACGCGGGATGGCACGTTCGAGCACGTAGCCCTCGACCAGCACGCGCAGGTCGAACAGCTCGCGGATCTTGGCCACCGACAGCTCGGTGGTGAAGGCGCCGCGGTGGGCGTGGAACTCGACCAGCCCCTCGGCTTCCAGGGTCAGCAGTGCCTCGCGTACCGGAATCCGGCTGACGCCGTAATCCTTGGCCAGGGCATCCTGGCGCAGTTGGGTACCGCCGCTGAATTCGCCGCCGAGAATGCGTTGGCGCAGGTCGTCGGCGACGTACTGGGCCCGGGTCTTGAATGCCATGATAGGGGGACTACGTGGGAATTTTGCATATTGTGTACAAATGTCCCGATGGCGTCTATCCGTTCCCTGGTTCCTGCGCGGGTGCGAGCGTGCTGGCGCGCGATGTATCAGGCCGCTGCCGCGCCGCGCGGCGTGCCCAGTCGCAGCAGCGCCTTCTGCAGCACGATGAAGGCCAGCAGCAGGACGCCGATGGCGATCTTGGTCCACCAGCTCGAGAGCGTGCCGTCGAAGACGATATAGGTCTGGATCAGCCCCATGGTCAGCACCCCGAACAGGGTTCCGAACACATAGCCGGCGCCGCCGCTGAGCAGGGTGCCACCGATCACCACGGTGGCGATCGCGGTCAGCTCGGTGCCGACCGTCGCCAGTGGATAGCCGGAGCCGGTGTAGAGCGCGAAGACGATACCGCCGAGGCCCGCCATCAGCCCCGAGAAGGCGTAGATCATCACCGTGGTGCGCCCGACCCGGCTGCCCATCAGCCGCGCGGTCTGCTGGCCGCCGCCGAGGGCGAACACATTGGCGCCGAAGCGGGTGCGGTGGGCGACCACATGGCCGACCACGAAGGCCAGCAGCATGATTACCCCGATCAGCGTCAGCCGCCCCTTGCCGGGCATCAGCCAGTAGGTGCTCTGGAGGGTGTCGAAGAAGGGGTGATCGATCGCCACCGAGTCGATGGTCAGCATGTAGGCCACGCCGCGGGCGAGGAACATCCCGGCCAGGGTGACGATGAACGGCGGCATGCCCAGGCGGTGGATGAGCGCACCCATGGCCGCGCCGAAAGCGGTGGTGAGGGCCAGCAGCAGGGCGAAGACGACCAGCGGATGCAGCCCGGTATCGCGCAGCATGACCGCGATGAAGACCCCGGAGAAGGCGATCACCGCGCCCACCGAGAGGTCGATGCCGCCGGAGAGGATCACCACCGTCATGCCGACCGCGACGATGCCCAGATAGGCGTTGTCGGTCAGCAGATTGCCGGCCACCCGGGTAGAGAGCATGTAGGGAAACTGCACATAGCAGATGGCGTAGGCGATGACGAAGATCGCGATGGTCGCCAGCAGCGGATAGCGCCGGGGGTTGATCATGGACTCGCCCTCTCTTTTTTCGTCGCCGGAGCGGGATGGCGCTGGCGTGTCAGGCGCGCGGCCACCCGCTTCAGATCGCCTGCCAGCAGGGGCGACTGCAGCACCAGGATGGCGACCACCAGCGCGGCCTTGATGACCAGGTTGTATTCGGTCGGGAAGCCCGCCAGCAGGATGCCGGTATTGATGGTCTGGATGATCAGCGCGCCGATCACCGCCGCCGGGATCGAAAAACGCCCACCGAGCAGCGAGTTGCCGCCGATCACCGTGGCCAGGATGGCGTCCAGCTCCAGCCACAGCCCGGCGTTGTTGGCATCCGCCCCGCGAATGTCGGCGGTGGTGACGATCCCCGCTAGCGCCGCACACAGCCCCGAGATCATGTAGACCGCGAGCAGGATGACGCGGGCGTTGATCCCGGCCAGTGCACTGGCCCGGCGGTTGATGCCCACGGCTTCGATCAAGAGCCCCAGCGCGGTGCGCCGCACCACCACTACGGTCAGCGTCGCCGCCGCCAGCCACAGCCAGACTGGCACCGGGATGCCGAGCAGATGGCCGGAGCCGAGAAAGCTGAACCCCGGCAGGTTGAAGGTCAGGATGCGCCCTTCGGTGATCAGCTGGGCGATACCGCGCCCGGAGATCATCAGGATCAGGGTGGCGACGATCGGCTGGATGCCGAGGAAGGCGATCAGACAGCCGCTGAACAGCCCCGCGCACAGGCCGGCGGCCAGCGCCAGGCCCAGCGCCCAGAGCAGCCCGTGGCCGGCGACGATGGCTGCCGCGGCGACCGCACCGGTGATCGCCATGACCGTGCCCACCGAGAGATCGATACCGCCGGTGGCGACCACCAGGGTCATGCCGATCGCCAGCAGCGCCACCGGCGCACCGCGCTTGAGCACGTCGATCACCGGGCCGATCAGCCGGCCGTCGCTGTAGTGCAGCTGCAGGAAGTCGGGGAATACCGCACTGACCAGCGCCACCAGCACGGCCAGGGTGATCAGTTGCGGCAGCACGCGTTTCACGCCGGCGGGCATCATGCGGGAGTCTCCTCGGCGCGGGTGTCGGTGCTGGCGATCGCCCGCACCACCGGTTCCAGACCGATCTCTGCGCCCACCAGGGTGGCGACCTGACGCCGGTCGCGCAGCACGATCACGCGGTCGGACACGGCGATCAGCTCGTCCAGCTCGGAGGAGATCACCAGCACGGCCATGCCCTTGGCGGTTAGCTCGCGGATCAGGCTCAGAATCTCGGCGTGGGCGCCGACATCGATGCCGCGGGTCGGCTCGTCGAGAATCAGAAAGCGCGGGTTCATCGCCAGCCAGCGCGCCAGCACCACCTTCTGCTGATTGCCGCCGGAGAGCTCGCCGATCGCCTTCTCCGGCCCCGAGGTGCGGATATCCAGCCGCGGCGGGCCTGCAGCGCCAGGATGATGTTCTCGCGGATCGACAGCTCGGCGACGATCCCGTCGGTCTTACGGTCTTCCGGGGCGAAGCCGAAGCCAGCGGCGATGGCGTCGCGCGGGCCGCGCAAGTGCAGCTCGTCCGCGGCTTCGCCTCCATCTCCGCCCCCGCTCTCGACATCGCGAACGCGGCCGCTGTGGGCGCGCTTGATGCCGAACATCACCTCGGCGGTCTCGGTGCGCCCCGAGCCCAGCAGGCCGGTCATGCCGATCACCTCGCCGCGCTGGACGCTGAGATCGAACGGTTCGATATGCCCGCGGCGGCCCACCTGCTCGAAGGCGAGCAACGGCTCCCCGGTGGCCTCCGTGTGGCCCTCGGCACGCCTGGCGGCATGCTCCTCCGCCGCCAGTTCGCGCCCCAGCATGTGCTCGATCAGCCGCACCCGGTCGAGGTCGTCGCAGCGCGCGGTGACGATCTTGCGGCCGTTGCGCAGCACCGTGATGCGGTCGCACAGCGCATACACCTGGTCCAGGAAGTGCGACACGAAGAGGATGCCCAGGCCCTGATCGCGCAGCCTGCGCACCACCGCGAACAGCATCTGCACTTCGCGGTCGTCGAGACTCGCGGTGGGCTCGTCGAGAATCAGCACCTTGCCCGACAGCGCCACCGCGCGGGCAATCGCGACCAGTTGCTGCACTGCCACCGAGTAGCTGCCGAGGTCGCGGTCGAGGTCGATGGCGAGCCCGTAGCCTTCCAGCATCGCCGCCGCCTGGCGGCGCTGGGCTCGGGTGTCGACGATGCCGAAGTGGCGCGGCTCGTGGCCGAAGGTGAGGTTCTGGGCCACGGTCAGGTTGGGCAGCAGGTTGACCTCCTGATAGACCGTGCCGATGCCCAGCGCCTGGGCCTGAGCGGTGGAATCCGGTGAGATCGGCGCGTCATCCAGCAAGAGCGTGCCGGCGTCGCGGCGATAGGCACCGGTGAGGCACTTGATCAGCGTCGACTTGCCGGCGCCGTTCTCGCCCAGCAGCGCGTGCACCTCGCCGCGGGCGAGCTCGAAGTCGACCGCATCGAGCGCCTTCATGCCGACGAAGGTCTTGGTCAGTGACTGGATGGCAAGCAGCATGGTCGGTCACCCCGGATGAACGGGCCCGGCGGCGTCGAGAGCGCCGCAGGGAGAGAGCGGAAGGCCGGTAGCGTGCGATGCCGGCCGCAGGCGTGGCTTAGAACGCATGGCACAGCCGCTAGACGACGTGAGCTTGTCCGGCGGCAGGGCGTCGCGAGGGCGCTATGAACCCCTCCTTGGGCGCTACCTTTGCCATCCCTGGCAAAGGACCCTCGCTTTGCCCTGCCCCCAGCGCCCATGGTCAGAGAGTTTGGACATGGACGATCAGTAACCCAGATCCTTGCGCCGCTGGTATTCGCCCTCGGGGTCGTCGCTCTGGGTGTAGAGCTTGGAGTCGGTCTGGATGAACTTGGGCGGCTGGGTGCCATCCTTCCAGTAGGCTTCGAGCGCGTCGAAGGCGGGGCCCGCCATGTTGGGCGTCAGCTCCACCGTGGCGTTGGCGTCGCCGTTGGCCATCGCCTTGAAGTAGTCGGGCACGGCGTCGATGGAGATGGTCAGAATCTCCTTGCCGGGGTGCAGGCCGGCTTCCTTCATCGCCTGGATGGCGCCGATCGCCATATCGTCGTTGTGCGAGAACAGCGCGCAGATATCGCGCCCGCCGTTTTCCGCCCGGATGAAACTCTCCATGACCTCCTTGCCGCCGGAGCGCGTGAAGTCACCGGTCTGGCTGCGCACGATCTTGAGATTGGGGTGGTCGGCGATCGCCTTCCCGAAGCCCTGCTTGCGCTCGATCGCCACCGACGAACCGGTGGTGCCCTGCAACTCCACCACGTTGCACGGTTTGCCGGCGACCTTGTCCACCAGCCACTGGCCGGCGACTTCACCCTCGTGCACGCTGTCGGCGCCCACCGCGGTCATGTAGAGATCCTTGGGCGCATCGATCTGGCGGTCGAGCAGAATCACCGGAATCTCGCTCTCCTTGGCCTCCTTGAGCACGTTGTCCCAGCCGGTGGCCACCACGGGGGCGAGCAGAATGGCATCCACCCCCTGGGCGATGAACGAGCGCAGCGCGGCGATCTGGTTCTCCTGGCGCTGCTGGGCATCCGAGAACTTGAGATCGATTCCGCGCTGCTCGGCCTGCTTGCGGGTGATGGTGGTTTCTGCCGCGCGCCAGCCCGACTCCGAGCCTATCTGTGAAAAGCCGACGACCTGTGCCGCGGACGCGGTGGCACTGAACCCCATCAACGCGAGGCTGAGGGCGAGTGATTTCTTCATCGGTGGTCTCCCGTGATGGCGCCGGTTTTGCCCGTCTTCGTGGCAGGCGATGCGCGCCAATGAGGCTATTGTTCGGCCGCGAGGGTGTCGGTGTAGGGCTATCGGTCTGACGGGTCCAGACCCCGAGGTCGTCGTCGCGAAGACCGTTCTCGACACTGTGTCGGCGGTATTTATTCGGTTGCTCGATCCTGCCGGTGGCGCATGAGGTGCAGGCTCGTACACCACTGTTTTATTGCGTGATTAGTGCGTTTTAAAAAAACTTCGCCTTTTATGACGAGATATCTCTTGGATTTTTATTGAGCGACGAAAGTCATTGAAAACCAATCACGCTTTGGTCGAGTCGATTTTAAAAAGGTTATCGCTCACTGAACTGAGATGGCAGGCGCGTTTTGAATGAGAGCCGGGGATGCGGTGTGGGTATGAAATGTGGGTGTGAAATGTGGGGAGCTGACGTGTGGGGAGATGACGAGTGGGGGAAAGATGCGGGGTAGGGAAAGCGGGCGCGGCCCCGCAGGGGGCCGCTGGAGCGTCTGATGCAGGGGAGCATCACCGGAAAGGAGCGTCGTCCCGGCCTGGCCGTGGCTCAGGCATCGAGTGCCTGCGACCAGCGCGCATACCACTCGCGGAACTGGGCGTACTGGGTCTCGGCGTAGCGCTGCTGGGCCGGGGTGAGGGCGTCGCTCTCATTGAAGTGCAGGCGGTACTCGGTGTCGCCGTTCAGCACCATCAGGTGCTTGTAGTAGAGCACCAGGTCGGCGCCCTCGTCGAACGAGGAGAGCACCGCCAGCGCGCGCTCCAGCTCCAGCGCCAGGCGCCGCGCCTCGGGGTCGCCGCTGGCGGCCTGGCGGCTGAGGTCGACCAGCTTGAGGACCTCCCGCGGCAGGGCGTTACCGACTCCGGTGATGGCGCCGCTGGCGTTGCAGTTGACGAAGCCGTGCACCACCTGGGTATCGACCCCCACCATCAGACTGACGTCGTCATCCTGGGAGGTGATGTGCTCGGCGGCATAGCGCAGATCCTCGGCGCCGCCGAACTCCTTGAAACCGACCAGATTGGGAAACGCTTCGCGCAGCGCGAAGAACAGCTCGGCGCGGGTGGCGAAGCCGTAGTAGGGACTGTTGTAGATCACCGCCGGCAGCTCGGGCGCGGCTGACAGAATCGCGGAGAAGTGGGCGCGCTGGGCCTGGCTGGAGGTACCGCGGGAGAGCACGCGGGGAATTACCATCAAGCCTTGAGCCCCGACTTTGGCCGCATGTGCGGCGTGGGCGACTGCTTCCTTCGAATTGACCGCACCGGTACCGACGATGACAGGGACGCCGGCAGCGACCAAACGGGCCACGCCCTCCTGGCGCTGGGCCTCGCTGAGCAGCGGCCAATCGCCCATGGAGCCGCAGTAGACCACTGCGCGCATACCGAGATCGATCAGCTCGCGCCCCTTGGCGACCAGGGCGTCGTAGTCGGGGGTGCGCTGTGCGGTGCAGGGGGTCATCAGTGCGGGAATGCAGCCGCTGAAAATGGAGTCGGTCATGGTGTCCTCTGGCATTGTTGTCGGAAGTCATGCGTTTTTGGAAGCGATGCCCCAGGCAAACGGGTCGTTGTCATCGATCAGCAAGGTGGCATCGGCGGTGACGTGGGCGGTGCCGGTGATGAAGGGCAGGATGCGATCACCCTGCCAGTCGTAGTGCCCCTCGAAGCGGCTGCCGGTGATGCTGGCCTGGACCCAGGTCTCGCCGGGGGAGAGCTTGCCGTCCGCTGCCAGGCAGGCCAGCTTGGCGCTGGTGCCGGTGCCGCAGGGGGAGCGGTCATAGGCCTTTCCGGGGCAGAGCACGAAGTTACGGCTGTCGGCCGGCGGGTTGCCGTGGGTATCCGCGGCGAACAGCTCGATATGGTCGATGTGGCCACCGTTCTCGCCGGTGATGGCCTGCGCGTCCAGCGCCTGGCGGATCGCCCAGGTAAAGGCCGTCAGCGCCTCCTCGTTGGCCAGCGTCAGCGTCTGCTCGTGCTCACCCACCAGGAAGAACCAGTTGCCGCCCCAGGCGATATCGCCATGCACCACGCCGTAGCCCGGCACCTCGACCGGCACCCGCTGGCGGTAGCGGTAGGCGGGCACGTTGCCCACGGTGACCGCGCCGTTGTCGTGGAGAATGGCACTGACCTGCCCCACCGGGGTGTCGATGCGATGGGTTCCCGGCGCCAGCCGGCCGAGATGGTGAAGCGAGGCCACCAGCCCGATGGTGCCGTGGCCGCACATGCCCAGATAGCCGGTGTTGTTGAAGAAGATCACCCCGCAGCTGGCGTCCGGCGAGACCGGCTCGCAGTAGAGCGCGCCCACCAGCACATCGTTACCCCGCGGTTCGAGCAGGCACGCCCGCCGCCACTGGTCGTGCTCGCGTCGCAGCAGATCGCGCTGGGCGGCCATGTCGCCGGAGAGCGCCGGAAAACCCGACATCACCAGCCGGGTAGGCTCGCCGCCGGTGTGGGAGTCGATGACGTGGATACGCTGCATGGGGTTCTCCCGTGCTCAGAGGGCAGAAAAGAGGGGGATGGGATCGAATGATTTTATATTTTATACAATCCTCGGAGGGATAAGGGAAGGGGGGTGGCTAGGAGTCGTTAGGAGTGGATGGGTTGGCCGTGGCGATAGATGGTGGGATGTCCGGCATCGTCAGCACGCCACCCAGATGGCGCACGCAGTCACCTCGTTTGTATACGACGACCGGGTCAACGGACCCTGAAACGGCGCGACGCGCGCGGCCTCATGGGGTAAAACCGAAGACGGAACAAGCCCGTGAGTGATGACAGGAGCAGAGCAGATGCAGGAACTCAACGCGCAGCCGCTGACCGCGGCGGCCTTTGCGCCTTTCGGCGAGGTGATCGATGCGCGCATCGGCGAGTCGTTCGCGATCAACGCCGGCCGCACCCAGCGCCACCATGCGCTGGCCAAGGTCGATATCCGTGATGACGCCACGCCGCCGCTGATCAGTCTCTTCGTCAGCCAGCCGGTGACGCTGCCGCTGGAGGTCGACCTGCTCGAGCGTCATCCGCTGGGCAGCCAGGCGTTCATGCCGCTGCACGAAGAGCGCTTCGTGGTCGTGGTGGCGCCGCCGGGCGACGACATCGATCCGAGCGCGATTCGCGCCTTTGTCACCGACGGCCGCCAGGGGGTCAACTACCGGGCCGGGACCTGGCATGCGATCCACTCGGTGCTGGAGCGCGAGGGGGAGTTTCTGGTCGTTGACCGCGGTGGTGCCGACAATCTCGACGAGCGGGAGATGAGGATTCGGGTGATTGCCTGACGCGTGATACTTCTAAGGCTTCGCTAGGCCTGAATTGACGCCTTGCTCGCGTTTGGAGTCACAGCTGCGATGGGCGAACCTCGAAGGTCATTCGCCTATCGCATTGTCGTCATTCTTCCATAGTCCTTCTTTTCCGGATTTTTCGTTATTTCTTGGTTTTTTGGCCGATATCTCACACGCTTTGTAGCCGATCACTGACAAACAGTTTTCTCATGATGCGTTATCCTGATCCTCTGAACTTTCCTCTGCCCCTCGTCTACCGACTCGGCCACCGCGATCAGGAGAGAGACCATGCCCCCGGACCTTCTCGATCTCTTCGATATCGACCTGTCGCAGTCGCAGCGGCTGCTGACCCTCGACGTTGCCGGCACCGCGCTCGTGCCCCACCGGCTGGTGGGTGAAGAGCGCGTCAGCGCGCCTTTCACCTACACGCTGGACTGCATCTCCCAGCAGGGGGATATCGAACTCAAGACGCTGATGGCGCAGCCGGCGCGGCTCTCGATCCTGCAAGCCGACGGCAGCTACCGCCCACTGCACGGGCTGGTCTCTGAGGCCGCGCTGCTAGGCGAAGATGGCGGCGTCACCTACTACCAGCTCACCCTGGTGCCATGGCTCGCCATGCTCGGCCTGGGCCGCGATAGCCGCATCTTTCAGGATCGTAGCGTCGTCGATGTGCTCACCGCCGTATTCGATGATTACGACCTCGCCAAGGGCCGCTACCGCTTCGATCTGCGCCGCGACTACCCCGCCAGAAGCTACTGCGTGCAGTACCGCGAGAGCGATCTGAACTTCGTCAGCCGCCTATGCCAGGAAGAGGGCCTGTTCTACTACGCCGAATTTGCCGACGAAGACGATGATTATGCGGGCCACCGTATCGTTTTTACCGACGATGTCGATACCACCCAACCGGTCAGCCCACAGGCGATCCGCTTCCACCGTCAGGCCGCCACCGAGCGCGAGGACGCCTTGACCCAGTGGGGCGGCGTGCGTACCCAGCAGCCCACCCGGGTCAGCGTGGGTACCTTCGACTACAAGCAGCCCTCGCTGACCAAGCGCACCGGGCTCGACACCCTCAGCGACCAGGGCAACCTGCCGCCGACCGAACTCTACGACTACGCCGGCGAGTACTACTACCACGGCTATGAGCGCGGCGAGCGGCTGACCGAGAACCGCCTGGAAGCGCACGAGTCCCGTGCCAAGCGCTTCCGCGGCAGCGGCGGTGCGCGCCAGCTTCAGGCCGGGCGCTGGTTCGAACTCACCCAGCACCCGCTGCACGACAGCGGCGGCGAGCCCGAGCGCCAGTTCCTGCTGCTGGGTGTGACCGTCCACGCCGAGAACGCCCTGCCGGTCTCGGCCCAGCTCCAGGCGCTGCCGGGCAGCCTGCAGCCCCAGCTCGACGCCGCCAAGCAGGCGCATGGGCTGGCAGACGAAGGCGATAGCGACCGTCTCTCCGACTACGCCAGCGGCGGCACCGGCCACTTTCTGGTCGATCTCGAAGCCCAGCGCCTCAGCCAGCCCTACCGCCACCCGCTGACCCATCGCCGCCCGGTGATCGGCGGGCCGCAGACCGCCACCGTGGTCGGCCCAGCCAATGAAGAGATCCACACCGACCCCCTCAACCGCGTGCGGGTGCAGTTCCACTGGGATCGCCAGGGCCAGCAGGACGAAAACGCCAGCGTCTGGCTGCGGGTCTCTCAGCCCAACGCCGGCGCCGGCTGGGGTGGGGTGTTCGTGCCGCGTATCGGCCAGGAAGTGCTGGTCGACTTCCTCGAAGGCGACGCCGACCGCCCGCTGATCACCGGCCGGGTCTACAACGGCGAGCAGACCCCGGACTGGCACAGCCACGGCCTGCTCTCCGGCTTCAAGAGCAAGACCTACCGCGGCAGCAAGTACAACGAGCTGGTGTTCGACGACGCCACCGACCAGGAGCGGGTGCGGCTCAACTCCGAAGCCGAGAAGAGCCAGCTCAACCTCGGCTACCTGATCCACCAGACCGGCAATACCCGTGGCGCCTTCCGCGGCACCGGATTCGAGCTGCGCACTGACGCCTATGGCGCCATCCGCGCCAACCAGGGGCTCTACCTCACCAGTTGGGGCCAGCTCGGCGCCAGTGGCGACCAGCTCGACCTCACCCCGGCCAAGCAACAGCTCGACAGCGCCTACCAGCTCAGCGACAGCCTCAGCCAGAGCGCGGCGGACCACAACGCCGAAGCACTCGACAGTCGTACCCACCTCAAGCAGGCGGGCGAAGACGCCGACGACCGCTATGGCAATAGCGAACAGATCGCGGATGCCAAGCAGGACAACGCCCGTGGCGCCACCGATAGCGGCGGCCGTGGCGAAGCGGCACGCATGAAAGCGCCCTGGCTGCATATGGCCTCGCCCGCCGGCATCACCCTGAGCACGCCGGAATCGACCCACCTGGCCCAGGGTCGCTCGCTGAGTGTCTCCAGCGGCGAGGACGTCAATGTGGCCACCGGCAAGAGCCTGGTCGCCTCGATCTCCGAGAAACTCTCGCTGTTCGTCTACCGCGCCGGCATGAAACTGTTCGCCGCCCGCGGCAAGGTTGAAGTGCAGGCGCAGGACGGAGAGATGGCCTTCACCGCGGAGAAAGGCGTCCAGGTGACCTCCACCGAAGGGCGTATCGAAGTCCAGGCCGAGAACGGCATTCTGTTGCAGAGTGGCGGCGGTTATATCCGCATCGAAGGCGGCAATATCGAGGTTCACTGCCCGGGTGCTGCGGACTTCAAAGGCACCCAGCACAACTTCGGTGGGCCGACGAGCCTTCAGGTCCCATTCGATGCGCTGCCGCGTGAACCGCTCTGCTACTCATGCCTGCTGGAAGCCGCTGAGAAGGGAGCGACGTATCTGCGTCGATGATGCCCGATGAACGATGTAAGTTTCGAAAAAGCCGACGCGCGGCTGCAGCACCTATTCGAGCAGGCTGACGAAGAAGCGCTCATTGGCTATCTGCTGGTCGACCTGTCGATCGACCGGCGAACGCAGGACACCGTCTTGCCGATCCATCGCCGCGGCGGCTCGCGCAGCCTGTTTCAAAACACGCCCGAACAGGGCTTCTCCGCCATTGCGCCCCATCTGGTGCCCTTGAATGGTCTGCGCGATGCCGAACTCGCCACGCTGATCGAACAAGACCGGGAGATGGCTGCCTTCAGTTGGCTATGGGTCGACGAGGGCGCGACAAACGATCTCTTCCGTCATCTGCAAAAGCAGCTCGACATGCGCTTGCCCGATGGTGGCCTCGCCCTGCTGCGCTACTACGACCCAAGGGTTTTCACCAGGCTGATGCAACTGCTGGACGAGGATCAACGGCACACGCTGTTCGGCCCCATTCGCTACTGGAGTGTTCGTGTCATGAACGAGCGCCAGGTATGTCGGCCTGCCGGAGAGACGCAGGAAGCGACATCATGATCGAACTGACAGCGGACCAGGAGCGGCGGCTGCGCCAGCCCGAACGGCAAGCGATGATCGACGAGGCGATGGCGTTTCTGCAAACTCGCCTGCCCTCGCTCTACCAGCAGCAGGCACCACAAGCTCACGCCGAGACCCTGGGCCAGGCTTACGACCGCGCCACCGGCTTTGGCATGACGCGCAAGGACCTGATTCACAAGTACATGCTCTACGGCCTGAGCGCCCCGGCGCTGATCGACGGTGAGGCGGTCGCTCGCTATTTTCGGCAGAGCGAGCAGTCGCCCGACCTGCTCGCCCAGGACCTGCTGGCATTGATCGAGATGCCCCCGGCCAGTGCCACCACCCAAGGAGGCGATTGATGGTATTTCCCCTTGTGATTCTCGGAGGATACGAAGCACTGGTGCTGCTGGGTGTCGTCGGTGCCGGCACGGCAGCCGCCACGATCGAATCGCAGACCGGCGCCTTCTCCAGGGCCGGCAGCGCCATGGCAGAGGCCGGCAAGGAAGTGTTGACCACCGCGGTGGATTACAACCTCGCAATCACGCGCGAGGCGCTTACCGCGGTCGGTGTACTGAACGATACGGCCTCAGAAAGTGGTAGCGACACGCGCTCACGGCCGGTCGCGGGTGAGGTCAGCCATTCGTTGCAGGCCGGCGTTTCGAGACGGGTGACGGACGTTGGCCCGAATACCAGTTGAAGATCGCCAATATGGGCGGCGGACCGACCTTTGCTATCGTGGGGCCCAACCGGATCGAGGAGTGGCGATTCAGCGGCGTCGATTTCGATGGATTTTGGTCAGCCAGTTGCACGCTGGTCGAGGCCAAGTATGGCTACCGGCAGTTTCTGGAGCAGGATCTGGATGGGGAGTGGGGGCCACGAGAAATATTCAACCGTAGCGGGCGGCGCCTGGACTTCATGACGAGCACTCTTGAAGATTTTCCAAGACAAGCTGGTCGACAGCAAAAAACAATAGACAGCAATATGCCTCCTGCCAGCCTGATTTGGTATTTTTCGGATGAAGTGGTTCGAAACTACGTCAGGCGGACTTTCGAGTTGAGAGGAGTTTCGGTTCTCTGCACCCACGAGCCTTTTTAGATAGGAATGAGCGAGTAGACCATTATGAGCTACAAGGGAATGACGCTGCGCTTTTTCATAGACTCACCCGAGAAAGCCATGGCGGCAGAAGATGTCTATGATCAATGGATCAGCATGCTCGATGCGATCAGCCAGGAAGACCCGGTTCTGAGCCATTGGCGCTATGCCTATGGTGAGCAAGGTACACCCATCGATGTTCATGAGCGCAACCGGGTTGTCAGCGACACCATTAGGTCGGAGAAAAAATTTGAACCTGGCTATAGCGGTATAGGTTTGGCATCGTTCACTTCCTATGGAAATTTTGCCACTGAAGAAAAGAAATATCACTACACCGAGAATGGATTTTCTTGGGGCGGAAAGCATCGAGGTATCTTTTCGCTGCGAAATACTCGACTCAAACAGACGGCTTGGCCAGATTACTGGCAGGTCTTCGCTAACTGCCTACGAAAATTGTCTGAAGTGATACCACCTCGCTGGGCGAATGCTGCTCCATTCGCCTATTACGACTTGGCGGCATTCCCCCATCGCGAATGGGTCGGATGGATGGCATTGGTGCCGGATGTCGATCTGAGCAACGAGATGCCCTTTGTCGCCCTGGCCGAGTATCTGCCGGGTATCGGCACCCTGATCGTGACCACCAAAGAGCCGTTCGATCCCGAGAACGAAGAGCACATCAAACTGGCCCGAGCGACCGAGGTGTTTCTGGCCGATAGAGAGCTGTTGCCAGAACGAGGCATTTGATCGGTTTTAGCCCCACGAATCTGCCTGCCCTATCCACGAGTATCCAAGACCCTATCCCTCAAAGGCCGGCAGCGCCATGGCGGAGGCCGGCAAGGAAGTGTTGACCACCGCGGTGGATTACAACCTCGCGATCACGCGCGAGGCGCTTACCGCGGTCGGCGTGCTGGAGGACTCGGCCTCAGAAAGCGGCAGCGACACTCGCTCACGGCCGGTCGCGGGTGAGGTCAGTGATACCGACACCAACGAGGACTGCAACGACTGTGAACCCAGAAAACGGGGAAGCACATTCGTTGCAGGCCGGCGTTTCGAGACGGGTGACGGACGTTGGCCCGAATACCAGTTGAAGATCGCCAATATGGGCGGCGGACCGACCTTTGCTATCGTGGGGCCCAACCGGATCGAGGAGTGGCGATTCAGCGGCGTCGATTTCGATGGATTTTGGTCAGCCAGTTGCACGCTGGTCGAGGCCAAGTATGGCTACCGGCAGTTTCTGGAGCAGGAT
>JNVT01000039.1 GCA_000737985.1 Gammaproteobacteria bacterium MFB021 | reverse complement strand
ACTCGAAGCTGATACCAGTGCCAGTGGTCCAGGTGGTGCCGCCGTCGGTGGAGTACTCCCAGGTGGCGTTGGCTTCGAGACCGTCGACAGTCACGGTGGCGTCGTTGGTGATGCCGTCGTTAGCATCGAGACCGCTATCAGTCTGGAGAGCGATCGTCGGTGCGGTGGGCGCGCTCAAGTCGACCGTGATCGGCCCCAGGCTATCGACAGGGCTGATGTTGCCGGCGACATCGGTCTGGCGGACCTGTACAGCGCCATCGGCATAGGCCCCTTCAGCCAGCTCGAAGCTGGTGCCTGTGCCAGTGGTCCAGGTCGTACCACCATCGGTGGAGTATTCCCAGATGGCGTTGGCTTCCAGGCCGTCGACAGTCACGGTGGCATCGTTGGTAATGCCGTCGGCGATATCCGCGCCGGTGTCATTGGCCAGTGAGAGCGTCGGTGCAGTCGGTGCGCTCAGGTCGATGGTGATCGGCCCCAGACTATCGACAGGGCTGATGTTGCCGGCGACATCGGTCTGGCGAACTTGCACATCGCCATCGGCATAGGCCCCTTCAGCCAACTCGAAGCTGATACCAGTGCCAGTGGTCCAGGTGGTGCCGCCATCGGTGGAGTACTCCCAGGTGGCGTTGGCTTCCAGGCCATCGACATTGACCGTGGCGTCGTTGGTGATGCCATCGGTGATATCCGCGCCGGTGTCGTTGGCCAGTGAGATCGTCGGTGCGACAGGTGCGCTCAAGTCGACCGTGATCGGCCCCAGGCTATCGACAGGGCTGATGTTGCCGGCGACATCGGTCTGGCGCACCTGCACATCGCCATCGGCATAGGCCCCTTCAGCCAACTCGAAGCTGGTGCCGGTGCCAGTGGTCCAGGTCGTACCGCCGTCGGTGGAGTACTCCCAGATGGCGTTGGCTTCCAGGCCGTCGACATTGACCGTGGCATCGTTGGTAATGCCGTCGTTGGCATCGAGACCGCTATCAGTCTGGAGAGCGATCGTCGGTGCGGTGGGCGCGCTAAGGTCCACGACTACCGGGCCCAGGTTGCCAACCAGGCTGGTGTTGCCGGCGACATCGGTCTGGCGAACTTGCACATCGCTATCGGCATAAGTCCCTTCACCGAGCTCGAAGCTGGTGCCGGTTCCGGTGGTCCAGGTCGTACCACCGTCGGTGGAGTACTCCCAGGTGGCGTTGGCTTCGAGACCGTCGACAGTCACGGTGGCATCGTTGGTGATGCCATCGGCGATATCTGCGCCGGTGTCGTTGGCCAGTGAGATCGTTGGTGTGGTGGGCTCGCTCAGGTCGATGGTGATCGGCCCCAGACTATCGACAGGGCTGATGTTGCCGGCGACATCGGTCTGGCGCACCTGCACATCCCCATCGGCATAGGTGGCCTCAGCCAACTCGAAGCTGATACCAGTGCCAGTGGTCCAGGTGGTGCCGCCGTCGGTGGAGTACTCCCAGGTGGCGTTGGCTTCGAGACCGTCGACAGTCACGGTGGCGTCGTTGGTGATGCCGTCGTTAGCATCGAGACCGCTATCAGTCTGGAGAGCGATCGTCGGTGCGGTGGGCGCGCTAAGGTCCACGACCACCGGGCCCAGATCGCCAACCAAGCTGATGTTGCCCGCGACATCGGTCTGGCGCACCTGCACATCGCCATCGGCATAGGTCCCTTCAGCCAGCTCGAAGCTGTTGCCGGTGCCAGTGGTCCAGGTGGCGCCGCCGTTGGTGGAGTACTCCCAGGTGGCGTTGGCTTCCAGGCCGTCGACATTGACCGTTGCGTCGTTGGTGATGCCGTCGGTGATATCTGCGCCGGTGTCATTGGCCAGTGAGATCGTCGGCGCGACAGGTGCGCTCAGGTCGATGGTGATCGGCCCCAGACTATCGACAGGGCTGATGTTGCCGGCGACATCGGTCTGGCGGACCTGCACATCGCCGTCTGCATAGGTCCCTTCAGCCAGCTCGAAGCTGGTGCCGGCTCCGGTAGTCCAGGTGTTGCCACCGTCGGTGGAGTACTCCCAGGTGGCGTTGGGTTCGAGACCGTCGACAGTCACGGTGGCGTCGTTGGTAATGCCATCGGCGATATCCGCGCCGGTGTCGTTGGCCAGCGAGATCGTCGGTGCAGTCGGTGCGCTCAGGTCGATGGTGATCGGCCCCAGACTATCTACCGGACTAGTGTTGCCCGCGACATCGGTCTGGCGAACTTGCACATCGCCATCGGCATAAGTCCCCTCACCCAGC
>JNVT01000038.1 GCA_000737985.1 Gammaproteobacteria bacterium MFB021 | reverse complement strand
GGGTCGAGAGCCCGTAGGAGAGCGCGTAGTCGAAGGCGCCGGCGGAGAAGGTGAAACCGAGCTTGACCCCGAGCAGATCCATCAGCGCCATCGACAGGCCGGTCATCAGCGCATGGAAGGCGTAGAGCAGCGGCGCCAGGAACATGAACGAGAACTCGATCGGCTCGGTCACCCCGGTAAGGAAGGCGGTCAGCGCCAGCGACAGCAGCAGCCCACCGACCTGAGCGCGGCGGCCCCGCGGCGCGGCGTGGTACATCGCCAGCGCCGCGGCCGGTAGCCCGAACATCATCACCGGGAAGAAGCCCGCCATGAAGCCGCCGGCACTGGGGTCGCCGGCGAAGAAGCGGTTGAGGTCGCCGGTCGCACCGTCGTAGCTGCCGAACACGAACCACACGAAGCTGTTGAGCACATGGTGGAGACCGGTAACGATCAGGATGCGGTTGAGCACGCCATAGACGAACAGGCCCAGATCGCCGGCGTCGATCAGCCACTGGCCGAGCTGGTCGATGGCGTGCTGGATCGGCGGCCAGATCACCCCGAAAAGCCCGCCAAGCGCCACCGCGGAGAGCCCGGTGACGATGGGGATGAAGCGTCGCCCGCCGAAGAACGCCAGATAGTCCGGCAACTTGATCGCCTTGTAGCGGTTGTAGAGCAGCCCGGCCACGCTGCCGATGATGATCCCGCCGAGCACGCCCATGTTGATCTCGGGGTTGAGCGTCTCGAGCACCGCCTCCAGCACCAGGTAACCGATCACCCCGGCCAGCCCGGCGGCACCGTTGTCGTCATCGGCGAACCCCACCGCCACGCCGATGGCGAAGATCAGCGCCAGGTGGGAGAAGACCGCGTTGCCGGCATTGGCGATGAACCCGATATCGAGCAGGTCGGGCTGGCCCAGGCGCAGCAGCAGCCCCGCCACCGGCAGCACGGCAATCGGCAGCATCAACGAGCGCCCGAGTTTCTGCAGTCCGGCCATCAGCCGGATACCCATCGTCTGGAGCATGACCCTCTCCTGGCTATTGTGCTTGTACTAGTGTTGGTGCGTGTGAATATGGCTTCGGGGCTCGCTCACGCCGGTGCGTCGGTTGCCGATGCATCGAGCCACGCCGCCAGCGCCGCGCGCACCGCCGCACCGTCGTCCAGCGCCAGCAGCTCCGGCACCCGGGCGGCCAGAGCCGCGGCGTCGAGTTCGCGCAGCCAGGCCTTGAGACCAGCGATGCCGGCGGCTTCCAGCGACAGCTCGTCGACCCCCATCGCCACCAGCAGCGCCGCCGCCAGCGGGTCACCGGCGGCAGCCCCGCATACCCCGACCGGGCAGCGCCCTCGGGCCCCCTCGAGGGTGGCCTGGATCAGCCGCAGCACGCCGGGATGGAGCACGTCGCAGTGCGCCGCCAGCGCCGCCACCTCGCGATCCATGGCCAAGGCGTACTGGGTCAGATCGTTGGTGCCGAGGGAGAAGAAGTCGGCCTCCCGGGCCAGACTCGCGGCGCACAGCGCCGCCGACGGCACCTCGATCATCACCCCGAGGGCCGGCAGCCGGTCGACCCCGAGTGCGGCGGCACGCGCCGCCAGGCGCTGACGCACCCAGCGCAGCTCGCCGACATCGCTGACCATCGGCAGCATCAGGTGCAGCGGCGTCGCCGCGCCCGCCGCCGGCGTCTCGTTGCCCGCCAGCAGCAGCGCATCGAGCTGAGTCTCGAACAGCTCGGGGAAGGCCTGCCACAGGCGGATGCCGCGCTCGCCCAGGGCCGGATTGGGCGCCGCCGGCAGGGTCAGATAGTCGAGCTGCTTGTCGGCGCCGATATCGAGCAGGCGCACGATCACCGGCTTGCCATCGAGCGCGGCCAGCGCGGCGGCATACTCTTGGCGCTGGGCCTCGCGGGTCGGCGCCGTGGCACGCCCCAGGAACAGAAATTCGCTGCGCAACAGGCCCACGCCGTCGGCTCCCGCGCGCGCAGCGGCCTGCGCCTCCGCCGCCGAACCGACATTGGCCGCAATCTGTACCTGGCGGCCGTCGCGGGTGACCACCGCCGCACCGGCCTGCTCGGCCGCGCTGCGCGCCTGCGCCTGGCGGCGCTCACGTTCGGCCACGAACGCCGCCAGGCGCTCGGCATCGGGCGCGCGCTCGAGCACGCCGCGGGGGGCGTCGAGCCGCGCCTGCACGGCTTCGAGCGCGTAGAGCGCCTCGCCCAGCCCCGCCACGCAGGGGATGCCCCGCGCCCGGGCGAGGATGGCCAGATGCGAAGTGGCCTCTCCGGCGGCCAGGCACAGCGGGTGGATGCGCCCGGCCACGGCCACGAACTGCGACGGCGTCATCTCGCGGGCGATCAGAATCGCCCCATCGAGGTCGTCACCCGCGGCTTCCGCAGCGCCGTCGTCCGTCGCCAGCACCACCATTACCCGCCGCTGCAGGTCACGCAGATCGTCGACGCGCGCCGCCAGCAGCGCGCTCTCGCTCTGACGCAGGCGCTCTACCTCGGCCTGCAGTGCCGCGTACCAGCCCTGCCCGGCGCTCTGCCCCGCATTGATATGGCGCTCGGCCGCCGCGCGCAGCGCCGGGTCCTCCAGCCACGCCAGGTGGGCTTCGAAGATCTCCGCCTCTTCCTGTTGCCCCTGGGTCTCGGCCGAATGCCGGGCGGCTTCCAGCGTCGCGGCGACCGACTCAAGCGTCTTCGCCAGCGCCTGATGCTCCGCCGTCGGATCGGTGGCCGTCTCGGCGACTCGCGGCAGCGGCGGGTCGTAGCGGCGCAGTGGACCGATCGCAATCCCGGCGCTGGCACTGACACCCTGCAGCAAGCCCTCTACTGCCTGTCGAGCACCACTCACCGGCGGCGCGGTTTCAGGCGCCGTGGAAACGTTCCCGCTCGGCGCGGCGTCGGGCGCCGGGGACACAGCTCCGGGCGCCTTCGGCACATCAGACGCCTCCTCGGTGCCCAGCAGCGCGCTGGCGGCGGCGAGTGCAGCCTGACGCTGCGCACCCCGGGCCACCAGGGTCACCCGACTGCCCTGGACCAGCCCCAGATTGAGCAGCGCGCTGACACTCGCGGCGTCGGCCTCGCGGCCATCCGCCGTTATCAGCCGCAGGGCGACGTCGTGCCTCCGAGCGATAGCGCGCAGACGCGCCGCCGGGCGTGCATGGATACCGCTGGCAGCAGCGACAGTCGCCTCGCCGCGGGCCTCAGCGCCTTCGTCGGTACGTTCGTCAGTACATTCGCCAGTACATTCATCGACGTTACTCGCCGCATCGCTTCCTGCATCACTCACCGCCTGAGTGGCGCTCGCACTGTCTGTGCCCGCGACAGCCTCGCCATGGCAGAGCAGCAGCGGCTCGCCACGCTCGACCACCTGCCCCGGGGTCACCAGCAGCTCGAGGCGCTGGTCCACGGCGTTGGTCAGCACGATCGGTGTCAACAGCGCTCTGGCCTGGCGCGCCACCCGGTCGGCGTCGAAGCGCAGCAGCGGCGTGCCGGCGCTGACCCGCTCCCCCTCGGCGACCAGTAGGCTGAAGCCGTCGCCGGCCAGATCGACGGTATCGAGGCCCAGGTGCAACAGCCACTCGCCACCGGCAGCGTCGCGCAGGGTGACCGCATGGCGCGTGCGCGCGCACTGGATCACCTCGCCGTCGCAGGGCGCGTGAAGGGCGTCGTCGAGCGGATCGAGCGCAATCCCGGGCCCCAAGGCCTCGGCGGCGAAGACCGGATCGGGTAGATCACCGAGCGCCACCACCAGGCCTCGCAGGGGCGCACTGAGCATGTGAGGAGAAGCAGCCATGAGACCTCCGGCGGCAGGTAAAAGCGTGAATGGATGGCGCCTGTCCGAGTCCGAGATGAGAGCGGCGGAAAGACGGTCAAGTGTGGTGCTGAAACCTGGTGCTGAAACCTGGCCTAGAGCGTGCGGGTCACCTTCTGCAGATGCCGCGGACGGTCGGGATCTCCGCCGCGCGCCACCGCCAAACGCGCCGCCATGACGTAGAAGCTTTGGATCACCGCCAGCGGCTGGAGATCGTCGTGGCCGGCGTCAACCACGTCCAGCTCGCGCCCGGCGACGCTGGCGTCCGCCGCCAGCAGCACGCTTGCGCCGACCCCGCGCAGCCACGCTGCCAGGTCGCGCAGGCCGGCCTGATCCGGCCCTGGTGGTGCCAATATCAGCACCGGGTAGCCGGGTTCGATCAGCGCCATCGGCCCGTGCTTGACCTCGGCGGCGCTGAACGCCTCGGCCTGAATGCCGCAGGTCTCCTTGAACTTGAGCGCCGCCTCCTGGGCGGCGGCGAGCCCCACCCCGCGCCCGATCACCAGCAGCCGGTCGGCGCCACTCAGCGCCTCCACCGCGGCTTGCCAATCGCAGGCGGCGGCGCTTTCCAGCCGCTCGGGTAGCCGCTCGAGGGCACTCAGCAGCTCGGGGTCGCCCTGCCACGCCGCGATCAGATGCGCCGCCGCGGCCAGGGTCGCGAGATAGCTCTTGGTCGCGGCCACGCTGCGCTCGACCCCGGCATGCAGGCCCAGGTTGTGCTGCGAGGCCGCCGCCAGCTCGGAGTCGGGCGCGTTGACCAGCGCCAGGGTGCGCGCCCCGCCCGCCGCCAGCGCGCGCTGGGTAGCGATCAGATCGGGGCTCGCCCCGGACTGCGAGATCGCCAACGCCAGCTGTCCGGAGACCCGCCACGGCGTCCCGGCAAGGGTGGTCAGCGACGGCGGGACCGAGGCGATCGGCAGCCCGAGGCGCTTCATGCCGAGATAGGCAAAGTAGGCCGCCGCGTGATCGGAGCTACCGCGGGCCACGGTCACCGCCCCATGCAGATCGGCGGCGCGCAGCTCGCGCCCCAGCGCGGCCACCGTGGCGGCGTTGGCCTGCCACTGCTCGCGCAGGCGTTGCGGCGCGCTCAGCGCCTCTTCCAGCATCAGCGACATGGGTCTGTCTCCGCGGTAGACGCCGCATCGCGGCGGTGGACACATTCGCCGCCGACATAGACGGCGTCGAGATCGAGATCGGCGCTCATCACCGCAACGTCGGCGTGGGCGCCGGGGGCGAGCCGGCCGATCTCGTGCTCGCCGAGAAACTCCGCGGGGAAGCGCGACAGCCGCTGGGCGGCGTCGGCCAGATCGAGACCGATGGCGACCAGATTGCGCAGCGCCTGATCCATGGTCAGGGTGCTGCCGGCGAGCGTGCCATCGGCCAGACGCACACCGCCCAGGCACTTGGTGACGCGCTGCGCGCCAAGCCGATACTCGCCGTCGGGCATGCCCGCCGCCGCGGTGGAATCGGTCACCGCGTAGAGCCGCGGAATGCAGCGCAGCGCGGCGCGGATCGCCCCCGGGTGCACGTGCAGCAGGTCGGGGATGATCTCGGCGTACTCGGCGTGGGCCAGGGCGGCACCGACCATGCCCGGCTTGCGGTGGTGCAGGCCGCTCATGGCGTTGAACAGATGCGTGAAGCCACGGGCACCGTGGGCGAGCCCCGCCACGCCCTCTTCGTAGCTGCCCAGCGAGTGCCCCATCTGCACCCGCACGCCGCGCCCGTCCAGATGGCGGATCAGCTCGGCATGCCCGGAGAGTTCCGGGGCCAGGGTCAACAGCCGAATCGGTGCCAGCGCCAAAAGCGCCTCGACCTCCGCGATCACCCCGGGGCGCGCGCAGGGCGGTTGAGCGCCGAGCTTGCCGGGGTTGATATAGGGCCCTTCCAGATGGACCCCGAGCAGGCGCGCGGCGCGCTCGGGGGGCGCAGCGATCCACTCAGCGGCATCGCGCAGAGCGCGCTCGATCTCCGCCGCCGGTGCGGTCATGGTCGTGACCAGCAGGCTGGTAGTGCCGAAGCGCACATGGGTGCGTGCCAGGGTCGCCGCGGCCTCGCCTCCCTCCATGGCGTCGGCACCGCCGCCGCCATGCACGTGCAGGTCGACGAACCCGGGCAGCAGCCGCGGATGCGCGTTGTCGTTCGGGTCGGCCGCCTCGCCGTCGATCGCTGTCACCCGCCCCGCCTGCCAGCGCAGCCAGCCCAGGCGCCAGCCATCCGGGGTCAGGATGTTGCCGTACAGCATGTACTCTCCTCGGGTAATGCCGCCGCCGGCATCACTGCGTCAGTTCCACCATGAAGTCGTAGTAGTCGGTGCGGCAGTAGGTGACGGTCAGCTCAGCCGCCCGCCCGTCCGCCAGATAGCCCAGACGCGTCATTACCAGCAGCGCCTGGGACTCGGCGACCTCGGCCAGCGCCGCCAGCTCGGCGTCGGCGTTGCACGCCGAGACGTGCTGCAGCGCCCGCACCACCGGGGTGCCCTGGTTCTCGAGATAGCGGTAGAGCGAGTGCTCGACCGCCTGCGGGTCGGCCACCACGCTCAGCGGCAGGCAGCTCTCCTCCACCGCCACCACCACGTCGTCGGCCAGGCGCAGGCGCTTCAACCGCGCCACCCGGCTGTCCGCAGTCAGCCCCAGGCGCAGCCCCTCTTCCGCCGTGGGTACGCCCAGACGCCGCTCGAGCCAGCGCGAGCTGGGGCGATGTCCGCGCTGCACCAGCAACTCGGTGAAACTGGTGAGCCGGGTCAGCGACTGGTTGAGCCGGGGAGCGATGAAGGTGCCCGAGCCGCGACTGCGCTGGATCAACCCCAGCGCCACCAAGCGGTCGAGCGCTTTGCGCGCGGTGATGCGGGAAATGTCCAGCGTCTCCGCCAGTACCCGTTCGGAGGGCAGCGCCTCGCCCGCCTCCCAGTCACCCGACTCGATCGCTTCGATCAGCTGCTGCGCCAGCTGCCGATAGAGCGGCGTGGCGCGCGAGGCATCGAGCTGCAGGCGGGAGAGTGACGACGGCATGGCATGATTCCCCGGGGCTAGGCGTCAGAATAGATACCAGTTCAATACCACTAACATAACCACTGCAATACCACTTCACCAGCCCCCACTTTGGTCGTATCACGCATCCTCTGCCATGCTCGGAGATAGACCCGAAACGTCATCAAGCACGTCATCACGACAGCAAGGAGACATGAGATGAGCAAGACACTGGTCATCGGTGCCAACGGCCAGATCGGCCGCCGCTTCTGCCAGCAGGCAGCCGCCCAGGGCGCGTCGGTGCGGGCGATGCTGCGCGACACCTCCCAGCAGGCCTTCTTCGACGAGCTGGGCGTCGAGAGCGTGGTCGGCGATCTCGCCGGCGACATGACAGACGCTTTCGAGGGCTGCGACGCGGTGCTGTTCACCGCCGGCTCCGGCGCGTCCACCGGACTCGACCGCACCCTGATGATCGATCTCAATGGCGCCATGCGCGCGGTGGACGAGGCACGCAAAGCCGGCATCCGACGCTTCGTGATGGTTTCCACGCTGCACGTCGACCCGCTGGCAGGACCCGAGAAGCTGCAGCCCTATCTGGTCGCCAAGCGCGCCGCCGACGCCTACCTGATGTCCAGCGAACTCGACTGGACGGTACTACGCCCAGGACGTCTCACCGATGAACCGGGCCGCGGCCGCGTCGCGCTGTCGCAGGCGGCTGCGGCCAGCGGCGAGATATCACGCGACGACGTCGCCAGCGTTGCCCTGGCGGTACTCGGGCACCCCGCCCCGGCGCGCGAGTATGTGCTACTGGCGGGCGACACCCCGATCGCCGAGGCGATGAGCGCGAGCTGAAGCCCCAGCCACGCCGGCCGGGGGGCTGGGGGCGGCGTGGCGGATTGGCGTGAAAAGGCGGGAATCCGTATAGTGGCGCTCTCGCCCAACGACCGATTCGATACGATGCTGCAGAACAACGCTCTTCTGGCCCAGCTGAAGCAAAACATCCGCGCCCAGACCCCGCGTGCCCAGGGCACGATCAAAGCCACCGACAAGGGCTTCGGTTTCCTCGAGACCGAGGACGGGACTTCCTACTTCATTCCCCCGCCCGCCATGAAGCAGGTTCTGCACGGCGACCGTATCGAGGCCGCGATCAAGGAGGATGGCGACAAGAAGCAGGCCGAGCCGGAGAAGCTGATCGAAGCCTCTCTCGATCGCTTCATCGCCCGCGTGCAGCTGCGCGAGGGCCGCCTGGCGGTAATCCCTGACCACCCCTCGATCAACCAGCCGCTCAAGGCGCGCATCAAGCGCTCCCTCGACGAGGCCAGCATCGCCGACGGCGACTGGGTGGTGGCACGTCTGGTGCGCCATCCGCTGCGTGCCGACGACCGCGGCTTTTTTACCCAGATCGACGAGCTGGTGGTCAAGCGCGACGACCCTGCCGTGCCGTGGCGGGTGACCCTGGCGCGCCATGCGCTGGAGCAGGAGTGCCCGCCGGCGGCGGAGTCCTGGCCGCTGCAGGAAGAGGGTCTCGAGCGCGAAGACCTCACCGCCGAGCCGTTCTTCACCATCGACGGTGAGAAGACCCGCGACATGGACGACGCCCTGCGCGTCGAGACCAGCGACGACGGCTGGACCCTGACCGTCGCCATCGCCGATCCCACCGCCTATGTCGACGAGACCCACCCGGCCGATCAGGAAGCGCGCACCCGCGCCTTCACCGTCTACCTGCCGGGTCAGAACGTGACCATGCTGCCGGAGGCGCTGGCCGACGATCTGTGCTCGCTCAAGCCCGACGTCGAGCGTCCGGTGCTCGCCTGCCGCCTGCAGGTGGGCCGCGACGGCACCCTCGGCGAATATCGCTTCTTCGCCGCGACCATCCGCTCCCAGGCGCGGCTGGTCTACGACGACGTCTCCGACTGGCTCGAAGGCGTCGATAACGCCGCGACACCGGCAGCGGCGGTCGCGCCCCAGCTCGAGGCCCTGCGCGATCTGGCCCAGGCCCGGTCGGCCTGGCGCGAACAGAACACGCTGGTGTTCAAGGATCGCCCCGACTACGTCTTCGATCTCGACGACGCCGGCAACGTGCTCGCTATCCGTACCGAGACCCGCCGCACCGGCCAGCGCATGATCGAAGAGGCGATGATCGTCGCCAACGCCTGCTGCGCCGACCTGCTGTCGCGGGAAGTGGGGCACGGTATCTTCAACGTCCACCACGCCTTCGAGCCGGAGAAGCTCGACCCGGCGCTGGAGTTCCTCGCCGCCCAGGGGATCGAGGTGGAACGCGAACAGCTCAGCGAGCTGCCGCGCTACCGCGAGCTGCGCCGGGCGCTGGACAACCGCGAGGACGCCTGGCTCGACGCCCGCCTGCGCCGCTTCCAGGGTTACACCAACATGTCGGCCCGCCCCGGCCCCCACTTCGGCCTGGGCCTGCCTGCCTACGCCACCTGGACCTCGCCGATCCGCAAGTACGGCGACATGGTCAATCATCGCCTGATCAAGCGCGTGCTCAAGGGTGAAGCGGCGCCGGCCGAGGCCAGCCAGCGACTGACCGAGCAGTTGACCGAACGCCGCCGACTGAACCGAATGGCCGAGCGCGACGTCAAAGACTGGCTCTACGTGCGCTATCTGGGGCAGTTCCTGGATCAAGGCACGGTGTACGACGCCGATATCATCGATATCCGCCGCGGCGGCATGCGCGTACGGCTGAGCGCCAACGGCGCCACCGCGTTCATCCCCGCGCCGATGCTGCACAACGACCGCAATCAGGTGGCGATCGACGACAAGGAAGGCCGCATCCAGATCGCCGGCGAGCCGCGCTATCAACTGGGCGGCACGCTGCGCGTCAAGCTCGTCGAGGCGCGCGAAGCGACCCGCTCGCTGGTGGCGACACCCGCCGAGTGACACGAACGAAGCCGCGTGCGCCAGGGATGGCGCGCGCAGGCTACCACCATGGTGTGAACACCCTGTGACAGCGACGCGATATACTGCTGTCTAGGAAAGACCTTCAACGCGCGGCGCGAGCGATCCGCCGGCACTCCGTCATCCGGTCTTTTCTGGCGTCATCGCCATTCTCGGGAATGCGCCGTATCGACAGGGATCGTTTTTTAGAGGAGCGGCTCGTTGCATATTGCCGACGTCACGATGTTCTATGCCCCTGCCAGTGGCGGGGTCCGTACCTACCTCGACGCCAAGCACCGGCGCCTGGCCAAACTTCCCGGGGTCACCTGCAGCCTGCTGATTCCCGGCGCCGAGCGCGTCTCCCACGGCGGCGTCTACGAAGTCCCCTCGCCGCCGCTGCCGTTCAGTCAGGGCTATCGCTTTCCGCTGCGCCGTCGTGGCTGGAAACGCGAGCTGCTGCGAGTCAAGCCGGACATCATCGAAGCGGGCGACCCCTACGTCACCGGCTGGGCCGCGCTCGATGCCGGGCGCCAGCTCGACGTACCGGTGGTCGGCTTTTACCACTCGGACCTGCCGCGCCTGATCAGCAACCGCCTCGGCAGCGGCACCGACCGCCTGGTCGAGCGCTATGTCTATCGCCTCTACCGCCGTTTCGATCAGGTGCTGGCGCCCAGCCGGGTAATGGCCGAGCGTCTGACCCGACTGGGGATCGAGCAGGTCGCGGTACAGCCGCTGGGGGTGGATCTCGAGAGCTTCCACCCACGTTTTCGCGATCCGGCGCTGCGCACCAAGCTCGGCCTCGCCGACGACACCAAGCTTTTGATCTTCGTCGGCCGCGGCTCGCGCGAGAAGAACCTGCACCATCTACTGGAGATGGCGCGTCAACTGGGCAAGGGCTATCACCTGCTGCTGGTCGGCCCCAGCATGCCCAGCCAGACGCCGGACAACGTCAGCGTGATCGATCGCTATACCCCGACCGAAGAAGTCGCCGGCTGGCTCGCCTCCAGCGACGCCCTGGTTCACGCCGGCACCCAGGAGACCTTCGGCCTGGTCGCGCTGGAAGCGATGGCCAGCGGCATTCCGGTGATCGCCGCGCGCGCCGGCGCGCTGGCCGAGAACGTACCGCTGGGCTGCGGCCTGCTCAGCGAGCCGCACTCCCCTGCCGACATGGCTCGCGCAGTGCGCGAACTGTTCACCCAGCAGGATGCCGAACAGGCCGGACGCCGGGCGCGGCGCTACGTCGAACGCCACCACGACTGGGACATCGTCATCGATGGCCTGCTCACGCACTATCGCCGCCTGACCAATGCCACCGCCAGCGCCACGGCAGCGCAGCATGGGTCGCAGCATGGTTGAACGGCATTTTTCCCTGGTCCTGCACGATATCGCCCCGGAGACCTGGCCCGACTACCAGGGCTTCGTCGAGGCGATCGATCGTCTGAGCGAGCGTCTCGGCCCGATTCCGATCACCTGGCTGGTGGTGCCCAACTTCCACGGCCGCGGCGAGTGTCGCCATAGCGACGCGCTGCGCCGGGTCCTGGACAGCCGCCTCGCCCACGGCGACGAACTGGTGCTGCACGGCTATTTTCATCGTGACGATGCGCCCAGGCCGCGCACCCTACACGACTTCTACATGCGCCGCATCTACACCTGGGAAGGGGAGTTCTATACCCTCGACCAGGCCACCGCCGGTGCCCTGCTCGACGACGGCATGGCCCAGTTCGACGCCTGCGACTGGCCCCACGGCGGCTTCGTGGCGCCGGCCTGGCTGATGAGCCAGGGAACCCGGGCCGCGCTGCGCGAGCGCCCCTTCACCTACACCAGTGACCCGCAGCAGCTCTACCGCCTGCCCGGTTTCGAGCCGATCAAGGCGCCGAGTATCGTCTGGAGCGCGCGCAGCGCCTGGCGACGCGGCATGTCGCGGGTGGTCAGTGCCGTCCAGCAGCGGCGTTTCAAGCAGGCCGCACTGCTGCGCCTGGCCCTGCATCCGGTCGATATGCGCTACCGCGTCTCCTACGACTACTGGTATCGGCTGGTGGAGCAGCTCATGGGTGAGGGACGCCAGGCGGTGACCAAGCAGCACTGGCTGGATCATCACGCCCCCGACCTCGCCACGCGCAAGGATCGTTCGGCGGCATGAAACGGATCATCTGGTGTCTGGTGCTGGGCCTGGTGGCGGCACTGGCGATTCCCCTGCTGATCGGCGGACGCGGTATCGTCACCGAGCTGCGCGGCTTCCCCACCTCCCTGCTGCTGCTGATGCTGGGCATGATCTTCGTGTGCTGGAATCTCAACGCCCTGCGCCTGCGCCTGCTGCTGGCCGGGCGCGCCGGCAAGCTGTCGCAGGCGCGCGCCTTCTCGATCGTGATGGCCACCGAGTTCGCCATCTGTGCCACCCCGGGTGGCACCGGCGGGCCACTGACCCTGCTCGGCCTGCTCGCGCGGCGCGGGGTGCGCCCGGCGCAATCCTCGGCGATCTTCGCCGTCGACCAGCTCACCGACCTGCTGTTCTTCCTCTCCGGTCTGGTCGGCGTCGCCGCCTATGTGCTGATCGAAGCGGTCGATCTACAGCTGGGTTGGCTGGTAGGACTACCCACGACGCTGCTGGTCAGCGCGCTGGTGATCCTGTGGCTGACCCTGAGCCACTACAACCGGGTAATGCAGGTGACCGGGCGCTGGCTCGAGAAGCTCAACGTCAAGCGCCGCTCGCGCTTCGGCCTGGCGCGGCGTCTGCTGCACTTTCGCAACTCGCTGGTCGAGACCCTGCGCCTGCCGCGCTGGCTGCTGTTCGCCATCTTCCTGCTCTGCTGCGCCCACTGGCTGGTGCGCTACAGCGTGCTGTTCCTGGTGGTTCAGGGGCTGGGGCAGCATATCGACTGGGCCTGGACCTTCCTGGTGCAGATGGTGTCGATGGCCGCCGGCCAGCTGAGCTTTTTGCCCGGCGGCGCCGGCGGTGCCGAACTCACCTCCTCGGCGCTGCTGACGCCACTGATCGGCGCCCAGGCAGCCGCCGCCTCGGTGCTGATCTGGCGCTTCGTCACCTACTACTTCTATCTGCTGGCCGGCTTCCCGATCTTTCTCGCTACCGCCGGCCGCGCCTTCCTGCGCATGATGGCGCGGCGTCAGCAGCGGCGCTGATTCCCCGTACCGCGCCGATTCTCTGAACCACCTTCCACTATCGCAATGGCGACAGCGCCGCCAACTCAACGCCGGACATAGCTAGCCCACGACGTTAGTCCAGAACGTTAGCCCAGAACGCAAACGGCCCGCCAGGCAGTGCCTGGCGGGCCGTCGTCGCGGCGCAAGCTGCGCGCCGTGAAGCGCTTACCAGCCGGTAACGGCTTTCAGCGCATCACCGATCTCGGCGAGCGAACGCACGGTCTTGACCCCGGCGTCTTCCAGCGCGGCGAATTTCTCGTCCGCGGTGCCCTTGCCACCGGAGATGATCGCACCGGCGTGGCCCATGCGCTTGCCCGGAGGGGCGGTGACACCGGCGATGTAGGAGACCACCGGCTTGGAGACATTGGCCTTGATGTAGGCCGCAGCTTCCTCTTCGGCCGTGCCGCCGATCTCGCCGATCATCACGATCGCTTCGGTCTGTGGGTCACCCTCGAACATCTCCAGGATGTCGATGAAGGTGGAACCCGGGATCGGGTCGCCGCCGATGCCCACGCAGGTGGACTGGCCGAAGCCGTGATCGGTGGTCTGCTTGACCGCTTCGTAGGTCAGGGTGCCGGAGCGCGACACGATACCGACCTTGCCCGGCTTGTGGATGTGACCCGGCATGATGCCGATCTTGGTCTCACCCGGGGTGATCACGCCGGGGCAGTTGGGGCCGATCAGGCGCACGCCCAGCTCGTCACACTTGACCTTGACGTCGAGCATGTCCAGCGTCGGGATACCTTCGGTGATGCACACGATCAGCTTGATGCCGGCGTTGGCGGCTTCGAGGATCGAGTCCTTGCAGAAGGCAGCAGGCACGTAGATCACGCTGGCCTCGGCGCCGGTCTGCTCGACCGCTTCCTTGACGGTGTTGAACACCGGCAGGCCCAGGTGCTCCTGGCCGCCCTTGCCCGGGGTGACGCCGCCGACCATGTTGGTGCCGTAGGCGATCGCCTGCTCGGAGTGGAAGGTCCCCTGGCCACCGGTGAAGCCCTGGCAGATGACCTTGGTGCTCTTGTCGATCAGGATACTCATTACTTGCCCTCCGCCGCTTTGACGACCTGCTGAGCCGCGTCAGTCAGGCTGGTAGCAGCGATGATGTTCAGACCGCTGGAGGCCAGCTTCTCGGCACCCAGCTCGGCGTTGTTACCTTCCAGACGCACCACCACCGGCACGTTGACGCCGACCTGCTCGACGGCACCGATGATGCCTTCGGCGATCATGTCGCAACGCACGATGCCGCCGAAGATGTTGACCAGCACGGCCTTGACGTTGGTGTCGGAGAGAATGATCTTGAACGCTTCCGCCACCCGCTCCTTGGTCGCGCCGCCACCGACGTCGAGGAAGTTGGCCGGGCTGCCGCCGTTCAGGTTGACGATGTCCATGGTACCCATGGCCAGACCGGCACCGTTGACCATGCAGCCGATGTTGCCGTCGAGCGCGACGTAGTTGAGCTCCCACTCCTGGGCGTGGGCTTCGCGCTCGTCTTCCTGCGACGGATCGCGCATCGCCTGCAGGTCCGGGTGACGGTAGAGGGCGTTGGCGTCCAGGTTGATCTTGGCGTCGAGGCAGTGGAGGTTGCCTTCGTCGGTGATCACCAGCGGGTTGATCTCCAGCAGGGCCAGATCCTTGTCGTGGAACAGCTTGGAGAGACCCAGGAATATCTTGGTGAACTGCTTGATCTGGTCCTTGTTCAGGCCCAGCTGGAAAGCCAGCTCACGCGCCTGGTACGGCTGTGCGCCGACCAGCGGATCGATCTCGGCCTTGAGGATCTTCTCGGGCGTCTCCTCGGCGACCTTCTCGATCTCGACACCGCCCTCGGTGGAGGCCATGAAGACCACGCGACGAGTGGCGCGATCGACCACCGCACCCAGGTAGAGTTCGCTGGCGATGTCGGTGCAGTTCTCGACCAGAATCTTGGCGACCGGCTGACCTTTTTCGTCGGTCTGGTAGGTCACCAGGTTCTTGCCCAGCCACTGCTCGGCGAACGCCTTGGCGGCTTCCGGGCTCTCGACCAGCTTGACACCGCCGGCCTTGCCGCGACCGCCGGCATGGACCTGGGCCTTGACGACCCACTTGTCGCCACCGATTTTCTTGCAGGCCTGTGCCGCTTCTTCGGGGGTGTCGACGGCGAAGCCTTTGGACACCGGAAGACCGTAATCGGCAAACAGTTGCTTGCCCTGATACTCGTGAAGGTTCATCGATTCATGCCATTAGGTTGCATGTGACTCGAATGGCAGGGGCCGCTGAAAGGCCCCCGCCCCCGTGCCGCTCCGAAACCAGAACGGCACCTCTGGCAAGACGCGCGAAGAATAGGACTTACTTGCGCTTCTTGCGGTTGGCCATGTGAATGGCGTGACCGTCGACGGCCAGCGCCGCTTCGTGGACCGCTTCGGAAAGTGTCGGGTGAGCGAAGCAGGTCAGGGCCAGATCCTCGGCGCTGGAGCCGAACTCCATGGCGATGACGCCCTGGGCGATCAGTTCGCCGGCGTGCTGACCGAGGATGTGCACGCCGAGGATGCGATCGGTCTTGGCGTCGGCGACGACCTTGACCATGCCTTCCGGGGCGTTGTTGGCGAGCGCCCGGCCGCTGGCGGAGAACGGGAAGGTGCCGGTGCTGACCTCGATCCCCTGCTCCTTGGCCTGCTGCTCGTTCATGCCGACCCAGGCCACTTCCGGCGCGGTGTAGATGACGCTGGGAATGGTGTCGTAGTTCATCTCCGGCTTCTGGCCGGCGATGATGTCGGCGACCATGACGCCCTCTTCCGAGGCCTTGTGCGCCAGCATCGGGCCGCGCACCACGTCACCGATGGCGTAGACGCCGGAGACGCTGGTACGGCACTGGTCGTCGACGAAGATGAAACCGCGCTCGTCGAGCTTCACGCCGGCGCCATCGTCGAGCAGCTTGTCGGTGTAGGGCTTGCGGCCGACACACACGATCAGCTTGTCGAAGGTCTGCTCCTGGTCGCCGTCGCTGTCGGTGTACTGGACCACGACTTCGCGCTTGTCGCCCTTGCCCTTGACCTCGGAGCCGGTGACGCGCGCGCCCAGCTTGATGTCCAGACCCTGCTTCTTGAGCAGCTTCAGGGTCTCCTTGGAGATCGCCTGGTCGACCATCGGCAGGAAGCTGTCGAGCGCTTCGAGCACGGTCACTTCACTGCCCAGACGGCTCCATACGCTGCCCAGCTCGAGACCGATGACGCCGGCCCCGATCACGCCCAGGCGCTTGGGCGCTTCACTGAACTCGAGCGCACCGGCGGAATCGACGATGATGTCATCGGTCATCGGTGCCGGCGGAATGTTCACCGGCACCGAGCCGGAAGCGATGATGACGTTGTCGGCAGTGTAGGTCTGGCTCTTGCCGTCGTGGCCGGTCACTTCGACCTGCTTGCCGTCGAGCAGCTTGCCGGTACCTTCCAGCGCGGTGACGCCGTTGGACTTGAACAGCATGCTGATACCGCCGGTGTTCTTGGCGATGACGCTGTTCTTGAACTCCATCATCTTCTTGACGTCGGTGGCGACGTCGCCGACGTTGATGCCGATCTCGGCATAGTGATCGCGCGTCTCGACGAACTTGTGCGACGTCTCGAGGAGTGCCTTGGACGGGATACAGCCCACGTTGAGGCAGGTGCCGCCGTGGACGGTCTTGCCTTCCTTGTTCACCCACTTCTCGACGCAGGCCGTCTTGAGGCCCAGTTGCGCGGCGCGGATCGCGGCTACATAGCCGCCAGGGCCGGCGCCAATGACGATCACATCGAATTTATCGGCCATGAAAGATTTCCTGTTCGTCTCGTGTGCCATCCGCCGGGGCGCACCCCGGCGGATCCGAATGTCGGGCGGTCAGATGTCCAGCAGCAGACGCGCCGGATCCTCGAGCAGCGACTTGATCGCCACCAGGAACTGGACCGCGTCCTTGCCGTCGATCATGCGGTGATCGTAGGAAACCGCCAGATACATCATCGGGCGGATCTCGACCTTGCCGTTGACCGCCATCGGGCGCTCCTGGATCTTGTGCATGCCCAGGATCGCGGTCTGCGGCGGATTGAGGATCGGCGTCGACATCAGCGAGCCGAAGATACCGCCGTTGGTGATGGTGAAGGTACCGCCCTGCATGTCTTCGATGCCGAGCTTGCCGTCGCGGCCGCGGCTGCCGAAGTCGCCGATCGCCTTCTCGATATCGGCCAGCTTCATGCTGTCGGTATCACGCAGGACCGGCACCACCAGACCCCGCGGGGTGGAGACGGCGACGCCGATGTCCTGGTAGCCGTGATAGACGATATCGGTACCGTCGATCGAGGCGTTGACGTCGGGGAAGCGCTTGAGCGCCTCGGTCGCCGCCTTGACGAAGAAGCCCATGAAACCGAGCTTGACGTCGTGGGCCTTCTGGAAGGTGTCCTTATACTGGCTGCGCAGCGCCATTACCGCGCTCATGTCCACCTCGTTGTAGGTGGTGAGCATGGCCGCGGTCTGCTGGGCCTGGACCAGACGCTTGGCGATGGTCTGACGCAGACGGCTCATCGGCACGCGCTGCTCGGGACGTTCGCCTTCGACCGCCGGTGCGGCCTTGGCGCCGCCCGCCGGCTTGTCGGCCTTGGGCGCGGCAGACTTCTTGGCCGAACCGCTGTCGATGGCCTTCTGCACGTCTTCCTTCAGGACGCGACCGCCCTTGCCGGTACCTTCGATCTTGGCCACGTCGAGGTCGTTCTCGGCCGCCAGCTTGCGCGCTGCCGGCGCGAGGATCTTGCCATCGACCTTGGCATCCGCCTCGCCGTCGTCGTCGCTGGAGGCCTGCTCGGCGGGCGCGTCATCGCTGGCGCCACCCTCGGCACCTTCGCTGAACACCGCCAGCAGGGCCTCGGATTCGACCTGCTCGCCTTCCTGGACCTTGATCTCGGCCAGGGCGCCATCGGCCGGCGCGACCACTTCCAGCACGACCTTGTCGGTCTCGATCTCGGCCAGCACCTCATCGCGCTTGACCGCTTCGCCGACCTTCTTGGTCCAGCTGGCGACGGTGCCTTCCTGCACCGACTCCGGGAAGCTCGGCGCCTTGACATCGTGCTGCTTGCCGCCGGCCGGCTTCTTGGCAGACGACTTGTTGTCGCCCTTGGCATCGTCGCCCTTGGCATCGTCGCCCTTGGCGTCATCGGACTTGGCGTCGTCGGTCTTGGTGTCGTCGGTCTTGGTGTCACCAGACTTGGCTTCGCCGCCCTTGCCACCTTCGCCGGCGGCGCCGAGCACGCCCAGCACCTGCTCGGACTCGCAGGTATCACCCTCTTCGATCTTGATCTCGGAGAGCGTGCCGGCTTCCGGCGCCACCACTTCCAGAACCACCTTGTCGGTCTCGATCTCGACGATCAGTTCATCGCGCTCGACGCTGTCGCCCACTTTCTTGTGCCAGGTGGCAACGGTTCCCTCGGCAACGGATTCGGGGAAAGTCGGCGCTTTGATATCAGTAGCCATGTCGTATCCTTAATCTCTTCTCTGTCGCGTCTGTTCCGGCAGCATGGCGCCTCAGGCGTTGAAGGCGTCGTCGACCAGCTGGCTCTGTTGTGCCACATGGACCGACATGTAGCCTGCGGCGGGCGCGGCGGACGCCGGACGACCCGCGAACTTGAGGCTGTGGTCCAACCCTTCGCGCACCATGCTCGCCACCAGGCGAAGATGATGCTGGCTCTGATACCAGGCGCCCTGGTTGAGCGGCTCTTCCTGACACCAGACGACCTGTTCCAGGTTCGGAAAGGCCTTGAGCGCGTCGAACAGCTCTTCCTTGGGGAAGGGGTAGAGCTGCTCGACACGAATGATCGCGGTATCGTCGCGCTGGTTCTCGGCGCGGTAGCTGGCGAGGTCGTAGTACACCTTGCCCGAGCAGATGACTGCCCGCTTGACCGCCTGCGGATCGCGCTCGCCGATGTCCGGGATGACCATCTGGAAGCGGCCGTCGGACAGCTCTTCCATGGTCGAGGTGGCATCCTTGTGACGCAGCAGACTCTTGGGCGACATCACGATCAGCGGCTTGCGCAGCGGACGGATCACTTGGCGCCGCAGCAGATGGAAGATCTGCGCCGGGGTGGTCGGCACGCACACCTGCATGTTGTGCTCGGCGCACAGCTGCAGGAAGCGCTCGAGGCGCGCGGAGGAGTGCTCCGGCCCCTGGCCTTCGTAACCGTGCGGCAGCAGCAGCGTCAGCCCGCACAGGCGCGCCCACTTCGACTCACCCGAGGAGATGAACTGGTCGACCACGACCTGGGCGCCGTTGAAGAAGTCCCCGAACTGGGCCTCCCAGATGATCAGCGCATTGGGCGTGGTGGTGGCGTAGCCGTACTCGAACGCCAGCACCGCCTCCTCCGAGAGGAAGGAGTCGTGGATGGTGAAGTTCGGCTGCCCTTCCTTGATGTGCTGCAGCGGAATGTAGGTCGAACCGTCTTCCTGGTTGTGGACCACGGCGTGGCGGTGGGAGAAGGTCCCGCGGCCGGCGTCCTGTCCGGTCAGCCGCACCGGATGGTCGGCGTCGACCAGAGTGGCGTAGGCCAGGGTCTCGGCAAAACCCCAGTTGAGCGGCTGGTTACCGGCAAGCATCTTGCGACGCTCTTCGTAGACCCGTGAAACCTGACGCTGAACTTCGACCCCATTGGGGATCTCGCTCATCTTCTGCGCCAGTTGGCGCAGATGCTCGAGGTCGCAGCTGGTATCGGTATCACCGCTCCACTCGTGGCCCAGGTACGGCGTCCAGTCGACGAACAGGCCGGTGTTGGGCTGTTTCACCAGGGCGTTGGCCACGTGATTGCCGGCCAGCAGATCGTCGCGATACTGCTCGCCCATCTGCTTGGCCTGCTCCTCGGTGAGCACGCCCTCCTCGATCAGCTGCTCGACGTAGAGCGTGCGCGTCGACTTGTGCGACTTGATCTTGGCGTACATCAGCGGCTGGGTGCCGGAGGGCTCGTCGGCTTCGTTGTGACCGCGCCGGCGATAGCAGACCAGATCGATGACCACGTCGCGCTTGAACGCCTTGCGATAGTCCACCGCCACCTGGGTCGCATGCAGCACCGCTTCCGGGTCATCACCGTTGACGTGGAAGATCGGCGCCTGAACCATCTTGGCGATGTCGGTGCAATATTCGGTGGAGCGCGCGTCGTCAGGGCGCGAAGTGGTGAAACCGACCTGGTTGTTGATCACGATGTGCAGCGTGCCGCCGGTCTTGTAACCGCGGGTCTGCGACATCTGGAAGGTCTCCATGACCACGCCCTGACCGGCGAAGGCGGCGTCGCCGTGGATCACCACCGGCAGCACCTGCTCGCCGTCGACGTCGTCGCGACGGTCCTGGCGAGCGCGCACCGATCCTTCGACCACCGGAGAAACGATCTCCAGGTGGGAAGGGTTGAAGGCCAGCGCCAGGTGCACTTCGCCGCCCGGGGTCATGACGTTGGAGCTGAAGCCCTGGTGATACTTGACGTCACCAGAACCGCGCTCAAGCTGTTTCTTGCCGTCGAATTCATCGATCAGCTCAGACGGGCTCTTGCCGAGGATGTTGACCAGCAGGTTGAGGCGGCCACGGTGGGCCATGCCGATGACCACTTCCTTGACGCCGTAGGTGCCGCTGCGCTGGATCACCTCGTCCATCATCGGGATGAAGGACTCACCGCCTTCCAGTCCGAAGCGCTTGGTGCCCGGATACTTGGAGGCGAGATAGCTCTCCAGCCCTTCGGCGGCGGTGAGCCGCTCGAGCAGATGCTCGCGATCGTTCTGGCTGTACTTGGGCTTGGAGCGCACCGACTCGAAACGCTGCTGCAGCCAGCGCTTCTCCTCGGTGTTGACGATGTGCATGAACTCACAGCCGATCGACCGGCAGTAGGTCTGATCCAGCGCCTCGACGATCTCCTTGAGCGGCGCCTCGTCCTTGCCCAGGAAGAACGAACCGGTCTGGAACACGGTGTTCATGTCGGCCTGGGTGAGGTCGTGGAAGGAGAGATCGAGGTCGGGCACGGTCTCGGCCTGGCGCAGCCCGAGGGGATCGATGTCGGCACGCTGGTGGCCGCGGAAGCGATAGGCGTTGATCAGCTGCAGTACCTTGACCTGCTTGCGATTCTCGCTGCTGCCGGCGGCACTGGGGGCGACCTGCCCTGGACGGCGCTCGCGCGCCAGCTGGTAGAACTGCTCACGGATGGGGCTCAGGGGGACATCATGAGCGGGGGTACCTTCCAACCGGGGCAGCTGATCGAAGGCCTGGCGCCATTCGTCGGGCACAGTCGAGGGATCGTCCAGATACTGCTCGTAGAGCGCTTCCACGTAGTGAGCGTTACCGCCGCTCATGTGGGAAGTGCGCCACATCAACTCCATTATGCCTTCTTGCATATCTCGTTCACCCTGCACTGATGGGGTGTTGTCGGCGCCGGTCGCGATCTGCGTCACGGCGTCACTCCGTCACCGTCGCGAGACGGCGTTACGACCATGTAGGCGAAGCGGCGTCATGATCGTTAAAAGCCGGTGCACGAGGCACCGGCCAGCATTCTGATAGTGGGCTCGACTGCGACACGGTGTCGCAGTCGGCGAGCGCGGCACATGATAACAAGCCGCGCGCTACGATTTAAGTCGTAGATGCCCGCACCCGCGCTCAGGTGGCGTTGGACAGCAGCATTTCCCGAATCTTGCCGATGGCCCGGGTCGGGTTGAGGCCCTTGGGGCACACCGAAACGCAGTTCATGATGCCGCGGCAGCGGAACAGACTGAACGGGTCCTCGAGCTCGGCCAGACGCGCCTGGGTAGCGTTGTCACGCGAATCGGCGAGGAAACGGTAGGCCTGCAGCAGACCGGCCGGGCCGACGAACTTGTCCGGGTTCCACCAGAACGACGGGCACGAGGTCGAGCAGCAGGCGCACAGGATGCACTCGTAGAGGCCGTCGAGCTTGTCGCGCTCTTCCGGCGACTGCAGTCGCTCGATCGCGGGTGCCGCGGTGTCGTTCTGCAGATACGGCTGCATGCGCTCGTACTGCTTGTAGAACAGCCCCATGTCGACCACCAGATCGCGCATGACCGGCAGGCCCGGCAGCGGACGCAGCACCAGCTTGTTGTCCTTGACCACCTCGGACAGCGCGGTGATGCAGGCCAGGCCGTTCTTGCCGTTCATGTTCATGCCGTCGGAGCCGCAGACCCCTTCACGGCAGCTCCGGCGAAAGGCCAGCGAACTGTCCTGATCCTTGATCATGGTCAGCACGTTGAGGACCATCAGATCGCGCCCCTGGGTGTCGATCTGGAACTCCTGCATGTAGGGCGCGGAGTCGGTCTCGGGGTTGTAGCGGTAAACGGAAACCTGAAGACTGGACATGCGTGACAACCCCCTCAGTAGGTACGGATTTTCGGCTCGAAGGTATCGACCGTCTTCGGCGTGAAGTTGACATCACGCTTGGTCACGCGCTTGTCGCCCGGATGGAACAGCGAGTGCTTGAGCCAGTTGACGTCGTCACGATCCGGATAGTCGTAGCGCGAGTGAGCACCGCGGCTCTCCTTGCGCTCCAGCGCCGCGATGGCGGTCGCTTCGGCCACTTCGAGCAGGTTATCGAGCTCCAGCGCTTCGACCCGGGCGGTGTTGAAGGCGTTGGACTTGTCACTCAGGTGCGCCTTACCGATACGCTCGCGCAGCTCGGCCAGCTTGCTCACACCCTCTTGCATGTTGTCTTCCTGACGGAAGACGCCGAAGGCGTTCTGCATGGTGTTCTGCAGCTCGGCCTTGAGTTCGGAGACCGATTCGCCGCCGCTGGACTCGTTCCAGCGCGACAGGCGCGCCATCGCACTGTCGACGTCCGACTGCGAGGCGTCGAGGTATTCGATACCTTCGTTGAGCGCCTTCTCGATGTAGATGCCCGCAGCGCGACCGAAGACCACCAGGTCGAGCAGCGAGTTGCCGCCCAGACGGTTGGCGCCGTGAACCGAGACGCAGGCCGCCTCGCCACACGCGAACAGGCCATTGATGATGGCGTCGTTGCCGTCCTTGTCCTGGGTCAGCGCCTGGCCGTGAACGTTGGTCGGAATACCGCCCATCATGTAGTGGCAGGTCGGGGTGACCGGGATCGGCTCCTTGACCGGATCGACGTGAGCGAAGGTCTTGGAGAGCTCGACGATGCCCGGCAGGCGCTTCATCAGCACCTCTTCACCCAGGTGGTCGAGCTTGAGCATGACGTGGTCGGCGTTCTCGCCGCAGCCGCGCCCTTCCAGCACTTCCATGACCATGGCCCGGGCGACCACGTCGCGGCCGGCGAGGTCCTTGGCGTTGGGCGCGTAGCGCTCCATGAACCGCTCGCCATCCTTGTTGATCAGATAGCCGCCCTCGCCACGACAGCCCTCGGTCACCAGACAGCCGGCACCGTGGATACCGGTCGGGTGGAACTGCCACATCTCGATGTCCTGCACCGGGAAGCCGGCGCGCAGCGCCATGCCGATACCGTCGCCGGTGTTGATCAGAGCGTTGGTGGTGGAGGCGTAGATACGGCCCGCACCGCCGGTGGCCAGTACAGTGGCCTTGGACTTGACGTGCACGATCTCACCGGTCTCGATGCACAGCGCGATACAGCCGACCACGTCGCCGTTGGCATTCTTGACCAGATCGATGGCGTACCACTCATCGAGGAACACCGTGTTGTTCTTCAGGTTGTTCTGGTACAGCGTGTGCAGCAGCGCGTGACCAGTACGGTCGGCCGCAGCACAGGTACGTGCCGCCTGGCCGCCCTTGCCGAAATCCTTGGACTGGCCGCCGAACGGACGCTGATAGATGCGGCCGTTGTCGAAGCGCGAGAACGGCAGCCCCATGTGCTCGAGCTCGAAGACCGCCTTGGGGCCCTCGGTGCACATGTATTCGGCGGCGTCCTGGTCGGTGATGTAGTCACCGCCCTTGACGGTGTCGTACATGTGCCAGCGCCAGTCGTCGTTGGGGTCGGCAGAGGCGATGGCACAGGTGATGCCACCCTGAGCGGAGACCGTGTGCGAGCGGGTCGGGAAGACCTTCGACAGCACCGCCGTCTTCTTGCCGGACTTGGCCAGCTCGAGTGCTGCGCGCAAGCCGGAACCGCCACCGCCGATGATGATGGCGTCGAATGTCAGGTTTCGCATGGTAGACATGAATCAGGCTCCCCAGAGGACTTGTACGCCCCACACCAGAAAAACGAAGATGGCGAGAATCACGACGGCCTGGAAACCGAAACGTGCGCCGGTGTGCTTGAGGTAGTCGGTGGAGATGGTCCACAGACCGACCCAGGCGTGTGCGGCCATCGAAATGAAGGCCAGCAGCGAGAAGATACGCATCCAGGTCTGCGCGAACAGCCCGCTCCAGGTGACGTAATCGAGATTGGGGTGAAACAGCAGATAGGCGACCAGGAACAGCGCGTAGACCGCCAGGACGAGCGCCGAGACGCGCTGGATCAGCCAGTCGGAAAGGCCACTGCGACCGAGATTCGTGATGTTGGTTACCATACCCAGACTCCTGCCAGAACCACCAGAACGGCACTGATCACGACCGTGATCTGCGCCTTACGCGTACCGCCTTCGAGATCGACGCCGTAGCCAGCGTCCATCAGCAAATGCTTGATACCGGCCACGAAGTGGAATCCGAGCGCCGAGAGCAGCCCCCAGGCGACCAGCTTGGCCAGTACGTTGTGCGCTAGCACATCGCTCACTGTCTCGAACCCCTGCGGCGAGGAGAGCGACTTGTCCAGGGCCCAGAAGCCGAAGATCAGCCCGACGAACAGGATGACGCCGGTGACACGGTGAGTGATGGAGGTCAGTGCGGGGAGTGGAAAGTGGATGGTAGACAGGTCGAGGTTTACTGGACGTTTGCTATTCACGGCTGTTCAACACTCTCTTGACCCAGACGGGTCTGGCCCGTTTGGGCTGTGGTTTTTAGAAGCAGGATCTCGGTCGCGGAACTGGTTTCCCTGCGGCCCAGGCCGAGCTGACGATGCCATATCGCGCGGGAGAAGATTATAGGGTTTGAGGGCCGGCATGACAAACGGCTACAACTTTCGTCATGCCCAGAACGACCCCAGACTGCCTGCCCGCGGCACCCGCCAGAAGCGCAGCCACTGGTGCCATCACTCTCCTTCTTTCGCACCGAGCCGCAGACGCCACGGCGACACCCTTCACCTCAGCGGCTACACTCTAGATCCCGGCCGCAATAGACACAGCACGGACGCTTTCACCTGCCGCCCCGGCGGAACCGCCTCGACCGAGGCGACTCTGCCTGTATCAGTATAGCGACAATCCTGGCCGCGTCCGGCACCTCGCCGCGGCATGCCAACCCGAGGACGCGGGCAGGCGCGCTGGATGAGAACAGGTCACGAGACGCATTGTTCGAGCAAAGTGTCGACAATGCGCGAACCCGCTTATAGAAGCCGTTGTCAAACCGGCTTGGGCGAATTGACAAACCCTTACGGAAACCTATAGTGGGCGGACTCTTTTTGCCCGCATAGCAGGAAAGACAAAGGGTTATGTCACGATAGGGAGGCCTCACATGGCTGACAGAAAAGCGAAACTTTCCGTCGATGGTGTCGACAAGACGATTGAATTTCCGGTCTATTCCGGCACGCTCGGACCGGATGTCGTCGATGTGCGCAGCCTGACCGGCGAAGGGCTGTTCACCTACGACCCGGGCTTCGTCGCTACCGCCGCCTGCGAGTCGGGCATCACCTACATCGATGGTGGCGCCGGCGTACTGCTTCACCGTGGCTACCCCATCGAGCAGCTGGCCGACAACTCCAACTACGTGGAGCTCAGCTACCTGCTGATGTTCGGCGAACTTCCCACCGCCGAGCAGTACCGCGACTTCTCCGAGACGGTCAGCCGTCACACCATGGTTCACGAGCAGATCGTCAACTTCTACAAGGGCTTCCGTCGCGACGCCCATCCGATGGCGATCCTGTGTGGCGTGGTCGGCGGACTGGCCGCGTTCTACCACGACAACCTCGATATCACCGACGCCGAGCAGCGCAATGTCAGCGCCATCCGCCTGATCGCCAAGATGCCGACGCTGGCTGCCATGTGCCATAAGTACAACATCGGCCAGCCATTCATGTATCCGCGCAACGACCTCAACTACGCGGAAAACTTCCTCCACATGATGTTCGGCAACCCGTGTGAGAACTACGAGGTCAATCCGATCATGGCCAAGGCGATGGATCGCATCTTCATGCTCCACGCCGACCACGAACAGAACGCCTCGACCTCGACGGTACGCCTGACCGGCTCCACCGGCGCCAATCCCTTCGCCTGCATCAGCGCAGGCATCGCAGCCCTCTGGGGTCCGGCCCACGGCGGCGCCAACGAAGCGGTACTGGCAATGCTCGACGAAATCGGCGACGAGTCCGAGGAGAACATCCAGCGCTTCATCGACAAGGCCAAGGACAAGAACGATCCGTTCAAGCTGATGGGTTTCGGCCACCGGGTTTATCGCAACTTCGACCCGCGCGCCAAGGTGATGAAGGAGACCTGTGACGAAGTGCTCAAAGAGCTCGGGATCGCCGACGACCCGCAGCTCAAGATCGCCAAGCGTCTCGAGCAGATCGCGCTGGAGGACGAGTACTTCATCGAGCGCAAGCTCTACCCCAACGTCGACTTCTATTCCGGGATCATTCTCAAGGCGATCGGCATTCCGACCAACATGTTCACCGTGATCTTCGCAATGGCGCGTACCGTCGGCTGGATCTCGCACTGGAACGAGATGATCAGCAACGGCTACCGCATCGGTCGCCCGCGCCAGCTCTACACCGGCCACGCCAAGCGCGACTACCCCAGCTCACGCTGATATTCGCACTATGGGGTAGCGCCCCCTACCGTAACCGCCGATCCTATCGGCGGTTTTTTTTGGGCCGCGACAGATGTCCACACATTCTGTGGATAACCCTGTTCAAAACCATCAGACAATGTCACGCAGGCCCCCTGACAGGCGCCCTGAAGACAGATTGTTCAATTTTTGATCAATCGCAACATACTGATTTATAAGAAAAAAGCAGGATATATACGCATTTCAGCCGCTTACCCGCAGGCCTCGGCGGCACAGCGGGATGCAGTGGACAATCGACCACGTTGTCAAGCGTCATGAAGCGATCAAAAACGAGTTATCAACAGCCAGCCATGTAGGTTGACGGTCGAAAAAGGATGAGATGAGGAAAAGCAGAAGTGGCGTCCCATAGGGGGTTCGAACCCCTGTTACCGCCGTGAAAGGGCGGTGTCCTGGACCACTAGACGAATGGGACGCAAAGGTGCGACATCGGTCGCGATGTTCCTTGGTGGAGCCTAGCGGGATCGAACCGCTGACCTCGACACTGCCAGTGTCGCGCTCTCCCAGCTGAGCTAAGGCCCCGTCTCAGGAACGGGGCGAACTATACGGGTATCTAACTGATCCGTCAACACTTTATTTGAGTGCCGACGGATCCGGCCAGGATTCGCGTCAAAGCTCGCGATAGCGCTTCTCGAGCCGCTTGGCCTGCTTCTTGGAGACCCCACCGAGCACCTCAATGGCGTGACGCAGGCGCGCCCGGGTCATATCGGAGCCGATGATCGCCATCGCATCGAGCACCGAGGTGGAGTGGGCGCTGCCGGTGACGGCGATGAACACCGGGGCCAGGAACGCCTTCATCTTGAGTTCGAGTGACGCCGAGAGTGACTGGCACACCTCGAGCAGCTCGGCCTTCTCCCAGCGCCCGACCGCCTCGAGGCGCCAGGTCAGGAACTGCAGCAGCTCGACCAGCGACTCCCGCTCCAGGGCCACCCCATCGAAACTCTCGGCGCTGATCGCGGGCAGCCCGGAGAAAAAGTGCCCGGCCAGCGGAATGGCGTCGGACAGGGTCGAGATCCGCGGGCGAATCTGCGGCAGGATCTGACCCACATATTCTTCGTTGAACGCCCAGTTGCGCAGCGCTTCGAGCAACCCGGCATCGTCCAGATCCTCACGGATATAGACGCCGTTGAGCCAGGTGAGCTTATCGAGATCGAACACTGGCCCACCCAGCGATACGCGCTGGATATCGAAATTGGCCATCATCTCGTCGAGCGAGAACTTTTCACGCTCGTCCGGCATCGACCAGCCCATGCGGCCCAAGTAGTTGGTCAGCGCCTGGGGCAGATAGCCCATGCGCCGGTAGTAGTTGATAGAGGTCGGGTTCTTGCGCTTGGACAGCTTCGACTTGTCCGGATTGCGCAGCAGCGGCATGTGGCACAGCACCGGCATTTCCCAGCCGAAGTAGGCGTAGAGCAGCTGATGCTTGGGCGCCGAGTTGATCCACTCCTCACCGCGCAGCACATGGGTGATGCCCATGAGATGGTCATCGACCACATTGGCCAGGTGGTAGGTGGGCATGCCGTCGGACTTGAGCAGAATCTGAGCGTCTACCTGGGCCCAGTCGACCTCGATCCGACCGCGCAACATGTCGTCGATCTCGCAGGTCCCACTGTCCGGCACGTGCATGCGGATCACGTAGGGGTAGCCTTCCGCTTCGCGGCGGGCGCGCTCCGCTTCGTCCAGAGCCAGATCGCTGGACTTGAGCGCCAGATGCTGGCCCGCCTCACGCCGCGCTTCGCGCAGCGCGTCCAGCTCCTCGCTGGTGCGATAGCACTTGAAGGCATGACCGGCATCCAGCAGTTGCTTGGCGTGCTCGGCGTAGATCTCACCACGCTCGCTCTGGCGGTAGGGGCCGTGCGGGCCTCCCACGTCCGGCCCCTCGTCCCAGCTCAGCCCCATCCAGCTCAACGAATCGAGGATCATCTGTTCCGACTCCAGCGTCGAGCGCTGGCGATCGGTGTCCTCGATCCGCAGGATGAACTGCCCGCCGTGCTGGCGCGCAAAGCAGAGATTGAAGAGCGCAATATAGGCCGTCCCGACATGGGGATCACCGGTCGGGGAAGGCGCGATACGCGTGCGTACAGTCATGAATCCAATCCGTTGATGAAAAAGCAGGCCTGGGCCCGTGAAGAGCCCCCCAACGCGACTCGCGAGAGGGCTTCCCGATCTCGCTAGTATACGCGCCCTCAGCGGCCACCTGCAGGCCCAACCCGCCATGGCAGCGCCGGGAAACTTCGACACGAATTGTTCAAGTGGCACGAAAGGCACTAAGATTCATTATCGTGCAGAACGATTGCCGTGCCCCGAGCGTCTCGTCCAACGCCCGGCCATAGCAATCCGAGACGTTCCAGCAACTTCTCGACAGCTGGGATTTTTCTTACATTCCGACACGTTACGATAAATGTCGAGAACCTCGTTCCAACCAACCCGAAACAAACTTCGGTGATGAGTGGATATGCTAACGCATCATTATGCAGGCGAGATGGACGGATGGACGGGCTAGGACCAAGAATCAAACAACTTCGACTCCAGGCCGGACTGAGCAAAGCCGCATTGGCGCGCCGGGTCGGCGTTTCCGACGTCACGATCTCTTACTGGGAATCCGGCACTATCAAGCAGATCGGGCATGCACGCCTGGTCGCCCTCACCTCCGCGCTCGACTGCTCGATTCGGCAATTGCTCGACGACGACTCCCTCAACGCCCTGGCGGTGGATGCCCCGACCAAGCCGCAAGGGCTGCTGGCGCTGCGCTCGCGCGTCTGCGCCCCCTGGGAAGCCGTCTCCAGCAGCGCCGACCTCGATGCCGAGCTGTCGACGGCGCAGCTACTGACCCGCGACTGCTTTCTGGTCACTCCCGCCGAGGGCGAGACCTTCGACTTCCTCTACGAGGGCGATCTGGCAGCGGTGCACCCGAGCGAACGCTTTCAGCAGGACGGGCTCTACCTGATCGAACGCGAGGGACGCCTGCAGATCCAGTATCTGGAGCGTCTCACCTCAGGACGCATTCGCGTCAGCGGCGAGCAGCTCCAGAGCGTCAGCGTGGAGAACATGCGCACTCCGCCTTTTCGCGTCGTGGGCTACCTGCGCGCCCGCTGGAGTCGTCAGTGACGATCCGCAGCGGATACGATCGAGCGCCGCACTCGCGGCCCGGTAGCAACCGCTCGCCTCGTTCCGCCATGCGCTGCGCGGTGCCGCCCCGGTCTCCCACGGCACGGCAGCTTGCCTATCCCGCTGTCACTGCGACACATAAGACCAAAGTCGCATTTCGCTGCGTTTTCCCGTTAGACTCCTGGCGGCATTCTGGATAACCCGATAAGGAGACGAACAATGGATATGTTCACCCTGACGCAGACGAACGATCGTTGGATCGCCTGCTGTCGTGCCTGCGGCCATGAACAGGCGCTACCGGAAGCCGGCACGCCCCAGATACTCGCCGAAGGCGTCGCCATTCAGTGCGAACGCTGCCCCAGCCAGGAGCCCTGCGTCTATCCCGAGGAGTCCGCCGCCGCGCCGATCGACTGACGCGCCGCCAAGGTTCCGAGACGCCCCCGTGCCAACGCGCGGGGGCGTCTGCCGTTCAGGCTTCGTTCGAGGCGCGACGCGGCTCCTGCCAGCGCGCCAGCGCATAGATGAGAAGACCACCCAGCGCCATGACTGCGCCGACGATGCCGGTGGAGGTCCAGCCGTAACCCGCGGTGATGGCCAGGCCACCGAGCCAGGGGCCGAGCGCATTGGCCACGTTGAAAGCGGCGTGATTGGAAGCCGCGGCCAGGGTCTGGGCCTCCTTGGCCACGTCCATCAGCCGAATCTGCAGCGGTGGCGACAGCGCCACCATACCGCCCACCGCCAGCACCGCCAGCCACACTGTCCATATCGAATGGGCCGCCAGCGGGAACAGCAGCAGGATGACCGCACTGTACCCCAGGATCCAGCCCACCGAGCGGAACTGCAGGCGGTCGAACAGCCAGCCGCCGGCCATGTTGCCAAGGATCGCCCCCACGCCGAACGCCGCCAGGATCACCGGCACCCAGTGATCTGCCAGGCCGGTGACCTGAATCAGCGTCGGCGCCAGATAGCTGAACACGCAGAACATGCCGGCAAAGCCGATCGCGCCGATGCCCAGCGTCAGCCAGACCTGGCGGCGACGCAGCGCGGTCAGCTCGCGCAGCGGACTGTTGCGCACCTCATCGCGGTTGAACGGCAGATAGATGAAGACCAGCACCACCGTGACCAGGCCGATCGCGCCCACCAAGCCGAAGGCGTAGCGCCAGCTCAGCAACTGCCCCAACCATGTCGCCAGCGGGTTGCCGATCAGCATGGCGGTGGTGATACCGAGCATCACCCGACTGACCGCCTTGGCACGCTTGTGCGGCGGGACCATCGACGCCGCCACCAGCGCGGCAACCCCGAAATAGGCCCCGTGGGGCAATCCCGAGATGAAGCGGAACAGCATCAGCGAGACGTAACCCGGCGCCAGGGCACTGGCGAAGTTGCCAATGGCGAAGAACGCCATCAGCAGCAGCAGCAGATGACGCCGATAGAGATAGGCGCCGAAGACCGCGATCAGCGGCGCGCCCACGACCACGCCCAGCGCATAGGCGCTGATCAGATGGCCGACCTGGGTCTCGCCGACACCGAGTGCCTGGGCGACGTTCGGCATCAGCCCCATGATGGCGAATTCACCGGTACCGATCGCGAAACCTCCCACGGCCAGCGCCAGCTCGATGAGTATCGCGACGCGGGCATCGGGACGGACGTCCGTAGCTGTGTTCATAGCGCCCTCTTCATACTTTCGTCTAATAACAGAGATCGTGCCATTATTCCTGCTCCCCGAGACCTTGGGAACCGCTGGCGCATGTCAATTTCCTACATGTGGATGACTTGCAGTCGCGCAGACAACACGGCACAGGCTACAGGGAACTTTTCACGTAACCCGGACTCATAACAGGCATGAGATTCCTGCGATGGGGTCTCTAGCTTACTGTTAGCGATCGTTGGTCGCCGCGCTCACTGCGCGGCGACTTTTTTATGGCCTTTTTATGGCCACTTCTTTGTCGTCGCCTTTTTGTAGCCACTTCCCCTGGCGGCCTCCCCTCGGGCCGTCGGCAGCGCCGACGACGTCCAGAACCGTCCCCGGCGGTTCTTTGCGCCCTCGACACGCCCTGCCATGCCTTCGACAATTTCCGCCCTGGCCGACCGATGGGGTAACCCTGGGGCTGGCAGCGGCGAGCGTGATAGACTGCTGCTCTGGTTGCAGGTCTTGGGAATTCCGCCGCCGGGAGCGTCCTCGTGCAGCTTTTCTTTATCGTCTTTGCCGTCTGTCTACTGGTGAGCCTGGGCACCGTAGCCGCGCTGATGCTCTCGCGTACGCCGCGCTATCGTACCGGCGCCGAGGATCTGATCGCCCTGTTCGACGCCGTGCTCGACAACCGCGCCGATCAGGCGCGCTGGGACAGCGTCATCGGCTACCCGATTCGCCACGATGCCTATCTGGAGAGTCTGCGCCGTCGCTGCCAGCACCTGATGGAAGCCCATGGCCGTCCCTGGCAGGTGGCTCAAGGCGGGTCGCTGTTCTCGCGTCAGGGGCGCGAAGAGCTGAGTGCGCTGCGCGCCCACCTCGCCGCCCACCAGGCCCTGAATCAGGGCGAGTACTCGGCGTGAGCCGGCGGAGCGCAGCATGACCGACACTATCCGTCTGGCGCCGCTGGACAACGCGATTCAGCACCACCATCACGACTACCATCAGATCGTGATCGGGCTCTCCGGCTATGCCGAGTTCGAGGTCGGCGGCCACGGCGGCGTGGTGGCCCCGCTATCGGGCTGCCTGGTACCGGCCAACGTCGAGCACTATTACGAGGGTATCGGCGACAACCGGCAACTGATCATCGACCTGCCCGACGACGCCGCCTCGCTCACCGGCAGCCAGCGCGAGCTGCGGCGGCTGTTCGATCGTCCCGGCTATTTCAGCCTCGACGAGTCGTTGCAGCACTTCATTCAGTTCCTGCTCCACGAGATGGCGCGCCCGCAGCATGCCCCGGGCGATCTGCTGATCACCACCCTGCTGAGCTCCCTCGACGCGCGACGTGATCCGGCCGAGACGGTCTCTTCGCGCCTCGCGCGTACCCTCGACGTGGCACGTCTGGAGCGCTTCGTGCATGCCCACCTCGACCGCCGCATCAGCGTCGCCGAGCTGGCCCGGGTCGCCTGTCTCAGTGAGGCCCATTTCAGTGAGCGCTTCCGCCAGCAGACCGGCCTTTCACCCTATCAGTTCGTCATGCGTCAACGCCTGGAAGCGGCGCGACATCTGGTCACTACCTCGGACACGCCGCTGTCGGAGATCGCCGAGCGTACCGGGTTCGCCAACCAGAGCGGTCTGAGCCACGCCTTTCGTCGTCACTTCGGCTATCCACCGGTCACGCTGCGCCGTCAGACTTTGGTCTAACGTCATCGGCTGCGGCGCGGCCAGCGACCTTCCCGAGGGTTCGCCACCCCGGATTTGTGACAAATCTCTCCGCGGAATTGGCAAGTCGCCGCGCTCTGTTTCACGCTAGAGTCACCCACCATCCTTCCCTCCGTGCCGGAGACGCTCGTCTGGTGACAGGCGATCACACGTCCCGCCGATGTCCATTCAGGGGTTGAACAATGTTAAAAGCCGATCAGATGTTGAAGCCCGAAACGTGGCAGACCTCGCTCGATGAGCTGTTCGCCCGGATCAGCGAACACTATATCGTCGCCGAGGACACCTACGTCGCGGAACTGGTCACCCTGCTGGGGGCCGACCAGGCCGAGTTCAAGCGCATCGGCGACAAGACCGCCGAGCTGGTACACGACGTGCGCGAGATGGACACGGCGGTCGACTCGATCGACGAGCTGCTGCAGCAGTACAGTCTCGACACCCAGGAGGGCGTACTGCTGATGTGTCTGGCCGAAGCGCTGCTGCGCGTGCCCGACAAGGCAACCGCCGACGCGCTGATCGAAGACAAGCTCGGGGTAGCGGACTGGAAGCGCTATGTCGGCCAGAGCGAGTCGTGGTTCGTCAACGCCTCCACCTGGGGCTTGCTGATGACCGGCAACGTGATCCAGCTCGACAAGCCCCGCGACGGCAAGCCGGCCAACTTCATCAATCGCATGGTCAACCGCATGGGCGAGCCGGTGATCCGCAGCGCCATGTATCAGGCGATGAAGATCATGGGCCAGCAGTTCGTCCTCGGGCGCACCATCGATGAAGCCCTGAAGCGCTCCAAGCCGCTGTTCAACAAGGGCTACACCTACTCCTACGATATGCTCGGCGAGGCCGCGCGCACGCGTGACGACGCCAAGCGCTATTTCGACGACTATGCCGCGGCGATCCGCCAGGTGGGCGAGACCAGCCGCCGCCTGAACGCCAAGACGCCGGCGCCGTCGGTTTCGATCAAGCTCTCGGCGCTGCATCCGCGCTATGAGTTCGGCCGCCGCACCCAGGTGCTCGAGGAGCTGGTGGGCACGGTCAAGCAGCTGGTCGAGATGGCCCGCGAGCGCCACGTCGCGCTGACCATCGACGCCGAGGAGGTCGACCGCCTGGAGCTTTCACTGGAGGTCTTCCGCGCGGTCTTCGAAAGCGACGTCTGCCGCGGCTGGGGCCACTTCGGCCTGGTCGTGCAGGCCTACTCCAAGCGCTGCCTCACGGTACTCCACTACGTCAACCGGCTGGCCGACCAGCAGGGCGACGAGATCCCGCTGCGGCTGGTCAAGGGCGCCTATTGGGATACCGAGATCAAGGAGTCGCAGAAACTCGGGGTGGACGGTTATCCGGTCTATACGCGCAAGGCCTGCACCGATGTGGCCTATCTCGCCTGCGCCAAGTTCCTGCTCTCCGAGAACACCCGCGGGCGGATCTTCCCGCAGTTCGCGACGCACAACGCCCACACCATCACGCATATCCTGGAGCTGGCCAACGAGGCCGATCGCGCGTTCGAGTTCCAGCGTCTGCATGGCATGGGCGAGGCGCTCTACGAGGCGGCGCTCAAGCGTGCCCCCCAGGGCACTTACTGCCGCATCTACGCCCCGGTCGGCGCGCACAAGGATCTACTGCCGTATCTGGTACGCCGGCTGCTGGAGAATGGCGCCAACTCTTCGTTCGTGCACCAGTTGGTCGACCCGCGCGTACCGGTGGAGTCACTCTGCGTTCACCCGGTCGCCACCCTGGCCTATCACGACACCTATGCCAATCCGCGCATCGCGCTGCCCCAGGACATCTATGGCCCGGCCCGCAAGAACTCCAAAGGCGTCAATTTGAACATCAATAGTGAATACCAGCCGCTGATCGCGCGCATGCAAGAGTTCATGGAGCGCGACTATCACGCCAAACCGTTGCTCGGGGTCGAGGTCAGCGATGACGAGTCCCAGCGCCAGCGCGTCACCAGCCCCTTCGATCGGCGCCAGGCGGTGGGCAGCGTGCAGTGGGCGACCCGCGCCCAGGCCGAGCAGGCGGTGGAGATCGCCTGGCAGGCTTTCCCGCGCTGGAGCGAGACGCCGGTGGAGGAGCGAGCGGCGATCCTCGAGCGTCACGCCGACCTGATGGAGACGCACCTGGCGGAGCTGATGACGCTGTGCTCGCGCGAAGGCGGCAAGCTCCTCACCGACGGCGTCGACGAGATTCGCGAAGCGGTCGACTTCTGCCGCTACTATGCCGCCCGCGCCCGCGAGCTGTTCGCCGAACCCACCAGCCTGCCGGGGCCGACCGGCGAGTCCAACGAGCTGATGCTCGGCGGCAAAGGCGTGTTCGCGGCGATCAGCCCGTGGAACTTCCCGGTAGCGATCTTCACCGGGCAGCTGGTGGCGGCCGCGGTCGCCGGCAACACCGTGGTGGCCAAGCCGGCGGAGCAAACCTCGCTGGTCGCCAACCGCGTGATCGAGCTGCTCTACGAGGCCGGCATGCCGCGTGACGTGGTCCAGCTGCTGCCGGGCGACGGCCCCACCGTGGGTAGCGTGCTGAGCAGCGATCCGCGCATCACTGGTGTGGTCTTCACCGGCTCCACCGGCACCGCACAGATCATCAACCGCGCCCTGGCGGCGCGCGACAATGCGCCGCTGCCCACGCTGATCGCCGAGACCGGCGGCATGAATGCGATGATCGTCGACTCCACAGCGCTGCCCGAGCAGGTGGTGGCGGACGTCGTCCACTCCGCCTTCCAGAGCGCCGGTCAGCGCTGCTCGGCGCTGCGCGTGCTCTATCTGCAGGATGACATCGCCGACCGCGTGATCGAGATCCTGCGCGGGGCGATGGCGGAGCTACGTATCGGCGATCCGCGCGACCTGGGCACCGACGTCGGCCCGGTGATCGACGAAGAGGCCCGCGAGGGGCTGCTCACGCATGTCGAGAAGATGAAGGCCGAGGGTCGCCTGCTGGCCGAGGCCGAGCTCGATCCGGCGCACACCGACCATGGCACCTTTGTCGCACCGATGGCGTTCGCCATCGATGGCATCGCGTCGATGGAAAGTGAGCAGTTCGGCCCGCTGCTGCACATCGCCCGCTACCCTGCCGACAAGCTCGATGCGGTGATCGATGCCATCAATGCCAAGGGCTTCGGTCTGACCTTCGGCGTGCACAGCCGCAACGAGAGCTTCACCGACTATGTCGCCAGCCGCATTCGCGTCGGCAACGTGTACGTCAACCGTGACATCATCGGTGCAGTGGTCGGCGTGCAGCCATTCGGCGGTCAGGGCTTCTCGGGCACCGGCCCCAAGGCCGGCGGCCCGCACTATCTGCTGCGCTTCGCCACCGAAAAGACACGCACCATCAATACCGCGGCGCTGGGCGGCAACGCCTCGCTGCTGGCCATGGGCGACGACTGAACTCGGCGCTCCGGGTGACCATCCGAGAAGGAAATCACGCATGATCGACCGCACTCGGCCGTCCCCGACAACAACAGCAACCGATATACTCCCCCCGCGATGCGCGCGGGCGGGAGGCGCGCTCACCCGAGGACGTCGCCGCGCGCCTGTCGACGCGACGGCGCCCCGTGTGAAAATCGCTGATGTGCCGGAGCCGCGCTCCAGCCTAGCGCCCGTCGATCGAGGAAGCCGACGCGAGTCGCCTCGGCTTCCTCGATCGACTTCTACCCCCTCCAGCCTAATAACTACGTAACAGGAGACGCTTCTATGGCTATCGGTGTCTGGATCAGCCTGTGTGCCTACTTCGTGCTCATGATCGCCATTGGCCTCTACGCCATGCGCACGTCCACTGCCACTTCCGAAGACTATATGCTCGGGGGACGCACCCTGAGCCCGCAGGTCGCTGCGCTCTCGGCCGGTGCCTCGGACATGAGCGGCTGGTTGCTGCTGGGCCTGCCCGGGGCGATGTTCATCTCCGGTCTCGCCTCGGCATGGATCGGCATCGGCCTGTTCGTCGGGGCCTTCTTCAACTGGCTGCTGGTGGCACCCAGGCTGCGCGAGCAGACCGTACACTACGGCAACGCCATCACCATCCCGGCGTTTCTGGCCAACCGCTTCCCGACCCGCGCGCTGTCACTGCGCACGGTCTCGGCCATCGTCATCGTGGTGTTCTTCTCGGTCTACACCGCGTCGGGCCTGGTGGCCGGCGGCAAGCTGTTCGAGAGCGCCTTTGCCGGCGTCATCGACATCGGCGGGCTGAGCGACTATGCCACCGGCGTGATCCTCACCCTCGGGGTGGTGCTGGTCTATACCGTGGTCGGCGGGTTCCTGGCGGTGAGCATGACCGACTTCGTGCAGGGCTGCATCATGATGCTGGCGCTGGTTATCATGCCCGCGGTGGTGCTGTTCGGCGAGGGCGGTGGCGGCTTCAGCCAGGCCCAGCAGACGCTCAACCAGGTCGATCCCACGCTGCTCTCCTGGACCGACGGGCTGACCATCGTCGGCTGGCTCTCCGCGGTGACCTGGGGCCTGGGCTACTTCGGCCAGCCACACATCATCGTGCGCTTCATGGCGATCCGCTCGGTCAAGGACGTGCCCACGGCGCGTAACATCGGCATGAGCTGGATGTTCATCTCGCTGGTCGGCGCGATCTCGGTCGGCATCTTCGGCCGCGCCTATGCGATCCGCAACGGCCTCGACGTGCAGGACCCGGAGACGATCTTCATCATTCTCTCCAATCTGCTGTTCCATCCGCTGATCACCGGCTTCCTCTACGCGGCGCTGCTGGCGGCGATCATGAGCACTATCTCCAGCCAGCTGCTGGTGGCCTCTTCGTCGCTCACCGAGGACTTCTACCGGTTGTTCCTGCGCAAGGAGGCGAGCGAGAAGGAGACCGTCACCATCGGCCGCCTGAGCGTAGTCGCGGTGGGCGTGGTGGCAGCGATCATCGCCTCCAACCCCGACTCCCAGGTACTGGGGCTGGTCAGTAACGCCTGGGCCGGCTTCGGTGCCGCCTTCGGCCCGCTGATCCTGCTCTCGCTGATGTGGTCGCGGACCAACGGCGCCGGCGCCATCGCCGGCATGGTGGTGGGCGCGGTGACGGTGATCGTGTGGATCGCGCTGGGCTTCAGCAGCTCGTTCCTGGGCGGCCCCGGCGTCTACGAGATCATCCCCGGCTTCATCGCCTCCTTCCTCGCCATCGTAGTAGTGAGTCGCATGACCAGCGATGCCGGCGAGTATCGTCAGATCACGCGCTGAGCGTGCTCGGCTGCCAAGACCAAGGGCTCCTGCGGGAGCCCTTTTGCGTGCCCGCACGCCAACACCATCCCACGCACGTCGACACCATGACACGCCAGGACAACCGGCACGACGAGACGCTGGCGTAACCTTCATGCAGCTACTAGGTTTACAGAGAGGACACGCGGGACAGGCGTGTGCCCTCCGTCCAGTCAACAAGAAAACACTGTTTCAAAATTTTACTGGACTTATAGAACAGCGTTTCCTATCATCTCCCACGTTGTCTCATAGAATGTGAAGGCCGGTAATACGGCTGCATGATGTAAAGAAAGGAGTCCTTGATCATGACCAAGACCAAACTGTTCTCTGCCATGGTTGTTGCCGGCGCTTGCGCATTCGGAACCCAGGCTGCATTCGCTTACGGCGCCGGTGACTTCTTCGCCCGTGCCGGCGTTGCCAAGACCGACGTCGACACCGGCTATGCCGATAGCGACACCGGCGCCTATCTGGGTCTCGGCTACATGTTCCACGACAAGCTGGGCGTAGAGCTGAGCTCCATGACCGAAACCAAGGTTCACGCCGAAGGCGGCACCTTCAAGCAGGTTCCGGTCAACCTGATGGCCCAGTACTACCCGCTGGGTGGCATGGACTCCCGCGTGCAGCCGTACGCCGGTGTCGGCGTCAACTACACCACGTTCTCCAGCGAGAGCGGTGTGGGCAGCGTCGACGACTCCTGGGGCGCCACGGGTGAACTGGGTGTCGACCTGAACGTTACCCAGAACTTCGGCTTCAACGCCTTCGCCCAGTACACCGACGTCAGCGCCGATATCAGCGGCGGCCGCGACATCGACCTCGACCCGGTCACCGTGGGTGCCGGCGCGATGCTGCGCTTCTAAGCGTCACCAGAAAGACAAAACCGGGCCGATGGCCCGGTTTTTTTATGCCCGCTCGTCTTGCAGGCTCACGGGCGTCACCCTTCGGTGACGAGCCGGTCCACTCTCTGCAGCGCCTCCACCACCACCGTCTTGTGCGGTCCCGAGACATCCTTCAGCCATACTTCCAGTGCCGGTGCCACCTCGCACTTGGCAGGTAGCGGCGCGCGCGCGTTCACCAGCGCTTGCAGTCGCGCCACGAACACGTAGCGCAGCCACTGGGGCAGCGTCATGCTATCGACGCAGAACGGCTGCTGACTCTCGAAGGCGTCCGCCGGCGGCGCCGACACCTCCCACAGCTCGGCCTCGTCCAGTGCGCTCTCCAGCTGGCGCAGCGCCTGCGCCAGTGCATCATGTGAAGTCATTCAGGCTCCTTGCTTGCCGGGTCCGGGGCGGTTCGCCGTCGGCGCCCGGGCACCGCTGCGGTGGCGAGCCTGTCACGCGCTAAGGCAGTACCGCCCCGGTATCTTTGCGCGCCCATTGTGACCTATTCGGGTTGCTCACAGATACCTTGAAAGAGACTGTGGATAAACCCTGAACAGATCGCCCTTGGCGGCTCGCCATGAGATATCGCGCGGCATGCTCAATTTTTGGCCAGCCTCTGTTCACTCCCGGACAGGCGCGTTACAGTGCGCGCCTCTCTTCACTGGCTAGCGACGATCGATGCAGACGCTGAGCGACTTTTTCGCCCAGAGCGGCGCCGAAGTGGCGCTTGCGAGCCTGGGCCGGCGCGTAGCGCCGTTGACCCGCGACACCTTCGAAGCGTTCGAGCGCGAGCGCCAGGCCTGGCCCCTGCCGTGGAACGCGCAGGCGCAGTTCGCCTGCGCCCTGCGCTGGCCGGCGGCGGGTGCCGATCCGGTGGTCTGGTTCCTGGCCCTGCCGCTGGACGAGCAGGGCATGCTCAGCCCGGCGTCACGGGATGCTTTTCTCGAGCGCCTGCTGCTGACCCTGGGTGCCAGCGGCGAGGCCGTGGGCACCTCGGCGCCGGACAACCTGATGCAGGACAACCCGGTGGCGCTGGAGCCCGAGCTGCATCAGCGCGCCCTGCTCCACGCCCGGCTGTCGCGCCACTTCGCGCGACCGCCCTCGCCCCAGCGTGAGCTGGCCGCGCGCTATCTGGCCGGCGACGCCGAGGTGCACTGGCAACTGCTCGGGCTGCAGGGGCTGGCGGACTGGGTCGTCGACCCCGACCCGGCAACCTGCGCCGCCCTCGCCCCTCGGCTGGGTCAGCTACCGCGGGAGGTGCTGATCCCGCTGTGCTATCTGATGGAGCACGGCGACCTGCCCACGTCCCTGCACGCGCCGCTGACCGACTGCCTGGCGCAGGCCCACGTCGACCAGGATCTGGAGCGCTACTGCGCGCTGCTGCGCGCCCTGCTGGGCAGTCGCGATGCCACGATGAGCGCCTGGCTGGGGCAATGGCTCGAACACGACGAGCTGATGGCGGCCGACTGTCTGGTCGCAGTGGCGGCACGCGGCTGGCACCATCTGGAGGATGAGGGTCGGCTGGGGAGATTCCTCGAGCGCCTGGCGGCGAACGAGCAGCTTCACTTTCGTCGTGTGGTGCGCGATCTGGCATTGATCCCACGCCTGAGACTGCCAATATTGATGATGTTGCGCCAGGCGCCGCGGGATTCCGCCCTCGGCCGGCGCGTTGCAGAGTGGAACGTCTGAGCTCATGAAAGCACTGCCCTACCAGGCCAAGGCGGTGATCGGACGCCGCGAGATGGTCGCGCTGCCCGATCTCGACCTGACCCTTTGCTGCAAGGCGGATACCGGCGCCCGCACCTCGGCGCTGCACGCCGAGCTGATCGAACCGTTCGAGGAGCACGGGCACCCCTGGGTGCGCTTCGTCACCCGCACCAGTGGCCACGCCACGCCGCCGCACGAGTGCCTGCAGCCGCTGCACGATCGGCGCAAGGTCAGAAGCTCCAACGGCCAGGAGGAGTGGCGCTACGTGATTCGCACACGGCTGGTGCTGGGTAACCTGGACTTCCCCATCGAACTCACCCTGACCGACCGCAGCGACATGCGTCATCCCATGTTGCTGGGACGGCGCGCGATGCGGCGACTGCTGGTCGCCCCCGGTGCCGCTTTTCTGCACGGCGAGCCCTGACTCGCCGGTTCGTTCACTCTGGAGCCCTCGCTCATGCACATCGGCATCCTGTCCCGCAATCGCAATCTCTATTCGACGCGCCGTCTGATCGAGGCCGCCGAGACGCGGGGCCACACGGTCAGGGTCATCGATACCCTGCGCTGCTACATGAACATCGCCTCGCACCGACCCTCGATCCATTACAAGGGGCAGGAGCTGGAGACCTTCGACGCCATCGTGCCGCGGATCGGCGCCTCGGTGACTTTCTACGGCTGCGCCGTGCTGCGTCAGTTCGAGATGATGAGCACCTACGTGCTCAACGACTCGGTGGCGATCACCCGCTCACGCGACAAGCTGCGCTCGCTGCAGCTTCTGTCACGCAAGGGGCTGGGCCTGCCGGTGACCGGGTTCGCCCACTCGCCGGACGACATCCCCGACCTGATCACCATGGTCAAGGGCGCGCCGCTGGTGATCAAGCTGCTGGAGGGTACCCAGGGCATCGGCGTGGTGCTGGCCGAGACCAACCAGGCGGCAGAATCGGTGATCCAGGCTTTCATGGGCATGAAGGCCAATATCATGGTGCAGGAGTACATCAAGGAGGCCAAGGGCGCCGATATCCGCTGTTTCGTGATCGGCGACAAGGTGGTGGCGGCGATGAAACGCCAGGCCGCCGATGGCGAGTTCCGCTCCAATCTGCATCGCGGCGGCACCGCCAGCGTCATTCGTATCACCCCCGAGGAGCGCTCCACCGCGATCCGTGCGGCCAAGGCGATGGGCCTGCGCGTGGCCGGGGTCGATCTGCTGCGCTCCAACCATGGGCCGGTGATCATGGAGGTCAACTCCTCCCCCGGGCTCCAGGGCATCGAGACCGCCACCGCGAAAGATATTGCCGGGCAGATCATCGAGCATCTGGAGAAGAACGCCGCAACGCCGCGCAAGGCGCCGCCCAAACCCAATGGCTGACGCGTGAATCTCAACAAATAGCCGGAAAACCTAAAAATTTATCCCCGCAGGGGTAGAAAAACAGTGTTTCCGGCCGCACAATTTGTGTCACCTCAGGAGGTGACCGCACATGTTTCTCGACAATCGCCAGGTGGCGATGGACAGCGTCCTGGAGGCGCTGGCCGACAGTCTCGATTATTTTCAGGACAATCTCGATCGCCTGCGCCCGGCGCTGCGCAATGCCCTGAAACCCCATTACGAGGAACGTGGCGCGGCGATGCGCGAGCTGCAGGATCTGGTTCGCGAACACCTCGCCATGCTGCCCCGCGATGCCGACGTCGAGCGCGATGACTACCTATGGCTGTGGAGCCGCATCAAGAGCTTCGTCGGCAACGACAGCGCGGTGCTGCTGGGTGAGTTGCTGGAGCAGGAGCGCGTGCTGATGCAGGCGCTGGGCAACGCCTTCACCCATCCCCTGCCGGACCCGCTGGAGCCCGCACTGGAGCGCTGCTGGAAGAATTGCCGCGCGCTGATCCGCGAGATCACCAAGCTGCAGCAACGTCAGCGCTGAATTCTGCGTCGCCGCCGTCGGCGGCGGCTCTCTGCGCTATTCTACGCCCCACCCGCCTGACCTATACGCTCGGCTGACACGCTGATCCCGCCCTCGGCCGCAGTCGACATCCTGGCGTGCCGCGCCAATGCCAATGCCAATGCTCTGATAACGCAGACGCCCCGCGTTCACGGCGATAGCTGGATAGGCTCCAGCGGGCCGAGAAAATAGGGCTCGCGCCCCCATAGATAGAGATCACCGAAGGCCGCCGCCCGCGCCAGCCACTCACGCAGCCTGAGCTGCCACTCGCCGGCGATTCCCTCGTCGGGCACCGCGCAGCCGGTGGCTTCGAGCCCCAATGCATCGGCGATAAACAGGGCCCGCGGTAGATGCCACGCCTGCGAGATCAGCATCAGACGCTTGGCCCCGAATACCTCCTTGGCCCGTACCACGCTATCGAAGGTGCTGAACCCGGCGTAGTCGAGGGTCATGTGCGTGTCCTCGACGTTACGGTGGCGCAGCGAGCGCCACATGCTCACCGGCTCGTTGTAGTAGCGGGTGCGGTTATCACCGGAGAGCAGCAGGTGCTGCACGCGATTGAGGCGTAAAAGCTCCGCGGCGGTCTCCATGCGTGCCCGATAGTAGGGGTTGGGCCCACCCGCGCGCAGCCATTGGGCGGTACCGAAGACCAACCCCACCGGCTGCGCTCGGCACAGCAGCACGTCGTGCTCGATCCGCGGCTGGGTCTGGTGGAGCACCCACAGATTGATCGCGACGACACCGAGAACGAGCAGCACGAGCCCGGCCAGCAGCGTCTTAAGCAGGCCCTTCAGTAACCGCAGCATAGCGCGCCGCGGCCGCATAGACAGCGAGGCGACCGTCGGCGGTCGCCTCGATGAAGGGAGAGACAGGGTCGAAAACAGCAGGCTAAGCGGCGAGAGTCGGTGTCGATCTGCATCTTGCGTTCGTCTTGCGGTCGTTGCCTTGTGGGAAAGCCGGCACGTCTGCGCGACGCGGCGCCACCCTCGCACGCTCAAGGTCCAATCGTGGTGCCCGCGCCAGGCAGGTTCAGAACATGCCCAGTTCCAGGCGCGCCTCTTCGCTCATCATCTCACGGCTCCAGGGGGGATCAAACACGATTTCCACGTGCACCTTGGAGAACTGCGGCGCACCCAGAATCTTGCGCCGGGCATCTTCGGCGATCACGTCACCCATCCCGCAGCCGGGCGCGGTCAGGGTCATGCGGATGGTCACCATGCGCTCGCCGCTGAGCAGGCGCTCGATACGACAGCCATAGACCAGCCCCAGCTCGACGATATTGACCGGGATCTCGGGATCGAAGCAAGTGCGCAACTGCTCCCACACGAAGGCTTCCATCTCCTCCTCGGAAGCCTCCGGGTCGAGCGTCGGCCGCGGTGTCGGCGTCAGCCCCAGGGCATCGAGGTCCTGGCCCTCGATCAGATAGAGCCGCCCCTCGTAGGAGACGCTGACCGAACTTCCCTTGGCCTGCATCACCGCCACCACGCTGTCCTCGGGCAGCGTAATGGTCTTGCCGAAGGGGATCGAGATCACCTCGACATCCCGCTGCAGGGGCATCTCCTGCCCCTTGTAGAGCCCGTGCTTCGCATCCATCGCCATCAGCGCAGCATCCCCAGCACTCGCTCGAGCGCCTCGACGAAGGCATCGACCTCTTCCGGCGTGTTGTACACCGCCAGCGAGGCGCGGCAGGTTGCCTCGACCCCGAAGTGCTGCAGCAGCGGCTGGGCGCAGTGGTGGCCGGTGCGGATCGCCACGCCCAGTTGATCGATCAGCAGACCGATATCCTGGGCGTGGGCGCCATCGACGACGAACGAGATCACGCTCGCCTTGTCCGGCGCGGTGCCGATGATCCGCAGCCCATCGATGCCCTCGAGCTTGTGCGTGGCGTGTTCGAGCAGCCACTGCTCCCAGGCCGCCAGGCGCTCGATGCCGATGCCGTCGACCCAGTCGAGCGCAGCGCCCAGCGCCACCGCCTCGGCCACCGCCGGGGTTCCCGCCTCGAAGCGATGGGGAATGGTGGCGAACTCGGTGCCACGGTCGAAGGAGACCCGCGAGATCATCTCGCCGCCGCCCTGCCACGGCGGCATCGCCTCCAGCAGCGACGCCCGAGCATAGAGCGCACCGATACCCATGGGGCCGTAGACCTTGTGCCCGGAGAAGGCGTAGAAATCGACATCCAGCGCCTGCACGTCGACCCGCTGGTGCGGCAGCGCCTGGGCGCCGTCGACCAGGATCAACGCGCCATGGGCATGGGCGTCGCGGGCCATCTCGGCCACCGGGTTGATCGTACCCAGGGCGTTGGAAACATGGTTGACGCACACCAGCCGGGTGCGCTCGCCGAGCAGATCACGGTAGGCGGCGAGGTCGAGCACGCCACGCTCGTCCACCGGGATCACCCGCACCACGATCCCCAGCGCCTGCGCCAGCAGTTGCCACGGCACGATATTGGAGTGGTGCTCCATCAGCGACACCAGCACCTCGTCACCCGGCTGGAGATTGGCCCGCCCCCAGCTGTTGGCGACCAGGTTGATCGCCTCGGTGGTGCCGCGGGTGAACACGATCTCGCGCGGCTCGAAAGCATTGAGATGCACCTGGATCCGCGCCCGCGCGCCCTCGTAGGCGGCGGTCGCCTCGTCGGCCAGGGTATGCAGCCCGCGGTGGATGTTGGCGTTGTAGCGGCGATAGTAGTCGCTCAGGCTCTCGATCACCGCCGTGGGCGTCTGGCTGGTCGCCGCGTTGTCGAGATAGATCAGCGGCTTGCCGTGGACTTCCCGCTCCAGGATGGGGAAGTCACGGCGCACCGCGGCCAGATCCAGGGTCAAATCGGTGATCGCGGTCATCAAGCCTCCTGTACCGCCTCGGCGGTCTCGACCAGATCGGCCAGGTTGAAGCGTTCCGGCAGGCGCCCGGCCACCGCGCGCTCGACGCGCTCGGCGATCTCGCTGAGCTTGACCTGCTCCATCACCTCGCCGGCGAAGGCCAGGGTCAGCAGGCCCCGCGCCATCGCCGCGTCGATGCCGCGGGTGCGCAGCGCATAGACCGCGTCCTCGTCGAGCTGCCCGGTGGTGGCGCCGTGGGAGCACTTGACGTCATCGGCATAGATCACCAGCTCCGGCTTGGTATCGATCTCGGCGCGATCCGACAGCAGCAGGTTGGCGTTGTTCTGGTACGCCTCGATCTGCTGGGCGTCCTTCTTGACGTAGACCTTGCCGTTGAACACGCCGTGGGAGCGGTCGTCGAGGATGCCCTTGTAGCTCTCGTTGGAGAAGGTGCGCGGCGCGTTGTGGTTGACCAGCGTGTGGTTGTCGACGTGCTGACGCCCCTGCAGGAAGAACAGCCCGTAGTAGGCCGCCTCGGCACCCTCGGCGTTGAGATCGGTGACCAGATCGGTACGTACCAGGCTGCCGCCCAGATTGAGATTGAACGAGTTGAAGCGGCTGTCGCGGCCCTGATCGGCATGGATGCTGGCCACGTGCAGGTCGCCGGAAGCGGCCTCCTGCAGCTTGTAGTGATTGACGATGGCACCGCGTTCGAGCAGCGCCTCGGTCACCACGTTGGTGAAGTTGGCCGCCCCGTCTTCGCCGGCGTAGTGCTCGATCACCGTCGCTTCGCTGCGCGCGCCGGCCTCGATCAGCACCCGCGGGTGGCTCATTACCGCCTGTGCGTTGGCGCGCGAGACCAGCACCACGTAGATCGGCTTGTCGACCACCGTACCCGGCGCCAGGCGCACCACCGCGCCTTCGTCGGCGAAGGCGGTGTTGAGCGCAGTGAAGGCGGAGAAGTCGACCCCGGCCAGCCGCCCCAGGCTGCCACCGACCTGCTCATGATTGCTCTCCAGCGCCTGCGATAGCGGCGTCACGCTGACGCCGGCGGGCAGCGCGTCGAGCGACGACAGCTCGGCGTTGAAACGGCCGTCGACCAATACCAGGCGGTGAGCGTCGAGTTCGAGGGCGCAGGCGGCCAGGCGCTCGGGCGAGAACTCGGCATCCGCGGCCAGGGCGAAGTCACCGTCGGCGATGCTGCGCACGTCGGTGTATTTCCACGCCTCGTCGCGCCGGGTCGGGAAGCCGACCGCCGCGAAGCGCGCCGCGCCGGCCTGGCGCCGCGCCGCCACCCAGCTCGGATCGTCCTCGCGACGCGCGTTCAGACGCTCGAGAAAGCGTTCCGGTGCATTCATGCGACGGACTCCTCCAGTACCCAGTCGTAACCGCGCGATTCGAGCTCGAGCGCCAGGCTCTTGTCACCGCTCTTGACGATACGGCCGTCGACCAGCACGTGGACCCGATCCGGCTCGATGTGGTTGAGCAGGCGCTGGTAGTGGGTCACCAGCAGGATCGCGCGATCGGCGCTGCGCAGCGAGTTGACGCCCTTGGCGACCACCTTCATGGCGTCGATGTCCAGCCCCGAGTCGATCTCGTCGAGCATCGCCAGCTTGGGCTGCAGCACCAGCATCTGCAGGATCTCGTTGCGCTTCTTCTCACCACCCGAGAAGCCTTCGTTGACCGCGCGCTGCAGGAAGCTGGTGTCCATCTGCATTTCGGCGCTCTTCTCGCGCACCAGCTTCATGAACTCCGGTGCCGGAATCTCGCCCTCGCCCCGCGCTTCACGCGCGGCGTTGAGCGCGGCCTTGAGCAGATAGATGTTCTTCACCCCGGGAATCTCGATCGGGTACTGGAAACCCAGCAGCAGGCCGGCACGGGCGCGCTCCTCGATCTCCATCTCGAGCACGTCCTGACCTTCGAACAGGATGCTGCCCTGGGTGACTTCGTAGCCATCCTTGCCGGCGATGACCGCAGACAGGGTGGATTTGCCGGCACCATTGGGACCCATGATGGCGTGAACTTCGCCGGGCTGGACCGTCAGGTTGAGGCCCTTGAGGATGGCCTTGTCTTCGACCGTGACGTGAAGATCCTTGACTTCGAGCATGAAAAAACCCTTGAAACGATGAGCGCCGCCGCGCGGCCGCTCGATGATGACGATAAACGGCTCGGGTGACGCGGCCTCAGCCGACCGACCCCTCGAGGGTCACGTTGAGCAGTGCCTCGGCCTCGACGGCGAACTCCATCGGCAGCTCCTGGAAGACGTCCTTGCAGAAGCCGTTGACGATCATGCTGACGGCGTCCTCTTCGTCGATTCCGCGGGCGCGACAGTAGAACAGCTGATCGTCGGCGATCTTGGAGGTGGTCGCCTCGTGCTCGACGGTGGCGCTGGAGTTGCCGATCTCCTGATACGGGAAGGTGTGCGCACCGCACTGGTCCCCGATCAGCAGCGAGTCGCACTGGGTATAGTTGCGTGCGCCCTTGGCCCGCGGGCCGATCTTGACCAGACCGCGGTAGGCCTGGTCGCTGCGCCCGGCGGCGATGCCCTTGGCGACGATGGTCGAGCGCGTGCCCTCACCGATATGGATCATCTTGGTGCCGGTGTCGGCCTGCTGGCGACCGTTGGTCACCGCCACCGAGTAGAACTCGCCGATGCTCTCCTTGCCGCGCAGCATGCACGAGGGGTACTTCCAGGTGATCGCGGAGCCGGTCTCGACCTGGGTCCAGCTGATGCGCGAGCGGTCGCCGCGGCAGTCACCGCGCTTGGTGACGAAGTTGTAGATACCGCCCTTGCCCTCTTCGTCGCCGGGGTACCAGTTCTGCACCGTGGAGTACTTGATGTAGGCGTCTTCCAGCGCCACCAGCTCGACCACTGCCGCGTGCAGCTGGTTCTCGTCGCGCATCGGCGCGGTGCAGCCTTCGAGGTAGGAGACCTGGGCCTTGTTGTCACACACGATCAGGGTGCGCTCGAACTGACCGGTATTGGCGGCGTTGATGCGGAAGTAGGTGGAGAGCTCCATCGGACAGGTCACGCCCTCGGGGACGTAGACGAAGGAGCCATCGGTGAACACCGCCGAGTTGAGCGCGGCGAAGTAGTTGTCGCTGCGCGGCACCACGGTGCCCAGGTACTGACGCACCAGCTCGGGGTAGTCGCGGATCGCTTCCGAGATCGAGCAGAAGATCACGCCCGCCTCGAACAGCTTCTCCTTGAAGGTGGTGGTCACCGACACCGAGTCGAACACCGCATCCACCGCGACGCCGGCCAGCGCGGCCCGCTCATGCAGCGGAATGCCCAGCTTCTCGTAGGTCTCGAGCAGCTTGGGGTCGACCTCGTCCAGGCTCTGCGGGCGATCCTCGGGCTTCTTCGGCGCACTGAAGTAGGAGATCGCCTGATAGTCGATCGGCGGGTAGTCCAGGTGCGCCCAGGACGGCGGCGTCATCTTCAGCCACTGCCGGTAGGCTTCCAGGCGCCATTCGAGCATCCACTCGGGCTCGCCCTTCTTCTGGGAAATGAATGCGATCACGCTCTCGTCCAGGCCTGGCGGCACGGTCTCGCTCTCGATGTCGGTCACGAATCCCTGCTTGTATTCGCGACGGACCAACTGCTCCATCTCTTCGCTAGCCATGGTCTCCTCTCCTCTCACTCGAGAGTCTTGTCGCGCCAGCCTCTTCTCCACGATGCGCCCCTTGCGTTCGCGCCACGGGCCCCGGGAGTCGTGCTGACTGTTCTAGCGCCGGCCCTCGGCCACGCTGGGCAGCGTGACGCTCTGGATCGGCATCAGTACGGGTAACTTGATCGGCGCTTCCTGGGCCAGATGCGCGAGCGTCACACCATCGAGCAGCGTGCGGATCGCCTGCGACACCCGCTGCCAGTTGTCGGCCACCCCGCAGGTGCCGATCAGCTCGCACTCACCGTCGACATGGCTGCACTCGGTCATGCCGATCGGCCCTTCGATCGCCGCGATGATATCGCTGGCAGCGATCTCCACCGCGGGGCGTGCCAGCACATAGCCGCCGTGAGAGCCCCGCCGCGAGATCAGCAGCCCTTCCTTCGCCAGCATCTTGAGCGTCTTGCCTACGGTCGGATGCGGCAGATGCAGCCGCTGAGCCAGCTCGGAAGCCGTATGCGCTTCCTCGGGCGCCCGCGCGATCTGCGCCATCATCATCGCGGCGTAGTCCGTCAACTTGGAAAGTTTCAGCATGCGCCGGGCCTGCACTCGACGACTCGAGTCGTCTTGGGTGAAACGGTCCGATCATCGGCTGTTGTCGCGGGCCGATACGGGCAACCGCGCCCGCGAGATCATATAGGACCATTTTAGTCCCCTTTGCACAGAGTGTGAACCCTCGCCATACGTCCCACGCCCGCGCTGCCGGGCCTTGCGGCAGGCTCCGACAGTGTCACCGCTCGCCATCTGGCGGCAGCACCCACATACGGTGCCAGACCGCGCCACGCGCGGCCCCACAGCGAAACGCAATGGTACAAGTGAGGAGACACACCAGGGGCACTCGGCTCGGGAAACAGACTTTGCCTATCACCGGAATTGAAACAATTGTGGGCAATAAAAAACCCGCTGCCGAGGGAGGCAGCGGGTCGAGAGAACGAAGCGCGACTCGACTCAGTCGAACGGATTGCGCAGCACGATGGTTTCGTTGCGGTCCGGACCGGTGGAGATGATATCGATCGGCGTGCCCACCTCTTGCTCCAGAAAAGCGATATAGGCGCGCGCATTGGCCGGCAGCTCCTCGACGCGCTTGACGCCCAGGGTCGACTCGTTCCAACCCGGCAGATCGTGATAGACCGGCTCGATCACCTCGTAGCCTTCGGAATCCACCGGGTTGTCGATGGTGTCGCCATCCTTGCTGCGGTAGCCGACGCAGACGCGAATGTTCTCGAGGCCATCGAGCACATCGAGCTTGGTCAGACAGATACCCGAGACCGAGTTGATCTGCACCGCATGGCGCAGCGCCACCGCATCGAACCAGCCGCAGCGACGCGCGCGCCCGGTGGTCGCGCCGAACTCGTGCCCCTTCTCGGCGAGATGGCGGCCGAATTCGTCGAACAGCTCGGTGGGGAAAGGACCGGAGCCGACACGGGTGGTGTAGGCCTTGGTGATCCCCAGCACGTAGTCGAGATACAGCGGCCCTACACCGGAACCGGTGGCGGTACCGCCGGCGGTGGTGTTGGAGCTGGTCACGAACGGATAGGTGCCGTGGTCGATGTCGAGCAGCGAGCCCTGGGCGCCTTCGAACAGGATGTTCTCGCCCGACTTGCGGATGTCATGCACCAGGGTCACGGCATCGCACACCATCGGCCGCAGCTCTTCGGCGAACGCCATGGCCTGGTCCAGCACCTCCTGGAAGTCCACCGCCGGCTCGCCGTGATAACGGGTGAGCACGAAGTTGTGGTAGTCGAGCACTTCGCCCAGCTTGGAGGCGAAACGCTCGCGATGCAGCATGTCGCCCAGGCGCAGGCCGCGACGCGCGACCTTGTCCTCATAGGCGGGGCCGATGCCGCGACCGGTGGTGCCGATCTTGGCCACGCCGCGAGCCTTCTCGCGGGCCTGATCGAGGCGCACGTGATAGGGCAGGATCAGCGGACACGCCGGCGACAGGCGCAGACGCTCGCGCACTGGTACACCCTTGGCCTCGAGCTCCTTGATCTCGTCGATCAGCGCTTCCGGCGAGAGCACTACGCCGTTGCCGATCACGCAGATCTTGTCATCGCGCAGCACACCGGAAGGGATCAGGTGGAGCACGGTCTTCTGACCATCGATCACCAGCGTGTGACCGGCGTTGTGCCCGCCCTGGAAGCGCACCACCGCCGCGGCGGACTCGGTCAGCAGGTCGACGACCTTGCCCTTGCCCTCGTCACCCCACTGGGTACCCAATACGACTACGTTCTTACCCATTGCTCTCGTCTCTCGCTCGACTCGTTGCGACGCGTGCGTCGGAATCCCGTTGGTCTCAGTTCAACGGCGCGATGCGCCACTCGCCCGCCTCGAACGCCAGTTGGCGGTCGCAGCGGTGAGCGCCCGGACCGGTGTGCTGTCCGGGCAGTGCCTGAATCACGCGCTCTCCCTGAGCACGCAGATGATTGATGGTCTCGGTGAGCGCAGCGCTGTCATCGTCGGGCGCCCAGATGCCGTTAACCGGCGGTTCGCGCTCGGCCAGCGTCGCCAGCTGCTTGAGATCCATGGAGAACCCGGTCGCCGGCCGGGCCCGGCCGAAGGCGCGGCCGGTGTCATCGTAGCGCCCGCCCTTGGCCAGTGCCTGACCATAGCCGGGCACATAGGCGGCGAAGACCATACCGGTGTGGTACTGATAGCCACGCAGCTCGGCCAGATCGAAGTAGATCGACACCTCGGGGTGCTCGGCGGCCACACCAC
>JNVT01000037.1 GCA_000737985.1 Gammaproteobacteria bacterium MFB021 | reverse complement strand
TTGCTGTCGGAGGCCGCGCGCTGGCGGGTGATGGCCTCGGGCTTGGGCGGCGGCTCGATCACGGTTTCATGGTGCATGTCGGCGAGTTTCTCGGCCCCCTTGGCCACGTGGTGGTACAGATCGCGGTAGTCGTCGACCATGCGCGTCATGGTGGCCGAGACCTGCTCGAAGTGCTCACGTACCTCGTCCTTGTAGGCCTTCTGCTCGCGATGCAGTTCGCGCATCGGCTCGGTGTTGTGCCCCCCGAGCTTGGCCCCCAGCCAGTAACCCACCAGCACCCCCACGGCACCCACCGCCACGACGATCGCGATCCAGGGCCCTACGCCAATGCTCTCCATACTCCGCTGCCTCTCGGTTATCGATGAAATCGGGCGCTCGTGCCCCGGCCACAAGAGAAACGCTGAATAAATCGACGAGCGAGATGAAGCGCAAGGCGCATGGAACACAGAACACGAGACATAACATGGGGTTAGGCGAGTGTTCGAGTACCACGCAACGCAGCGATTCGCTAGCGCAGGCATTTATGCAGCGTTTCTCAAGAGACCGAAAGCGAGCACTTATGGTTCCTTACCTAAGCATAATTCAGCCACCGCCGGCCAGCCCGACAGGGCTCGCCGTGGGCTTCGGTTCAGTGGCATCGGCCCAGTGACATCGATTCAGTGACATCGACTCAATGAAAATCGCGGCTGCGCGGGGCAAGGCCATCGAGCAGTGGGCTGAGGTCGATCAGGCGCCGGGCGATGACATGGCGCACGCCCTGATGACACTCGTGGCGCCCCACTACCCGCAGCAGGCGCGCTTCCAGCAGCACACGGCGGTAGCGCTCGGCGAGCCGCTTCCACACCACCACGTTGACCAGCCCGAACTCATCCTCGAGGGTGAGAAAAGTCACACCCTTGGCCGAGCCCGGGCGCTGGCGCCCGACCACCAATCCGGCCACGTTGACCCCGATATCGCCGGGCAGCGTGGCCAGACGGCGCGAGTCCACCACCCCGCCGAGGCCGCGGGCCTGACGCAGCAGTGCCAGCGGGTGCGGGCCCAGCGTCGTGCCGACGCTGGCGTAGTCGGCGCGCACCGCCTCGGCCACCGCCATGGGCGGCAGCGCGAGCGCCGCCTCCTCACTCTCCAGCTCGCCGAACAGCGGCAGCGTGGTCTCGATACCCGCCACCGCCCAACGCGCCTGATGGCGGTCACCGACGAGCGCCGCCAGGGCGCCGGCATCGGCCAGCCGCGACATCACCGTCGGTTTGACCCCGGCACGGGCGGCCAGCCGTGCCACGCTATCGCAGCCGGGCGTATCGCGCGCCGCCAGCAGGCGCTCGGCATCGGCCTCGGCGAGCCCCTGAATCATGTGCAGGCCGAGGCGGATCGCCAGTTCGCCGGTGTCCGCGTCGGCGTGTTCGTCCACCGGCTCCAGGGTGCTCTCCCACTGGCTCAGGCGAATATCGACCGGGCGCACCTCGACCCCATGGCGGCGGGCATCCTGCAGCACCTGATCGGGCGAGTAGAAACCCATCGGCCAGCTGTTGATCAGCGCACAGGCGAAGATCGCCTGCTCGTGGCACTTGAGCCAGCAGCTGGCGTAGGTGAGCAGGGCGAAGCTGGCGGCGTGGGATTCGGGGAAGCCGTAGCTGCCGAAGCCCTTGATCTGCTCGAACAGGCGCTCGGCGAACGCCTGCGTATAGCCCCGCGCCAGCATGCCCTCGACGATCCGCTGGCGGTGGTGTTCGAGCCCGCCGTGGCGCTTCCACGCCGCCATCGAGCGGCGCAGCTGGTCCGCCTCGCCGGGGGTGTAGCCGGCCGCCGCCACCGCCAGCGCCATCACCTGCTCCTGGAACAGCGGCACGCCGAGAGTACGCGCGAATACCGCCTCGACCTCCGCCGAGGGGAAGGTGACCGGCTCCTCGCCGCTGCGCCGCTTGAGATAGGGGTGCACCATGTCGCCCTGGATCGGTCCCGGGCGCACGATCGCCACCTCGATCACCAGATCGTAGAAGGTGGCCGGCTTCAGCCGCGGCAGCATCGCCATCTGCGCGCGGGACTCGATCTGGAACACGCCCAGGGTATCGGCGCGCTGGATCATGGCGTAGGTCTCGGGGTCCTCCGCGGGCAGGTCCGCCAGGCCGTAGTCGAGGCCGCGGTGGCGGCGCAGCAGATCGAAGCTGCGCCGCAGCACCGTGAGCATGCCCAGGGCGAGCACGTCGACCTTCATCAGCCCGACCAGATCGAGATCGTCCTTGTCCCACTGGATCACGGTGCGCTCGGCCATGGCCGCGTTCTCCACCGGCACCAGGGTATCGAGCGGGGCGTCCGAGATGACGAAGCCGCCGGGGTGCTGGGACAGATGGCGCGGAAAACCGATCAGGCTCGCGGCCAGCACCAGCAGCCGCCGCAGCGGCGGCTCTTCGGGGACGAAGCCGTACTCGCGCAGGCGCGCCGCATCGGGTATCTCATCGCTCCAGCGCCCGGCACAGCGGGCCAGCTGGTCGATGCGCTCGGGGGCGAAGCCCAGTGCGCGGCCGATATCACGGATCGCCCCGGCGGCATGATAGTGGCTGACCACCGCGGTCAGCGCCGCACGTTGGCGGCCATAGCGGCGGAAGACGTACTGGATCACCTCCTCGCGGCGGGCGTGCTCGAAATCGACGTCGATGTCCGGCGGCTCGTTGCGCTCCGGCGAGATGAAGCGCTCGAACAGCAGCGCGCTATGGGCCGGGTCGATCGAGGTGATACCGAGGGCAAAGCAGACCGCCGAGTTGGCCGCCGAGCCGCGCCCCTGGCACAGGATGCCCTCGCCGCGGGCAAAGGCGACGATATCGTGCACGGTCAGGAAGTAGTGCTCGTAACCCAGCGCGGTGATCAGCGCGAGCTCGTGGTCGAGCTGGCGCTGCACCGTCTCCGGTACGCCATCGGGCCAGCGCCGCCGTGCGCCCTGGCAGGTCAGCTCGGCGAGCCACGCCGCCGGGGTCTGCCCCGCCGGCACCACTTCATGGGGATAGGTGTACTCGAGTTCACCGAGATCGAAGTGGCAGCGTGCCGCCAGTGCCACGCTCTCTGCCAGCAGCTCGGCGGGGTAGATCGCCGCCAGCGCGGCACGCGTACGCAGATGGCGTTCGCCGTTGGGGAACAGCGTATCGCCGGCCTCGAACACGCTCTGGTGCTGGCGGATCGCGGTCAGGCAGTCCTGCAGCGCGCGCCGCCCGCGGGCGTGCATGTGCACATCCCCCGCGGCCACCAGCGGCATCTTCAGCGTCGCCGCCAGGGCCTGCCAGCGGGCCAGCCGGGCAGCATCGTCGAGCCCCTGGGCGAAACCGTAGTGCAGCTCTGCCGCCAGCCACAGCCGGCCGGGGAAGTAACCGGCCAGGCGCGCGCCTGCCGCGAGCGTGGCGCTGTCGCCCGGCAGCCACAGCGCGAACAGGCCGGCACCGCCGTCGAGCGCGGCCAGGTCGCTGTCGTAGAGCCGGTACTCACCCTTGGGCGCGCGGCCGCGAATCCGTGTCAGCAGCCCGCACAGCTGGGCATAGCCGTGGCGGTTCTCCACCAGCAGCACCAGCTTGAGGCCGCTATCGCTGCGCAGCTCGGCACCCACGATCAGGCGCACCCCGTGGGCCCTGGCAGCCTGCCAGGCGCGCACGATGCCGGCCAGGGTCGCCTCGTCGGTGATCGCCAGGGCGTGATAGCCGAGCCGCGCGGCGCGGGCGAACAGCTCGTCCGCGGTGGAGGCGCCGCGCTGGAAGCTGAAGGCGGAGAGACAGTGCAGCTCGGCGTAGGCGTTGGCCTCGTGGCCCGGCGATTCGTGGGCGCCCGCAGCCGCGCCTGAAGGCGTTGCTCCGTCATGGGCGCCCGCAGCCGCGCCAGGAGGCGTTGTCTCGTCGCCGTGGGCGGCCGCGCCGGCATCGTTGGCGGCATCGCCGGGCGGCCAGGCAGGCGAACGGCTCATCCGAACCACCCGTGCAGATGAAAGCTCTCACCGCCGGGCTCGCGCCAGACCCAGGCATGGCGGCCATCGTGCCACTCGGCCAGATAGTAATCGCGACGCACGTCGTCACCATCCCACCAGCCGCTCTCGATCCGCTCGGGCCCGGCCAGCAGCCGGGCGATACCGGGCTCCGCCGGCGTCATCTCGGCGAGCAGCCAGCCGGGGCGCAATCGGGTCTCGAAGGTGTCGGTGGCGCGCGGCCCGGCGGCGGCGAACACGGCGGCCTCGGGGCGGTGCTCGCGATGCTCGACCAGCGGCTTCAGCGCCGCCTCGCCCAGCCGAGCCACCAACCGCTGATGCAGCGCCGCCCAGGCCTGGGCCTGGCGCGCGGGGCCGGCCAGCAGCTCGCGGCGCACCGGGGCATAGGCGGTGAACCGCGAGGCCGCCAGGGTCACGCTCAGCACCGGCCCTTCGAGACGTATCCGCTCGAGCTGCGCGCGGGTCAGTTCGAGCAGCGTCTCGGCGTCACGTTGGGGGGCCAGCAGGCCGACCTCGAAGCGCTGCGCCGGGCCACCCTCCAGCCCCAGCACCAGGCTGAAACGCTCGACCCCGGCATCCTGGCCGCGCAGGAAAGCACTCAGCTCCTGCAGCAGGCGCTTGAGCGGAAAGGCCAGCCCGGCGATGGCGTGCACCGGGCGCTCGAACTCGAAGCTGCGCGAGAAGTGCGTCGCCGGGCGATAGACCGCCAGCGCCAGCGGCCACTCCCCGCGCAGCTCGCCGAGATGACGCATCACGCCGCCACCGAAGCGTCGCGCCAGCGCCGGGCGCGGCAGCGTGAACAGCTCACCGAGCCGCCGGAAGCCGCTGCGGTTCAGGGTCTGCACGCTCTCCGCTGCCAATCCGCTACGCGCCAGCGGTAGCCTCGCCAGCGCCGCTTCCAGCCCGGCGTCGTCCACCGCCAGGCCATCGTGGGCATTGACCAGCACCCGCGCCGCCGCCGGATTGGGCGCCACCACCAGGCGGTGGGTAAACCCCAGCGCGGCGAGCTCGCCGCGTAGCCGCGCCTCGAATGCCGGCCAGGGGCCGAACAGGGCCAGACTGCTGGCGACCTCGAACACCAGCGCATGCGGATAGTCGAGACTCACCTGACCACTGTAGGCGTAGGCCCAGGCGGCCAGACGCTGGCGCCAGCGCTCCACCGTCGCGGCCTCCAGCGGGGCACAGTTCAGCGCCGGGCAGAAGGCCTCGGCCAGCCCGCGCGGCTGGCCGGGTTTGACCCCCTGGTCGCGCGCGGCCTGATTCGCGGCACGAATACGCTGGCGCGGCGGCGCGCCCTCGAGCAGCGCGAAAGGCGCCGTAGGGTCGTCACGACGGCGCAGCGCCCCTTCCAGCGCCAGCCGCGGAAACAGCAGACAGGCCCAGCGCACGGCGTCACGTCCCCGCGCCGAAAGCGATGTGCGTGGCGCGCGGCCATCCGCCGCGGCACTTGAGCACTTTCAGCGCCGGCGTCGTCTCAG
>JNVT01000036.1 GCA_000737985.1 Gammaproteobacteria bacterium MFB021 | reverse complement strand
CGGGGGTCGAGGTGCGTCTGTGCGAACTGCGCCTGGGGCGGCAGCCGCGCCTGGCCGGACTCAAGCATCTGGCTCGGCTGGAGAACGTGCTGGCGCGCCAGGAGTGGGACGACGACTCCATCGCCGAGGGGGTGATGTGCGATAGCGAGGGCTATCTGGTCGAAGCGACGGCGATGAACCTGGTGTGGTTGCACGAGGGGCGCCTGGAAACCCCGCTGCTCGATCAGGCCGGGGTCGCCGGCACGCTGCTGGCTGCACTCGATGCCGAGACCCCGCTGCAGCGCGTGCGTGCCGAGCCGCAGCGGCTACAGCAGGCCGAGGCCGCCTGGGTCTGCAACAGCGTGCAGGGGGTGTGGCCGATCCGCGTGCTGCGCGACGCCGAGGGGACGGTGCTGCGGCGCTGGGAGGTCGCGGCCGACGACCCGCTGCGCCGTCTGGCGCATCCGCTGCTCGGCTATCCCGTGGAGCCCGACGCCTGAACAGGCGGCGCGCCGCAGCGCGCCGCGATACCTGCGCCGCCCTGGGCATCCGGGCGCCCGCAGTGACACCCGGAAAACCGGGCCATTTAAGGAAGTGGCATGCGCCTTCTCAAGATTTTCGTGGTGCTGATGGTGCTGGCGGCGCTCGCCGCCTTCGCCGGCTATCGTTACTGGCAGTCGCAGCTCGACGGGCCCATCGCGCTCGACAGTGCGACCGTCTATGAAGTGCCGCGTGGTGCGGCATTCTCGCAGGTGGTCGATGACCTCGCCGCGCGCGGCATCATTGCGGCGGCCTGGCCCTATCGAGTGCTGGCGCGGGTGGAGCCGCGCGCGATGCAGGGGCTGCGCGCCGGAGAGTTCCAGCTCGAGCCGGGCATGAGCGGCCGCCAGTTGATCGCCAAGCTTTCCAGCGACCAGGTGGTGACCTACCGGGTGACGATTCCCGAGGGCTGGACCTTTCGCCAGATGCGCCAGCTCCTGAACGGCGCCGAGAAACTCGATCACCGCACCGCCGAGATGAGCGATACCGAGATCATGCGTGCCCTGGGGCATCCGGACGAGCACCCGGAAGGGCGTTTCTTCCCCGATACCTATCGCTATCACAAGGGCGTGACCGATCTCGAAGTGCTGAAGCGCGCCTATGCACGCATGCACAAGACCCTCGACGAGGTCTGGGCCTCGCGCGATGACGGGTTGCCCCTCGACGGCCCCTATCAGGCGCTGATTCTGGCCTCGCTGATCGAGCGCGAGACCGGCGTGCCCTCTGAGCGTCGTGAGATCGCCGGCGTCTTCGTGCGACGGCTGGAGAAAGGCATGCGCCTGCAGACCGACCCGACCGTGATCTACGGTATGGGCGACAGCTATGTCGGCAATATCACCCGCGCCGACCTGCAGCGCCAGAACGCCTACAACACCTATGTGATCGACGGCTTGCCGCCGACGCCGATCGCCATGCCCGGGCTGGCCTCGCTGGAGGCGGCGGTGCACCCGGCCCCTGGCGATGCGCTCTACTTCGTGGCCAAGGGCGACGGCTCGCACCAGTTCTCGCGCACGCTCAGCGAGCACAACGCCGCAGTCAGACGCTATATCCTGAACCGCGACTAAGAGCGCGACTGGCCGTCCGCCAGCTAGGCGAGCGGCCTGCTTTTTCCAGCACGAGATCAGCACGAGACGACCGCATGAGCGCACAAGCACAGCAGCAGGCCCGCGGGCGCTTCATCACGCTCGAGGGCGGGGAGGGCGTCGGCAAGACGACCAACGTCGGCGTGGTCTGCGATTGGCTCACCCGCCAGGGTATCGAGGTGGTGCGTACGCGCGAGCCCGGTGGCACCTCGGGTGCCGAGGCGATTCGCGAGCTGCTGCTCGATCCCGAACGCGAAGAACCCTGGGACGAAAGCGCCGAGCTGCTGCTGGTGTTCGCCGCCCGCGCTCAGCATCTGGCTCGCTGTATCCGCCCGGCGCTGGCACGCGGCGCCTGGGTGGTGTGCGACCGCTTCACCGACGCCACCTTCGCCTATCAGGGCGGCGGGCGCGGGCTTGACCCAGCGCGTATCGCGACACTCGAGGCGCTGGTACAGCAGGGGCTCGAACCCGACCTGACGCTGCTGCTCGACGTGCCGTTGGAGATCGCCGCGCAGCGTGTCAGCGGCCGCGGCGGCGAGCGTGACCGCTTCGAGCGCGAGCAGGAGAGCTTCTTTCAGGCGGTGCGCGACACCTATCTCGCCCGCGCCCAGGCGCAGCCGCGCTTTGCGGTGATCGATGCCACGCCGCCGCTGCCTCAGGTGCGCGACGCCATCGAGCAGTGTCTCGCCTCGCGGGTGGCGCCATGGCTGTGAGTCCTGCGCCAGCGCGGGTCGCCGAGCCCATGCCCTGGCAGCGCGAGCGCTGGCAGCGGCTGATACAGCTTCAGGACAGTGGACGCTTGCCCCACGCGCTGTTGATCTCCGGCCCCCACGGGATTGGCAAGCAGCCGCTGGTGGAGGCGCTGATCGCGCGCACCCTGTGCCGCGCGCCGGGTGAGGTCGCCTGCGGTGAGTGCCACGGCTGTCGCATGCTGGCGGCGGGCTATCATCCCGACCTGCTCAGCGTGTCGCCGGCGGAGAAATCGCGCCAGATCCGTATCGATGCCATCCGTCAGGTCAATGGCTTCGTATCCCAGACGGCGCAGCAGGGCGGTTACCGGGTGATCCGTATCGAGCCGGCGGAGGCGATGAACGTGGCCGCTTCCAACGCGCTGCTCAAGAGCCTCGAGGAGCCGGGTGAGCGCACGCTGTTCGTGCTGGTGTCGGACATCGCTTCGCGGCTGCTACCGACCATTCGCTCGCGTTGCCAGCACTGGAACCTGGCCACACCGCCTGCTATCGAGGCCGAGCGCTGGCTGAGCGAGCGTCTCGGCGATGCCGAGGAGGCCTCGTTCTGGCTGCGGGTTGCCGGTGGGCTGCCGCTGCTAGCCGAGGAGCTGGCCGGTGCCGAGGCACGCCAGCTGCGCCAGGAGCTGCGCGAGCTGTTCGACGCGCTGGTGCGCGGCGGCGAGCCGGTGGGAGAGGCGGCACGACTCGATGCCCAGGCGCTCGATCGCGTACTCTGGTATGGCATCGCCTGGCTCGAGGATCTGATTCGTCTGGGCCTCTCGGGTGATAGCCGGCGAGTGCGCAACAGCGATCTGCTGCCGCTCTACCGCCAGGCGGTCAAGAATGCCCGCGTGCGGGACTGGTTTCGGCTGCTGGACTACGCCCGCGAGCAGCGTCGGCTGCTGGCGGCGGGGGGCAATCCCAACCCGCAGCTGGTGATGGAGGCGTGGCTGATTCGCTGGTCGGCGCTGCTGAGATCTTGAGACTGCGCTCTCGAGAAGCGCTATGCGATCGTGCAGGTGCCGCTTCCACGTCATCGCTGAGGTTTTTTCACTCTCTCACCGAGGGCTGGCATGAGTTCACACAAGGCGCTGTCGCTGACCATTCGCGACGACGACACCCTGCACAGTGCCTATCTGGCGTGGCTGGCTCGCGGGGGGCTGTTCGTGCCCACCGAGCGACACTACAGCCTGGGCCAGCGGGTCTATCTGCTGATCACGCTGCCCGACGCCCATGACCGCCTGCCGGTGGAGGGCGAGGTGGTATGGCTGACGCCCCCCGGCACCGCCGATCGGGTAGCGGGTATCGGCGTGCACTTCGGCGCCGACGGCCAGGCGCTGCGCGAGCGCATCGAGGCGCGACTCGAGGCGCATCCGTCGCCGTCGGCGCTGACGCGTCATACGCTTTGAGCCGGCTCTTTATTTAGATTGAGTATTCAACGCCGGCGTGGGCGCGCCGGTCGCGTCGACAATCTCATCCTTACCGTTTTCTGGATATCGTCATGTTCGTAGACTCCCACTGCCATCTCGACCGCCTCGATCTGACGCCCTACGGCGGCGATCTCGGCGCTGCCCTCGACGCGGCGCGGGCGCGGGGCGTGCAGCGCTTCCTGGCCATCGCCACCACGCTGGAAAGTGCGCCGGCGCTGGCTGCAATGACGCGGGAGCATGCCGATGTCGATATCGCGCTCGGCCTGCATCCGCTGCAGACGACAGCGCAGGAGCCCGACGCCGCGGCCATCGCCGAGTGCGCCGAGCGCTATGCGGCGGTGGCCATCGGCGAGACCGGGCTCGACTTCCATGTCGATAGTGTGCCGCATGCACTCCAGCGCCAGCGTTTCATCGCCCATCTGGAGGCGGCGCGGGCGCTGGAACTGCCGGTGGTGGTGCACACCCGAGAAGCGCGCGAGGAGACGCTGGCGCTGATTCGTGAGCATGGCGATCCGGCGGTGGGTGGCGTGCTGCACTGCTTCACTGAGGATCTCGACATGGCTCGGGAAGCGGTGCGCCTGGGCTACTACATCTCGCTTTCGGGCATCGTCACCTTCGCCAGCGCCGAGGCGCTGCGCGAGGTGGCCCGTCGGCTGCCGCTGGATCGCCTGCTGATCGAGACCGATAGCCCCTTCCTGGCCCCGGTGCCTTATCGCGGGCGGGCCAACGAGCCCCAGTGGGTGGTGGAAGTCGCCGAGTGTATCGCCGAGGTGCGTGGCATCAGCGTCGACGAGGTGGCGATGCAGACCCGGGCCAATTTCTATCGACTCTTCCCGGGCTGCCACCAGGAAGATGCGCAGCACACCAATCCCTTTTTGTGAGCTGCTGAGCGTTCGTCTGGGGTTTGTACGAAAAGTCAGCGAGCGAAGGCAAGACAAGGCAAAAATCGGCGAAAACGCGGAGTTTACGGGGTGTAAATGAGCATTTTGAGCCGATTTTTAACGCCGTATTGCCGAGCGCAGGTAGTTTTCGTACAAAGCCTAGCCTCTTGCCACTCTCATCAGGAGCTACCCCATGCGCCTGGATTCGCTATTCCGCCAGCTCGACGCCCGCGGCATGCCGCCACTCGACCAGTGGGATCCGGCGTTCTGCGGTGATATGGATCTGCTGATCACCGCCGGCGGTGAGTGGATTCACGAAGGCGCGCCGATCCGACGCCCCGAGCTGGTACGTCTGCTCGCCAGCGTACTGCGGCGTGAGAGCGACGGTGACTACTATTTGGTGACCCCGGCCGAGAAACTGCGTATTCGGGTCGAGGATCGCCCGCTGCTGGCGGTCGATGCCGAGGCCGATGCCGACGGCTGGTGTGTCGATCTGCAGTGGGGCGAGCGGCTGCGTCTGGGGGCGGCACATCGCCTGCATCTGGCGTCGGACCCCCAGGGTGAATGGCGGCCGGCACTGCCGGTGCGCCACGGCCTCGAGGCGCGACTGCACCGCAATCTCTATTATCGGCTGGTCGAGGTCGCCGAGTGGCGCGGCGCCGAGTTGGGGCTCACCAGCGACGGTGTGTGGCAGCCGATGGGGCGGCTGGCGGAGGGCGAGGCATGAGCGAGGGCAGTCATGCCGAGGACTCCCATGCAGAGGCCATCCTTGCCGAGGGCTCCCAGGCAGACAGCGCGGCGCTGACCCGAGAGCAGCGCGCCGTGGTCGGGCACGCCGGCGGTCACGCCCGAGTGGCGGCGGTGGCCGGCGCCGGCAAGACCACCACCCTGGTGCAGCGGGTGCTGCATCTGCTTGCCAGCGGTGAGTCACCCCGACGGTTGCTGGTGCTGATGTTCAACCGCGCGGCGCGCGACGACTTCCGCGACAAGCTGGCGCGGCAGGCGCCAGCGGGGGTGGCGCTGCCCGAGGTGAGGACGTTCCACTCCATTGGCCACCGCCTGACCCAGAGCCTGACCCGCTGGGGGTTCCTGCCGCCGCGGCAGCTTTTGCAGGCTGACTGGCAGCACGAGCGGCTGCTGCGCCAGGCAGTGGCCCAGAGCCTCGCCCAGGCTGATGCCGAGACCCAGGAGGGGGCGCTGGAGGCCGAGCGGGTGGAGGCGTTCGCCCAGTTCTGCGATCTGGTCAAGGCCGAGATGGCCGAGCCCGCGGTACTGTTCGAGCGTCTCGACTATAGCCCGGCCGAACGGCACTTCATCGACGCCTTCGCCATCGCCGAGTCGCTGCTCGAAGCCGCCGGCAGCATCACCTACGCCGATCTGCTCTACCGTCCGCTGCGCTGTCTCGAGGCCGAGCCCGAGGCGCGGCGCCGGGTTCAGGGCTATCTCAACCACGTGATCGTCGACGAGTACCAGGACATCAACGAGTCACAGCTGCGGCTGTTGAAACTACTCGCCGGCGAGCAGGCCCAGGTGATGGCGGTGGGCGACGCCAACCAGTGTATCTACGAGTGGCGCGGTGCCCGTGCCGACGCCATGCAGGCGCGTTTCGACGGTCTGTTCGGCGGCGCCAGCGACTATCCGCTCTCGTATACCTTCCGCCACGGTCACGCTCTGGCGTTGGCGGCCAATCACGCGATCCGCGGTAATGCCCAGGGCAGCGATCAGCTGTGCCTGGCGGCACCGGGCAATCCGCAGACGCGGCTCGGCAGCGGCGTGGGCGCCGCGGCGCTGCTCGACGAGCTGGGCCGTTGGCAGGCGGGCGGCCGTCGCCATGACGAGGCCTGCGTGCTGGTGCGCAGCTGGTCGCTGTCGGTCTCCGTACAGCTCCAGCTGCTGCGCGCGGGGATTCCGTTCCGGCTGGCCCAGGAGTCGCGCTTCGTCTTCCGCTTGCCGCTGGTCCAGGCCCTGGCCGGCTATCTGCAGTTGGCGCGGGAGCCTCACCGCCTCCAGGACCCGGCGCATCTGGGGCTTTTGTTCTCGCAGCCTACCACCTTCGTTGCCCAGGAGCGCGTGCGCCGACTGTGCGAGGTGCTTGCTGGGTCGCAGCAGTGGCCGGGGCGGGATGATCCGCTACTGGCGGGGCTCAAGCCCGGCCAGCGGCGCCATCTCAAGCGCCGCTGGCAGCTACTGTGCGAATTGCCGCGGCTGGGCAACTGGCCGCCGGCGAAGCTGCTGGCCCATGTGATCGAGGCGATCGACGCCGAGAAGGTGCTGCGACGTTCGGCCTCTCGGCGGGAAAAGGCGGACGACGACGTGCGCCTGCTCGATGTGCTGATCGAGCAGGCCGGCGAGCTGGCCAACGATCCCGACGCCTTCATCGAGCTGCTGCGCAATCCGGTGGAGAATCGCCCCGATGGCGTGCTGATCAGTACCGTGCATGGGGCCAAGGGGCTGGAGTGGCCGCTGGTCATGCTTTGGGGCCTCAACGAGGAGGATTTCCCCCACTTCAGCCGCGATAACCCGCTCTCGCCCCAGCGGCTGGAGGAGGAGCGGCGGCTCTACTATGTCGCGATTACCCGGGCCCGTGAGCGCCTGCTGCTGCTGCATGATGGCGGGGAACATCGCCCCAGCCGGTTTCTTGCCGAGAGCGCAGTGGCAGAGTGCGAGCGCATCGGCCAGGCATTGGCCCGCGAGAGCGAGGCGAGTGTCAGCGTCAGTGAGCCGGCGCTGGTGGCGCGCTATCTCGAGCGTATCGGTCGTCAACTGGCGCTGACGCCTGCGCGGGACATGTCCGCTGCTGCTACGCCGGCCGCGGGATGGCGGGTCGGTGAGCGTCTCCATCACGCCAATTTCGGCGCCGGGGAAGTGGTCGTGGTCGAGGGCGATCCTGCCGATCCGGTGATCGAGGTGCGCTTCGAGGGCGCCGGGCGGCGCCGATTGATCGCCTCGCGGGCGCCCCTGGCGCGGATTGCCTGAGTCGACTCGACAGCGAGTGCGGCACGGCGCAGCATGGGGTGACTCCCATGCCTGAGGCGTTGCGCCATGTCGGTACTGATCACCCCCGAAGCACTCCAAGCCCAGCTGCAGACCTCCCATCCGCCACTGCTGCTCGATTGCCGTGCCTTTCGTCAGAATAGCCCCGAGGCTGCCGTGACCCTGCCGGGCAGCCGGCGCTTCGATCTCGAACGCGACATGTCGGCAGCACCCGGCACCGGCGGTCGCCATCCGCTGCCGACCAAGACGGCATTCACCGCAACGCTCTCGCATCTCGGCGTGACGGCTGGGCGAGCCGTGGTGGTGTTCGACGATCAAGGCGGGCGGCTGGCCGCAGCGCGGGGCTGGTGGATGCTGGCGTGCTGGGCGGGGCACCCGGACGTGCGCGTACTCGACGGCGGCATTCAGGCATGGCAGACGGCGGCGGGGGAGACAGCCCCCCTGGCGCCGGACGACGGCTCGCCTGAGGCGGTGGCCGGTGCCGCGGCCTGGCAGCCCGACTACCACGACACGGCCTGGATCGGGCTAGAACGGCTGGCGACTGAGGGTGGTCAGCTGATCGACGCCCGCGCCGCTTCGCGCTTCCGCGGCGAGGAGGAGCCCCTCGATCCCGTAGCGGGGCATATTCCCGGCGCCCTGTGTCACCCTTGCGCCGACAATCTTGCCGCCGACGGCCGCTTCCAGTCACCGGCAGCGCTGGCCGCGGCTTTGCCCCAGGCAGAGCGGCTGACCGCCTACTGCGGCTCCGGGGTGACCGCGTGCCACAATATCCTTGCCTACGCGGTGGCCGGCCTGGCGCTGCCGCGGCTCTACGTCGGCTCCTGGAGCGAGTGGATCGAGGATGCGGGTAGGCCGGTGGCCACCGGTCCCGCCTAGCCTCTTGCTGACACCTCCCTAGCCCTAGCGCCACCCGCTCCAGGCACGGCCGCACATCACATATTGGGGTAGTTGGGACCGCCACCGCCCTCCGGCGCCACCCAGGTGATGTTCTGCGCGGGGTCCTTGATGTCGCAGGTCTTGCAGTGGATGCAGTTCTGGAAATTGATCTGGAACCGCGGGCCGTCGCTCTCCTCGACCACCTCGTAGACCCCGACCGGGCAGTAGCGCTGTGCCGGCTCGGCGTACTCGGGCAGGTTCTTCTCGATCGGGATGCTGGGGTCGCTCAGGCGCAGATGGCAGGGCTGATCCTCGTCGTGATTGGTGTTGGAGAGGAATACCGAAGAGGGCTTGTCGAACGAAAGCTTGCCATCCGGCTTGGGGTAGTCGATACGGGTGGCTTCGGCGGCGGGGGTGAGGCGATAGTCCGGCGTGGTGTCGTGCAGCGTGGGCAGCTTGCCGCCACCGAGCAGCTGGTCGACGAAGTAGTAGGCGCCGCCACCGAGGGTGCCGTAGCGATGGACCGCCGGCCCGAAACTGCGGCTGGCCTGCAGCTCCTGCCACGCCCAGCTCGACTCCCACGCCTGGGTGAAAGCGGTGAGCTCGCGGCCGCCGGCATCATCCTCGGCGAGCGCCTCGAACACGCTCTCGGCGGCGACCAGGCCGGACTTCATCGCCGTATGGATGCCCTTGATCTTGGCGAAGTTGAGGGTGCCGGCGTCGCAGCCGAGTAGCAGCGCCCCGGGCATGGTCATCTTCGGCAGGCAGTTGGCGCCGCCCTTGGCGATCGCCCGCGCGCCGTAGGCGACCCGCTTGCCACCCTCGAGATAGCGTTTGAGCTGCGGGTGGTGCTTGAGCCGCTGGAACTCGTCGAACGGCGACAGATAGGGGTTGCGATAGCTCAAGTCGACGATCAGCCCCACCATCACCTGGTTGTCGTCGCCATGGTAGAGGAACCAGCCGCCGTGGCCGTCACCGCCGGCCGCCTTGTCGCTGAGCGGCCAGCCAGAGCCATGCACCACCAGCCCCGGTTCGTGCTGTTCGGCGGGGATGTCCCACAGCTCTTTGAAGCCGATGGCATAGTGTTGCGGATCGCGGCCGGCGGCGAGATCGAAGCGCTCGATCAGGCGCTTACCGATATGCCCGCGGGCGCCTTCGCAGAACAGCGTGTACTTGGCGCGTAGCTCCATGCCCGGCATGTAGTTGGCGCCCTCGCTGCCATCGGCGGCCACGCCCATGTCACCGGTGACGATGCCGCGCACGATGCCGTCGTCGTCGATCAGCGCCTCCTGAGCCGCGAAACCGGGGAAGATCTCCACCCCCAGGGCCTCCGCCTGCTCACCCAGCCAGCGGCACAGGTTGCCGGCGCTGATGATGTAGTTCTGGGTGCCGTGGCCCACGTTGTGCAGGCTCTTGGGGACCAGCGCGCCGGGCAATTTCTGCGCCTTCTCTGCATCCTTGAGCAGATAGAGATCGTCACGCGTGACCGCGGTCTTCAGCGGCGCGCCGCGCTCGGCCCAGTCGGGGAAGAGTTCGGCCAGGGCGCGCGGCTCGAGCACGGCACCGGAGAGGATATGGGCGCCGACCTCGGAGCCTTTCTCGACCACGCACACGGAGAGTTCGCGCTCTGCCGCCTGGGCCTGCTGCATCAGCCGGCACGCTGCTGCCAGTCCGCTCGGCCCCGCGCCGACGATGACTACATCGAAATCCATGGATTCGCGTTCCAAACCGATTCTCCTTGCTAGCGCTACGGTATTGTCGGCCCGGCCCTCGCGCCGGCCGCGGCCTGTTATGGGGCTTGTGCCCGCGCGTCTCGACGTTATGACGCCGCGCGCTTTGCTTATGCCAAGGCGCGGCTTCGGGCCGCGCTCGATAATGGGCTATCATCGCACTTTTAAGCCGCCGTTGTCCCTGATCCGGCCGCGCCGCCGCGGGATGGGACCACTGGCGGATTGACCCCGGCCACGTTTGACGCGAGTCTGTTTCGCGTCAATCGGTTCGGCGGAAGCGTCGCGCGTTCGTGTCTTGCGTGACGGCGGGCTTTTGCCTGCCGTCAGGTCAGTGACGTTTTCCGCCTCGCGCCGATCTTTTCTTCAGCCTGCGAGGACATCCATGAAAGTACTCGTCGCGGTCAAACGCGTCATCGACTACAACGTCAAGATCCGCGTCAAGCCGGATCACTCCGATGTCGATCTGACCAACGTCAAGATGGCCATGAACCCGTTCTGCGAGATCGCCGTCGAAGAGGCGGTGCGGCTCAAGGAGCAGGGTGTCGCCAGCGAGATCGTCGCTGTCACCGTCGGTCCCAAGGCCGCGCAGGAGCAGCTGCGCACGGCGCTGGCGCTGGGCGCCGATCGCGCCATTCACGTCGAGACCGAGGCGCGGGTCGAGTCGCTGGCGGTGGCCAAGCTGCTCAAGGCGGTGGTCGATGAAGAGCAGCCGGACCTGGTGATCCTGGGCAAGCAGGCCATCGACACCGACAACAACCAGACCGGCCAGATGCTGGCGGCACTCACCGGCATGCCCCAGGGCACCTTTGCCTCGAAGGTCGACGTCAAGGAAGGCAGCGTGGACGTCACCCGCGAGATCGACGGTGGTCTGCAGACGGTGGCACTGACGCTGCCGGCGGTGGTCACCACCGACCTGCGTCTCAACGAGCCGCGCTACGCCAAGCTGCCCGACATCATGAAGGCCAAGAAGAAGCCGCTCGAGAGCAAGACGCCGGAAGCGCTGGGTGTCAGCGTCGAGAGCGGACTCGAGCTGCTCGGGGTCGAGACCCCGGCCGAGCGCAAGGGCGGTGTGAAGGTCGGCTCGGTGGATGAGCTGGTGGAGAAACTCAAGACCGAAGCGAAAGTGCTTTGAAGGGAGCGGCTGGCATGAGCATTCTGATTCTCGCCGAACAGCATGACGGTGAACTGGCGGCAGGCACGGCACACGTGGTCGCCGCGGCGCGCGCGATCGGTGGCGACATCGACGTGCTGGTCGCCGGTGAGGGGGTCGACGCCGTGGCCCAGGCCGCTGCCGGCCTCGATGGCGTCAGCCGGGTACGCGTGGCCGACGACGCGGTCTACGCGCATCAGCTGGCCGAACCGCTGGCCGAGCTGCTGGTGGCACTGGCCGATGACTACACCCATGTGCTGGCGGCCTCCAGCACCACCGGCAAGAACGTGCTGCCGCGGCTGGCGGCGCTGCGCGACGTGGCCCAGATCTCCGATATCCTCGAGGTGGTCGGCGCCGACACCTTCAAGCGGCCGATCTACGCCGGCAACGCCATCGCCACGGTGCGTTCGAGCGACCCGCTGAAGGTGATCACGGTGCGCACCACCGCCTTCGACGCCGTGGCCGACGGCGGCAGTGCCGCGATCGAGCCGGTCAGCGCCGAGGTGAGCAACCCAAGCAGCCGCTTCGTCGGTGAAGAGCTGGCCCAGAGCGATCGCCCCGAGCTGGGCAGCGCCAAGATCGTCATCTCCGGCGGCCGCGGCATGGGCAGCGGCGACAACTTCAAGCTGCTCGACGGGATCGCCGACAAGCTGGGCGCCGCTATCGGCGCCTCGCGCGCGGCGGTCGATGCGGGTTTTGTGCCCAACGACATGCAGGTGGGGCAGACCGGCAAGATCGTTGCGCCGGAGCTCTACATCGCGGTGGGCATCAGCGGTGCGATCCAGCACCTGGCCGGGATGAAGGACTCAAAGGTGATCGTGGCGATCAACAAGGACGAGGATGCGCCGATCTTCCAGGTGGCCGATTACGGCCTGGTCGGCGATCTGTTCGAGATCCTGCCGGCGCTGGAGCAGAAGCTGTAACCCGCGGCTGATCGTGGTCCGAGCCGGCGCCCCAGGGCGCCGGCTTTTTTTGCACGCGATTTCGTCAGTGCGATACGGGGATCAGGCGGTCCTTTCTGGCGGGCGTCTCGGGATCGAGCGCCCGGTGTTCGGGAGGTCGATGCATGGCCTGGATTCTGATTGATAATTGTTCTTGTTTGTACTAGGTTGTCGTCCTCTAGCTCGGCTCATCACTTTTCGACGCTGTCGCACCACTCAAGGCGGTGATCGTCGCGTCTTCAGGCTCACTCCCACGGCTTCAGGCCCATTCGTAAGGAGATCGCGTGGTGTTGCATTCCCCACGTCAGCGAAGCCACCGCCGGCTCACGGCGCTCTGTTTCGTCGCCGCGAGTCTCGTCGGCGTGGCCACTCAGGCCCCGGCTCAGGACTCGCTCAGTCAGGCCAGCATCGAGGCGCAGCAGACCCAGGCCGCGCTGCAGCGGCGCATCGACAATGCCGACGACGCCACGCGCGAAGCCCTCGAGCGGCTGCGCCGCGCCACCCGGCAGGCGGACCGCCTGGAAAGCTACAACGCCGAGCTGGCGCCGGTGGTGGCGGATCAGGCCCGACGCATCGAGTCGCAACGACAGGCGCTGGCGCAGATTTCGACCACGCGCGAAGCGCTGCCGGGCGAGATGCGCGAGATGGTCGAACAGCTGCGCGGGATGATCGAGGCCGACATGCCGTTTCTGCGCCAGGAGCGCCTGGCGCGGGTCGATACCCTCGAACAGATGCTCGCCAGCGATGAAACCTCCCAGGCCGACAAGCTACAGAAGATCTTCTCGGTGTGGCGCACCGAGCTCGACTACGGCCGCCAGATGGACCAGTGGAGCGGCCCGCTGACGGGTGAGCGCGCGCCGGACGCGCAGGCCGGTAGCGACTATGCGCGCCAGGTCGATTACCTCCGGGTGGGGCGCACCGGCTTTTACTATGTCACTCCCGACGGTCAAGCCGGCGGCGTGTGGAAGGTCGCGAGCCAGCGCTGGGAGCCGCTCGATCGCGGTCAGATCGACGAGGTGCGCCGGGGAATCCGTATCGCCCGTGACCAGGCCGCCCCGGCACTGCTGGCGCTGCCGGCGTCCATCAGTGTGGTGCCCGGGCAGTCGCCGCAAGCGGCCGGCGACGGGGCCGGGTCAGGCGTTGCCCAGACCCCGAGCGCGCCGCAGGAACCGGCACAGGAGTCGGCATCATGAAGCCGCATTCGTTCGTTTCCCGTGGGCAGTCGCTGCTGATCGCGCTGATGCTGGCGGCGCCGGTAGCCCAGGCGCAGGATCCGGCCGCACCCGATGCCCAGGATGCTATCGCCTCCCAGTCTTCTTCCACCCAGGCTCAGGCCGAAGCGCCGAATACGCTGCAGCAGGTGCTGGCGCGCTTCCAGGCCGACAGTCGCGAGGCCGAGGCCCGCGACGATGCGCGTCTGGCCGCGCTGGTGGATGACCGCCAAAAGCTCGATGCGGCAGTGGCGGACGCCGAAAAGCGGCTGTCGGCAGCGCAGGCAAAGCGCGAAGAACTGGAGCAGCGCCAGCGCGAGCAGCGCCAGACGCTGGCCGACCTGGGGCAGCAACGTGGCGGCGATGCTGCCGATATCGAGGCGGTGTCGCAGGTGATCAAGCAGCAGGCCGGTGAGCTGCGTGATGCGCTCAGCGATAGCTGGCTGACCCTGGGCGGTGCGGCGCAACTGCCGCCGCGGCTGGATGATCGTGGGCTGATCGATATCGATACCCTCGATCGGCTACGCGGTGATCTCGCTGCGCTGATCGCGGAGAGCGCCCGCGGCGTAAGCTTCGAGGCGCCGGTGGCGGCGGCCAATGGCGACGTGCAGGTGCGCCCGGTGGTGCGTCTGGGCGACAGCGTGGCGTTCAGCCAAGGCGATCTGCTGGCGCGTGACAGCGACGCCAAGCTGCCGCTCGATGTCTTCCCGCACACGCCCGACGATGTTCGCGCAGCGCTGCGTGACTTCCAGGCAGGGCAGGGCGAGCGCTTCTTCTTCGATCCCACCGACGGCGAGATGCTGCAGGCGATCGCCCAGCAGCCCAGCCTGTGGCAGCGCTTTCAGCAGGGCGGCTACGTCGGCTACGTGATCGTCGGGCTGGGCGCCATCGGCCTGCTGGTGGCACTGGCGCAATATCTCTATCTGCTGCGGGTGAGTTCACGCATGCAGCGTCAGCTGCGCGACCCCGAGCGGCTGCGTGATGACAACCCCCTCGGGCGGGTACTCGGGCGCTTCGGTGCGCTGGGCCCGAGCCACGCCCCGGAGGCCCTCGAGGCGCGTCTCGACGAGGCGCTGCTGGCGGAGCAGCCGCGTCTCGAGCGCGGCCAGCCGATCGTCAAGCTGATCGCCGCGGTGGCACCGCTGCTGGGGCTGCTGGGGACGGTCACCGGGATGATCATCACCTTCCAGTCGATCACCGTGTTTGGCACCGGCGATCCGCAGCTGATGGCCGGGGGGATCAGCCAGGCGCTGGTGACCACCGTGCTGGGTCTGATCACCGCGGTGCCGTTACTGTTCGTCAACACCGCGCTGAGCAGCCGCAGCCGGCGGCTGGTCGGGCTGCTCGAAGGGCGCGCCAGCGCGGTTCTGGCCGAGCACCTGGAGGCCGCGGGCCAGGATCAGGAGAGCCATCGTGGCGTTCACGCTTGAGCCGATCCGCTGGCTGATCGACGCCGGCGGCGGGGTCCTGGTAGTGATCATGCTGGTCGCCATGGCGCTGTTCGCGCTGGCGCTGGAGCGTCTGATCTACTGGCGCTTCACCCACCGCCGGGCGCGCCGAGCGCTGATCGATGCCTGGATCCAGCGCCGCGACCACGTCAGTTGGAGCGCGCTCACCCTGCGCGAGGTGTGGACCCGGGAGCTGCTGGCGCGGCTGCGCCAGCCGTTGCCCTGGCTCAAGCTGCTGGTGGCGATATGCCCGTTGCTGGGGCTGCTGGGCACCGTCACCGGGATGATCCAGGTGTTCGATAGCCTCTCCCTCAGCGACAGCGGCCAGGCGCGGGCGATGGCCGACGGCGTTGCTCGTGCCACGCTGCCCACCCTGGTGGGCATGGCTGTGGCCGTGGTCGGGCTGCTGTTCGTGTCCCGACTGGAACAGATCATTCGGCGCGAGGACCAGCGGCTGCACGATCGCATGGCTCGCGCGGTGGAGGATGCCCATGCGTAGGCGGCGCCTGCGGGAAGCGAGCGACGACGCCACCGGGATCGACCTGACCCCGATGCTCGATGTCGTCTTCATCATGCTGATCTTCTTCATCGTTACCACCAGCTTCATCAAGGAGAGTGGGGTCGAGATCGAGCGGCCGCAGTCGAGCGAGGCGACCGCGCGCCCCGACACCCAGGTGCTGGTGGCGATCACCCAGGATGGCGCGGTGTGGGTCGACGGCGAAGCGGTGGACGCCCATCGGGTCGGCGCCAAGGTGGCGTCGCTGGTCTCCGGCGATGGCAGTGTGGTGGTCCAGGCCGACCGCCGCTCGACCACGGGTCTGCTGCTCGAGGTGATGGATCGCATTCGCCAGGCCGGGGTCGACAATGTCGCTGTCGCAGCCAATCGGGACGCGGGCTGATGCGCAGGCTGGTGAGTCTGGTCGC
>JNVT01000035.1 GCA_000737985.1 Gammaproteobacteria bacterium MFB021 | reverse complement strand
ATCTCGCCGTTCTCGATCACGTAGGCGTAGTGCGCCAGGCGCAGCGCCAGACGTGCGTTCTGCTCGACCAGCAGGATGGTGGTGCCGGCCTCGTTGAGGCGCTTGATGATGCGCATGATCTCGGTCACCAGCTTGGGCGCCAGGCCCATCGACGGCTCGTCGAGCAGCAGCTGGCCGCCGGAGAGCAGCGAGCCATCCTGATGGCGGCGCTCATGGAGGATCGGGAACAGCGCGTAGACCTCCTCTAGCCGCTGCCGGCGCAGCGCGCCGTCCTTGACGGTGAAGGCGCCCAGTTCGAGGTTCTCCTTCACCGTCAGCCCGCGCAGCACGCGCCGGCCTTCGGGCACGTGGACCACGCCGCGGCGGGCGATCTGGTGCGCCGGCAGCCGGGCGATCGACTCCCCCGCGAGGCAGACGTCGCCCTGACGTGCCCGCACCAGCCCGGAGATGGTCTTCAGCGTGGTCGACTTGCCGGCGC
>JNVT01000034.1 GCA_000737985.1 Gammaproteobacteria bacterium MFB021 | reverse complement strand
TTCCGATCTGGAGTCGACCGCCGTGGTAGCGGCCAAGGGGCTGGCGATGCCCACCGGCGATGCCTCGGCTGCCTCGACCCCGGCTTCCTCGGCACCCGCTTCATCGACGCCTACGCTATCGACTTCGACGTCATCGACTTCGGCTGGGACAGCCGCCGAGGCGTCTACCGCGAATGCTGGCGGCGCGGCGTCGGGGTCGACGCCAGCGGCTGGCGAGGCGGCGGCTGAGGATGCCGCCTCATCGTCTGCGGCGGCGACATCGCTGGCCAAGTCCACACCCTTGACCCCGTCGGTATCCTCGACGTCTCCCGTGTCCCCGGCGCCGAACGCCAGCGCGGCGGCGCCGAGCCTATGGCAGCGTGCCGTGTCCTGGGCGCCGCTGCTCGGCGCGCTGGCGATACTCGGTCTGCTATGGGCCCTGCTGTGGCAACGGCGCCGCGCCCGGAGCCAGGCCGCGCATATCGGCGAGGCCGAGGTGAGAGCCGACAATCCCGAGGTGCATGTCGAAGCCTCGGGCAAACCCCGCCGCCGGGTACCGGCCAAGCTCCTCGAGCGCATCCAGCGCGCGGTGACGCGCCGCGGCGCGCATCAAGATGTCGCAGAGGCCGAGACGGGCGCCGCGGCGATCAGCCAGGCCGATATCTATATCGCCTATGGTCGCTTTGCCGCTGCCCGCGAGTGGCTCGAACCGCGGCTGACGGAAGATCCGCGTCATCGTCTGAGCCTGATCCGTGCGCTTGGCGAGCTGCGTGAGATCGAGGCCATGGAGCAGGTGCTGGCCGAGTTCGACGACAGCGCCAGTCGCGAGCAGCGGCGCACCGCGGAAGCGCTGGCCGCCGACTATCGCGCCCGCTACGCCGATGAGAGCTGGGCGGTGACCACGCATCACGCACAGGCCGCGGCAGCCGACACCGCCGCGGCCAATCTGCTGGCGGAGGACGAGGAAGCGCTCTCGCTGGCGCGGGTCGAGGATGTGGATGCGCTGTTCGACGCTGCGCTGGGGGGCGAGACGTCGCCCTTGCCCCAGTCACCCCTGCCTCAATCATCACCGTCCGACACCGTGGCCTCGCCGGAAGCGCCGTCCTTATCTGAAGCGCCGTCCTTGTCCGGCACCACGCCTGCACCTGACGTGCCATCCTCGCCCGAGAAGACGCCTTCCTCCGATTCGACGTCCACCGGTGGCGCCTCGGCGGCGTCTGGTTTTGAGGGTTCTGGCGCAGAGAGTAGCGAGCCGCCGGGCGATGCCGCGCCGACGCTGGCACTCGAACCCCTGCATCACGACTTCGAGGTGGCTCCGGAGACGCTGGGGGCGGGATCGCCAGTCACGGCAGATCGATCCGCTGCCGAGCGCGGCGAGAATCCTCTGCCCGCTGCGCGAGATAGCGCGGCGCTGGCCCTGGGCGATGACCTGGCGCCGCAGGCGTGGCGTATCGACTACCAGCCGCCGACCCTGGATCTCGATGACGCGCCACCGACGCCATCCGCTCCGACGCGTGACGCCTCTCCCGAGATCGAGCTGCCACCGCTCGATCTCGATGCGCAAACCTGGCGTCCGCTGGGGGAGCCGGCGCCCGCCGAGGTGCCTTCACAGAGTGGCATGGCCGCCTCCGACGGCGTATCCGTTCTCGGCAGTGCGCCTGGAAGCCCGGCTGCGGAAAGCAAATCTGCGGAACACAGGTCTGCAGAAAACAAGTCTTCCGAGAAAACGTCTCCCCAACGTCCGTCTATCTCGAATACGTCCAAGGGCAATACGTCCGAGCCGGATGCATCTCAGATAAATACATCTCAGGTAAATACATCTCAGGTAAATACATCTCAGATAAATACCTCTCAGGTAAACACACCCCAGGCACATGCCGCGCCCGCACACCCGTCCAGTGGCAAGGCGTCGTCGCAACATCCCGTCTCCCCGGGGGATACCTCGCTGCAGCGTGGAATACCCGTCGGTTGGGAGGTCGAGGAGGTGGAATTCGAACCGTTGCATCGGGATAATGGTCGGCCCTAAGTTTTCCCGCGTTGCAGGTCTCGATGGCGTTTTTTACCCGGCAGGACGATACCCAGGCGCTGAGCGGCCGCCTGGCCCTCGGCGTGGAGTATGACGGCACCCGCTACTGCGGCTGGCAGCGGCTGAGCCACGCCGAGTCGGTTCAGGGCACCTTGGAGGCCGCGCTGTCGCGAATCGCCGCGGCCCCGGTCAAGGTGCTGTGCAGTGGGCGTACCGACAGCGGCGTGCATGCCACGCGCCAGATCGTGCACTTCGACGCGCCCACGCCGCGTACCCAGAAGGCGTGGCTGTTCGGCGCCAACGCCACCCTGCCGCGGGATATCGCGGTACGCTGGCTGGTGCCGGTGAACGACGATTTCCACGCCCGTTTCTCGGCGCTGGCCCGGCGCTATCGCTACGTCATCCTCAATCAGCCGACACGCCCGGTGATGGAGCGCCACCACGCCACCTGGTGCCGCGAGCCGCTGGATGCCGAGCGCATGCATCGGGCCGCCCAGGTGCTGGTGGGCGAGCACGACTTCTCCAGCTACCGCGCGGCGGGATGCCAGTCGAAGACGCCGATCCGCCATCTGCACGCCATCGAGGTTGCCCGCTACGGCACCCTGGTGGTGATCGACGTGCAGGCCAACGCCTTTCTGCACCATATGATTCGCAATATCGCCGGCGTGCTGGTGGCGGTGGGGCGTGGCGAACAGCCCGAGTCCTATCCCGCCGAGCTGCTGGCGCTGAAGGACCGCACCCTGGGTAACGTCACCGCACCGGCCTGCGGGCTGCACTTCGTCGACGTGCGCTTCGACGAGCGCTTCGCCCTGCCCGAAGAGCCGCTGGGCCCGCAGATGCTGGCGTTCCGCGGCGATTGGACCGGTGACCGCGACCTGATTCCCGACACACCTCTGATGCGCCGGCGGCGGGTATGGCCGAAATGGATCGATGCCGAGGGGAACGTGGTCGACACGCATCCCGATGCCCGTGCAGCCGAGTCCGCCTCGTGAAGAGCGCGGCCGACAGCCACCACGCCGGCCACGCGGCGTGCCATGTCCCAGAAGAGACGACCCCATGAGTCAGGTGAGAATCAAGATCTGCGGCATGACTCGGCGCGAGGATATCCACGCCGCCGTGGCCTGCGGCGCCGACGCCCTGGGCTTCGTGCTGTGGGCGGGCAGTGCCCGGGCCATCGACGCCTCGCGGCTGGCGGCGCTCAGCGCCGAGGTGGCGCCCTTCGTCACCCGGGTGGGGCTGTTCGTCGATGCCGACGCGGCCAGCGTCGAGGCGGCGCTGCCTCATCTCGACCTGCTGCAGTTCCATGGCGATGAGTCGCCGGATTTTTGCGCGCGCTTCGCCAAGCCCTGGATCAAGGCGCTGCGCATGCGCGACGACCTCGATCTGAGGCGAGCTGCCCAGCGCTATGCCGGCGCCGGCGCGCTGCTGCTCGACGCCTACCGCCCCGGGGTGCCGGGGGGCACCGGCGAGACCTTCGACTGGTCGCGCATTCCCGGTGATCTGGGCAAACCTGTTATCCTTGCCGGTGGTCTGACGCCGGACAACGTCGCCACCGCCATCGCCCGCGTCGCGCCCTATGCGGTCGACGTTTCCGGTGGCGTCGAGGCGCGCTCGAATACCGGCGCAGCGTGCCACGGCATCAAGGATGCCGCGCGCATGCGCGCCTTCTGCCAGCATGTCCGCGCCGCCGGCGCGACCACCATCCACGCAGCGACACCATGAGGGTCCACTCGTGAGCCGATTTTCTGACCTGACGCAACTGCCCGATGCGAGCGGCCACTTCGGCCCTTACGGCGGGCGTTTCGTCTCCGAGACGCTGAGCTTCGCGCTGGAAGAGCTCGACAAGATCTATGCGAGCCTCAAACACGACCCCGATTTCCAGGCCGAGTTCGACCGCGACCTGACCCACTACGTGGGCCGGCCGTCACCGCTCTATCATGCCGAACGCTGGTCGCGCGAGATCGGCGGTGCCCAGATCTGGCTCAAGCGCGAGGATCTCAACCACACCGGCGCGCACAAGGTGAACAACACCATCGGCCAGGCGCTGCTGGCCAAGCGCTCGGGCAAGCCGCGGGTGATCGCCGAGACCGGTGCCGGCCAGCACGGTGTCGCCACCGCCACGGTGGCCGCGCGTCTGGGGCTCGAGTGCGAGGTCTACATGGGCGCGGAGGACGTCGAGCGTCAGAAGCTCAACGTCTACCGCATGCGCCTGCTCGGGGCCAAGGTGGTGCCGGTGGAGTCCGGCTCGCGCACGCTCAAGGACGCCATGAACGAGGCGCTGCGCGACTGGGTCACCAACGTCGACAACACCTTCTACATCATCGGCACGGTGGCGGGTCCGCACCCGTATCCGATGCTGGTGCGTGACTTCAACGCCGTGGCCGGCCGCGAAGCGCGGCGCCAGTCGCTGGAGCAGATCGGGCGCTTGCCGGATGCGCTGGTCGCCTGCGTCGGCGGCGGTTCCAACGCCATGGGCCTGTTCTATCCCTTCGTCGAGGACGAAGAGGTTGCCATGTACGGCGTCGAAGCGGGCGGCGATGGCCTCGCCACCGGCCGCCACGCTGCGCCGCTGACCGCCAACGCGCCGCGCGGCGTGCTGCACGGCAACCGCACCTATCTGATGTCCGACGAGGGCGGTCAGATCGCCGATACCCACTCGGTCTCGGCGGGTCTGGACTATCCCGGCGTGGGCCCGGAGCACGCGCTGTGGAAGGATGTCGGGCGGGTCGAGTACGTTGCCGCCGACGACCACGAGGTGCTCGCCGCCTTCCGTGAGTTGACCCGGGTCGAGGGCATCATGCCGGCGCTGGAGTCGGCCCATGCGCTGGCCCACGCCAAGAAGCTGGCCGCCAGCCTGCCGCAGGACAAGCACATCGTGGTCAACCTCTCCGGGCGCGGTGACAAGGACATCCATACCGTGGCCAAGATCGACGGCATCGAATTCTGACGGCGGGGACCGACATGAACCAACACGCGAATCGTATCGACCGGCGCTTCGCCGCGCTCAAGGCAGCGGGGCGCAAGGCGCTGATTCCCTATATCACTGCCGGTGACCCGGCCCCGGCGCACACCGTCGATTTCATGCACGCCTGCGTCGAGGCGGGGGCCGATGTGATCGAGCTGGGCGTACCGTTCTCCGACCCCATGGCCGACGGCCCGGTGATCCAGAAGGCGTGCGAGCGCGCGCTCGTCCACGGCACGCGGCTGAGCCACGTGCTGGAGATGGTGGCGGCGTTCCGTGAACGCGACAGCGAGACCCCGGTGGTGCTGATGGGCTACCTCAACCCGATCGAGCGCATGGGCTATGCGGCCTTCGCGCGTCAGGCTCGGGATGCCGGCGTCGACGGCGTGCTCGCGGTGGACATGCCGCCGGAGGAGATGGGCGAGAACGCGGCGCTGTTCGCCGACCACGGTCTGCAGTCGATCTTCCTGCTCGCGCCGACCACTTCCGAGCAGCGCGCAACGACGATCTGTCACCACGGCCAGGGCTATCTCTACTATGTGTCGCTCAAGGGCGTCACCGGCGCGGCGACCCTGGATGCCGAGGCCGTAGGGGCTCAGCTGGCGAGCCTGCGTGCGCTCACCGAGCTGCCGCTGTGCGTCGGCTTCGGCATCCGTGACGGCGCCACCGCGGCGGCCATCGGGCGCGTGGCCGACGGGGTCATCGTCGGCAGCGCCCTGGTCGGACGTATCGCCGAACGCGCCGATACCCCCGAGACGATCCCGCAGGCGCTGCGCGAGATCCTCGGCGAGATGCGCGAGGCGCTGGATCGCGACGCGCGCGCCTGAGCTGCGCCGGGCATTCTGGTATCATCTGCGCTTTCCGTGTCGCGCCGGCGTGTGGCTGACCGCCGGCGCGGACCCGTTTCCTTAAACTGATGGAATCTCTCCCGACATGAGCTGGCTAGACAAGATCGTCCCGTCGATGAGCCGCACCCAGCGTAACGACCGCCGCGCCAGCGTGCCCGACGGCCTGTGGCGCAAGTGCCCGAGTTGCGATTCGGTGCTCTATCTCCCCGAGCTGGAGAAACACCAGAACGTCTGCCCCAAGTGCCAGCACCACCTGCGACTCACGGCACGCAAGCGGCTCAACTGGTTCCTCGATGCCGAAGGGCGTGAGGAGATCGCCGCCGACCTGCAGCCGAGCGACCGGCTCAAGTTCCGCGATTCGAAGAAGTACAAGGATCGCCTCTCGGCGGCGCAGAAGGAGACCGACGAGAACGACGCCCTGATCGCCATGCGCGGCACTCTCGACGGCCTGCCGGTGGTCGCGGTGGCGTTCGAGTTCTCGTTCATGGGCGGTTCCATGGGCGCGATCGTCGGCGAGAAGTTCGTGCGCGCGGCGAGCCTGGCGCTGGAGCAGGAGATCCCGCTGGTGTGCTTCGCCGCTTCCGGCGGCGCGCGCATGCAGGAGGCGCTGTTCTCGCTGATGCAAATGGCCAAGACGTCCGCCGCGCTGGAGAAGCTCAAGCAGGCCGGGGTGCCCTATATCTCGGTGCTGACCGATCCGGTGTTCGGCGGTGTCTCCGCGTCGCTGGCGATGCTCGGTGACCTCAACGTGGCCGAACCCAATGCGCTGATCGGCTTCGCCGGCCCGCGGGTGATCGAGCAGACCGTGCGCGAGAAGCTGCCGGAAGGGTTCCAGCGCAGCGAGTTCCTGCTCGAGCACGGCACCGTCGACATGATCGTCGCGCGCCCCGAGCTGCGGGCGCGGCTGGGCAACGTGCTGCGTATCCTGACCCACCAGCCGTCGCTGGGTGATGAAGCCGGGGCGGACTTCTCGCCGCTGCCGGACGAGGCCGACGCCTCCCAGGCGTCGCGCTGAGATGTCCGCGGCGCTGGATGCATGGCTGGCGCGACTCGAGCGCCAGCATCCCGTCGCCATCGAACTCGGCCTCGAGCGGGTCGCTGAGGTGGCGGCGCGCCTGGGGCTGAACGAGCGGCCGCTGGCGGGGCAGGTGGTCACCGTGGCCGGCACCAACGGCAAGGGCTCGACGGTGGCGCTGCTCGAACGCCTGGCGGCGTGCCACGGCCTCTCCACCGCCTGCTATACCTCTCCCCATCTGCTGCGCTACAACGAGCGCCTGCGTTTCGACGGCGAGCCGGCGGACGATGCGCTGCTGGTCGCGGGCTTCGAGCGGGTCGAGGCCGCGCGCCTGGCGGGCGAGGCGGTGAGTCTCACCTACTTCGAGGCCGGCACCCTGGCGGCGCTGTGGGCGATCGCCGAGCGCCAGCCGCGGCTGGCGATCCTGGAGGTCGGGCTGGGCGGGCGCCTCGACGCGGTCAATGTGGTCGACCCCGATATCGCGGTGATCACCACCATCGCCCATGACCATGCCGACTTCCTGGGTGACGATCTCGAGGGCATCGGCTTCGAGAAGGCCGGCATCCTGCGTCAGGGGCGCCCGGCGGTGCTCGGCAGTCGCCAGCTCCCCGCCAGCGTCTCGGCGCGCCTCGAGGCGCTGGCAGCGCCGGCCTACTGGCTGGGCCAGGCGTTCGCGCCCGAGGCACGCGATGGCGGCTGGCAGTGGCAGGGCAGTGACGCCGAGGGCCGGCGCTATGAGTTCGATAGCTTGCCCGACCCGGGCCTGCCGCTGGACAATGCCGCGGTGGCGCTGCAGGTGCTGACGCTGCTCGGCGTCACCGCGCAGGGCGATGCCGTGCGCGAAGCGCTCGCCACGGTATCGCTACCCGGGCGTCTGCAGTGGCTGGGCAACTGGTGTCTCGATGTGGCGCACAACCCCCACGCGGCGGCCTACGTGGCCGAGCGGCTGGCGGCGCGCCCGCGACCGACGCGGCGCATCGGGCTGCTCGGCGTGCTCGGCGACAAGG
>JNVT01000033.1 GCA_000737985.1 Gammaproteobacteria bacterium MFB021 | reverse complement strand
TTCGCCCAACCGGATCTCGAACGCGGGCCGATCGAGCTGAGTGCGGACCCTGTTGGCGTGTGGCTGCGCCGTTCGCGCTTTCGCCACGGCCGCATCCAGCTGCTGGTGCAGGAGCGCTTCCTGACGCAGATGGCCGCCGATCTGGCGCTGCCGCCGGCGGGGTGAGCCCGGCTTCCGGACTGGGTGAGCCCCCGCTTCCCGCCTAAAGCCGCCCGGCGAGGGCCGCCTCGAAGATCCCGCGGTAGGTCGCCGCGTCGAAGGCAATCGGATTGCCACCGGCAGAAGGATCCTCCACCGCCATCTGTCCGACCCGTTCGGCATGGCTGTCGTCGATGCCCAGCGCGCTCAGCGTATGGGGAATGCCCAGGCGCTCACGCAGATCCAACACCCAATCGATCACTGCGGCGACCCCCGGCTGTGGCAGGTCGAGATAGCGCGCCAGGCGCACCATCGGCTCGCCGATCGCGCGGGTGTTGGCACGCAGCACGTAGGGCATCAGCACCGCATTGAGCATGCCGTGGTGGGCATCGAACAGCGCCCCCAGCGGATGCGCCAGCGCGTGCATCGCGCCCAGCCCGCGCTGGAAGGCGGTGGCCCCCATCATCGACGCCACCAGCATGTCGCTGCGTGCGGCGAGATCGTCGCCGTTCAGATAGGCCCGCGGCAGCGCATCGCGAATACGCCGCATGCCCTCCACCGCAATGCCCTCGGCCTGGGGGTGATACCCGGGCGCGCACCACGCTTCGAGACAGTGGGAGAGCGCGTCCATGCCGGTGGCGGCGGTGAGCCCCGGCGGCAGTTCACGGGTCAGCAGCGGGTCGAGGATCACCGCGCCGGGCAGCATGCGCGGATGGAAGATGATGCGCTTGACCTGGGCCTCGGCGTCGGTGATCACCGAGGCGCGTCCGACCTCGGAGCCGGTGCCCGCGGTGGTGGGCACCGCCACCACCGGCAGCACGGCGTCGGCATCCGCCTGGCGCCAGTTGTCGCCGCGATCCTCCAGCGCCCACAGCGACAGCGACTCGGGCTGACGCGCCATCAACGCCACCGCCTTGGCCGCGTCCAGCCCCGAACCACCGCCGAAGGCGATCACGCCGTCGTGGTCACCGGCGCGGAAAGCGGCCACGCCGGCCGCGACGTTGGCCCCGGTGGGGTTGCCCTGAATCTGACTGAATACGTCGACCGCCAGCCCCGCCTCGTGGCAGCGCGCGAGCGCCTGCTCGACCATCGGCAGCGCCGCCAGCCCGGGATCGGTGATCAACAGCGGCGCGCGCATGCCCAGCGCCTGGCAGGCGTCGGGCAGCTCCTCGGCGCGCCCGGCGCCGATGCGGATAGGCGTGGGGTAGTTCCAGTTGGCGCTATAGCGTGTGCGATCGAAATCACTCATGACGGATCTCCTGTAGGGCGGTCGGCGCGGTTCAGGCGTGCTTCAGGTGGAAGGATTTCGGCCGTGTCAGCGTCTCGTAGCCGACCTGCGACAGCGAGCAGCCGCGCCCGGACTGCTTGACCCCGGTCCAGGCCAGTTCCGGGTCGAGATAGTCGCAGCGATTGGTGAACACGGTGCCCGCGTCCAGGCGTTTGGCCAGCGCCTCGCCCACGGCCAGATCGCGGGTGAACACGGCGGCGGTGAGGCCGAACGCGCTGTCGTTCATCAGCGCCACCGCCTCGTCGTCATCGGCCACCGTCATGATGCCCACCACCGGGCCGAAGCTCTCCTCACGCATCACCGCCATATCGTGGGTCACCTGGGTGAGCACCTGCGGGGCCAGATAGGCGCTGCCCGGCACCGACAGCGTATAGTCGCCGGGGTCGATCCACGCCTTGGCGCCGGCGGCGACCGCCGCCTCGATCTGCCCGCGCACGAAGTCGGCCGCCGCCGGCCGCACCAGCGGCCCCAGCGTGGTCTGCGGATCGGTGGGGTTACCCAGCCTGAGCTCGCGCACCCAGGCCACCGCGCGCTCGACGAAGGCCTCGGCAATGTCGCGGTGGACATAGATGCGCTCGATGCCGCAGCAGCTCTGCCCCGAGTTGAAGAAGGCACCATCCATCACCGCCGGCACGGCGGCGTCGAGATCGACGTCGGCGCGGATATAGGCCGGGTCCTTGCCGCCCAGTTCGAGCCCGGTGGCGATAAAGCGCCCGGCGGCATTGCGCTCGACCATCTCGCCACCCGCCACCGACCCGGTGAAGGAGACGTGAGCGATGCGGGAGTCGCGAATCAGCGCCTCGGTATCGGCATGCGCCAGATGCAGGAACTGAAACACCCCTTCGGGCAGCCCGGCGGCCTGAAAGGCTTCATGGATACGCTCGGCGCACAGCGGCGTCTGCGCCGAGTGTTTGAGGATCACCGTATTGCCGGCCATGATCGCCGGCACCACCGCATTGACGGCGGTCATGAAGGGGAAGTTCCACGGCGCCACGATCAGCGACACACCCAATGGCTCGCGGGTGATATAGCGGGTGAAGCCGGGCTTGTCGGCCAGCCGGATCGGTGCCAGGGCCGACTCGGCGAGGGCGATCATGCCGCGTGCGCGCTCCTCGAAACCGCCGATCTCGCCCCCCGCGGCGGCGATCGGCCGCCCCATCTGCCAGGTCAGCTCCTCGGCCAGCTTATCGCGCCGCGCGACGAAGGCATCGACCATCGCCGTACACAGCCGCGCGCGCTCGGCCAGTAGCGTCTCGCGCCACGCCCGCTGCGCCGCCACGGCGTCGGCGACGCAGGCTTCGATCTGCGCCTTCTCGGCCAGCTCGCGTTCGACATAGACCCCGCCATCCACGGGGGAAATCGTGTGTTGTCGTGCCATGCGCTGCTCCCACCCAGAAAGTGTCGTTATCCCGGCCGTGCCCCGGGGGCTCAGATAATCTCGAAGTAACGTGCCAACTCCCAATCGGTGATATGACGACGGAACTGGCGCTCCTCCCACTCGCGGGTGGCGGCGAAGTGCTCGACGAAGGCATCACCGAACAGCTCGCGGGCGGCATCCGAGCCGCGCAGGCGGCCGGCGGCATCCCACAGCGTGCGCGGCAACGCCAGCGACGCCGGGTGCTCGAGTTCGTAGGCATTGCCGGTGACCGGCGCCTCCGGTTCGAGCCCCTGCTCGATGCCGTAGAGCCCGGAGCCGATCGCGGCAGCCAGGGCCAGATAGGGGTTGGCGTCGGCACTGCCGAGGCGATACTCGACCCGCTGGGAATGCGCCGAGCCGGGAATCACGCGCAGCGCACAGGTGCGGTTCTCGACCCCCCAGGTGGCATCGGTGGGCGCCCAGAAGCCGGGAATCAGCCGGGTATAGCTGTTGATCGTCGGCGCGAACATCGCCAGCAGCTCCGGCATCAGGCGCTGCTGGCCGGCGACGAAGTGGCGCTGGAGCTGGCTCATGCCGTGGGGCGCGTCGGCATCGTAGAAGGCCGAACGGTCGCCGTCGCGATGGCGCAGCGAGAGATGGATATGCCCGCTCTGGCCGGGGTAGTCCGGCGACCACTTGGCCATGAAGGTCGCCATCAGTCCGCGCCGCTGCGCCCACACCTTGGTGAAGGTCTTGAACAGCGCCCCCTTGTCGCCGGCGTTCAGGGCGTCGTCGACGCCGATCGCCGCCTCGAGCACGCCGGGCCCGGTCTCGGTATGCAGCCCCTCGATGGGGAAATCCATGGTCTCCGCCAGCGCCAGCAGGTCGTGGTAGAGCTCGCCATGCACCGAGCTGCGCAGCATCGAGTAGCCCATCATGTCCGGCGTCAGCGGCTTGAGCTGGCGAAAGCCCTTCTCGCGGATCGACTCCGGGGTCTCCTGGAACAGGAAGAACTCGTACTCCAGCGAGCCGAAGACAGCGAACCCCAGCGCCTCGGCACGGGCGAGCACGCGCCTGAGCAGCCCGCGCGGGCAGAGCTGGCCGGCCTCGCCCTCGAACTCGGCCAGAAACAGCAGCATGTCGCCCTCGAACGGCACCTCGCGGCAGCTCTCGGGGACGATCCGCAGCGGCGCATCCGGATAGCCGGTATGCCAGCCGGTGAAGGCGACGTTGTCGTAGAGCTCGTCCTTGCTGTCCCAGCCCAGCACCACATCGCAGAAGGCGAACCCCTTCTCCAGCGCGGCGAAGAACTTGTCCCGCTGCATGTACTTGCCGCGCATCACGCCGTCGATGTCGAACATGCCGACCTTGACGTGGCTCAGCCCGCGCGCCTCGACGAGTTCGCGCGCCTGGGCGGCGGTACGCACGCTTCTGGCTTGGTGATCACTCATGGCCATTCCTCGCTCACAGTGTCAGGGAGATCGGGATCACACCGCGCGGCTGTCGTCGTCCGCGGCCTGCTCGCCTCGCTGCATGGCGAATTCCTCCTCCGGCGACAGGATCAGACGGTGCCGCCCGATGCAGGCGAAGTAGCCGATACCCACCGCCAGCCACAGGGCGACGCCGATCACGCCGACCCGGTAGGTGCTGTCGCTGAGCTGGAAGTAGATCGTCATCAGCGCGATGACGATGGTCGCCACGGCGCCGGGAATTCCGAAGGGGCTGCGGTAGGGGCGCTCGATATGGGCGTGATGGCGGCGCAACAGGATGAAGGAGAGCGCCTGGGCGATGTAGGAGCACATGGCGCCGAACACCGCCATGTTGAGCAGCGTGCCCCCGATCACCGCCGAGCCCTCCTGGGTGCCGAGGCCGAAGAAGCAGATCAGCATGATGGTCATGCCCACCAGCGCGCCGCCGATCATCGCCACGTACGGCGTCTTGCGCGTACCGTGGGTCACCGAGAGGAAGGTGGGAAAGTAGCCGGCGCGGGAGAGCGAGTAGATCTGGCGACCCTGGGCAAAAATGATGGTATGGAAACTGGCGATCAGCCCGACCAGCGCCAGCAGCGCGAGGAACTTGGCCGTGCCGGCTCCAAAAATGGCCTGGAAACCATCCAGCAACGGCTCACCGGACTGGCTCAGGGCGTAGCTACCGACACCCACCACCGCGGGGTTGAGCACCAGGATCAGGGTGGCGGAGACGATCAGGGTGGTGATACCGAGCAGGATACCGCGCGGCATGTCACGCTGCGGGTCGACCGACTCCTCGGCGGCCAGCGGCAGCTGCTCGATGGCCAGGAACAGCCACACCGCGAACGGCATCGCCGCCAGCGCCCCGCCGATACCCATCGGCAGCAGCGGTCCGTGGCCGCCTTCGAGTTCACCGCCGCCGGGGGCGATGTTCAGCGCCCAGGTCGAGAAATCGAGATGGGTGAAGGCGCTGAACCAGAACACCACCAGCACCGCCAACGCCAGCAGGGTCACCGCCAGCGTCACCCGGAAAGAGAGCTCGACGCCGACGATGTTGAGGCCGACGAACAGCAGATAGCCCAGCAGCCACCACAGCGGCTGGAACGCCGCCGGCGTCTCGAAGATGCTGCCCAGATAAGAGCCGATGAAGAACACGATCACCGCCGGCGTGAGCACGTACTCGACGTTCTCGCACAGGCCGGTGACGAAGCCGCCCCAGGGCCCCATGGAGGAGCGCGCGAAGGAGTAGGCGGCGCCGGTGTGCGGCAGGGCCGGCGACATCTCGGCGATACAGAAGGTCAGCCCCAGGTACATCACCGCGATGATCGCCGTGGCGATCGCCATGCCGCCCCAGCCGCCCGAGGCGAGCCCCAGGTTCCAGCCCGAGTAGTGGCCCGAGATCACCGCGCCCACACCCAGGGCCCAGAGCGACCAGGGCCCGGCGTGGCGACGCAGGCCGCGCTTGTCGAAATAGCTGGCATCCTGCTGCTGGTAGTGGATGCCGGCGGCGGGTTTAGCGTGGTTTGTCATTGTTCTACTCCCAAGGATCGAGCCACCCTGTTCCGCGATCCCAGTGCTGCCAGCGTCTATCGACACCCAGGAGCGACGCCGACATCCGCTGACCGCGCCCACCTCGAGTCTGAGCGCGTCGGCGTGACAAAAGCAATATCTATCGCTACGCCCCGTACGCTATCGCTGCGTCCACTGCCACGTCTATCGCTGCGCCCACTGCCACGCCTATCGCTGCGTCCACTGCCACGCCCACTGCTGCGCCCATTGCCATGCCTCGCTGCCGGCGGGGTTGTGGTGTAAGGTCCAGCCAGTCGCGTCCCGCTCGCCGTTCTGGAGAATTCGATGTCCGCCGCCGACCCCACGCCACGCCCCCGCGGCCTGGCGCGAATCCCCGATTTCCTGCGCTTGACCCGGCTCGACAAGCCGATCGGCACCTGGCTGCTGATGTGGCCCACGCTGTGGGCGCTGTGGCTCGCCGCCGATGGCCTGCCGGATCGCGCCAACCTGATCATCTTCGTGCTCGGCGTCTACCTGATGCGCGCCGCCGGCTGCGTGGTCAACGACTACGCCGACCGCAAGATCGATGGCCACGTCAAGCGCACCAAGGAGCGCCCGCTGGCCACCGGGCGTATCCGCGAGCGCGAGGCCAAGATCCTGTTCGCGGTGCTGGTGGCGGCAGCCTTCGTGCTGGTCTGCTTCACCAACCTGCCCACGGTGCTGCTCTCCTTCGTCGGCGTGGCGCTGGCCGCGCTCTATCCGTTCATGAAGCGCTACACCCATCTGCCCCAGGTGGTGCTGGGGCTGGCGTTCTCGTGGAGCATTCCGATGGCGTTCATGGCGGTGAGTCGCAGCGTGCCGCTGGAGGCGTGGCTGCTGCTGCTGGCCAACCTGACCTGGACCGTGGCCTACGACACCCAGTACGCCATGGTCGATCGCGACGACGACATCAAGATCGGCGTGAAATCCACCGCGCGCCTGTTCGGCCGCGCCGACAAGCTGATCATCGGTCTGCTGCAACTGGCCACGTTGGCACTGCTGGCCTGGATCGGGGCACGCCTCGCGCTGGGCGGGTTCTTCTGGCTGGGGCTGGCGGCGATGGCGGCGACCTTCGTCTATCAGCAGTGGCTGATCCGTGGGCGCGAGCGCGGCCCCTGCTTCCAGGCCTTTCTCAACAACTTCTGGTCGGGGCTTCTACTGTTCGCCGGGGTGGTGCTGAGCCTGTGGCCGGTGATATGAGCCGCTGCCCTCATCGATCGCCTCTTCGCGCCCCCAGCGGTCGCCGCCAGGGCCGATGGTCTCGATGCGAGATGTGAGGGATGACATCGATGTCACGTATTTGTCATATTTTCACGCTGTAATCGTCACCGTTCTGTCACGGCCGGAAGGTTGTCCGCTGCACGCGCGCCTCCTCCGGCGGCTCACTCGAGGCCTGTCATGAGCTCCAAGACCGTACTCATCGTTGACGACGAGCCCTCCATCCGCGAAATGATCGCGGTGGCGCTGGAGATGGCCGACTACCGCGTGCTGGAAGCGGACAACGCCCAGAGCGCCCACGCCATGGCGCTGGATCACAAGCCGGACCTGATGCTGCTCGACTGGATGATGCCGGGCACCAGCGGGATCGAGCTGGCGCGCCGCCTCAAGCGCGAGGAGGCCACCGCCGAGATGCCGATCATCCTGCTCACCGCCAAGGGCGAGGAGGACAACAAGGTCCAGGGGCTCGAAGCAGGCGCCGACGACTACATCACCAAGCCGTTCTCGCCGCGCGAGCTGGTGGCCCGGCTCAAGGCGGTGCTACGCCGGGCCACGCCGCCGGGCATCGAGGAGGCGGTCGAGGTCGAAGGGCTCAAGCTCGACCCCGCCAGCCATCGCGTCACCTCCCACGGCAGCGCGCTGGAGATCGGCCCCACCGAGTACCGCCTGCTGCAGTTCTTCATGACCCATCAGGAGCGCGCCTACACGCGTAGCCAGTTGCTCGATCAGGTCTGGGGTGGCAACGTCTACGTCGAGGAGCGCACCGTCGACGTGCATATCCGCCGGCTACGCAAGTCGCTGGGCGAGAAGCACCAGCATCTGATCCAGACGGTGCGCGGCACCGGTTACCGCTTTTCGATCAGGGAGTAAGTCGCAGCGTGCGCTACTGGATCAACGAACTGTGGCGCCTTGGCTACATGCTGTTCGGGCTCGGCGCGATGGGTACGCTGCTGGGCGAGATGTTCGGCGCGCTGTTTGCCGGCCTCGGCTGGGGGCTGGCCGCGGGCCTCGGGCTCTATGTCTTCCTGCATCTACGCCATGTGCGCCTGCTCTATGTGTGGCTGCTGCGCCATCCGCGCGAGGCGCCGCCGCCCGGTACCGGCGTATGGGGCGACCTGTTCGACCGCCTCTACACCTACCAGAAAGCGCAGAGCCAGATGCAGCAACGCCTGCGCGATATCCTGCGGCGCATCCAGGACTCCTGTGAGGCGATGCGCGACAGCGTAGTGATGCTCGATCCGCGCGGCGACCTGGAGTGGTGGAACAGCGCCGCCTCCGACATGCTCGGCCTGCAGCCCGACCACGACCGCGGCCAGCCGATCACCAACCTGCTGCGCGATCCGCGCTTCATCGACTACTTCGAGGCCCGCGACTACCGCGAGCCGCTGCTGATCCCCTCGCCGATCGACGCCGCGCACACGCTGCAGTTTCATATCACCCTGTTCGGTGACGACGAGCGCCTGCTGATGGTGCGCGACGTGACCCGGCTGCACCAGCTGGAGATGATGCGCCGCGACTTCGTCGCCAATGTCTCCCACGAGCTGCGCACCCCGCTGACCGTGCTGGCCGGCTATCTGGAGACCTACTCCGACCACGCCGATCAGCTGCCGACCCGCTGGCAGCGCGGTTTCTCGCAGATGCAGGCGCAGACCATGCGGATGCAGAACCTGGTCGAGGATCTGCTGCTGCTGTCACGCCTGGAGATCGACAGCCCCAATGACGACCGCGACGCCATCGATGTGCGCGCCCTGCTCGAGAGCATCGTCGACGACGCCCGCGGGCTGAGCGCGGGGCACCAGCAGATCGCACTGCAGGTCGACGAGACTCATCGCCTGCTCGGCAATACCAAGGAGATTCGCAGCGCGGTCTCCAACCTGGTCTTCAACGCCGTGCGCTACACCCCCGAAGGCAGCCGTATCACCCTGCGCTGGAAGCCCTGGCACGAGGGTGCCGCGATCGAGGTGGAGGACGACGGCGAGGGCTTCGACCCGGTGCACATCCCGCGCCTGACCGAGCGCTTCTACCGCGTCGACAAGGGGCGCAGCGCCGCCACCGGCGGTACCGGCCTGGGGCTGGCCATCGTCAAGCACGTGCTGCTGCGCCACGATGCCCAGCTCGAAATCGTCAGCCGACCCGGCATGGGCGCCCGCTTCCGCTGTGTCTTCCCCGCCACGCGTCTGATCGCAGACGACGAAGACGACACGCCGGCGATCTCGGCGCAGCCATGAACGCCGCGGGCGGTATCTCACCGCCCGCTTCTTCCCGCGCAGTCATCCCGTTCTCGCCGCCCCAGGCGCTTGACCCGCTCTCTCTGTATCCGCTCTCTCTGTATCCGCTCTCTCTACACCCGCTTTTCCTCGGCCCGTTCTTTGCCACAGGTCCATTCTCTACTACAGGCCCGCGATCTACAGGCCCGCGCCCCATCACCCCCCTTTTCCTCGCATCGGGCTGTCGCGCACGCCTTGGGTAGCGGTGGCTCGCTGCGCAGCGATTCGTTATCTCAATCTTAAGTAGACGCTGCCGATAAAGAGAGCGGACTAATAGTTCATTCCTCTATATGACTCGGCAGATACCTCGGATAAGGACGATTTTCGCGATGACGATGCGGCAAAAACTCTGGATCACGGTGGGATTGATGTGGTTCGGCATGCTGGTGCTGGTGGGCTGGATGGCCCTGGAGAAACGCGACACCCTGATGGCCGAGCGGGTCCAGAGTCTCAAGAGCTTCGTCGCCAGCGCCCAGACCCTGGTACAGCGCTACGCCGATCGCGCCGCCCAGGGTGAGTTCAGTGTCGAAGCAGCGCAGGACTTCGCCCGACGCAACCTGTCGGCGCTCGATCTCGACGGCAGCTATGTCTACGCCTTCGATGGCAAAATTCACCTCGTCTATCACCCCAAGCGGGCGATCGGCACCGACATGAGCAATTTCCGCGATGACAACGGCGTCTACTTCTATCGCGAACTGAAGGCGCTGGCCGACTCGCCCGACGACGGCACCCTGGAGTACACCTCCACCAACGCCGACGGCGAGGACGTCTCGCGCATCAACTACGTGCGCTATGTCCCCGCCTGGGACTGGTATCTCGCCGCCAATGTCTATGTCAGCGACATCCAGCACGCGTTCTGGATGGGGGTGCTCAAGATGAGCCTGATCGCCGGCACGATCGGCATCGTGATCACCCTGGTGATGGCGTGGATCATCCGCAGCGTGCTGGGTGACCTGGGTGGCGACCCTCGTCGCGCGCGTAACGCGGTGCAGGGCATCGCCGAGGGCGACCTGACCCGGGCGCTGACGCTCGAGCCCAACGACCGCCATAGCCTGCTGCACGCCATCGAGGGCATGCGCGTGCATCTGGCCGAGGCTCTGGGCGGCGTGCGTCAGGCCTCCACCACCATCACCGTGGGCGTGGGGCAGATTCACAGCGGCAACCAGGACCTGGCGGCACGCACCGACCAGCAGGCCGCGTCGATCGGCGAGACCGCCTCGAGCATGGAGCAGTTGACCCAGACCGTGCGTCAGAACGCCGAGAACGCGCGCCAGGCCAATGGCCTCGCCGGCCAGGCACGCAGCACCGCCAGCGAAGGCGGGGCGATGATGGATCAGGTCGTCTCCACCATGCAGGGCATCACCGACAGCTCGCGCCAGGTGACCGATATCGTCGGGGTGATCGACTCGATCGCCTTCCAGACCAATATCCTCGCCCTCAACGCCTCGGTGGAAGCGGCCCGCGCCGGCGAGCAGGGGCGTGGCTTCGCCGTGGTCGCCAACGAGGTACGCACCCTGGCCAGCCGCAGCGCCGATGCCTCGCGTCAGATCCGGGAGCTGATCGATGCCTCCAACCGCAAGATCGAAGCGGGGTCGGGGATCGTCGCCGAGGCCGGCGAGACCATCGGCCGGGTGGTCGAGTCGGTGTCGCGCATGACCGATCTGATCGAGGAGATCTCGGTCGCCTCCGCCGAGCAGTCCAACGGCATCGACCAGGTCAACGAAGCCGTGGTGCAGATGGATCAGGTCACCCAGCAGAATGCCTCGCTGGTGCAGCAGGCGAGCAGCGCCGCGGCCAGTCTCAACGAACAGGTCCAGCGCCTGGAGCAGGCCCTGGCCGGGTTCCAGATCGCCGGGGCCGAGTCGCGCCCGATGCCGGCGGCCAAATCCGCGCCCCAGGTATCGACGCCAGCGCCCCAGGTATCGACGCCAGCGCCCCAGGTGGCAGCGCCGGCGCCCCGTCTGAGCGCGACCCGCCAGCCGGCCATGGCGAGCACCGAGGACGACTGGGAGTCGTTCTGAGCCTGAGCGACAAGCTCCCACCCCAGCGGGGCCGGCATGCCGGCCCCGCTCTCTCTGCCCCCTCCAGCCGACGCCATCACGACTCAAGCGCTAATTTCCTAACCCTGCGACAATGGGCGCCGGTGGCAGCGTACAGCGAGGGTCCTTTGCCAGGGATGGCAAAGGTAGCCCCCAGGGAGGGGTTTACAGCGCCCTCGCGACGCCCTGCCGCCGGATAAGCCCACTTCGTTTACCGGCTATGACAGGCGTTCCAGGCCTGCGGCAACGACGGGTTAAGATGGGCGCCTTTCTCTCTGCCGGAGCGCCGTACCCATGCCGTCGATCACCCGCCTGCGATCTCGCCCCGCTGGACGCCACCCGTATCGCGTGGCGAGCGCCCTGCTCCTGGCCGCGACGCTATGGCTGTGGGCCGCCGCTGGCGTGGCGGCGCCGGTCGCGATCACCTTCCCCGCCAGCGTCGAACAGGGCTCGATGGTGATCGGACGGGTGCCGCCGGGCAGCCAGGTACGGGTGGCGGGGCATACGCTGCGGGTCACCGGCTACGGCACGGTGGTATTCGGCGTCGGCCGCGACGCCCAGGGCGCGCAGTCGATCGAGATCGTCACCCCGGATGGCCGGCAGCAGCAGGCGTCGGTGGCGATCATCCCGCGCGACTGGCCGATCGAACGTATCGATGGCGTGCCGCCGAAGACGGTCTCGCCGCCGCCCAAGATCGCCGCCCGCATCGCCCGCGAGCAGGCCGCGGTGAGCGCCCAGCGCCGCCGCGACGACGATCGGGTCGGCTTCGCCGAGGCCTTCATCTGGCCGGTGAAGGGGCGCATCAGCGGGCGCTTCGGCAACCAGCGGGTCTACAACGGCACCCCCGGCTCGGCCCACTCGGGCATGGATATCGCCGCCGCCACCGGCACCCCGGTGAAGGCGCCGGCCAGCGGCGTGATCACCTTCGCCGACGATCTCTATCTCACCGGCGGCACCGTGCTGCTCGACCACGGCTACGGCATCAGCTCCAACTTCCTGCATCTGTCGCGGATCGATGTCGCGGTGGGCCAGCACGTCACCCAGGGCGAGGTGATCGGCGCAGTGGGTGCCACTGGCCGCGCCACCGGGCCGCACCTGCACTGGGGCATGAACTGGTTCGATACGCGTATCGACCCGCTGCTGGTGCTCGAGCGCACGCGCTAGGCGTGGTGAGCCGACAGCCCACCGCTCAACCCGCCTCGCGCTTCCAATAACCCGTGACCAGATGCTGCCCCTTGGCCATGGCGAACTCCTGCTTCAAGCGCTTGCGCAGGCGCTGGCTGACCTCGGCCTCGCCGGCGAACCACACGAAGCGGTCACTGTCCGCCGTCGGCAGCGCCGCAACCACCGCGCTGGCGAGCTGTTCGCTGGGGGCGTGGCCCTGGCAGCGATAGCACCAGTGCAGGCGCGCGCCGGGGTGAGCCGGCAGCGTGAGCCGATCCGCCGGCGATTCGACCTCCAGCCACGCCTCGATGCGCGCCTCGGCTGGCAGCGTCTCGAGCAGGCGCGAGATCGCCGGCAGCGCGGTCTCGTCCCCCGCCAGCAGATAGTGCGCGGC
>JNVT01000032.1 GCA_000737985.1 Gammaproteobacteria bacterium MFB021 | reverse complement strand
CTCGCCGGCGGCGTCGGCGCTGCGGCTGGCGAGCTGGCGCACTTCCTGGGCGACCACGGCGAAACCGCGGCCCTGTTCGCCGGCACGTGCGGCCTCCACCGAGGCGTTGAGGGCGAGCAGGTTGGTCTGGAAGGCGATCTCGTCGATCATGCCGATGATATTGGAGATCTCCTTGCTGGAGGCATCGATCTCGCGCATGGCACCGATCGCCTCGTCGACCACCTCGCCACCCTGCTTGGCCTGGGTGCTCACTTCGCTGGCAAGGGTATCGGCCTGGCCGGCGTTGTCGGCGTTCTGGCTGACGGTATTGGTGATCTGCTCCAGCGCCGAGGCGGTCTGCTGCAGGCTGGCGGCCTGCTCCTGGGTGCGCTGGCTCAGGTTCTCGTTGCTCGCGGCCAGTTCACCGGAGATCGACTCCACGGTGCGCGCATTGTGCGCGACCTCGCGGATGACCCCGGTGAGCCTGTCACGCATGGCGGCCATGGCATCGAGCAGGCTGCCGAACTCGTCGCGGTAGCGGGTGCTCAGGCGCACGCCCAGATTGCCTTCGGCCAGCGCGGTGGAGAAGTCGGTGGCTTCCTTCAGTGGGCGCAGGATACCGCGGGCCAGCCACCAGCCGATGACGATGGAAATCACCAGAGCCATCAGGATGACGCCGATGATGACCGTACGGCTGGTCTGATAGTCCGCCACGCTCTGCTGGTAGCTCGCCAGCGTCTGCTCGCGCGCCGAGCGATAGAGCGTGGTAATAGCATCATAGAGCTTTGAATAGCTGGCGCGTATGTCGCTCTCCTGGGCGTTGCCGCTATCCAGCAGGTTGCGCTGGGCTTGCAGCGCCTGGATGAAGACTTCCGCTTCCTGCCGCTGGGTATCGCTGTTGATCAGCTCAGGGTAATAGTGGCCCCAGGCGTCGTCGGCAAGCTGGCGGTTGGTGTCCACATCGCGGCGTTGATCCGCCGAGAGTGCCTTGTTGCCGGCCAGCGCAAACAGCGTGCGGTTGTCACTGATCGCCGCTCTGACCCTTGAGAGTTCGATCATCGATTGAACATTTTGCTCGACGATCGCGTGCATCGCCTCCTGTGTCTGGCGATTGCTGAAAACGCCCTGCACGCCGATTGCGACCAGCAGCAGGATGATCAGGCCCAACGCCAGGCACAGGCGGGCCTTGACGCTTTGTAGCGCACTTCGCATATTCATTTCCTCGAATAAATACTATTTAGGCGGGCAACGCATTGAAGAGGTCGCAGCGTGAGGCTTCTATCGGCACGGTTCAATTAAGTTTTAATGAAAATCTGGAGATTTTTATCTCAATTAGTTGGTGTTAAAGATTGACTTGCTAATTTAGGTTATTGCAAGACTTGGTTTTGGGTCCTTGTGGTTGTTGTTATTTAGAAAATGGGGGGATGTTTTCGCTCGTTAACGTGGTTTTTTAATGAATGTCTTTTTGTTGCGGCGTGATCGTATTTCGGGGGCGTTTTTTTATGGGCGGGAGGCTCTCGTCGGAGACCGCTGTCTGAGTGAGGAGTGGTCGCTTTTCGAAGCATGGTCGCCTATCGAAAAGGCCTCTCGCTCAGAGTGAGGTGAAGATCGGCAGGGCGCGAGGCAGGGCATGGAAAATGCGGGTAGATGCAGATGAGGACAGCGGGGAGGGCTGCAGAAAGGGAGCCTGCCTATCGCCCCAGGATGGGGCGATAGGCAGGCGGTTCGTGCGGGTGTCAGAAGCTGCTCCACTCCTCCACTTCCTGGGTGGGCTGACGGCGCTGTGGCTGGGACTGGCGCTGTGGCTGACGCGACTGCGTGGTCGGTGAGGCAAGGCTGGGGCGCGCGCCGCGCGGCTGTGCTTGGCCTGCTTCGAAGCCGCGGAAGAAGCTGATCTCCTGCGCCAGCATTTCGGCCTGATTCTGCAGGGTGCCGGTGACCGTGGTCGACTCTTCGACCAGGGTAGCGTTCTGCTGGGTCACGCTGTCCATCTCGCCCACCGCCAGGTTGATCTGCTGGATGCCGGTGGACTGCTCGCGGCTGGCGACGGCGATCTCGGACACCAGGTCGGTGACCTTTTCGACGTTGGTGACGATCTGCGCCAGGGTCTCGCCGGAGCGATTGACCAGCTCGGAGCCGCGCGCCACGCGCTGGGCGCTTTCGGAGACCAGCTGCTTGATCTCGCCGGCGGCGTCGGCGCTGCGGCTGGCGAGCTGACGCACTTCCTGGGCGACCACGGCGAAGCCACGGCCCTGTTCGCCGGCGCGGGCGGCCTCGACCGAGGCGTTGAGGGCGAGCAGGTTGGTCTGGAAGGCGATCTCGTCGATCATGCCGATGATGTTGGAGATCTTCTTGCTGGAGGCGTCGATCTCGCGCATGGCGCCGATCGCCTCGTCGACAACTTCGCCGCCTTGCTTGGCCTGGGTGCTGACTTCGCTGGCGAGGCTATCCGCCTGGCCGGCGTTGTCGGCGTTCTGGCTGACAGTGTTGGTGATCTGCTCCAGCGCTGAAGCGGTCTCCTGCAGGCTGGCGGCCTGCTCCTGGGTGCGCTGGCTCAGGTTCTCGTTGCTCGCGGCCAGTTCGGCGGAAATCGACTCCACGGTGCGTGCATTGTTCGCCACCTCGCGGATCACGCCGGTGAGCTTGTCACGCATGGCGGCCATGGCGTCCAGCATGCGCCCGAACTCGTCGCGGTAGCGGGCGTCGAGGCGCACGCCCAGGTTGCCCTCGGCCAGGGCGGCGGAGAAGTCGGTGGCTTCCTTCAGCGGGCGCAGGATGCCGCGGGCCAGCCACCATCCGATGGCGAGCGCCAGCAGCAGGCTGATACCGATGGCCGCGAAGACCACGTAAAGGCTGGTGCGGTAGTCCGCCACACTCTTTTGATACTCGGCCAGCGTCGTTTCGCGTGCCAGGCGGTAGAGGTCGGTCACGACCTTGTAGATCTCGGTATAGGCGGCGTCGATTTCGGTTTCCGCGGCGCCGCTATCGACCAGTTGGCGCAGCTTGGCCAAGGTGTCGAGGTATTCGCGCGACAGCTGCTGCTCGATCTCGGTGGTGGCAAGCGCAGGGTAGTAGTGTCCCCAGGCTTCGTCAGCGCGCTGGCGGTTGTCGGTGATCGCCTGACGCTGGTCCGGGGTCGGCTCGGCGCTGCCGAGCTTGGCGAAGATCGTGCGGTTATCGCCGATCGCAGCCCTGACGGATGCGAGTGTGATCATCGTCTGGGTGTTGTCCTCGACGATGCTCTGCATGGCCTGATGGGTCTGGCGGTTGCTCATGATCCCCTGCACGCCGATCGCCACCAGCAGCAGGATGATCAGGCCCAGGCCCAGACTTAGCCGAGCCTTGACGCTATGTAGCGCACTTCTCATGTGTTTTCCCCCGAATGGATACGCCTCTGGATAGGCCGCACGCGGCATGGACTTGCTGCGTGAGGGTTATATCGGCGGGATTTAATTATGGTTTAAGTCAAGTTTAATTAAGTAGTTTGCGAATCATTGCTCTCGCCATCGATCGCGGGGAGAACCGATGACCCTGAGGCTCAGTGCGATAAACGAGCAGGGGCAGGCGCTGCCGGCCGGCTCGGCAGGAAGGAGAGCAGGGGGATAACTGGGGAGTGCGAGAGAGTTGCGCCACAAGGCCCGGCAGGTCGCCGGGCCAGGAAGGGGCTTCGGGCTTTCGTACCGTTACTGACCGCGCTGCTTGATCTGATCCTTCAGTTGCCCCGGAATCTGCTTGATGATCAGGCGCTCGCGCTCTTCGTCATACTCGATGCTGTTGCCCAGCAAGTGCGAGTCGAAGCTGATCGAGACGCCGGTGGCACGGCCGGTGAAGCGCTTGAACTGCTGCAGCGTGCGCTTGTCCGGCGGGATCTCGGCGGCCAGCCCGTAGTCCTGATTGCGGATGTAGTCGTAGAACGCCTTGGGCTGGTTCTCGTCGACCAGCTCGGAAAGCTCGTCCAGGGTGATCGGCTCACCGCGCTTGGCCTGGGCGTTGGCGTAGTCGATCAGGGTGGTGGTCTTTTCGCGGCTGGCCTCCTCATTGAGGTCTTCGTGCTCGACGTAGTCGCTGAAGGCCTTGAGCAGGGTGCGGGTCTCGGCGCTGGCATCGACCCCTTCGCGGCAGCCGAGCCATTCACGGAAGGCTTCGCCGGTCTTCTTGCTGCCGCGGTCCTGCACGTGGGCGATGTACTGACGCGACTCGCCGCGCTGCCACTGAGTCAGATCGATACGCGCCGCCAGCATCAGCTGGCCGAGATTGAGCTGGTCGACTTCGACCACCTGGCCTTGCGCATCGAAGCCGTAGCCATGGCGCTGGTGCAGCAGCGCCACGGTCAGAAACTCCGTCTCGCCCTGGCGATTGTGCACGCACCAGAGCTGGCCGCCGACGGAGAGCTGGGCGTCGACCAGCGCCAAGAGATCCTGCGCCGCCTGGGTGGTGAAGTCGGTGAAGTTCAGCTCGCCGCGACGATAGCGTGTCAATTCGGCGGCGAAGCGCGAGGGCGGCATCGGCGCGGCCTCAGGGGGAGACCCGGCGCCGACCTGGGCGTCGGGCGTGAACGGGGGCGCCTCGCTCTCTTGCGCCCCAGACGCGTCGTCCTCGTCGCTGGCGTCGGCTGCCGTCTGGGGTTCTGAAAAGTGCCCCCACGCCTTGGGCTTGGCGTGGAAGCTCTGGTTCAGCGCGGCCAGCAGCGATTCCGCGGCGTCGCCGGCGGGCAGCGCTTCGCCGGCGGTGAGGGTTGCAGGGCTGTCGTCGCCACGCTTGTCGATGCGGTGGGCGCAGGCTTGCAGTATGGGCATGGGAACCTCGACGCGGTGGATGACACGCCCCGACGCCGCAGTGGCAGTGCCGGGGGCGGATTGGGTTCAGGCGCTCACGGACGCAGCCGGTAGCCGGTGCGGAAGATCCAGTTGACCACCGCCAGGCTGACGGCGAGGAACACGAACACCATGATCAGGCTCGCCGTCACGCTGACGTCGCTGATGCCGTAGAAGCTCCAGCGGAAGCCGCTGACCAGATAGACCACCGGATTGGCCAGGGTGACCGCCTGCCATACCTCGGGAAGCATGTCGATCGAGTAGAAGCTGCCGCCGAGGAAGGTCAGCGGGGTGATGATCAGCAGCGGCACCAGCTGCAGCTTCTCGAAGCTATCTGCCCAGATGCCGATGATGAAGCCGAGCAGACTGAAGGTGATCGCGGTGAGCACCAGAAACAGCAGCATCATGAACGGGTGCAGAATGTGCAGGTCGACGAAGAAGTTCGCCGTGCCCAGGATCACCAGCCCCAATACCGCCGACTTCGAGGCCGCGGCGCCGACATAGCCGAGCACGATCTCGAAGTACGAGATCGGCGCCGACATCACCTCGTAGATGGTGCCGGTGAACTTGGGGAAGAAGATGCCGAAGGAGGCGTTGGAGACGCTCTGGGTGAGCAGCATCAGCATGATCAGCCCGGGCACGATGAAGGCCCCGTAGCTGACACCTTCGACCTCCTGGATACGCGAACCGATCGCGGCGCCGAAGACGACGAAATAGAGCGACGTGGAGATGACCGGGGATACCAGGCTCTGCAGCAGGGTACGGCCGGCCCGGGCCATCTCGAAACAGTAGATGGCGCGTACGGCTTGGAGATTCATTGGCGCTCTCTGACCAGGTTGACGAAGATCTCTTCCAGCGAGCTCTGCTTGGTGTGCAGATCCTTGAAGCGAATGCCGGCGGCTTCGATATCGTTGAGCAGGGTGCTGATGGGTACCTGCCCCTGGGCATTCGGGTCGCTGGCATCGTAGGTGTAGACCAGCACGCTGCCCCCTTCGTCCAGCGACAGCGGGTAGTGCGCCAGTGCCGGCGGCACGCTGGCCAGCGGCTGCTGTAGCTGCAGGGTGAGCTGCTTGCTGCCGAGCTGGCGCATCAGCGCCTGTTTTTCCCGTACCAGCACGATTTCGCCGCGGTTGATGACGCCGATCCGGTCGGCCATCTCCTCGGCTTCCTCGATGTAGTGGGTGGTGAGAATGATGGTGACGCCGCTGGCGCGCAGCTCGCGGACCACCTCCCACATGTCGCGGCGCAGTGCCACGTCGACCCCGGCGGTGGGCTCGTCGAGGAACAGGATCTCGGGCTCGTGGGCCAGCGCCTTGGCGATCAGCACGCGGCGTTTCATGCCGCCGGAGAGCGTGATCAGCTTGTTCTTGCGCTTGTCCCAGAGTGACAGCGACTTCAGCACTCGTTCGATATGCGCATCATCGGGCTTGCGTCCGAACAGGCCGCGGCTGAAGCGTACCGTGTTCCAGACGGTCTCGAAGGCGTCGCTGGTCAGCTCCTGTGGTACCAGGCCGATCTTGGCGCGGGCGGCGCGATAGGCGCTGACGTTGTCGTGGCCGTCCACCTTGACCTGGCCGGTACTGGCGTTGACCAGACCGCAGATGATGCTGATCAGGGTGGTCTTGCCGGCGCCGTTGGGGCCGAGCAGGGCGAAGATTTCGCCACGTCGGATCTCGAGGTCTATCTGCTTGAGCGCTTCGAAACCGGAGTCGTAGCGCTTGGAAAGCCCGGTGATCTCGATCACCGGCGCAGGCTCGGCGGCGGGCGCGCTGCTGGCCGCCGCCGGGGATGACGCTGTGGCTGTGGGGTGACTCATGAGTGGCAACATCGTGGCGTGAAAGGTGACTATTGTAGGCGAAAACACGCCTGGGCTGGACCCGTGCACGCGAGCCGCCCGGCAGATGCAGACAGGCGCAATGGGCAGCGGTCGTCTATAACGAGACTGTCATACACGACGATCTCATAGACCGCTGACGTGCCGGCGCCCGTACCGGTGCGGTTCGCTGGTACTCTTCGCGCGAGCCGCTCGCGTCATCAAGCCAGGAGGCTTATCCATGCCACGCTCCACACCCCGTTTCATGTCGCTTTCGACCCTCACCAGCCGCACCAGCGTGCTGCTGCTCGCCGCCATGCTCGGCACCACGCTGCTCTCGGCGTGCACCACCACCACCCCGCAGGATCGCGAGAGCCAGCGCGCTGAGCGTCGCCAGCTCGACCAGGACGTGCGCAACACCCTCGACCGGCTCTATCGCGTGGCGCCGCAGTCGCGTTCGCTGGTGGATCAGGCCAAGGGCGTGCTGGTGTTCCCCGGCGTGCTCGGCGCCAGCTTCATCGTCGGCGCCAGCCATGGCGAAGGGGAGTTGCTCATCGATGGCGCCAAGGCCGGCTACTACACCACCACCAGCGGCTCGATCGGCTTCCAGGCCGGTGCCCAGTCCCAGGCGGTGGTCTATCTGCTGATGACCGACAAGGCACTCAACCGCGTGCGCAGCGACAACGACTGGTCGGTGGGTGCCAGTGCCGGGGTGGCGGTGGCGGATATCGGCGCCAATGGCCAGATCACCAACAACACCGCCAATCAGGAGGTGATCGCCTTCGTCATGAACAACCAGGGGCTGCAGGGCGGCGTCTCGCTCAACGGCGCCAAGATCTCCAAAGAGCGCCCGTAATGCACTGAGCCGGCGCCATGGCCGGCGCCTGCCGCTTAGTCGGCGGGGGCTCGGGTCATGGCGCCGGCTCACATCAGCGCCCTAGAGACGTGCGGTTCAGGCGTCTTCGGGCAGCTCGGCGTTGTGATACACGTTCTGCACGTCGTCGAGATCGTTGAGCATGTCGATGAAACGCTCGAACTGGGCGACGTCGTCTCCTTCCAGCGGCGTGGTCGTCTGCGGCAGGAACTGGATCTCGTCGGCCTCGAAGTCGATCTCGCCGAAGGCGTCGAGCAGCGCCTGCTTGGCCTTGGCGTACTCGGTATGCGGGGAGAACACGGTGATCCGGCCCGCTTCGCTCTCGATGTCGGTGACATCGACATCGGCTTCCATCAGCGCTTCGAGCACCGCTTCCTCGTCATCGCCGGCAAAGGCGAAGATCGCGCAGTGATCGAACATGTGGCTGACCGTGCCCTGGGTGCCGATCTTGGCCTTGTTCTTGGTGAAGCAGCCGCGCACGTCACCGTAGGTGCGGTTGGGGTTATCGGTCAGGCAGTCGACGATGACCATGCAGTTGCCCGGGCCGAAACCTTCGTAGCGCGCGGTGGAGAAGTCCTCGCCGCCGGCCCCGGAGGCCTTGTCGAGCGCCTTGTCGATGACGTGAGAGGGCACTTGGTCCTTCTTGGCCTTCTCGATCAGGCCGCGCAGGGTCAGGTTGCCGTTGGGGTCGGTACCGCCCGACTTGGCGCAGACGTAAATCTCGCGGCCATACTTGCTGTACACCTTGGTCTTGGCGGCGGCCGTCTTGGCCATGGATTCCTTGCGGTTCTGGAAGGCCCTTCCCATCAGTCACACCTATCAGGTTGTCTACGAACAGGTTATCTAAGATCAGCTTGTCTACGATGGCCGCGATTTTACTCAACCTGGCGGGGATATTGCAGGTTTATTTACGCTTTAGTAAGCGTCACGCAGCGGGATACCGACGCGCCGCGGAGGTCTCTGGTATCCTGCCGCCCTTCGATGACCGCCATTGCGCGGCGCCACACGCGGCGGGAAGGCCGCGATTCGCCACCTTCACAGGAATTCCGCTCGTGTCCGACACCGCGACCTCCACCGACTTCAGCATGCTGGCGCTGAACCCGGCGCTCAAGCACAACCTGGACTCGCTGGGCTACCACACCATGACGCCGATTCAGGCGCTCGCGCTGCCGCCGATCCTCGCCGGGCGCGACGTGATCGGCCAGGGGCGCACCGGCTCCGGCAAGACCGCTGCATTCGGGCTCGGCCTGCTCCAGGCGCTCGATGTCGCGCGCTTCGAGGTGCAGGCGCTGGTGCTCTGCCCGACCCGCGAGCTGGCCGACCAGGTCGCCGAGGAGCTGCGCCGGCTGGCGCGGCAGCTCGCCAACGTCAAGATCCTGACCCTGTGCGGTGGGACGCCGATGGGCCCGCAGCTCAACTCGCTGGCCCACGGTGCGCACGTGGTGGTGGGCACGCCGGGCCGGCTCGAAGCGCACCTGCGCAAGGGCACGCTCGATCTGAGTGCGCTGCGCGTGCTGGTGCTCGACGAAGCCGACCGCATGCTCGACATGGGCTTTCAGGAGGCGCTGGAGACGATCGTTGCGGCCACGCCGCGTTCACGCCAGACGCTGCTGTTCAGCGCCACCTACGCCGACGCCGTGCGCCCGGTCGCCGAGCGCATGCTGCGCGACCCGGTCAGCCTGAGCGTGCCCGAGACCCACGGCCGGGAGAGTATCCACCAGCACTTCCACCGGGTCGCCGACGACGCTGCAAGGCTGCCGGCGCTGATGCGCCTGCTGCGCCACTATCGGCCGCGTTCGAGCATCGTCTTCTGCAATACCCGCCAGGAGACCGAGAGCGTGGCGCAGGCGCTGGCGCAGGCGGGCTTCAGCGCCGAGGCGCTGCATGGCGAGCGCGACCAGCGCGAGCGTGACCGGCTGTTGATCCGTTTTGCCCAGGGCAGCCTGTCGATCCTGGTCGCCACCGACGTGGCGGCGCGTGGTCTGGATATCGACGCCCTCGATGCGGTATTCAACTACCAGCTGGCGCGGGAGCTCGAATCCCACGTACACCGGGTAGGGCGCACCGGCCGCGCCGGCGAGCAGGGCACGGCCTGCACCCTGGTGAGCGAACGCGAGACCTACCGTCTGGAGCGGCTGGCGGCGCTGCTCGCCGAGCCGCCCGAATTCGAGCCGCTGCCCGCGGGCGGCGACGAGACGCCGTTCCAACCGGTCATGGCCACGCTCGAGATCGACGCCGGCAAGCAGCAGAAGATCCGCCCCGGCGATATCCTCGGCGCCCTGACCCGCGGCGGCGACGCCGAGGGCATCGAGGGCGGCCGGGTCGGCAAGATCAAGGTGACCGACCGCGCCGCCTTCGTCGCGGTGGAGCGGGAGATCGCGCGCCAGGCCCTGGCGGTGTTGAATGCCGGCAAGTTGAAAGGGCGGCGCTGCCGTGCTCGTCTGGTGGTCGGTGATGATGGTCGACAACACAGTGGAAAGCGCTGAGAGCGAGGCCGCATGAAGATACCCAAGCGATTGCAGCCGCTGGTCGAGGATGGCCTGATCGACGAGGTCGTCAGCCAGCTCATGAGCGGCAAGGAGGCCCAGGTGTTCGTCGTGCGCTGTGGCGACGAACTGCGCTGTGCCAAGGTCTTCAAGGAGGCCAAGAGCCGCAGCTTCAAGCAGGCGGTGACCTATCAGGAGGGGCGCAAGGTGCGCAACAGCCGCCGCGCCCGGGCGATGTCCAAGAAGACCCGTTACGGCCAGCGTGAGCAGGAGTCGGCGTGGCTCAATGCCGAGGTCGATGCGCTCTACCGCCTGGCCGATGCCGGGGTGCGCGTGCCCCAACCCCACGGCTTCGTCGATGGCGTGCTGCTGATGGAGCGCATCGCCGATGCCGACGGCGATGTCGCCCCGCGGCTGGACGATGTCGAACTCACTTCCGAGCAGGCACTCGACTACCACCAGCGCCTGATTGGCGAAGTGGTACGCATGCTCTGCGCCGGGCTGGTCCACGGCGATCTGTCGGAATTCAATATCCTGGTCGGCGCCGACGGGCCGGTGATCATCGATCTGCCCCAGGCGGTGGATGCCGCCGGCAACAACAACGCGCCCTGGATGCTGGTGCGTGACGTCGACAATCTGCGCCACTACTTCGGCCGCTTCGCCCCGGAGCTGCTCGCCACCGATTACGGCAAGGAGATCTGGGCCGCTTACGAGGCCGGCGAGCTGCACCCGGAGAGCGTGCTGACCGGGCGCTACACGCCGGACGCCACGCGGGTCGATGTCAGCGACGTGATGCGCGTGATCGATGCCGCCCGCGAGGAGGCCGCCGAGCGCGATGCGCGCCAGCAGGAAGACGCCGACGACTGGTGAGGCGGGAGCCGGGGGAGGTGTCTACACTGGGGGCACATCGTCATGGGGTCATCACGCTACGTCCACCACCCCATGTTCATTACCTCATGTTCATGACTTCAGGAGGCTGATTGTATGCAGGTCGTTCATCTGGCTGCCCCCGGCGGGCTCGACAAGCTCTCTCTCGCAACCACCGACGCTCCCGGCGCCCCCGGGCCGGGCGAGATCCGCGTGCGCATCCACGCCAGTTCGCTCAATTTCCATGACTACATCGTCGCCAGCGGCGGCTCGCCGGCCGAGGATGGGCGTATTCCCATGTCCGATGGTGCTGGCGTGGTCGAAGCGGTCGGTGAGGGTGTCGACGAGTTCGCGGTCGGCGATCACGTGGTCTCGACCTTCTTCCCCCACTGGCTGGAAGGGCCGGCGCGGGTCGCCGACTTCAAGACCGTGCCCGGCGACGGCGTCGACGGCTACGCCCGCGAGCAGGTGGTGCGCCCCGCCCACTGGTTCACCCTGGCCCCGGCCGGCTACAGCCACGCCGAAGCCGCTACCCTGACCACCGCCGGGCTCACCGCCTGGCGCGCCCTGGTGGTCGATGGCGGCCTCAAGCCGGGGGACAGCGTGCTCACCCTGGGCAGTGGCGGCGTCTCGATCTTCGCCCTGCAGATGGCCAAGGCGATGGGGGCGCAGGTGATCGCGACCTCGTCGTCCGATGCCAAGCTCGAACGGTTGCGCGAGCTGGGTGCCGATCACACCATCAACTACCGCGACGAGCCCGAGTGGGGCAAGCGGGTCCAGGCCCTGACCGACGGGCGCGGGGTCGACCATGTGATCGAGGTCGGCGGCCCCGGCACCTTACCGCAGTCGATCGATGCCGTGGCGATCGCCGGGCATATCGCGCTGATCGGTGTGCTCACCGGGCGTGGTGGCGAAGTGCCCACCGCCAAGCTGATGGCCAAGCAGGCCAAGCTGCAGGGGCTGATCGTCGGCAGCCGCCGCGATCAGATCGAGATGATCCGCGCCCTCGAGGTCAACGGTCTCAAGCCGATCATCGATCGCAGCTTCGGCCTCGGTGAGATCGCGGATGCCTTCCGTCATCAGGAGTCGGGCAAGCACTTCGGCAAGATTTGCCTCGAATTCTGAGCGTTCCCCGATAGGCGCTAGTCCGCCACCTAACGACAACGCCGCCGGAGAGCTCCTCCGGCGGCGTTGTCGTTGCAGCCCCGCGTATTGGTGCGGGGCCGGCACTCGAGTGCCGTTCACCTCACTTGCGCGAGGGCGGGCGCAGGTCGTAATCGAAGTACTGGTGCATCAACTTCAGGAAAGTCCCATCGGCATAGACGCTATCCAGCGCCTGGTCGAAGGCCGCGGCCAGGGCTTCGTCCCGCGGGCGCACCGCAATGGCGTTGCCGCGGCCGAAGATCGACTCCGGCCGATCGATACGCGGGCCCACCTGCACGAACTGGCTGTCCGGCTTGCCCAGTGCCAGCGCATCCAGCGCTACCGGATAGTTGAGGAAAGCCAGGTCGAGCCGCTGCGCTTCCAGATCCAGGGCCACATCGGCGGCGGTGGCGTAGCGCTGGACATTGAGCACGTCGCCGTAGCGCTGGGTGATGTAGCTATCCTGGGTGGTCCCGCGCTGGACGCCCACGCTCAGCCCCTTCAACGAGGCGGGGTCGTCGAGATCGATCGTCGCGCCGCGGCGCGCCACCCACACCTTGGGTGACATCGCATAAGGGCGAGTGAAGCGCACCTGACGCTCCCGCGCCGGGGTGATACGCATCGACGACATGATGGCATCGTATTTGCGCGCCAGCAGGCCAGGGATGATGCCATCCCAGCCCTGGACCACCCACTCACAGTCGAGCTTGGCGCGCTGACACAGGATATTGCCGAGGTCGATCTCGAAGCCCTCCAGCTCACCGGCGGCGTTGCGATACTCGAACGGCGGATAGGGCACGTCGACGGCGATGCGCACGTGCTGCCCGGCTTCGGTCTGGGTGGCGGCGCTGGCGGTGGGGGCGGTGAATAGCTGCGCGGTGAACAGCGCCATGGCGGAGAGCGTCAGACAGGCCATGCCGCGAGAGGCGAAGAAACGTGGTGTCACGGAGAGATCCTTGAAGTTGTACGGTTATTATCGGTGCGAATGCGATTGTTGTTGGCGCGGGGCGGCGTGCGCCCCACCCGGACAGCGTGCCGCAAGCCGCCCGTGATGGGAAGATAGGCGCGGGCCGTTGTTCTCGACGAGGCGCTTGGCTACTGTCAGAGAAAGGCCACACCCGAATGGCCATGGGCCGGCGCCGCGGGGCGTAGTGACGTGCCACGGCACGACTGGTGTTCTCCTAGCCATCGGTTCTATCTGAGAAGAATCCGTGATGAATCTGAAAGATCATTTTGGGCTGATGGCTACCTACAATCAGTGGATGAACGAGAAGATTTATGAGGCTGCGGGGCGTCTTTCTGCCGCTGATCTTGCCAAGGATCGTGGGGCCTTTTTCGGCTCCCTTCTGGGAACGCTGAATCATCTTGTCGTTGCTGACATCCTCTGGCTCAAGCGGTTTGCTGAACATCCCGCCTGCTCGATCTCGTTACGCGAGGTGATTGATCTGCCACAGCCGACCGGCCTGGACCAGATTGTCTTTGACGACCTCGATCGTCTGGCTGAGCGCAGGGTTTGGCTGGATCAGAAAATCATCGGTTGGATAGCCGGCTTGTCTGACGAGGACCTGGATATCATCCTCACCTATCGCAATAGCAAAGGGGTGACTTTCCACAGGCGGTATTCGAGCCTGGTTCTTCATTTTTTCAATCATCAAACCCACCATCGCGGCCAGGCATCTACCTTGTTGTCACAGGCCGGCAAGGATGTTGGTGTCACTGATCTGCTGGCGCTGATTCCGGATGAAGCTCATGTATAACCCGCCGCGTTGGTCGTGCGTTGTTTCTCTCGCTGCACGGCACCAATATTGCCGCGCCGCTGTGTATTTTGATGGATTGGGGCCTTCCAGATGAAGTCAGTATTCGATAGCGTCCCTTCGGACTTTCGGCTTTTGGCCATACTCGTCACCATTCTGTGCATTTCGGCGCTGGTGAACTGGGTCCTGATGGCGATCATCAATCGGGTGGAGTCGTCCAAGTTGGCCACGGCCTCTGTCGACAAGACCGCGCTCAATTTCGCCAAGCGTCTCATCTCTGTCGTGATCTATGGCGTCGGTATTGGCGCATGCCTGACGCGCATTCCCGAACTCGATATCGTGGGTCACTCGCTGCTGACGGGGGCGGGTATTCTGACACTGGTCGGCGGTCTGGCCTCACAGCAAGTTCTGGGAAATATCGTCAGCGGCTTCATGATCGTGTTCTTCCGCCCGTTCCGGATCGGCGATCGAATCACTGTCTCCGGCAACTACACCGGCACGGTCGAAGACATTACCCTGCGAGAAACCATTCTCCGAGATGCCGAGAACAACCGTATCATCATCCCGAATTCACAGATCAGCAGTGAGGTAGTGGTCAACGCCAATCACACTGACAGTAAAATCTGCAAGATCATCGAGGTGGGGGTCGGCTACTCATCGAACCTGGAACAAGCCATGGCGATCATGCAAGACGCGATCGTCAAGCATCCGCTGATCATTGACCCGCGCACAGCAGAGCAAATACGAGATGAGGCTCCGATCGTCCCGGTGCGAGTCACGGCGCTGGGTGACTCCTCCATCACGCTCAGAGCGTGGGCCTGGGCGGATAGTTCTGCCAATGGCTTCGTATTGCAGTGCGACAGCTACGCCAATGTGAAACGCCGGTTCGATGAGGCCGGCATCGAGATCCCCTTTCCCCAGCGAACTATCTCGTTCGCTGAGGGGGCGCGGCTCCAAACGACCATCGACGGCTCGGATGAAAGGCGGACCCGCTGAGGGGAAAACATACAGGGAGCCTTTTTGCAGCAGCCTCGGCGTGTAGTGCTGGCTAAACATATCCCCGAAAACAGAAGTACAGAATCGCCAGTACCTCTGCCCAGCCAAGCAGGAAGCAGAACAGCGGCCAGAGAATTTCCTTCGCGCTCAGCGGGCGCTCGTTGTGGCGATTGCGAACGTAGGGGTCGTTTGGATCGACGCGGCATTTTTCCTCGACCCACTCCGGCCAACGCGGCACGCGACAGGTCCACTTGGCGATGAGGCGGCCGGTGCCGGCCCACATGACCGCCGGGGCAAGGATCAACTGAACGGCACGGCTATCCGCAAGAACTTGTTTCGCTTGTATGAGCGAATGGATAAAGCTCTCGCGTTTGCCATCCAGATCCAGCAGGCGCTGGTCGACCTGATAGGCCTGAATATAGCCGTCAGGTTCCTCCATATAGCGGCGCACCAGCTCCCAGATTTCCAGTACGCCTTTCATGCCCTTGAGGCCTTCGTACTTGAAGAAGACGAGATGATAAAGCATGTTGCCGTTGCTATCGCGTACGTATCCGCGAATTTCCTCACGCGACATACCTCGGCGATCCTGGGACTTCGTCGCTTCGCTAGTGTAAAACTGAATATCGTCCCAATTCATGGTGACGACACCCATATCCTGCGACCAGGCGTAGACCTTGCGATCACGGCGATTGAATCGCATAGGATAGTGAGTCTTGCGGAACATATCCCAACGCACAAGTGTATTCAGGCAAGGCCCAGCTATAAACACGAAGACTAAAACCGCCAACCATACAAAAATATGTACAATTAGAGGAAGGCGCTCGCCGTGAAAAAAAATAACATAGAGCAATGCGCCCATGCTCACTACAATCGGCACTAGAGCCATAAGCCCAAAAAAAGACGCGACCCCCCTCAAACGACTGCCAGAATCAACAATTTCGACATAAGCGGAGCTGCTGGATATCACCGAGTCATTGAACAGCGGTTTTTCACAGCCTTTTGTCGCGCATTTTTTATCTAAAAGCTGTACTTTACCCCCAAGCCCTCTCAACCTGGACATTGTGCTTGAAAAGCCCCAGTTGGCTTTTATCATCAGATTATAAATATCCTTGGCATTCTTGGATCGCATATCACTCTTCCTTGTGAGTTATTCCTTCAAGCTGCTTCAACTCGGATTCCAATTTAGCACTACCCAATCCCAGACTGCCACGCTCACCAAAGGCACATTCAGCAAGCCATTCCTGCAAATCATCTTCTATAAACCACAGAGCACTTGCTGCTGCAGCAAATGCAATAAGGCCCAGCACTAACCCAGTCCACCACAGGGTTATCGCCAGAGTGGCGAGAATGCCGGTACCACCGGCAGCAGAAGCGGCGGAACCGATGCCCGCCAGAAACAAAACAACACCTGCGCTGACAGTAAAGGCTCCGGATGTTAAGTACAGAGAACCAATTACCACTTTATCTCCACCGATTTTTTCAACACCCTCCCAGATATCCATAAACCCGAGGATTAGACCACCGGCCAGGCCAAGGCGAGCTCCCCATCTCAGGAAAAACCGGCTGGCCCCGGCCAGCAGATGATCCGACGCGACAAACACCTTGCGGCCATGCTCCAGCGTCTTGCCGACCAGTTCGGCGCCGCCGCCGGCCAGGGCGAGCCCCATACCGAGTAGACGCCCCTGGGCTTGTAGGCCCGCGCCAAGGATGCTGTTCATCTTACCCAGCTGATCGTTCAGGCTGATGTAAGCCAACGCCACCCCCACGATACCTGCCGAGAACTCCAGCCTTTCTCGACTTGTCAGACTTATTGCCCTGGAGGGCGAAGACGTTTCCGCCATAAAGTCCTCGAGCGGTGCGAGGTCTATCTGGCGTATATCGAACCTCACAGGGGGCTCCCCGTTGACTGCGATGAGCGAGCGCGTCTCTACCCGCACCTTCTGCTGGAACTGGCGTAGCTCACTCTCACCCCAGTCGGGGTGGATCAGTTTGAGCGGCTCGCGCGTTCGGGAGAGGGCTTCCTCGAACGTCACACTGACTTGGGTGATCTGAACCGAGCTTCCCGAGATCATCCCCAAGGTGAGCAGAAGTGGCGTCGGGTTCTGCGCTTTTGCCACGGCACTTTGCATTGGCCCCAACACATGCCCGAGCATTCTGGCGGGAGAGGCAACTTCGTCGGGGTAATCTTCCGTCAGCCCAAGATAAGCGGCGATCAACGGCCCCCAAGGTAAGGTGGCGGGGTTATTGGGTTTGGCACCAAAATCGACATCGCTCGCTGCCATGATCTGTTCGACCAGGGCTTGCTGATTGAGGCACATGCCTCGCAAGAGCAGATTGCTATTGTCGATATCGCTCGCCGACAGCCATTCAACATACTGCTTGAAGGCAGGCGCGTAGCTCTGGGTACCCAGCAGTACGAAAGAGATCACGGAGACGAAATTGATACCCGACTCGACGTTCGCATCATCGAAGCGGCTATTGAGATAGATCAGCAGGGGATTGCCGGTCAGCCAGCTCGCATAGGCCGATGCCAGTGGCTGCATATTCTCTTTATCGTAATCCGATAGCGGCGGACGATAGGTATTCTCCATCCAGTGGTCGGGCTCGCCGGAGCGGAGTTTGTCGCCATACTTGCCCCAGGCATCGTTGGCTGCCTCTTCGAGTTCAGACTCACTGATGCTCTTGTAGGCGGCCAGCCGCGTGGCCTCGACCTCTTGCCGATAAGCGGGATCTTCCTTCTGTCGGCGCTCGAAGTTGGCTTTAGCCGCATGTGCCATGCCCGGCGGACCTCCATAAGTACGGTAGTACTCATGTTCGAGCCGCTCCTCGACGATCTTAGTGGCGCGCTGCATTCGCGCTCGCTCCCGGAAGCCGTCTCGCAGCGCATTGACGATCCCCGCCGTCACGAACGGGCGCTTGATCGCTTCCTGCTCGTTGAACTCATTTTCTCGCTCGGCGAGTAACGCGGCGAGATCGCTGGTCACGCCAGCCGGATCATCGAGCACGAACAGCGCCGGGGTCATCTCACTCTTCTCGTCAGCCTGCTGGGCCTGGCGTTGCGACCACTCGATGAAACCGTCGACATCGTCGCGAATCCCGTTGATGGGCGCCAGGCTGTGGCTCAGGGCACTCACTTCCGGGCTCTGGCTCGCGTCGCTGTTGCCCGTATCACTCGATTGGCGACGTACCCAGGGGAAGTTGGCCTCGGCCACTAGGTCCCCGAGTTCATTCAGCGGGCGGGTATAGTCCGCCGCGCCGCCTTTCCACTGCGTCAGGGAGAGCCTGCGCATGGCGTCACGCCGGCCGTCCGTATTGGCGGCATGCTCTTTCCACACCCGTTTGGTCCAGCGGTCATCCGAGAAGGCGATATACAGCTCCGTGGCGTCCTTGGCCGACGGTACCGTGATGCAACGCCCAGGATAGACATGCTCGGGATTGCCGCGGCAGGGGAACTCGTCATCCTCCACCGGCGCATTGATCTCAGCGTCGAGCGGCCCCGGCGCGTCGGGGTCGAGTGCCAGCAGCTCATCATTAGTGATATCGATGTAGCGACTGAGAAAGCCTTCATCGGTCACATAGTAGCCCTGCCAGCGTCCACGAGCCGCGTTGAAGACATACAGGAAGCCTTCTCTCAGTAGCCTCAGCGTGTAGTGTTGACCTCCCGAAAGCGTAATCTGTGAGACGGCATCATCCGCGAGATCCGCCGGCAACTCGGGGGCGGTGAGGCTGATATCATCACTACGTGCCACGGCATAGCGCACGGGCAGGATCGGCAGGCCACCGCCGCCACAGAAGCTGCAATCGGGGCGAGGACTATCGGTGCTACTCATGTCCGCTCCTTAACGCTGAAATGAGGATGTTCCATTCGGTGTCACGCCATGCGTCCAGATGGCCGCCCGTGTCGGATAAACGCCGCGTTGCGAGCACCATGAACGATTCCACCCAATACTCTCCGGCCAGATCCGGCAGATGCATGGCCGCCCGTTCTGCCAGTAACGACTGATCCTCGGACGATAGGCCCGAGCGTTGCGCATGACGGAGGGTGTCATCTAGCCATTGCCAATGTGTCGTGTCCTGCGCCCAGTCGGGGGCCAACAGGCTCAGACGGCGTAGGCTGCGATTCAGGTCCGCAAAGCGATCGATACTCGACCACTGGGCGCGAGTCAGTTCCAACCAATCGATGGTCGTCGTGATCTCGGGACGCTGCAGGACATAAGACTGACCCTGGCCATCGAGCCAAGCCCATTGATCGAGAGGGCCCAGGAGTCGGGCCAGCTGCGTCGGCGTCAGCAACCACGTCAGATGGCGGAAAACGTGGGGATCATAATAGCGAAACCAGTGATAGCGACGGTCGCCCGGACGCCGCTGCAACAGCTGGCGACGCAGATGCCAGGCCGTTCGATCGAGATCGGCGCGTGTGCTCATCAGCGCCGAGAAGAACAGGGCGCCACGTTTGCGGTAGCGCCGGATACGGTCGATCAGGTCGTCATACGCCTCTTGGGGCAAGTCCTGAAGCGCGATCAACTGTGGCAGGCGATGCGCTCTTGCTGGCGCAGGCGACGTTTCTAGCGCCTGGACCGGCAGGTCGCGCCAGTCGCGTTCGTGCACGACCAAAGGATTGATCACGGCGAAGTCGAACTGGCGCAACGACGAGGGTGTCAGTGTCGCGTCAGGTGACTGAATCCGAGATGGCTCTCTCAATGCCGACATGGATCAGCTCCCCACGGGCGTACTGCCGGAAGAGGACTTATCGGCACCCGCGAACTGCTTCTCGCACTCTCCCTCCGGCAACTCGGGCATGGCCGCGTCCAGGCTCGCGGGCTCACCGAAGACGTGCTGGGCACCCTTGATATCGATCTTGCCGGGGCCGTGGACGTCGATATTGCCGCCTTCGATGCGGATATAGCCGCCACCACTGTTCAGCAGGATGCCGTTGGCGGCGTTGATCTCGACCCGCCCTTCGGTGGAGGTGATCTTGACGTCCTTCTCGGCGGTCAGTGCCATCTCGTCGCTCTGCGCCTGCACTTCGACCTTGCCGCGGGCGGTGAACAGCTTCATGCCGGCACGGTAGACGAACAGCGAGAGCGTCTCGGAGATCGAGGCGACCAGGCTCTTGCCGGTGGCGACGTTGACGTCCTCGCCGCTGGAGACGCTCAGCGAGCGGCCCTGGGCCAGGTGGGTCGATTCCGGGGTACTCATCGTGATGCCGGCGGGCGAGGCCATATGCAGCCACGGCGCTTTCATGCGTGCCGCTTCGCCACGGCCGCCGCTATCGGTGGCGCCACGGGCGTTGTCCTGCTTGGCATCCGCGATCTGTTCGCTATTGCCATAGCGGTCGTCGGCGTCTTCGCCCGCCTGCTTGAGATGCTCACGCGCGTCGAGGGCGTCGGCGTTGTGGTCCGCCGCGCTCTGGCTGAGGCTGTCGCTGAGCTGGTAGGCGCTGTCGAGCTGTTGCTTGGCCGGCGTCAAATCGAGCTGGTCACCGCTGGCGCCGAGTTGGCCCCAGCTGGTGAGGTAGAGCCCCTGATTGGCGCGGATGGCGCCATAGGCGTCGGTGCGCAGCTCGAACCCGGTGCCGCGGAAGGCGCCACGGGTGTTGCCGGTCTGGTGGATCAGGTAGCCGAGGTTGAGCTGGCTCTTCTCGGCTTCGGAGTTGAGGCGGACGCGCTCCTGGTCGGTGGCGTCGTCGAACACCAGCTCGTTGTACTTGCTGCCGCGATAGGTCTTGCTCTTGAAGCCCGAGAGCAGGCCGTGACTGTGCCAGTCCGGCGTCTGCTCGCCGTTGTAAACCCGGCCGGTGATCAGCGGGCGGTCGGCGTCGCCTTCGAGGAAATCGACCAGCACTTCCTGGCCGATACGCGGCACGAACACCCCGCCCCAGCCGGCGCCGGCGTTGGGCTGGGAGACCCGCAGCCAGACGCTGCTGTTTTCATCGTTCTGCCCCTGGCGGTCCCAGTGGAACTGGACGCG
>JNVT01000031.1 GCA_000737985.1 Gammaproteobacteria bacterium MFB021 | reverse complement strand
GGTTGTGGTTGGCGATATTGGCGACGAGCTGATGGCGCACGTCCTCCACGCCCCGGGCCTGGGCGCGGGCGTAGTCGATCAGGGCGTCATCGTCGTGGCTGGCGTTGAAGGCGCCCAGGGTCAGGCGGCGCTCGACCGTCTCCAGCCAGGCGCAGCCGGCGCCGATGCCGTCCAGCGGTGTCTCTCCCTGGCGGCGCAGCTCCGCGAAGGCGCGGCGCAGGTCGACGGCCAGGGGCGGAAAGCGCCGGCACACCCGCTCCGGCTCGATCAGCCCAGCGGCCCGACGTGCCAGCCAGCGGTTGCCGGCAGTGTTGCCGTGGCGGCGGGCCACGGCGACGAAGCCGGCGGCCAGCGCCTCGGCCAGCGACGGCAGACGCTCGAAGAAGCCCTGACGCCACTGCCGGCACTCGGGGGTGCCGAAGGTGCGGGCAGTTTCGAATATGCAAGAAGACTCGATAGCGCTCACGGCTCACCTCGTTCGATCAGCCCCAGCCAGTGGCGGGCCCCGGGGATATCGCCGCGATCCAGCGCGCGGCGGGCGTTGGTGGCCAGCGCCCGGCTGGGGTGCGGCGCCGAGCCCTGGCCCCGCAGGCCGGCGTGGAGCGCCTGGGCATAGCGGCTCATCCCGACGATGGCGGCGCGGATCGCCCGGCGCTCGAACGGGTCGAGGGCGGCTATGGCGGCCTCGGCCTCCCGCGGGTGTAGCCCGGCGCTGGCGACGATCGCCTTGCGCTCGCCCAGCTTCAGCCCGGCCCACAGCGCCGCCAGATCCTCATCGGCACAGCGCGCGTGCAGCTCGGCGCGCAGGGCACTGAAGCCGGCGCGGCCGGGCGGCTGGACGTCGGCGGCGGGCGGCTGAGCGGAAAGCGAGGTGGATTCGGGAGCGCGCATGGCGGACCTCACGGATGCCGGGGCGTGGCGGCGTCGGTCTCGGAGAGAGGCTCGACGGCCTTAGCCTCGCGGGTCGGCAGCGGCGCGGCGGCCGGGGCCGGGCGATAGGGCAGATGCGCCGCCAGACGCCGGGCATAGCCCGGGTTGGGGATGCCGCTGGGGCTCACCGTCTCCAGCACTACGTAGTCGCCTTGGCCGATCCAGCCGCAGGGGCCGAAGGTGCAGTGCAGATAGGCCATCCGGTAGTCCGGCAGCAGCTGCTTGGAAGAGCGCACCCGGCAGCGCGAGTGGCACGCCGGGCAGCGCCACTGCGGGCGGGTCTCGTCGGTATCCGTGGCCGCCACCGCCTGCTGGCGGGCCAGCTGGGCCGCCGGGGCGAGCGCTGAGGGCATGGTGGTCTTGCGCACGCTGTGCTGCGCCTGACCGCACCAGCCGCAGGCCGGCTCGGTGCACTGCTGATAGCTCGTATCGGGCCCGCCCGGCAGATGCCGGGAGTGGCGCAGCCGGCTCGGCGCGCCGCATTCAGGGCAGGTCCAGAGATTGCGCATCGGCGCTCACCTCACCAAGAGAGAAGAAGAGAGAAGACAAGCGACACCGGGAGATCGACCGGCACTGGCACGTTCATGCGTCGGTGCGTTCATGCACCGGCACGTTCATGCATTCGGCCTGTGCCCTATGGCGTACCGGCGGTGTCGGCGTGGCGGGCACCGGGGGCGGCCAGTGGGGTCGCGGAAGCCGCCATGGGGGCAGCCAGCGGTGCCGCCTCCCGCTGGGCCAGACCGCGCAGGGCGAGCAGGCGCACGGTGGCCGAGAGCGAACGCCCCTCCTCGGCGGCGAGCGCCTTGAAGCGGTCGCGCTCCGCCGGGGTGAGCTGAGTCATCACCTGGCAGCGGCAGCCGTTGGGCGAGCGGGTAACGGGCGACTGAGACGTCATGTGATATTCTCCCTTGTGGAATCTTGAGCACGTCGGCGCCGAGAGGTCCGGTGGTGTGCTGAGTGCACGTTTGTGCATCTAATGGGAGAGGCTATTGCGCGAACGTGCAATTGTCAAAGGGTGAGAGGGAGAAAAGTGCACGTTTCTGACCGCCTCAAGCAGGAGAGACACCGGCTTTCCCTGTCGCAGGAAGAGCTGGCGCGGCTGTGCGGCGTCTCCAAGCGCGCCCAGGCGAGCTACGAGAGTGGCGAGCGCAGCCCGCGAGCGGAGTACCTCGAAGCCGCCGCCGGCGCCGGTGTGGATGTGCACTATGTCTTGACGGGTATCGTCTTGGCGGGCCAGAGCCAGAGCCAGAGCCAGAGCGCGGCGGGGGATGCCGCCTGGGCGGCTAATCCCCCCGCGGCACCCGAGGGCGTGCGCGAGGCGGGGATTCATTATCTGAGCGGCGACCGCGCCTCGAGCGGCGCCGACCTTCACCCCAACGGCACGCTGCCGGTGCCGATGTACGACATCGAAGCCGCCGCCGGCGCGGGGCGCATCTTCGACGCCGAGCGCATCGAAGCGACCTTCTACCTGCCCGCCGCGCTGTTCGAGGCCGACGGCGTCGACCCCGCCCAGGTGGTCGGCGTCACCGCCCGCGGCGACTCCATGGGCGACACCATCCGCGACCGCGAGCAGGTGCTGGTCAACCGCGCCCAGCGCACGCCGGATGGCGTCTTCCTGCTGCGCATGGATGACGAACTCAGACTCAAGCGGGTGCAGCGCGTCGCCGGCGGCGCCTGGATACTGATCAGCGACAACCCGGCCTACGAGCGCGAACTGATCAAGCCCGACGACCTCGCCTCGGTGGAGATCATCGGCCAGTGCTGGAGGAAGGTGGGGCGGGTATTCTGACGGCATGACTGGCCGTCCGAAGGGGTTGCCCACGCATAGCCGGTAGGCGACGTGGGCTTCTCCGGGGGCAGGGCGCCGCGAGGGCGCTGTGACCCCCTCCCTGGGCGCTACCTTTGCCACCCCTGGCAAAGGCCCCTCGCTTGGCCCTGCTCCCGGGCGCCCATCGCCCGAGGGTTAGGGCATGAGCGCGACAGTTGTACCAAGGATCTACCGGAAGCGACGGGCGCCACGCCCGCACATCGGCAACAAGCGGCCGCCAGAGCTGCGCCATACCGCAAGGGAATCGACTACATGACCGACACCACCACCCCCGCTGCCGCTGGCAGCAAATCCGCGCCTGTCAAAGCCGTCTGGGCGCTGCTGATCGTCGCCTGGCTCTGCTTTCTGCTGCCGCTCCCCGGCCTCGGCGTCTTCGTCGGCTGGCCGCTCAACCTCGTCGCCTTCATTGTCGCCATCGTGGTGATCACCCGCGGGCGCACCGGTATGGGCATCACCCAGCTCATCGTCAGCCTGATCGTCTCCCCGGTGATCTACTTCATCGGCCTGGGCATCCTCGGCGCCGCCTTCCAGGACGACAGCGCCAAGGCCTCGTTCGAGTACGGCCAGCTCACCCCGAGCTACGTCCAGAGCGCTGTGCAGACCCTGAGCTGAGAGAAGGAAGCGCCATGAAACGCCTGTTCCTGGGCGCGCTGCTGCTCGCCTCGCTGGCGGTCGGCACCGCCCATGCCGACAAGCTGCCGCGCTACGACGTCGAAGGCTACTGCAACCAGGTGGCGCAAGTCGGCGGCAGCTTCAGCAATCTCACTTATAACGGCTGCATTCAGATGGAGCAGTCTGCTTATAACAACCTCAAGCCCGTGTGGGCGAAGCTCCCGGCCAGCATGCGCCAGGGTTGCGACGACATCGCCAACGTCGGAACCCCGGGTGGCAGCTACAGCACCCTCTACGGCTGTGTGCAGATGGAGACGAACGCGGCGAACAACCGCCAGTCGTTCAACTTCGAGTGACGCCCCACGCCCCGGCGGCCGCCCGGCCGCTGGGGTGATCGCCTACGACCAAGGTGGGTGGGGGAGGGGTGTGGTGGCGTTAGGCGTTGTTGTATAAGGGATTGGTGGGGGGGCCTGCCGCACGTAGCTGATTGGCAATAAACCGGCCTGCGAGCAAAAGCTAAGCAAGTTTGGAGGTCTAGGCTCGATAGATGTCGATGGGCATTTTGGGTGGGTGATAGGAGAGTTTTTAATGGCGTTTTTGTACTTTTTTTTAGCGGTTTTCGCCTGTTTTATGAGCTATGTGGCTATTGTTTGCTTGCTTTCCAGGTTTCAAGTTTTTAGCAAAAAATATTTGTTGCGTAAAATTGTTAGTAAAAGCTGCCCAATGCGGGTTCCTAGGTCTGGAGACGATGGGCGCAGTATTGATTGCTTCTCAACATATTTAGCCCATGCTGATGGGCAACCGTTTTGCATGGTTCAATCTCTGCAAAATGACGAAATTGGATGTTTAGAATGGGACGGTGAAAAATACTCAAGCTCTATTAAGGTGGATCTATCTACGCTGACTAATGATCGTTTCGAGATTCTGCATCATTTTGGCCTCAGTGACGTCAAGTATTTTGGCCTTCAGGATTTTAGCTTTCATTACTTTACCAGGATGGTTTACTTAAGGATAAGGTTTTATCGAGCAATAAAGTCGGTGGATCAGTACTTTTTCAACAAGAAAAATGTTGTCAATATAGATAGGGCGCAAGTTTTGAGTTGTATTCATGATATGTATCTTGATGGGAGTGGGGTTGGCTTTAGTGAGTCTTCATTACTTACGCGGATCCATAAATATAAATGGGTGCGGCATCCAGATAAGCAGTTGCTGCTGGCCAAGATAAAGCTCCACATTAAGTCTCTAGTGGAGGGCGGTGAGCTTAACGTTATTCGTGGCGGTCAATATTCAGTGAATGGAAAACTTCTGACCACCATAACGATGGAGGAAAAGAACGAAAGAGAGTTTGTCGCGGCTGTAAAGCATCAGCGTATGATTTTGTTTTTGACGTTGGTTCTCGTGTTTGTTGGGGCAATACAAGCTGGCATAATAAAGCTACCCGTATTGATTGATTTTGGGTAGTTTTTGATTTTTTAAACTGCCCTGTTGAGATGGGTTTCAAAAAAAACCAATCTCTCAGTCTCTCCACTTTGATAGCTTCTCTTTGTTAGTGTTGTCGGTTGAGATTGTGAATGTGAAAAAGTCTATCGCTATCGCGCCCTAATCGTTAAATGTGTAGCAAGTGTCAGTTGTTTTTCTACCGATGCTATGGTTGTTGTATGGGTGGCAGATTTTTTAGGCTTTTCATTCATTAGAGGTGATGGCATTGGGGTCATCGCATGCGATCTTTATACATCACTGCATAAACTTCTGCCAAAATTACATGGATTGTTAAGTTTATAAGCTTTTTAAGGTCTTCAATATCCATGCTTTCGTGTTTGCGCTGGTAGTGTGTTTCATCATTCCCAAGCCATGTTGCTCCTTCTGCGCACTCCCTTAATAACTCTAATGAGATGTGTTGTTTTATGACTGCGGCCAAGGGAGAGCTCTTTATTTTTCCGCTCTCACTTGGGGCTTTAGAGATGGCGTAGTCTTTTATCAAGTACTCTAAGCTTTTCCTGTAGACTATGCCGGCGTTTTTAAAGCCCTGTCTTTCCATTTCTCTAGCCTCATTAAATATTTCGGGGAATTCTGGTGATATTTTTAAAATCTCCTCGTCCATGATGGCTTCTTTTTCGCTTCCGTTTATCTCGATTACTTCGAGTGTTTCTTGGTTGCTCCAGCTTTGATGTAGTATTCCGTTCATCCAAGTGTCGCACTCTGGACAACTAAGTACGATTTTTCCAAATTCTTCTTCAAGTGCAGAAGAAGTGTTAAACCTTCCATATACTATTTCTAAGCTGCCAAAGGTCTTGCACTGAGTGCATGTTGCTTTCGTGTTCTGAATGGAGAAAGTCTGTGTAGAGACCTGTTCTCCTTGGTGAAATACATCAAGGGTTGCTCGTTTCATTTATAGCCTCCGGCCTTTTTACGTCACATCGCAGCTGTCTATGATGCTAAACGACTGCAAGGAATATGCGCTACCATTTTTCCTTATTTGCAATCTACAGACACCTCGCTCACCGTCTTAATAAGCAAACCGCGGATGGCCAACTCGCCACTCAAGCGCACCTCGCACCCCCGACCTAACCCCTCGGCAGCCGCTTGGCCAGTATCACCGCCCCCAGGGCCTTGGTGGTGTTGTACTTCCCTCTGGCCTCGTCGGGGAAGGTCCAGCTCATCAGGTCGCATGCCAGCGCCTTCCGGTATCCCTTCATCTCTTCGATAAAGTCCAGAATCTGTGCTGAGGTCACCGCCTGCGGGTTGGGGCACCAGATATTGAAGAAGGCGAGGCCGACGCTGTTGACGTCGGTGCGATCGCCCCGCGTCAGTTTCACAGCCGAGAGGGCGCTTTTCAGAGTGCGTGTCGTGAAGGCCTCGGCGTTGCCGTTCTCGAGGTGGATGTCTTCTTGCTTGGCTTCGATATAGTCCTGACGCCGCAGGTTGTCCGTGGCGAGCCAGAGGTCGCAGCGGCCGTATCGGTATTCGGCGTCGTCAGAGTGCTTTTCGTAGCGAAACTCTTCGATCGCGATAAAGCCGGCGCGCCAGGCGGCGGCGCTGAACACGCCCAGGTGAGGGCGCTCGGTGAAGTTGAAGATGTTCTCTTGGCCGCCCAGCACGCGGGAGTAGCGGTCGACCAGGGCGCGCCACTCCTCGCAGACGACGACCCAGTGGGTGAGGGGCGATTTCTTCGACGATAGCGAGATGCCGTTGATGCTGCTCATCGGGGATCCTGTCATGGGTGAACCTTGCCATCATCGGCAGCGGGGGCGGCAGCTTGATCCCGCAGCCGCGCGCCAAGGCGGGGCTGCCGCCACCCCGCGCGCACTTCAAACACCGTGCCATAACCGATGGTTGCAAAACGCTGAAAAAAATCCGCTACGGTATGTGGCGTTATGCCGAGGTGCGAATTATAGTTTGAGACAGTCTTCAAGCGCGTCCCACCGGCTTGTTGGCGTCCTGGATTGGGTTCTCGCCCGCGTGTCCCCCGCGGGCTTTTTTTCGTCTGCAGTTTGGGGTGGCGCTGGGGCGCGGCGGCTTCGCGGTCAGCGCCGGGCTGGCGGTGCGGGGTTACGCAGCATCACGCGACGCCGCCGTTTTGGCACTACATATTGAATTTCCTAATAAGCGAATTTAATACTGGAAACTGCCGGGAGAGGCCCTAGAATCGCCTCCGCTTCAGGGATGTGGCGCTGTCCACAGGTGGCGGGCAGTCGGGACGATAAGTAGGGATACTTATGACGCTCGCCGTGGATGTGCCGGCTGGCAACAGCCGGCCGTTACTTTTGGTAACAAATCCTTTTTACGGATTTCCATACATCAGTATCGCTAATGATTGTTAGGGTCTATGCTGCAGGCGTCCAGTGAAGGACGCTCGCCAGGAACCTGAACACGGACGTTCCGATGCCAAGGATGTACGGTGCGCGAGGGCCGTAGGAGACAGCACCTTCCGGCAGTGCTGACTGGGGGCCCTCGCGCTTGCGCTTTGGCCCTCTTTTATTGTCCGCGTTAGCGCTCGGCCTTTTCGCTATCGTTTTTTCTTCCTCGGCTTACCTCTCCCTCTCTATCTCGCCCGTCCGGGCTCTCCGGGTTTGCTCCCGGGTCTGTACTGTCGTCTGTTTGCCCGCGTCTGCGCGTTTTGCCTGCACATGCCCGCCGTCTGGCGCTTGGGCATCTCTTTTCGCGCCGTTGCGTTGCGTGCGGCTTTTCTTGTTGTGCTGTATGCGTATACAGTATCTGGAAGAACAAGCGGTCGGCCGCCGGGCGAGTGCGTGGCGAGCGCGATGGCATGACGATGACTGGGTCGAGGTGGATGACGCGATGCAGGTGCAATATCTGGGGCCGCTGATGCTGGGGCTGGGCCATCCGGCGCTGACAGGGTATGACCTCAATAGCTTTCCGCCGAGCTGCTATGCGGTGGAGCTGGGCCCGGCGGCGGGCTGCGAGGGGCCGCTGATCGAGGGGGATGTGCTGATCGTCGATGAGGATCGCTTGCCGACCCATGAGGATCTGATCGTGGCCAAGCTGGAGGGGGAGCATCTGCTGGGCCGGGTGTGGCGGATCGGCGGCCGGGTGCGGCTGATCCCGCTGCAGGGCCATGAGTCGCTGTTCGTGAGCGGCGAGGCGCTGCGCGGGGTGGTGGTGAGCCAGGCGCGGCGCTATGTGTCGTGATGGGGGGTTGAGCCGCGCGATGCCTGGCGCGCGGTGCGTCGTTGCCAACGCTGGTGCCTTTGATAGTGGGAGGGGCGCCGCTGGCCGGCGGTGCCACTCTCTCGTCTAGCCATCCCGTCTAGCCATCCAGGAACGCTTTCAGATCGTCGAGATCGTTGTAGTCGTCGGAGTTGCCCTGCAGCTCGTCGATCTTGGCCGCGCGGCGCTTGTCGAGCACGCCGTCGGCGTCATGGGTCAGGTCGTAGAGCCCTTGCAGGTAGTCGACCAGCTTGTCGTAGTCCTTGTCACTGAGCTCGGCGTGGGCGTTGGGGGAGAGGGTGTACCACTTGCCCGAGCGCTTGAAGTAGATGTTGCCGTCGTCCTGCAGCCGCAGCGAGGCGACGTCGACGGTGTCGATATCGTGTTTGAAATCTCCGAAGGTGCCGGGGCTGCCGCTATCGCCGAACAGGGTGACCCGGTCGGGGTTTTCGTCCCAGGCTGCCGGGGCGTCGGCGTCGAGGTACTGCTCGATCATCTCCAGCTTGTTATAGCGGTCGGTCTGGGCGAAGACGCTGTTCATTTCGTCGGCGCGCTGGGCGTCGTAGATGCCGTCGGGCCGGGCCAGGTCGTGGAGCCCCTTGAGGTAGTCGATGATCTCTTCGCGGGTCTCGCGGCCGGTCTTGTTGTCGCCGGCCAGCGGGTCGATTACCTGTTTCACGCCATCCTTTTCGAAGATCACGCGGCCGTCGTCGGCGAGTTCGATGGAGCCGACATCGACCCGGTCGATGTCTTCGCGGAAGTCCTTGAAGCTGCCGGGGCGGCCGTCATCGCCGAAGCGCGGTAGCCCCGAGGGGTCCGCGGCCTTGGTGGCGTCGATGTCGGTGTCGCCCCAGGGGCGCCAGTTGTCGAGTTTGATGACGCCGTCCCGGCGCGGCATGGTGGTCTTGCCGGCCTGGTTCTGCTCCCACAGGTTTTCGCTGTCGGCGTCGCCATCCACGTGCAGGTAGGGGGCGAGCCGGTTGAGCGAGCTGCCGTGTTCGCCCGGTGTCTCCTTGAAGTGTTCCCACTCTTCGGCCTGGAAGTCGAACAGCGATTCGTCGTCCGGGGCGTCGCGGCCGCCGTACATGAAGGTGGCGTAGCGGGCGTATTCGACCTTGTCGCCCCAGTCATCCTGGGTGACGCCGTAGCCGGCCAGGTCGTGGAAGAACTCGCCCTGTTTGTCGGTGAGTTTCTGCATCTTCTTGTGGTTGATGGCTTCGGCGATCAGGGTGCCGGCGAGCCCCAGCACGGCGCCGGCGACGCCGAGCACCGGGCCTGCCACGCGGGTGCCCATGAAGATGCCCTGCATGACCTTGGTGCCGACGTTGCCGATGGTGGCGGCGAGGTTGCTGCCGGCGGAGGAGAACATCGAGATGGTGTTGGCCAGCGCCATGGCGCTGGCCGCCGAGCCGGCGCCGATCTGCAGCCCGGCACCGGCCCGCTCCAGGGCGTTGTCGGCGCTCTTGAGCTTGTTGACGCCACTGACGATATCGATCACGCCGCCGGTGACATCCAGCCCGGCGCCGCCCATGAAGCGCAGAAACGATTTGCCCAGGTTCTTGCTGAAGTCGGCGTCGGTGTAGCGCCCGCCGATCTGCTCCTTGCCGATCGATTCGGCGACCTTGTCGATCTCGCGCTTCTGCGCATCGCTCAGGCCGTCGGTGGGGATGCCGGTGTTGCCGAGGGTGTCAGAGGCGTCGTTGACGGCTTTGGAGATGGTCTTGCCGAGGGCGTCGGTCTTGCCCGAGCTCTGCCAGATATCGGGGAAGTTCTCGCCCAGCAGCCCGAGCCAGGCGGTGGCGTTGATCTTGTGCAGCGGCTTGCCTTTCTCCGCGGTCTTTTGGCCGTCGCTGTCGAGGACATAGCCGTCGCGGCTGAGCGTGCGGCCCTCCTTGTCGATCTTCTGGCCCTGTTCGTTGTACTGATAGCCGGAGAGGCCTTCGGCCAGGTTCGAGCCGAAGCGCAGGAAGTCGTTGGAGAAGCTCAGCCCGGAGACCAGGTCGCGCACCGCGGCGAGCTTCTGATCGTCGCTCATCTCGCCCCAGCCGCCGTTGGCGAGCTGGCTGCCGCCGCTGATCAGGCTCATGGTGCCGGTGAGGGCGCTCAGGGTGCCGGTGGCGCTGGCGCTGTGGAGGAAGGTCTTGTAGCTGCTGGCGAGTTTCTTGCTGCCGTCCGGGTTCTTGCTGGCGACATCCTTGAGGTTGTCGTTGATGATGGCGTTGAAGACTTTCTCTTTCTCTGCCTGGCTGACGTTGCCGCGCTGGTCGAGCGCTTCGAGCTTGTCGGTGGCCAGGTTGAACGCCTTGAGCAGGGCCTTGTCGCCCTCCTTGCCCAGGCCGCCGAGGGTGGCCTTGAAGTTCTTGAGGTCGTCGCCGAGCTTCTTGTAGGCGTCGTAGGACTTGTCGCCCTTGTCGAGCTGCTGCAGCACCGAGTTGATGCCGTGCTGGAAGATGTCGAGGGTGCTGCGCAGGCCGCTGCTGGCGTTCTCGGGGTCGACCGACTCGGGGTTTGTCATGTAGCTGTCGAGCTGCGACGTCATCAGGTTCTGGTCGAAGGCCTGCTTGCGCTTGGCGTAGGCGTCCGGGTCCAGCGCGTTGAGCGCTTCGAAGTAGTTGTCGACCTCTGTCTGCAGGCGTTCGCCGAGCTTGTCGTCGCCGCTCTCGGCGGCCTTGTGCTGGGTGGCGATGACGTAGGCTTCGAAGTCCAGATTGGGCGTCTTCGAGTCGGGTTCGAACAGCGCCTTTTCCATCTTCTCGGTCAGCGCGCGGCGCTTGTCGTCGGGGAGCTTGTCGAGGGCGCCATCGAGGGCGTCGTCGTAGCGCTTGGCGATGCCCGCTTTCTGCATCAGCCCGCTGATCTGCTCGGCCAGCTTCTCGTCGTCGACGATATCCTTGACGTCGTCGCTGTTCAGGTGGGTGGGCTTCTCCTGGGCGTCGCGGTAGGTCGACTTGCCGGATTCGATCAGCTCCACGTAGCCGAAGAGGTCGTAGCCGTGATCCACGGCGCCCTGGGCGTCCATGAGGTCGACGAGCTTTGCTTCGTCCGAGTCTTCGGCGAGCTTGCCCGATTTGACGTCGTCGCGGATGCCCTGGATGAAGTCCTCGGCGGCTTTTTCGCCGACCGTCTTGTCCTTCTCGATCTCGGTCTGCATGACGCCGTCCCCGGTGAAATCGGGGATGTCATAGGTGTCGCGGATCTCGTCGGCGCTCATCCCTTCGGTCTCGGGCTTGGCGTCGATATTGGCCTTGGCGTCGCTGGCGGCGTCCCGGGTGGTGTCTGACTTTGCGTCCTGGGGCGTGTCGCTGGCCTTGCGTTCGAGGGCGCCTTGGATGGCCTCTAGCCAGCGGGCGCTGCCTGGCGCGAAAGGGGTGTCGGCGGGGTCGATCGAGGACGTGTCTGAGACGGGCGTGGGCATGGCGGGGTTCCGGCGGTGGCGGTGGATGTTGGTGTTGTCACTCCAGTGTCATGCTTCTTCTGTCTCGATCAATCGCGAACCGGTAAAGAATTGCAGCGTTTTGAGGGGAAAGGGTGTCGTCGCCTTGCTGTTAGGCGATCCCCGCCGGCGGGGCGGCGGGGTCGGTGACGTCAGCCGCAGAGCGCTTCGCAGGGGGTGCCGTCGCCGTCGCCATCGAGGCGGGTGTTGCCGCACTGGGTCAGGTGGTAGCGGGCTTCTTCGCAGGAGCGCATCTTGCTGCAGGTCTTGCGCGGGGTGCAGCTGAACGCGGCGGCCGCTGCGCGTTCGGGCTCGAGCGGGCTCGAATCCCGGCCCGTCGTCCATGCCGGCGCCTCGGCGCTGCCGCTTTTCTCCGTCTTCTCTCCGCTCTTCTCTTGGCTATTCCCTTGGGCCTTCTCGCCCGATGTGTCGCTCTCGACATAGGGGTTGCCGCTGCCCTGGATCCTGGCGATGCGGCGGTTGCGCTCGCGCTCCCAGGCGCTCACCGGGTCGGCCTTGGCCCAGGCCTGGAAGAGCTGCTGCTGTTGCCGCCCGATCTGGATGCCGTAGGTGTCGCGCATGTACCAGTAGGTGCGGGCGATATCGCCGCGTACCGCCGCCGGCGGTTCGAAGGTGCGCTCGGGGAAGTCGACCTTGGCCGGGCACTGGCCGTACTGGTAGGCGTCGGCGCTGGTGGCCATGCCGTAGCGCATGTTGGAGCGGTCGCCGTTCACTTCGCCCACCGAGGGCACCAGGTTGACCAGGTCGGCCTCGGCCTGACGAAACACCGGGTCGCTGGCGCGGCAGTGGCGGCGCCCACCTTCCTGCCAGCACTGGCGCTGCCGGCCGAAGTCGTAGGCGGGCATGACGTGTTCCCACTCGATGCGCGCGGCGCGCTTGGGCTGTTTGCGAATCCGGTAGCCGCAGCTGGCGAGATCCGGGCCTTTGTCGAAATCGAAGGCGCAGCCGCAGTAGAAGGTGTGGTCCTGATCGACATAGACCTCGCTTTCCGCCAGGCGCTTGGCGGCGGAGAAGGAGCTGGGCGGCGCGGCCTGCGCCGGCGTGGCCAGCGGGGTCAAAAGGCAGAGCGCGACCAGGGCGAGGGAGAGGCCGCGTCGGCGTGAAAGGCGAAGTTTGGGCGATAGATAGAGTGCGGGCGACAGACGGAGGGCGGAAACAGCGCGCATGCTTGATTAGAATCCTTTGATTTAGCAGGCGCGCATTGTAGAGGCCCGGCCGCGGCGATGCATGCCGAGGGCGATTCAGGCCGGAGCGGGGATAGGCTCGAGACGACGGAGGTGGCATGGCGCAGCGCTGGCTGGCGACGCGCTATGCCTTTCAGGCGGAGCTGGTGGGGCTGGCGTTGCAGCGGCGTGAGATGGCGAGGGCCTGAATGCCGAGCCCCGCGGGCAGGGTGGTGAGATAACTCGGAAGGCGGTGTATCGAGGCGCCCGCGGTGTCGTGTCGTGGTGTGATGTAGCGGTCTGTGTCCGGGGGATGAAAAAAGCTGCAAGGGATGCGCGCCGCGCAGGCTTATGCTGGAAGGCGTGTGCCGATCATCCTTCGGCAGCCAGGGGCCTTCGCCATGAAAATACCGTTAGGTGAGTTCATCGGGAGTGTGAAGAAAGAGCTGAAAAACGCACAATCGGATGACGATCCCTTCTACGAGCTGACGGATGTCGAACTGGAGGTCGCCTTTGCGATGACCAGTGAGGCGGGCGGCCGTTTCCAGGCTGTGGTTTTCGACGTTGGCGGGAAGGCGTCGGAGACCGCGACGCATCGCGTCCGACTCCGGCTGTCGCCGTTGCCCGTGGCGCCGTCGGGCGGACCGCAGGAGGGGCCGGTATGGGCCTCGGAGCTGCAAGGCGCGAGAGAGCGACTCGTGGGTGCTTTGAAGCAGACGGAGGCGATGAAGGCTTACGGCGGCAACTCTCCATTGGAGGAGTACCAGGATGACCTGAGGAGAGTGCTGGAGACCGTGGACGAGGCGCTGAAAAGACGCACGACCGGGCCCAAATTTCTCGCCAGGGGCAGGTGATCGCTGTCGGTGGCAACCGACAGCGCGAGCGTCTGGCTGGCCGTATTGCCTCTCTTTATGTCAATCCTCAGCCCCCGGTGGGCGGCCTCACGCGTTCAGACGTCCTTACGGGCTCTGGTCAGTTCCTGTAGGGCGATGCGGGCGAGGAAGCCGGAACGGGTCTTGTCGCCATCGTGGGTGGCGACGAATTCGTCGATGCGCTTGACCAGCAGGTCGGGCAGGGTGACGTTGATCTTGTGGCTCTTGCCCAGGTAGGGCGTCACGTCGATATCGACCACGGCCCAGATCCAGCCGGCGAAGTCCGGGTTGTCGAGGTGGTGCTCGAGACTCGTCGCCTGCGGAATCGGGTCGCCGACGTCGACCGCCGTCTCGAGCCACCCGGCGATGGCTTCATGCACGTTGGCCAGGGCTTCTTCGAGGGTGTCACCCGCCGAGAAGCAGCCAGGCAGGTCGGGAACGGCGACACCGTAGGCGTGCTGTGCGTCGCCGCGCTCGATGGCAATGGGAAACAACATGGCGTCTCTCCTCACGGGCCTCAGTCGAGGCCTGCGCTTTTCCTGATGCCTTTGACCAGCCCCGTTTTCAGATCCTTCTTGGGGTGGGGCACTGTGACCGTGCCGGGCTTGATAGGGTGCCTGAAGTGGTGGTGGCTGCCGTTGACTCTGACTAGCGCCCAGCCATCACGCTCAAGCTCTCGAATGAGGGCCCTGCTATCCACACTCAGCACCCCTGATCATTGGGCTTGGGGTTATAGTAACTCCGAAAAAGCGGTGGCGTCATCCTGCGTTACCCGCTTGCCTCCTTACCCACCCCGCAGTTCGCAGCTGAGCTGGGTGAGGTAGCCGTTGTCGTCGAGGCTTTCGGTGGTCTGGGTGACCAGCCAGGCGCGTTCGTCGATCCCGGCCTTGAAGCCGCGCAGGGTGAGCGGGGTCTCGGGGCCGAGGTCGGCGCGGCCGCGGGCCAGGGTGAGGTCGAGGCTGGCCTGGCCGCGCTGCAGGCGGCGCCATTCGGCTTCCGCGGCGTGGCGGGCGTCGGCGGCGCTCGCGTTGGTGTCGCGCAGGGGCTTGGGCTTGGCCTCACTGCCGACCTGGACCGCCTGACGCTCGGCACCGGCGGTGTCGTTCCAGTGCGCGATCACCCCGGTGTGGTCGTCGCGGTCGCTCTGGGTGAAGCGGTGGCGGTCGCCGTCGCGGCGGGTGAGCACGACGCCGGGCAGGGCCAGGCCGCTGGCGCTCAGCCGCTCGCCGGCGCGGGTGAAGGCGAGGTGGCCGGCCTTGATCGTGGCGATGGCGTCGAAGCGCTGGCCGAGCCGGGTGAGGAAGTTGAGGTCGGATTCGTCGGTCTGGTCGATGTGTTCCAGACGGATGCCGGCGAGGGTGTCGCCGACCACCGGGGTGAGCCCGTGGCGCGCGGCGAGGGTCTCGATCAGTTGGGCCAGGGTGAGGTCGTGCCAGGATTGCGAGCGCTTGCCGGGGAGCTGCTGGCGCAGGTTGGCGGCGCGGGCGCGCAGTTGGAGGCGGTCCGGGGCGCCGCTGTGTTCGACTTCGTCGACGATGAAGGTGCCGCGGCTGGCCAGGCCGCTAGCGTGCCAGCCGAGGGCGAGTTCGAGGGTGGCGCCATGCGGCGGCAGCGCCAGGCGGCCGTCGTGGTCGGCGAGGGTGAGGGTGAGCTGATCCGCTTCGCCGCCGCGCTGGCGGGTGAGGTTAAGGGTGATCAGCCGGCCATTGATCCGCGGGGTGATGTCTTCGCCGCCCAGGCTGAGGCGGTAGTCGGGGCGCGCGGCGCCGCTGACCGTGGCGCTCATGCGTAGGCTCCGTTGAGGCGCGAGAGGCTCTCGGCGGTGAGGCTGCCGAGCAGGTCGAGGCGGGTGTCGTCGACCCGTTCCAGGCTGAGGCTGAAGTCGAGCCTGCCGGCGGCGCCGTCGCGGTGGAACTGGCTGGCGGTCTCGTCGACCTGGGTGATCACCCACAGCCCGTACTGGCGCCCGGTGCCTTCGATCAGCGGCCAGGCGTCGCCCTGGCTGGCCATCTGGCGCAGGGCGTCGAGCTCGAGGCGGCCGCCGGTGAACTCGGGCAGCAGGGTGCCGCTGAGGGTCAAGGTGTCGCTGCCCGGGCCGAGATATTGATAGGCCGGGCGCGCGCCGACCCGGGACTGGGCGGCGTGGCGCCAGGCGCTGGTGCGCTGGAGCTGCTGGTAGGGCACCGAGCGCGTTTCGAATACGAACATACCGAGGGCCATGAGCATGGTGCTCTCCTGTGATCCGGTGGGGCCGCTTATTCCCGATCCCACATCGATGAACGTTGATACGCGGCCCGCTCTTGCTGCGCCTGCTCGAGGGCGCGCTGCACTTCCTGGGCGACCTGGCGGGCCAGGGCGTTTTCGTCCATGCCGGGGGCGGCGTGGATATGGATATCGCCGATCTGGACGCGGTTGTCGCTGGCCGCGGGCGAGCCGCCGGCGGTGAGCGGGGCGCGGGTATCCAGGGTGATCGGGGTCGGCCCGAGCAGCGCGAGTTCGGGCGCGAACGGTGGCTGCGCGCTGGCGGGGACGGCGGCGGCGGCCAGGGTGAGCCCGGCACCGGGATAGCCGAGCTGACGGGCGATGGCGACCATGCGCTGGATGGGCTCGTCGCGCTGGCGCTCGATCCCCAGCGTCAGGCCGTCCACGGTATACCCGCCGAGCTTGGCGAATTCGCGGGAGGGCGACTGGATACCCAGGATGTCGCTGAAGCTCGTCAGGGCGCTCTGGGCCAGGCTGCTGGCGCCTTCGACCACGTAGTTCTTGCCCGCTGCCAGCCGAGCGCCGACGGCGCGGGCGCCCGCGCTCGCTTTATCCTTGAGCGATTTGAGGCCATCACCGGCGTCGCTGGCAAGCGACGTGACGCGATCGGCGGCCTTGCCCGCCATCTCTTGGCCGCTGCCCCAGAGGTTGCCGGGCAGCGACTTGAGATAGCCGATGGCGGCGTCCCACTTCTCCTTGAGCTGACCCATCAGGTCCCAGTCGGTGACCAGTTCGACGACCGCGTCGATGGCGCGGCCGGGGGCCGTCTCGAACCAGTTCCAGAGCTCGGTGATGCCTTTCCAGGCGCTCTTGAGGCCGTTGACGATGGCGTCCGAGAGGGTACTCATGCTGGCCGGTACTTCGATGCCGAGCTTGTCGAGGGTGGCGACGATGCCCTGGTAGATCAGCCCCAGCGGCGACCAGTTGGCGAGTAGCTGCATGACGCTGCCGATGCCGCCGGCGAAGGCGTCCTTGACCTGCTGCCAGCGCTGGCTGAACCACTCGCTGATCTGGCCCCAGTGGCGGTAGATCTGGTAGGCGGCGACGCCGAGGGCGGCGACCGCGGCGACGATGGCGAGGATCGTCAGCGTGGCCGGGTTGAACCCGAGCAGGGTGAGCACGCCGCTGAGCGCGGTGAGCGGGGCGAGCACGGCGCCGATGCCGCTGGCGAGCAGGCCCACGGTGGCGAGGATGCCGCCGAGCACGCCGAGGAACTGGCCCAGCAGGGTGGTCAGCTCGGGGTTGTCGTCGATCCAGCCGGCGATGCCGCGGGTGATCTCGGCGATACCCTTGATCAGATCGCGCAGGGCGCCGTCGTTGGCCGCGGCGAAGGCGATGCTGGTCTCTTCCCAGGCCGCCTGCAGGGCGTCGAGGTCGCCGCTCAGGTCGTCCACCTCGCGGCGGGCGGCGCGCAGGTTGGTGCCGCTGAGATCGGGCACGGCGGCGGCCGGAGCGGCGACGTTCGGTGCGGCGTTGGCGGCTGGGGTGACGGTCGCTGCTGAGTTGACGATGGCCGCCAGGGCCGGGCTCGTCGCGGCGGGG
>JNVT01000030.1 GCA_000737985.1 Gammaproteobacteria bacterium MFB021 | reverse complement strand
CTAATCGTTTAAGGAGGTGATCCAGCCGCAGGTTCCCCTACGGCTACCTTGTTACGACTTCACCCCAGTCATGAACCACACCGTGGTGATCGCTCCCCCGAAGGTTAAGCTAACCACTTCTGGTGCAGTCCACTCCCATGGTGTGACGGGCGGTGTGTACAAGGCCCGGGAACGTATTCACCGTGACATTCTGATTCACGATTACTAGCGATTCCGACTTCACGGAGTCGAGTTGCAGACTCCGATCCGGACTGAGGCCGGCTTTCTGGGATTCGCTCCACCTCGCGGTCTCGCAACCCTTTGTACCGGCCATTGTAGCACGTGTGTAGCCCTACCCGTAAGGGCCATGATGACTTGACGTCGTCCCCACCTTCCTCCGGTTTGTCACCGGCAGTCTCCTTAGAGTTCCCACCATTACGTGCTGGCAAATAAGGACAAGGGTTGCGCTCGTTACGGGACTTAACCCAACATTTCACAACACGAGCTGACGACAGCCATGCAGCACCTGTCTCAGAGTTCCCGAAGGCACCAAGGCATCTCTGCCAAGTTCTCTGGATGTCAAGGGTAGGTAAGGTTCTTCGCGTTGCATCGAATTAAACCACATGCTCCACCGCTTGTGCGGGCCCCCGTCAATTCATTTGAGTTTTAACCTTGCGGCCGTACTCCCCAGGCGGTCGACTTATCGCGTTAACTGCGCCACTAAGTCCTTAAAGGTCCCAACGGCTAGTCGACATCGTTTACGGCGTGGACTACCAGGGTATCTAATCCTGTTTGCTACCCACGCTTTCGCACCTCAGTGTCAGTGTCAGGCCAGAAGGCCGCCTTCGCCACTGGTATTCCTCCCGATCTCTACGCATTTCACCGCTACACCGGGAATTCTACCTTCCTCTCCTGCACTCTAGTCTGGCCGTTCCGGATGCCGTTCCCAGGTTGAGCCCGGGGCTTTCACAACCGGCGTGCCAAACCACCTACGCGCGCTTTACGCCCAGTAATTCCGATTAACGCTCGCACCCTCCGTATTACCGCGGCTGCTGGCACGGAGTTAGCCGGTGCTTCTTCTGCGAGTGATGTCCTTCTTGACGGGTATTAGCCGCCAAGCCTTCTTCCTCGCTGAAAGTGCTTTACAACCCGAGGGCCTTCTTCACACACGCGGCATGGCTGGATCAGGCTTGCGCCCATTGTCCAATATTCCCCACTGCTGCCTCCCGTAGGAGTCTGGGCCGTGTCTCAGTCCCAGTGTGGCTGATCATCCTCTCAGACCAGCTACGGATCGTAGCCTTGGTGAGCCATTACCTCACCAACCAGCTAATCCGACATAGGCTCATCCGATAGCGCAAGGTCCGAAGAGCCCCTGCTTTCTCCCGTAGGACGTATGCGGTATTAGCCTGGGTTTCCCCAGGTTATCCCCCACTACCGGGCAGATTCCTATGCATTACTCACCCGTCCGCCGCTCGCCACCAGGGAGCAAGCTCCCCGTGCTGCCGCTCGACTTGCATGTGTTAGGCCTGCCGCCAGCGTTCAATCTGAGCCATGATCAAACTCTTCAGTTAAAAGTCTGATAGTCCTTACCTCTTCTCTGCCCGAAGACAAGAGAAGTGAAGCGGACCAAACTTGGTTCAAGGTCAAACGAATCTTAGACGAGTCGCTTGCCTTGATATGCTGTGACTGGCGTCACGCAAGACAAGCGCCCACATCAATTACCTGATCGATTGTTAAAGAGCGCCCTTACTTGAAGCCTCGTCTCACGTAGAGTACCGAGCCTTCTGCCGTGACCCGAAAGTGACTCAAGTACTTGTCAGCGCTTGCTTTCTGGGTCGCCGTAAGGAGAGGCGTATTTTAAGGATCTTGGCGAAGATGTCAACGTCTTTCTTGTCGACTTTCGCCCGGCTCACGTTGCTGCTTGAGAACCGATCCTGAAAAAGCGAGGGGCGTATTCTGCTGCCTCCGAGGCTAAGTGTCAATCGATTTTTTCAATCTTTTCAACAGCTTAGCTAGCTTTTCCACCAACCCCGAGAACCTGTCTCGGCGTCAGCGGATGCGTACTTTACGGATCTCCTCCGGCCTTGGCAAGGGGAAATGTCGAAAAAGTGTCGCCGCGTTCCGGCGCCAGCGCTAGAGGCCGCGTATGGCGTGACTTCTGAAGGAAAATCCATCCGGCCAGAGACGCCGACGCCCGCACGAGGCGGGCGTCGGTAGACGTCGATGGCAGTCCTGCCTCAGTCGTCCTGGGCCTGCTGGTCACCAGAGGCGCTGCGGCGCTTGTCCCGGCGCGCCTTGTTGAGCCGCCCCAGCGCAAACAGCGGCCCCGACACCACGTAGCAGCCAAAGAGCGCCAGCAGCATCACCGAGGGTTCGATCGAGATCAGCACGAACAGCAGCACGATCACCAGCAGGAAAACGAAGGGCACGGGGCCCTTGAAGTCGATCTCCTTGAAGCTGTGGTAGCGCACGTTGCTCACCATAAGTACGCCGGCGGCGGCGACGACGACCGTCATCAGCACCTTGAAGCCGATGGACTCGGCATCGAAGGTGTGGAAGACCCAGACGCAGCCGGCGACCACTGCGGCGGCCGAGGGGCTGGGCAGGCCGACGAACCACTTCTTGTCGGTACTGCCGATCTGCACGTTGAAGCGTGCCAGCCGCAGCGCCGCCCCGGAGACGAAGATGAAGGCAGCAATCCAGCCGATCTTGCCGATATCCTGGAGAATCCAGGTGAAGGCGACCAGCGCCGGCGCCATGCCGAACGAGACCATGTCGGCGAGGCTGTCGAATTCGGCGCCGAAGGCGCTCTGGGTATTGGTCAGGCGCGCCACCCGGCCATCCAGACCGTCGAGCACCATGGCGATGAAGATCGCGATCGCCGCCTTGGCGTAGTCACCGTTGATCGCCGCGACGATCGAGTAGAAGCCGGCGAACAGCGCCGAGAGGGTGAACAGATTGGGCAGCAGATAGATGCCGCGACGGCGGATGCGCTTGCCGTTCTCCACCGTTTCCTCGATCACCTCGTCCTCGTCGTCGAACAGCGGTGAGGTCGCGCCGATAGTGATGGTTTCGGGCTCCTGCTCGTGGTGGCGTTCTTCCTGCGTCATGGCGGCGAGTCCTTTGATATCGAGAGCGTTCCGGTATGCAAGCCGGGCAATTCTACCCACAGCCTAGCGGGAATCGCGACACATACCCTACCCGCGCAAGCAAACTTTCACCCGGGTAGACAAGTGGACACACAAGCAAAAGGGGCGCGACCTCGGTCGCGCCCCTCGTTGCCTACCGCGGCTTAAGCGGCTCAGTTCTTGCTCTTGTCGACCAGCTGGTTGGCGGTGATCCACGGCATCATGCCGCGCAGCTTCTCACCCACCTGCTCGATCGGGTGCTCGGCGGTCTGGCGCCGGCGAGCGTTGAGCGAGGCGTAGTTGCAGGCGCCTTCGGCGATGAACATCTTGGCGTATTCGCCATCCTGGATGCGCTTGAGCGCCTTGCGCATCGCTTCTTTCGAGCTCTCGTTGATGATCTCGCGGCCGGTCACGTACTCACCGTACTCGGCGTTGTTGGAGATCGAGTAGTTCATGTTGGCGATGCCGCCTTCGTACATCAGGTCGACGATCAGCTTGAGCTCGTGGAGACACTCGAAGTAGGCCATCTCGGGGGCGTAGCCCGCTTCGGTCAGGGTCTCGAAACCCGCCTTGACCAGCTCGACCGCGCCGCCGCAGAGGACCGCCTGCTCGCCGAACAGGTCGGTTTCGGTCTCGTCCTTGAAGGTGGTCTCGATGATCCCGCTGCGGCCACCGCCGATCGCCGCGGCGTAGGAGAGTGCGATCTCCTTGGCCTGGCCAGAAGCGTTCTGGTGGATCGCGATCAGGTCGGGGATACCACCGCCACGCACGAACTCGGAACGTACGGTGTGGCCCGGCGCCTTGGGCGCGACCATGATCACGTCGAGATCGGCACGCGGCTGGACCTGGCTGTAATGGATGTTGAAGCCGTGGGCGAAGGCAACAGTGGCGCCCTCTTTCAGGTTCGGCTCGATCTCCTGCTCGTAGATCACCTTCTGGTTCTCGTCCGGCGCCAGGATCATGACCACGTCGGCGCTCTTGCACGCCTCGGCGACGCTGGCCACCTTGAGGCCGGCACCTTCGGCCTTGGCGGCGGAAGAGGAACCCTTGCGCAGTGCCACGGTCACGTCGACACCGGACTCCTTGAGGTTATTGGCGTGGGCGTGGCCCTGGGAGCCATAACCCACGATGGTGACCTGCTTGGATTGGATCAGCGCGAGGTCACAGTCCTTGTCGTAATACACGTGCATGGCAAACTCCGATATCGATGCGAGCAGTCTGAAAAGTGTCGGGGCGGCGTAGCGATCGCGCCGGCCGCCGGAGCGGGCGGTGATCGTCGAACCGTGATGCCACGATAAGGCAAGCGCCTCATTGCGTAAAACGCTATATTTGCAATGCGACATTTCACATTCAGCAACGAGCACGCTTCATGGACTATCGCCCGATCACCCACTTTCTGGCCCTGGCCGACCATCTCCACTTCGGCCGCGCCAGCGACGCCTGCCATATCAGCCCCTCGACCCTGAGCCGTTCTCTGCGCCAGCTCGAGGAGAGCCTGGGCGTGACCCTGTTCGAGCGCGACAATCGCCATGTCGAGCTGACCCGTGAGGGACAGCTTTTCCACACCTATGCGCGGGAGACGCTGGAGCAGTGGCAGACGCTTCAGCGCGAGCTGATGGCAGAGACTCGGGAGCTTGCCGGCGAACTCAGCATCTACTGTTCGGTCACCGCCAGTTACAGCTTCCTTTACCGCCTGCTGAGCGAATTCCGCCAGCGCCATCCGCGCATCGAGATCAAGCTGCACACCGGCGACCCGGCGGATGCGATTGCCCGGGTCCAGGCCGAGCAGGAGGAGATGGCGATCACCGCGCGCCCGCGCAGCCTGCCGGACGCGGTGGCGTTCAAGCCGCTGGCGACGTCACCGCTGGTGTTCATCGCCCCGCGTGACGGTGCCGCCTGGCTGCCGGCGACCCCGGAGGTGCCAACGCCTGCCCAGTGGCGCGACGTGCCGATGATCCTGTCGGAGTCGGGGCTCTCCCGCGATCATGCCGATACCTGGTTCCGCGCGCTCGGGGTACGTCCGCGCATCTACGCCCAGGTCGCCGGCAACGAAGCGATCGTCAGCATGGTCGGGCTCGGCTTCGGCGTAGGTATCGTGCCGCGCATCGTGCTCGACAACAGCCCGCTGCTCGACCGTATCGCCATTCTGCCGGTCAAGCCCGAGTTGCCCCACTACGACGTCGGCCTGTGCGTGCTCAAGCGCCGCCTCAAGAGCGCCCTGATCGAAGCGCTCTGGACGCAATTGCCGGGCTGAGTCAGGTGCGACCGTGCCACCCCGGCGCGCCCCGCGAGTCCCCATGCCATGAGACTCCATCCCGAGGACACATAGCAAAACGCCCGGCGGAATCGCTTCCACCGGGCGTCGTGCCATTGCCGTCGACGCGGCTACAGCGACAGCAGCTTGTCGCCGCGGGCGATACCGGAAACCCCGGTCCGCGCCACTTCGAGAATGCCGATCGGCGCCATCGCCTGGACGAAGGCGTCGAGCTTGCCGGCATCCCCGGTGATCTGCACGGTATAGACGCTCGGCGTCACGTCCACGATCTGCGCCCGGAAGATGTCCGCGGTGCGCTTGACCTCGTCACGGCTGGCGCCCAGCGCCTTGACCTTGACCAGCATCAGCTCGCGCTCGATATGGTTGCCCTCGGTCAGGTCGACCAGCTTGACCACGTCGATCAGCTTGTTGAGGTGCTTGGTGATCTGCTCGATCACCCGGTCGTCGCCCACCGTGGTGACGGTCAGCCGCGACAGCGAGGGATCTTCCGTCGGCGCCACGTTCAGCGTTTCGATGTTGAAGTTGCGCTGGGAGAACAGCCCCACCACGCGGGACAGGGCGCCGGGTTCGTTTTCCAGCAGAATCGAGATGATATGGCGCATCAGGTCCGCTCCGTCTTCGACAGCAACATGTCACGCATGGAGCCCAGCGGCACCTGCATCGGATAGACGTGTTCGAAAGGATCGACGTAGATATCGAGGAACACGAGTTCGTTGGTGTCGGCAAAGGCACGCTCCAGCGCCGGCTCCAGCTCAGCGAAGGTCGTCACCTTGATCGCGGTGAAGCCGTAGGCCTCGATCAACTTGGCGAAGTCCGGCAGCGACTCCATGTAGGAGTGGGCGTGGCGGGACTTGTAGTTGAGGTCCTGCCACTGGCGCACCATGCCCAGCGACTGGTTGTTGAGGTTGACGATCTTGACCCCGACATCGAACTGCTTACACGTCGACAGCTCCTGCATCATCATCTGGAAGCTGCCTTCACCGGTGAAGCAGACCACGTCGTCCTGCGGGAAATTGAGCTTGACGCCCATCGCCGCCGGGAAGCCGAAGCCCATGGTGCCGAGGCCACCGGAGGTGATGAACCGGTTGGGCTTGGCGAACTTGTAGTACTGGGCCGCGAACATCTGGTGCTGACCCACGTCGGTAGTGACGAAAGCTTCGCCGCGGGTGGCGCGGTAGACCGCCTCGATCACCTCCTGCGGCTTGAGCGCCTCGCCCGGCTTCGACGGCTCGTAGAGCTTGCCTTCGCGCTCGGCGCGCCAGTCGTCGATGGTTTTCCACCACTCGGTGAGCGCATCGGGGCTGGCCGGCTCGCGGTCCTGCAGCAGGCTGATCATCTCGTCGATCACGCTGCCTGCGGCACCGACGATGGGTACGTCCGCGCGCACCGTCTTGGAGATCGAGCTGGGGTCGATGTCGACATGCACGATCTTGGCCGTGGGGCAGAACTTCGAGGTGTTGTTGGTGACGCGGTCATCGAAGCGCGCGCCGATGGCGATGATCAGATCGGCATGGTGCATCGCCATGTTGGCTTCATAGCTGCCGTGCATGCCGAGCCAGCCGAGAGAGCAGCGGTCACCCTGGGGGAAGCCGCCGATCCCCATCAGCGTGGTGGTGATCGGAAAGCCCAAACGCTGCACCAGATCGGTCAGCGCCTCGGAGGCGCGCCCGGTGATGATGCCACCGCCGGTATAGAACACCGGACGCCGCGCCTTGAGCATCATGTCGACCGCTTTCTTGATCTGGCCGGTATGCCCGCGCGTGACCGGGTTGTAGGAGCGAATCTTGACCTTCTTCGGATAGACGTACTCGTAGCGCTCGGTGGGCGACGTCATGTCCTTGGGAATGTCCACCAGCACCGGCCCGGGGCGTCCGGTGGCGGCGAGGTAGAACGCCTTCTTCAGCACCTCGGGGATCTCGCTCGGGTGCTTGATCGAGAAGCTGTGCTTCACCACCGGGCGCGTCACGCCGACGATATCGGTCTCCTGGAAGGCGTCTTCGCCGATCAGGTGGCTCATCACCTGGCCGCACAGCACCACCATGGGAATCGAGTCCATGTAGGCGGTGGCGATGCCGGTGACGGCATTGGTGGCGCCGGGGCCGGAGGTGACCAGCACCACGCCGGGCTTGCCGGTGGCACGGGCATAACCGTCGGCGGCGTGGGTCGCGGCCTGTTCGTGGCGAACGAGAATGTGCTTGACGCTATCCTGGCGAAAGAGGGCATCGTAGATGTGCAATGCCGCACCGCCCGGGTAGCCGTAGATATGCTCCACCCCTTCGTCTTTCAGGAAGCGGGCGATCATATCGGCGCCGGAAAGTAATTCCACTGGTGAGTCTCCCCTGGAGGTTCGAGTGCCACTGCGCGATTTCCGCGATCGCGTAGCGTTAATGCGGCGGTACGCCGCTACCGACATGCCGTCGGCGCCTGATGCCATAATCCTGGCTATGGGCCCTGGGTGGGGACCCGCACTCATGGAAACCGTCGTGACCGGCAGGTCGACGCGGCTCCCGGCACGGCAGATCGCCGTGTGGGGTTGGCGGGGACGAGCGGGTGGCCCGTTCCCCTCTTTCCTGAGAAAGAGTTCCTTCGACAGGCGGGTAGAGGTCACGCAGAACCTACCCTTCACGCAGCGGCCAGGGGTCGCCCGACAATGGCTGCGCCCGCAATCAGGAGTCGCCTAGATTCTCCCAGCGCTCCCGGAGTGTCAACCTTGGCGGCCACCCGGCGTCAGCGCCGGCCCTCGGCGCCCGACACGCGCCCCCTCCGTTTACCGAAGCGCGACGAAAGTCTACCGACGAACGCTCGCATCTGCGTCGATCCCTTGCTGTAATGCGCAAGCTGAATCGATTCATCTCATGCATGCCGCGTCGCTCGACCCGGAGAAGGAGGAGTTCCATGTCGCGTATCGTCCAGTGGTCGATCACGGTAGCCCTGGCCGGGTTTCTATTCGGCTTCGATACCGCGGTCATCTCCGGCGCCGACAAGCCCATCCAGGCGCTGTGGGGGCTGAGTGACCTGCAGCACGGTCTGCTGGTGATGTCGATGGCGCTGTGGGGCACGGTGATCGGCGCCATCTGGGGCAACTACCCCACCGACCGCCTGGGCCGGCGCGCCACCCTGCTGCTGATCGGTGGGCTCTATCTGGTCTCGGCGGTGGGCTCGGCGCTGGCCAGCGACCCTTACTGGTTCTCGTTCTTCCGCCTGATCGGCGGTATCGGTGTGGGCGTCTCCTCGGTGGCAGCCCCCACCTATATTTCCGAGATCGCACCGAGCGAGCGTCGTGGCCTGCTGGTGGGCCTGTATCAGTTCAACGTGGTGTTCGGCATCCTGATGGCGTTCGTCTCCAACTATGTGATCGGCGCGCTGGTCGACGGCCAGGCGTGGCGCTGGATGCTCGGCGTCGAGGCGCTACCGGCGCTGATCTACACCCTGATGGTGCTACGCATTCCGCGCAGCCCGCGCTGGCTGATCCTGCACCGCAACGACACCGAGGGCGCCGCCGCGGTGCTGCGTCAGCTCGACCCGCAGGCCGACGTCGACGCCCAGGTCGCCGCCATTCGCGCCGCCGACGACAGCGATGGGCAGCAGGCGCGACCGGCGTTCTTCTCCGGCCGCTATCGCCTGCCGATCCTGCTGGCGTTCCTGATTGCCTTCTTCAATCAGCTCTCCGGCATCAACTTCATCATCTACTACGCCCCCCGGGTGCTCGAAGCGGCCCAGCTCGGCAGCAGCGCGGCCCTGCTCTCGACCGTGGGTATCGGGGTGATCAACCTGCTGTTCACCATGCTCGGCATGGCACTGATCGACCGCCTGGGGCGGCGCACCCTGCTCTACATCGGCTCGGTGGGGTATATCGTCTCGCTGGTGCTGATCTCACGCGCCTTCTTCTCGAATGATCTGGGCGGCCTCGACGTGCCCCTGCTGCTGTGCCTGTTCATCGCCGCCCACGCCATCAGCCAGGGGGCGATCATCTGGGTCTTCATCGCCGAAATCTTTCCCAACCAGGTACGCGCCCGCGGCCAGTCCTTCGGCAGCTCGGTGCACTGGATCTGTGCTGCCTGCATTGCGCTAGTGATGCCCACGGTGCTGGGCCACTTCAACGGCGGGCCGGTATTCGCCTTCTTCGCCGTGATGATGGTGCTGCAGGTGCTGTTCGTGTTGTTCCTGATGCCCGAGACCAAGGGCGTCTCGCTGGAGGCGCTGCAGCGCCGCCTGGTGCGCGGCGCGAGCGACCCAACGGCGCCCCGGCGCCAGCCCGCCCGCGCCTGAGCGACCTGGGCTCTCGGCAAGCCCCGCCCCAGAAAAGACAAGAGCCCCGCCTGTCGGCGGGGCTCTGTCATGGTTATGCGTCGTGCAGCGATATCAGGTCGAGAACACCAGATGATCATCCTCGGCGCGGACCCGGATGGTGTCGCCCGGAGCAAAGCGCCCGGCCAGCAGATCCTGGGCCAGCGGGTTCTCGATCCGGTTCTGGATCGCACGCTTGAGCGGACGCGCCCCGTAGACCGGGTCGAAGCCCACCACCGCCAGCTGAGCCATGGCGTCGCTGCTGACCTCGAGCCCGAGATCGCGCTCGGCGAGCCGCCGGCGCAGACGCTCGAGCTGGATCGAGGCGATCGCCTGGATCTGCTCCTGGCCGAGGGCGTGGAACACTACCACCTCGTCGATACGGTTGATCAGCTCGGGGCGGAAGTGGTTGCCCACCACGGCCATCACCGCATCGCGCATCGCCGCGTAGTCGGACTCCTCGCCGCCCATGCGCTGGATCACATCGGAGCCCAGGTTGGAGGTCATCACGATCACGGTGTTGCGGAAATCCACCGTGCGCCCCTGGCCATCGGTCAGGCGCCCATCCTCGAGTACCTGCAGCAGGATGTTGAAGACATCCGGATGCGCCTTCTCGACCTCGTCGAGCAGCAGCACCGAGTAGGGCTTGCGCCGCACGGCCTCGGTCAGGTAGCCACCCTCTTCGTAACCGACATAGCCCGGCGGCGCCCCGATCAGCCGCGCCACCGAGTGCTTCTCCATGAACTCGGACATGTCGATGCGCACCATCGCCTCTTCGGTGTCGAAGAGGAAACTGGCCAGCGACTTGCACAGCTCGGTCTTGCCCACCCCGGTGGGACCGAGGAACAGGAACGAACCGTTGGGCCGGTTGGGATCGGAGAGCCCGGCCCGCGAACGGCGTACGGCGTTGGCCACCGCGGTGACCGCTTCGTCCTGGCCGATCACCCGCTCGTGCAGCGCCTCTTCCATGCGCAGCAGCTTGTCACGCTCACCTTCGAGCATCTTGGCCACCGGAATCCCGGTCCAGCGCGACACCACTTCAGCGATCTCCTCCTCGGTCACGTTGGAGCGCAGGAGCTGGTGCTCCGCCGCGCCGCTGGCCTCGCTCTCGCTGCTCTCGGCGATCTGCTGCTCGAGCTTGGGGATGACCCCGTACTGCAGCTCGGACATGCGTCCGAGATCGCCCTGGCGCCGCGCCGCTTCGAGGTCGATACGCGCCTGTTCGAGATCGGCCTTGTACTGGGCCGCCCCCTGGATGCTGGCCTTCTCCGCCTTCCACACCTGCTCGAGGTCGGCGTATTCGCGCTCGAGTTCATCGATCAGGCTTTCGAGATTCTCCAGGCGCTTGCGCGAGGCCTCGTCGGTCTCCTTCTTCAGCGCCTCACGCTCCATCTTGAGCTGGATCAGACGCCGTTCGAGACGGTCCATCTCCTCCGGCTTGGAGTCGAGCTCCATGCGGATGCGCGAGGCCGCCTCGTCGATCAGGTCGATCGCCTTGTCGGGGAGCTGGCGGTCGGTGATGTAGCGGGTCGAGAGCTTGGCCGCGGCGATGATCGCGCCGTCGGTGATGTCGACCCCGTGGTGGACCTCGTAGCGCTCCTTGAGCCCGCGCAGGATGGCCACGGTGTCCTCTTCGCTGGGCTCGTCCACCAGCACCTTCTGGAAGCGCCGCTCCAGCGCCGCATCCTTTTCGATGTACTGGCGGTACTCATCGAGAGTGGTTGCCCCCACGCAGTGCAGCTCACCGCGGGCCAGCGCCGGCTTGAGCATGTTGCCGGCATCCATCGAACCCTCGGCCTTGCCCGCGCCGACCATGGTGTGCAGCTCGTCGATGAACAGGATCACCCGACCCTCTTCCTTGGCCAGCTCGTTGAGCACCGCCTTGAGCCGCTCCTCGAAGTCGCCGCGGAACTTGGCCCCGGCCAGCAGTGCGCCCATGTCCAGCGACAGCACGCGCTTCTCCTTGAGACCCTCCGGCACCTCGCCGTTGACGATGCGCTGCGCCAGCCCTTCGACGATCGCGGTCTTGCCCACGCCCGGCTCGCCGATCAGCACCGGGTTGTTCTTGGTCCGCCGCTGCAGCACCTGGATGGTGCGGCGAATCTCGTCGTCACGCCCGATCACCGGATCGAGCTTGCCGTCGCTGGCGCGGGCAGTCAGATCGAGGGTGTACTTTTCCAGCGCCTCGCGCTTCTCTTCGGCGTTGGCGTCATCGACCTGAGCGCCGCCGCGCACCTCGCTGATCGCCGTGGCCAGACGCTTGCGCTCCAGTCCGGCCTGGGTCAGTGCCTTGGCCACGCCGCCCTTGAGATCGAGCGCGGCGAGCAGCACCAGCTCGATCGCAATGTAGTGGTCGCCGCGGCTCTGGGCCTCACGGTCGGCCAGATTGAACAGCCGCCCCAGGTCCTGGCTCATGCTGACGTTGCCGTCGAACTGGCCGACTTCGGGCAGCTTGTCGAGATAGCTCGTAAGCCCCTCGCGCAGACGGCTGACGTCGCCGCCAGCCTTCTGCACCAGGCCCTTGACGCCGCTGTCGCGCATCTCCAGCAGCGCCATCAGCAGATGGCCCGGGTCGAGCTGGTTGTGGCCGCGGCCAACCGCCAGCGATTGCGCCTCGGCCAGGGCGTTCTGCAACTTCGTGGTCATGCGATCCATACGCATCGGATTCCCTCCAGAGCCGGCCGACCGGGTCGGCGGCGAATCAGTTCATCAGTTGACAGCTAGATGGAGGTATGTTTGCACAATTCAAGCGCTGCGCATGAAAAATTCGCCTGCGCCAAATGGACGCAGACGAATTTCATTCATGTGAGAGTCTGATACTGAAGTCTGATACTGGGGAGCAGGAAAGCGCGCCTCAGCGCAGCCAGATCACGCTGGCCATATGCCCGGTGCGGCCCTGGTCACGGCGGTAGGAGTAGAAGCGCGTCTCGTCGCAGGCGGTACAGAAGTGCCCCCCGCTGATCGACTGGATGCCCAAACGCTCGAGGCGCAGGCGCGCCAGCTTGTAGAGATCGGCCATATGGTGGCCGAGCCGATAGGGGCTGCGATCGAAGGCGCTCTCGGCCTCCGGCTGGACCGCGACGAAGGCTTCGAACACTTCCGGGCCGACTTCGAACTGGGCATTCGAGATCGCCGGCCCGAACCACACCAGGATCTCGCTCGGATCGACGCCCAGCGCGGCCACGCTGGCCTCCAGCACGCCACCGGCGAGCCCGCGCCAGCCGGCGTGGGCCACGCCCACTCGGGTCCCCGCACGATCACAGAAGAACACCGGCAGGCAGTCGGCGGTGAGCACCACGCAGGCGTAGTCACGCCCGCTGGTGACCGCCGCATCGGCTTCGGGCGGCGTCTCGCGGTACTCGGGCTGATAGCTCTGCATCACCCGCGCCCCGTGGACCTGCTTGAGCCAGAACAGCGGGCGCCCATCGCCCACCTCCAGCGACAGCAGCTCACGGCAGCGCGCCACCGTCTGCGGGTCGTCGCCCTTGAAGCCCTGCGGATTGAAGGCGGCGAAGTGGCCGCGGCTGGGGCCGGTCTGGCGCGTGGTGACGAAGGCGCCGACGGTGCTCGGCGCCGCCCAGTCGGGCAGGATCAGCGTCGGCGCGTCGCTGGCCGGCGGGGCCATGCCCGGCAATCCGGCATCTTCGCTCAGACTCATGCCTCGCCCTCCCGATCCTGACGCAGCGCATCCAGCAGCAGGAACATGTCATCGGGCAGCGCCGCGCGGCACTCCACCGGCTCGCCGCTGACGGGATGCGTGAAGCGCAGCTTGTGCGCATGCAGCGCCTGGCGCGGGAAATCGCGCAGCAGCGTCTTGAGCGACTCGCCGGCGCCGGCGGGCAGCTTGAGCCGCCCGCCGTAGACCGGGTCCCCGACCAGCGGGTAGCGCACATGGGCCAGATGCACGCGGATCTGGTGGGTGCGCCCGGTCTCCAGACGACAGCGCACGTGGGTGTGCCCGCGGAAGCGCTCCTGGACCCGGTAGTGGGTCACCGCCGGCTTGCCACCCGCGGTGACCGCCTGACGCTGACGATCCTTGGGATGGCGCCCGATCGGCGCATCCACGGTGCCGCCGGCGGTCATGGTGCCGACCACGATGGCGTCGTACTCCCGCGACACGCTGCGCGCCTGCAGCTGCTCGACCAGCGCGGTCTGGGCCTCCAGCGTCTTGGCCACCATCATCAGCCCGGTGGTGTCCTTGTCGAGACGATGCACGATGCCGGCACGGGGGATACCGGCCAGCGCCGGAAAGTGGTGCAGCAGGGCGTTGAGCAGGGTGCCGTCGGGGTTGCCGGCGGCGGGATGCACCACCAGCCCGGCGGGCTTGTCGATCACCACCACCGCGTCGTCCTCGTGGACGATGGTCAGCGGAATATCCTGCGCCTCCCAGCGGGTCTCGGCTTCCAGCTGCGCGTCGAGCGCCAGCCGTTCACCGCCGAACACCTTGTCCTTGGGCCGCGCCGTGCGCCCGTCGAGGCTCAGCTCGCCCTGCTGGATCCAGCTCTTGAGCCGCTCGCGGGAGAACTCGGGGAACATTTCGGCCGCCGCCTGGTCCAGACGTCGTCCGGCCAAATGCTCGGGTATGCGCTCGTCACGCTTGAGGATGTCGGCCATACGTCGGGAAGGATTCCGTTTCGCCGGTACATTTCGCCGCTACCGGGGTTTGCTTTATAGTGAGCGGATTCGGCGGATTCTATCACGGCCGCCAGGGATTGGTTGATACGAGGATGACGATGCGATTTTCAGCGCGATTTCCCGCACTGGGCGCCCTGCTGATGTCGGGCGCGCTGCTCGCCGGGTGCGCCAGTAACGAGCCCGCCCCCGACCTGCAGGAGCAGGAGCTCTACCAGCAGGCCCAGAGCTCGCTCGATGCCGGCCGTTTCTCCACCGCGGTGACCCAGCTGGAAGCGCTCGATACCCGTTTCCCCTTCGGTCGCTACGCCGAGCAGGCCCAGTTGGAGCAGATCTACGCCTACTACAAGGTGGAGAACTGGGAGCAGGCGCGCGCCGCCGCCAGCCGCTTCATTCGCCTGCATCCGGATCATCCGCAGGTCGACTACGCCTACTACATGCGTGGGCTGGCCGCCTATCAGGCGGGCCGCTTCAGCCTCGAAGGGCTGGAGCTGATCGACATCTCCAAGCGCGATCTGGGCGCCTCGCGTGACGCCTACGTCGACTTCGGCGAGCTGGTGCGGCGCTTCCCCGACAGCGCCTACGCCCCGGATGCGCGCCAGCGCATCATCTATCTGCGCAACGTGATGGCGCGCCACGAGCTGCAGGTGGCCGACTTCTACCTGCGCAAGGGCGCCTATGTCGCCGCGATCGAGCGCGGGCGCTGGGTGATCGAGCACTACCCCAAGTCCACCGCGACCCGCGATGCCCTGGCGGTGATGGTCGAGGGCTATCTGGGTCTGGACATGCGCGGTCGCGCCCAGAGCGTGCTCAAGACGCTGATCGCCAACGACCCCGACAACGCCCAGCTCGATGGCAACACTTTCGAGCCCAAGCACGTCAAGGTGAACCCGCCGCTCACCGCCAACGGCTGAGCCGGGACCCAAAAAAACCGCGACCTCGTCGCGGTTTTTTTATGCCTTGAATGGGCCTGATCAGAGGCCTGGCCAGGGACTGACTAGGCGCCGGGCTGCCACCCATTGACGATCGGATAGCGCCGATCGCGGCCGAAGCCACGCAGCGTCACCCGCACGCCCACCGGCGCCTGACGCCGCTTGTACTCGTTGCGGTCGACCAGCTTGACCACCTTATAGACGTCGTCGCGATCATAGCCGGCGGCGATGATCGCCTCGGCGCTCATGTCGCCTTCGATATAGCGCTCGAGAATGGCGTCGAGCACGTCGTAGCCCGGCAGCGAGTCGCTGTCCTGCTGGTCGGGGGCCAGCTCGGCCGAGGGCGGCCGGGTGATCACCCGCTCGGGGATCGCCGGGGACTGGGCATTACGCCACTTGGCCAGCCGGTAGACCCAGGTCTTGTAGACATCCTTGAGTGCGTTGTAGCCGCCGACCATGTCACCGTAGAGCGTGGCGTAGCCCACCGCCATCTCGCTCTTGTTGCCGGTGGTCTGGACCATCAGCCCCTTCTTGTTGGAGATCGCCATCAGCAGCACACCGCGCACCCGCGACTGCAGATTCTCCTCGGTGGTGTCCGCCGCCAGGCCGCTGAAGCTCTCGGCCAGGGTGGCGCTGAACGCCTCGACCATCGGCGCGATCGGCATCACCTCGTAGCCGACGCCGAGCAGTCGGGCCTGTTCGGCGGCGTCGGCGCGGGAGATCTCGGCGGTGTAGTGATACGGCATCATCACCGCATGCACCCGTTCGGGGCCGAGGGCATCGACGGCGATCGCCAGCGACAGCGCCGAGTCGATGCCTCCGGAGAGCCCCATCACCACACCCTGGAAGCCGCTCTTGTTGACGTAGTCGCGCAGCCCGGTGACCAGCGCGCAGTAGAGATTTTCCTCGCTCTCCGGCAGCGCCTCGCGCTCGCCCGACTCAGGGTGCCAGCCGGCGTCCGCGGCGACGAAGCGCACCGGCATCAACCCCGCCTGCCAGAACGGCGCGCGTACCGCGACCTCACCCTGGGCATCCAGCACCAGCGAGCCGCCGTCGAACACCAGCTCGTCCTGGCCGCCGATGGCGTTGACATAGACCACCGGCCGGCCGACCTCGCGGGCGCGGGTGGCGAACAGCCGCTCGCGCTCGGCGGGCTTGTCGAGATGGAACGGCGAGGCGTTGAGCGTGACCAGGATATCGGCGCCGGCCTGCGCCGACTGCCTGACCGGGGCGCCGTCCCACAGATCCTCGCAGATCAGGATACCGAGCCGCGCACCGGCGTGCTCGACCACCAGCGGCTGGGTGCCGGGCTCGAAGTAGCGATCCTCGTCGAACACCTGATAGTTGGGCAGCGCCTGCTTGGCGTACTCGCCGCGCCACTCGCCCCCCAGCAGCACGCCGGCGAGGTTGTAGCGCTTGCCGTCGCGCAGGCCGGGATACCCCACCACCACCAGGGTCTGCGGCGCGAACTTGGCGATCTTCTGCGCCATCTCCGCCAGCGCCTGGGCCAGGCGTGGCTCCATCGCTTCGCGCAGCAGCAGGTCTTCGGGCGGGTAGCCGGTGAGATAGAGCTCGCTGAATACCACCACGTCGGCGTCGTGCTCGAGCTTCGCCTCGCGCACGGCCTCGATCGCCGCTGCGGTATTGCCGGCGATATCGCCGACCAGCGGGTCGAGCTGTGCCATTACCAGGGTCAGGTCTTGCATGGGTCCACTCTTCTCCAGACAGCTACGACAGGGTTGGCTGGCGCCCCGAAAGCGGCCTCGGCGACGTCACGATCATTTTCGCCCATGGCCGCGGCCAGGGCAAAATCCGCGCTCAGCGCGGCAGGTAAGGGGTCGGGTCGACGATCGGCGCGCAGCCGATCAGCTGATCCACCAGCAGCCGGGTCGAGGCGGGTGCCAGCACCAGGCCGTTGCGGTAGTGACCGGCATTGATATGCAGCCCGTCGACCCCCGGTACCGCACCGATGGTCGGGATGCCCTCGGGCGAGCCGGGGCGCAGCCCGGCCCAGTGGTGCTCGACCTCGCACTCGGCCAGCGCCGGCACGATGCTGCAGGCGCTGGCGTGCAGCGAGTCGAACGCCGCGGCCGTGGTCTGCTTGTCGAAGCCCACCTCCTCGAGGGTCGAGCCGGCCAGCACGCGGCCATCGGCGCGCGGAATGACGTAGCGGCCATCCTTGAGCACCACCCGCTCGACCAGCCCCGGTGGCGCCTTGAACAGAATCATCTGCCCGCGCACCGGGCGCACCGCCAGGGTGACGCCGACCGACGCCAGCAGCGCGCTCGACCAGGCCCCGGCGCAGACCACGGTGTGACCGGCGTGCAGCGCGCCGGTATCGGTCTCGACCCCGCGGATGGCCGTGCCCTGGCGGATCAGCGCGCGCACCTCACGCCCCTCGTGCAGCGTCACCCCGGGGTTGGCGGCGAGGCGCGCGCGTAGCGCCTGGCCCAGACGCGGATTGCGAATACTGCCCAGGGTCGGCATCCACAGTGCGCCGTCGAATCCCGGTGCCGCCTGCGGCTCCTTGGCATACAGGGTCGCGGCATCGATGCGCGACAGCGGCTTGGCTACCTCGCGCGCCCAGTCGAGGGCGGCGGCGACATCCTCGACGCGCAGGTAGAGCAGCCCCTTCTGGCGGAATTCGGGGTCGATGCCGGTCTCTTCGAGCAGCCGCCCGGCGAGCTCCGGGTAGCGCCCCTCGGACCAGCTCGACAGCGCCGAGATCGGCCGCGAATAGCGCCAGGGGTAGAGCGGCGAGACGATGCCCCCGCCGGCCCAGGAGGCCTCGCGGCCACAGCGCCCGCGCTCCACCAGCGCCACCGAGTGCCCGGCATCGGCCAGTTGCAGCGCCGTCAGCATGCCGATGACGCCTCCCCCCACGATCAAGAAATCCTGCTGCATGTCGATATCCCGACAAAAGCCTGAGTTTACCACTCGCGCCGTCGCGCGTGCCCGACCTCGCCCGAGGAGATACCGCCATCGCCCCGCGTACCGCTCACCGTCTATCGCGTGCGCCCACCGCCTCGTCCCGATCGCCCCGGCGCCGCCAGCGCGGCTTCACCCTGATCGAGCTGCTGGTCACCCTGGTGATCATCGGCATACTCGCCGGCATCGCGATCTCCACCAGCGGCTGGCTGGAGCGCCGCCGCCTGGCCAGCGAGACCGAGGCGCTGCACCAGCGCCTGGAAGCGTTGCAGCAGCTCGCCGTCGCCACGCGCCAGCCGTGGCAGCTCTGCGCCCTCGGTGCAAATGCCCGGTGCGGCAAGAACTGGAGTCAGGGCTACCTATGGGATCGGGTCGACGGCAACGGTGGACGCCTGGCGGGCGAGCATAGGCTGAGCGGCGTCACTCTGAGCTGGAATAGAGGGAGTCGGCTGACCTTCAACAGCACACCGTGGCACTTCAATACGTCACTCGGCAGCTTCTGGGTCTGCACGGCCAGTGACGGCAACAAGCTGACCCTCAACGATGCCGGCCGGGTGACGCTGACCCAGGGTGATCGCTCTGGCTGCCCTTGACCTGCTTATCCCCGGGACGCGGCTCAACGCGGCGTGCTGCGCTCCGCGGCACGCGCCTGGGCGCTGGAGAAGATCTCGCGGGCGCCGATACAGCGCTCGACCTGACGCCCCTCGCCGGGCGCCTCCTGGTCGAGGAAGCGCTGCAGCGCACGCTGAGCCTCGCGCACCTCGTCGATCTCGATCCAGCGAATGCGCAGGGTACCGTCGGCCTGACGCACTGCACACTTGGCCACCTCGCGCTCACCCGCCAGCGCAGGTGACAGCAGGCCGAGTAGACAAAGCCCGAGCACACAGCACTCGAACGCTGCCAGTCGCCCGGCTGGCTTCCACCGTTGCAGCCCGCTGGATCGCATCACCATGCCCCCTGCTCGGTGCCATTCAGCCGCCGCCCGGTATTGCCCTGGGAGTCGATCCATAGCACGCCATCGCCCTGCTGCGGACTGCCCGACTGGAGCGTCGCGGTCATGCGCACATACTGGCCCGCCGGCGGCGTCTGGCCGGAGCCCCCGCCGCTGCAACCCGCCTGACTGCCGCAGACCGCCAGCTGATAGTCGCTGTTGCCCAGGGTGCCGCCCCCGGTGAGGGTCGCCACGTCGGGGGCGTATTGCAGAAACTGGCCGTAGTAGCTCTCCTGGCGCGCCATCGCGCTCTGCAGCAGCGCCTCGCCGTCGCTGCGCCGCGAGCGCTCGACATACTGCTGATAGCTGGGAATGGCGATCGCGGCGAGAATGCCGACGATCGCCACCACGATCATCAGCTCGATCAGGGTGAAACCACGCTGGCGCTGGGTCATAAAGGCTCCGTTCGCGGACTGGTAGGAAAAAGAAGTAGGAAAAAGAAGTAGGAAAAAGAGAGTACCGTCGCGATCGACGGCGATTCGGCACTAACGCTACCGGTGTCATGGGGCGCCGACATCACGGGACCGGTTCATACCAGTAGGTGCGGCGCACGCGATAGGGCAACTGCATGCCCCCGCCGGTCGCGTCGGCACCCGCTTTCATCAACTTCTTCAGGGAAGCGGCACCGATCCCCTGCAGATAGAGCGCGTCGCCGCGCACCAGCACCGCCGGCCGTCCCAGCAGATATTCCCCCGCCGCGACCGCGCGCGCGCCCTTCTTCAGCTCGGCGTCGTCGCCACCGGCGCCGCCGATGCCCAGGCCGGTGAGCAGATCGATGCCGAACAGGTAGCTGCGCCCCACCACCGGCACGCAGATCGAGTCGGGCTGGTCGGGCACGTAGGCGGAGAAGTAGACGCCACCATCGAGGGTGACGCTCGGCGAAAGCACCTTGGCCCCGGTCAGCGGCAGGCTATAGCCGCGGTCGAGATAGAGCACCCAGCCCGCTCCCGACTGCCACGCCGGCAGGCAGGCCCGCGCGCCGTCACCGCGCTTGTCGGCATCGCTCTGCTCAGCACCACTATCGGCCTGGGGGTCGCAGAAACGCTGGTCGCTGATATCGGTCAACCGATCGAGGCTGACCGGCTCGATCTTCCCCCCCTCCGCCGCCGCCACGCTGACCGGGTCACGCACGGCGAAGAAGGCATCATGCACCGCCGGCGCCTGGCTGCCCTCCCCGCCCGCCTTGGGGTTGGCGCGATCACCGCTGCCCAGCAGCAGCAGGTCCTGGCGGCGGCCGTCGACGTCGAGCCCGACGAAATCCACGCTGGTGAAGAAACGCCGATTGTCCTGGCCCGTGCCACCAAGTGCCGCGATCTTGCGCACCCGCCAGTCGCCGGGGCCGCTGCCGGCGAGATCGAGCCGCCACAGATTGCCGCCCACGTCGGACAGATAGATACGATCGGCGACGCCGTCATTGTCGCTGTCGACCACACGCGGTGCGGCGGGCAGCGCCTGACGAAACCTATCATCGCCGACGAAACGTCCGGGCGTGCTGGAATCGGCCCGATAGACGAGCTTGCCGGTCAGGGCGTCGACGATATACAGCGCGCGCCCCTGGCCATCCGCCTGGCTGGCATTGCGTTCGGGGTCGTCACGCCCGGGGTCGTAGCCACCGCTGATCACGAACACCGGGTTGGCATGGCCTGGCACCCGCGCCGGGGTCGGCGCCGCCCAGCTCTGGCCGAGTTCGGCGAAGTCGCCGCTGGCGCTCAGCTGCCAGGCCAGCGTCGGCGTTGTCGGGTTGGTGACATCGAGTGCGTAGTAGTCGCGCCCGCCGCGGCGCAGCCCGAAGGCCAGCAGCATGCGGTCATCGCCGTTGGAAGTGATACGCCCGTCACGATCGGCATCGATGCGCACGAAGGCGGCTGGACCATCGACGCCATAGGGGTGGCGCGGTTCGTCATCCGAAGCCTCCCGGTTGTCACGCAGCGTCGGCTGTAGCGGCGCCAGTGCCCGCGGCATGAAGGCCCACTGCTCCTGGCCGCTGTCACCGTCGACGAAATGCAGGAAGCCGGCGTTGGTGCCGAAGGCGAGATAGAGCTTCTCCCGGGTGTCGCCACGGCCGTCACCGTCGAGGCGGCCGTAGTTCAGCGCAATGGGGTCGCTGTGCAGGATATCGCCGAGAATCCATGGGCGGGCCTGGTTCTGCACGCCGTCGCCATTCTCGTCATCGACGTCCACCCCGCGCGCCCAGGCGATCAAGCGGGCGATCTCGGTTTTCGAGGTCCATTTCGGCAACCCCCAATTGGCCGGATCGTCCAGCCAACTGGATTGGGACGACAGCGCCAGCGGACGCAACGCCCCCTGCGCCTGGGTAAAGACATGACGCCCGTCGGCACCGGTCTCCTTGGCGAGCGCACCGCCCACGGCTTGACGCAGCAGCGCGCCCACGCCGCCGGCCTCGACCGTGTTGCCGTCCGGCGTCTTCAGCGCGAGCCCGTCGCTGCCGGACCACCAGGTGTAGGCGCTCTTGAGAATATCGCCGGTCTGGGTATCGAACGCCTGATTGCCGCGTACGTCCTTCCAGGATTGCTGCGAGACGAAGCGGAGCCGCTTGACGTTGCCGCTCCAGCGCGGCGTGTTGCGCGGCAGAAAGCGCGGCAGGTAGAGCCGGTCCAGGCTCTGGGTGTTGTTGGTAAAGGCGGCGGAGACCGCCGGCGCCGAGAAGGTGGTGCTGCGCGAGAGCACGTCGTCGATGGCGCCCTGGAAGGCAGCATAGAGCTGGGCCGAATTGGCCGCGGTGAAATAGCCCACGCAGGCGTCGCGGCCATGGTAACGGGTGTCCCGGCGCGGTGTGGGGCAGGTCTTGCCCGGCGCCAGGTTGAGCGGGCTGGCACTGTCGACCAGCAAACGCTGATCGGTATCGAAGCCGATGGTATAGGTGGTCACCGGCCCGCGCGGGATATTCCCCTGAGAGAAGGTCTCCAACTGCTGCATGTAGTAGGCCAGCTCCGGCATGCAGTTGCGCTCACGCGTTGGCCGCGAGAAACCGTCGATCGCGGCGTAGTCATCGCAGCCATGATAAAAGTCGCTACCGCCCACCAGCCATGAGATGGCGGCATTGGCGGCGGTATCGTGCTGCGGCACGCCGTCGGTCATGTAGATCAGGTAGAGCGGCTCGCACGGGCGCAGCGGCGAGCGATAGGGTGAATTGCGGCCGTCGCCGTCGAGCGCATCGCGGCTATAGGGCGGGTTGAGGTCAGGGTAGATACGGGGCTGGGTGCCGTAGAGCGGCCGCTCGCCTTTCAGGTAGCGGAAGATCTCGTAGTAGGTCTCGCACAGCGGCGTCGAGGTCACCGGGTCGAGATCATCCAGCGTCTGCTGCAGCGCCGCGCGCTGCTCATCGCTCCCGCTCTTCTCGCTGCCGGGCAGTGGATAGATGACCCGCCCACCGTCCGGCAGATAGCCGTTGTAGTTGAAGATCGTCAGCCCGAAGTCGACCTGGGGATTGTTGCTCACCAGTGCGTCGATCACCGACTTGGCGATGTTGATCTTGCTGTCGTTGCCACCGCTGCCGGCGACCACATCGCGCATGCTGCCGGAGGTGTCGAACAGGATCATCACCTGCGGCTTGGCCCCGCGCGACTCGATATCGTAGAGACTGCGGTAGATATCGGTATCGTCGGCGCCTGCCGGCAGCGCCAGGCACAGCGCGGTCAGCAGCATCCAGCACAGCGCCAGCCGCGCCAGCGTCGCCGCGCCGGACCGGCTGCGAATGGCATGCTTAGAAGATACCGGCACGGCCGTCCCCTCCCGATGTCACATCCACCGTCTCGATCCGCAGCCCCAGCACCTGGCGGGCGTTGACCTCGGAGGCGCCGCGGGTGCCGCTGGCGTCGAGCTCCAGCGGCAGGCAGCTACCGCTGGAGTAGCCGGGCACCAGGCAGGTATGAGCAGCGCGCAGCAGTTCGATGCTGAGCTGGCTCCCCGTGGGCAGCGTCGGGGGACTGCCCTGCCACGCCTGCGACGTGCCGGGCTGGGCGCTCTGGGACTGCGCGCGTAGCGCTGCCTGCTCGTGGCTGGCCGCGTCGAGCACACCGTGCAGTGACTGAAACAACGTGCGCGCCTGCTGATGCGCCACGCCGAGACGGTTCTGGGTCGCCAGGGTTTCGGCCAGCGCCGCCGCCACGATCGCCAGCAGCAGCAGAAAGATCAGACTCATGAGCAGCGCTACGCCGCGCTGGGCATGGGGCCCGCGACACTCAACCATTGCCGCCTCCCGGCCGATGCATCTCCAGCGGTACCACGAAGGCGAGTTCCCGATAGCGCCGGCCGCGTACCGGCGCGACCTGAGTGCCGTCGCTCAGCGTGTACTGGCGCGAATCCTGATAGGTGGCGCGAGTGGCCACCGAGACCACCGCCTCGATCTGTGCCGCCTGGATGCGTGGCGCCATCGCCGCGCTCAGGTTGGCGCTGCTCTGCCAGCTCCCCCCGCTACCACCGGCGTTGGCCACGTACCAGCGGTAGGCCAGCGCCTCGACCCCCTCCAGCACCTCCTGGTTACTCAAACCGTTACCGACGAGTCGCAGCCGCCACAGCGCGGTGTCACCACTGTTTTGGCTGAGGTAGTAGAGACTGCCGCCATAGCGCCAGAAGTCAGTGGCATCCGCACGCTGTGGCTCGGCCGGCGCGGAGCCATCGAAAAAGCTCGCGAAGGGGTAGAAGCTCTTCAGCGCCGGGCCACCGCAGCCAGCGGCCGCGCACGGCTCGGCGGCGTAGCGGATCACCACATACGTCTGATTGGCCAGCGGGCTCTGCAATTTGCAGTCCTTGGGCTGCGTGGTCGACGCCCACACCCCCAGCGGCCGGTCGGAGGCCGCCTGGGCGCCGCGTCCGAAGGCGAAGTCGCCGCCGCAGTCACTGGTCAGGGTGAGCGTGCCCCGGCGCTCGGCGTCGGCAGGCACGCGCCCCCAGAAGTCGGCACGGCGGAACTCGGTGTTGAAGCGCTCCTGGAGCAGACGCGCCTTGTCCATCAGGCTGGCCTGCGCGGTGGCATCAGCGGCACTTTCGGCGCTGGCGAGATAGACCCGCGTCAGCGCCAGGATCATCACCAGGCCGATCGCCATCGCAATCATCAGCTCGATCAGCGTCGCCCCGGCCTGACGCCTCGCGCCGCCACGTCTTTCGCCAGGCCACGCCATCAGCCACCCACCCAGGCCACGAGTGTCACCCAGCGCTGATGGTTGGCGCTCCCCCGGGCGCTGACGCACGCCGGCAGCTGTGACGGCGCGGTCAGTGCGATGCGCGAGTACCACACCAGGGTGACGGCGAGGTTGCCGGCGGCACCCGTCGCCGGCGCACTGACACATACTCGCGGGTCGGGCAGCGCGGCGCGCGGCGCCCAGGCCGCCATCCAGGACTTGAGGCCGGCGGGCTGCGCGTTCTGCTGAGAGCTATTGCTGGATTGGCTCGGCTCATAGTTGCCGGCAAAACGCTGGCTGCGATCGGGGGCGAGCTTGGCGCGTTCGAGCAGGTCCTCCGCCATGATCGTCGCCATGGCGCGGTGGCTGGCCTCCTGCCCCAACCGCTGCTGCTGTGCCAACAGCTGCGCGGTCCCCAGCAGACCAATGCTGAAGACCAGCATGGCAACGAGGACTTCGATGAGCGAGAGGCCGCGCTGTTGGCGCAAGCCGTGAGGACACTGGGGCACACCCGGCTCCGCGGAGAGCCGTCGGACAAGCGACGGCCGAGAGGGTAAAGGCCGCCGGCAGTGCCGGCGGTTACATTTGTTTACCCTGTATCGGCCAAAAAGAGAGGGAGTTTAGGGTGCGATCACGCTTCGCTGACGATGACCTGCTCACGCAGCTCGCGCGGCATCGAGAAGGTAATGGTCTCGGCGCGCCCATCGAGTTCCTCGGGCGGCGCGGCACCCAGCTCGGTAAGGCGTTCGATCACGCCTTTCACCAGCACCTCGGGGGCGCTGGCGCCGGCGGTGATGCCGATACTGGCCACGCCCTCGAGCCAGGCGGCATCGATCTGGCTGGCGTCGTCGATCAAATGCGCCGGGGTACCCATGCGCTCGGCCAGCTCGCGCAGGCGATTGGAGTTGGAGCTGTTGACGCTGCCCACCACCAGCACCAGTTCGCTGCCCTGGGCCAGTTCGCGCACCGCGTCCTGGCGGTTCTGGGTGGCGTAGCAGATGTCATCCTTGCGCGGCCCCTGGATCTCGGGGAAGCGCTCGCGCAGGGCATCGATCACCTTGGCGGTATCGTCCATCGACAGCGTGGTCTGGGTGACGAAGGCCAGTTGCGAGGGGTCGCGCACCGGCAGCTCGCGCACGTCCTGCTCGTCCTCGACCAGATAGATGGCGCCGCCGTAGCGGGTGTCATAGCGCCCCATGGTGCCCTCGACCTCGGGGTGACCGGCGTGGCCGATCAGAATGCACTCCTGACCGCGCTTGGCGTAGCGCAGCACTTCCATGTGCACCTTGGTCACCAGCGGGCAGGTGGCATCGAACACCTTGAGCCCGCGCTGCTCGGCTTCCTGCTGCACCGCCTGTGATACCCCGTGGGCGGAGAAGATCACGATCACGTCGTCGGGCACCTCATGCAGCTCCTCGACGAACACCGCCCCGCGCTCGCGCAGGCTGTCGACCACGAAACGGTTGTGAACCACCTCATGGCGCACGTAGATCGGCGGTCCGAACACGTCGAGCGCGCGATTGACGATGTCGATGGCGCGGTCGACCCCGGCGCAGAACCCGCGGGGATTGGCCAGCTTGATCTGCAGCGGGGGGCGCGCCGATGGCTGGGTAGTGGGCTGATCCTGTGTCATGGAAACCTCGCGCCGGAGCGCTGACTCGGGGCTGACGCCGGCCGCCCGCGGGCGGGCGGGCCGGGCTGCCTCAATGGGTGGTGGCCGGACGCACGTCGAGAATCTCGACGTCGAAGGTCAGGGTACGCCCCGCCAGCGGATGATTGAAGTCCACCTCGACATGGCGCTCGTCGACGCTGGCGATCACGCCCGGCAGCTCGCCGCCGGCGGGATCGGCAAAGGACATCACCATGCCCGGCTCGACCGCCTCCTCGAAGCTGTCGCGGGCCAGACGCTGGACGTTCTGCGGGTTGTGCTGGCCGAAGGCGTGCTCCGGCGACACCGTATAGCTCCCGCTCTCGCCCGCCGCCAGCCCGCTCATCGGCGCCTCGAAGCCCGGCGGCAGGTTGCCGTCACCGACCTGGAAGGTCGCCGGCTGCTTGTCGCGGGTGGAGTCGACCACCTGGCCATCCTCGAGTTTCACCGTGAAGTGCAGGGTCACTTCCATGCCCTCGCCGACCCGGTAACGGCCGTCGGCTGGCTGATCATCGCGTGTCATCGGGTGTTCTCCTCGTCGGTCCCCGCCGCGCCCGCCTTGGCCCCGCGCCGGGACTCGAACAGCGACTGCAGGATCAGGCCGATGGCGCCGAGGGTGATGGCGCTGTCGGCCAGATTGAAAGCCGGAAAATAGTAGCCGCCCCAGTGGAACGACAGATAGTCGACCACGTAGCCGTGGACCAGGCGGTCGTAGAGGTTGCCGATGGCACCGCCGATCACCAGCGCCAGCGAGATCGCGGTGAGCGTCTCGTCACGCTTGAGCCGGGTAAGCCACAGCGTCAGCCCGACGCTGGCACCGGTCGCGATCAGCGCGAACAGCCAGCGCTGCCAGCCGGCGTGCTCGGCGAGAAAGCTGAAGGCGGCGCCGGTATTGTGCAAAAGCGTCAGATTGAACACCGGCAGCACCTCGAGCGGCCGGCCGTAGTCGAGGTGCGCCGTGGCCAGCGCCTTGATGCCCAGATCGAGCACGATGACCAGCAGCGACAGCCACAGCCAGCGCAGCGGACGCCGCATGCGCGCGGCGTCGGCGCGGTGACCGGAACGGGAGGTAGCGTTGACGTCAGGCAAAACGGCGTACCTCACCCGGGCCACCCGGCAGGTTGGCGATGGAGCGGGCCGAGAGCGTCGGGTGCTCAGGATCGGCGCCCACGTCGGCACGCCGCTCCCAGCTGCGCTCGTCCTTGTCGTAAGGGCTCAGACGCACCGCCAGCTTGAGCCCGTCGAGCTCGGTCGGCTGGGCATCGCCACCTTCGGCCAGCGGCGCAAGGGTCGCCTCGGAGGTGATCAGCACAAAACGCAGCTCGTCCTCGAAGCGCGACAGCAGCGCATGCAGCGCCTCGTCGACGTAGAGCGTCACCTCGCTGTCCAGAGCGCCCTTGATCACGCCCTCGTTGCGCGCCGCTTCGAGCTGCTTGTTGACCGCCTGCTTGACCTGGATCACCCGCTCCCAGAAGTCGCGGTCCATCCCCGCCTGCTCGGGGGGGAGCTTGGCGGCATCCGCCGGCAGCGTGAACAGGCCGCTGTAGTAGGTCTCCAGATGCACGCTCTCGCCGCGGGCGCCGGGGATGTTCTCGTAGATCTCCTCGGCGGTGAAGGCGAGGATCGGCGCGATCCAGCGCGCCAGCGCCTCGACGATATGGTAGAGCGCGGTCTGGCAGCTTCGGCGCGCCAGCGAGTCGGGCTGGGTGGTGTACTGGCGATCCTTGATGATGTCGAGATAGAAGCCGCCCATGTCACGCGCACAGAAGTCGTGCACCTGCTGGTAGACGTCGCGGAAACGGTACTCGGCATAGGCACGCTCGATGCGCGCCTGCAGCACCGCGGCGCGGTCCACCGCCCAGCGGTCGAGCGCCAGCATGGCATCGCTTGCGACCGCGTGTTCCGCCGGATCGAAGCCGTTCAAGTTGGCGAGCAGGAAGCGTGAGGTATTGCGGATACGCCGGTAGACGTCGGCGGTGCGCTTGAGGATCTCATCGGAGACCGCCATCTCGCCGGAGTAGTCGGTGGAGGCGACCCACAGGCGCAGGATGTCGGCGCCCAGCTTGTCCATCACCTGCTGCGGCGCGACCACGTTGCCCAGCGACTTGGACATCTTGCGGCCCTTCTCGTCGACGGTGAAGCCGTGGGTCAGCAGCGCCTTGTAGGGGGCGTGGCCGTCGATGGCGCTGCCGGTGAGCAGCGACGAGTGGAACCAGCCGCGGTGCTGATCCGAGCCTTCGAGATAGAGATCCGCCCGCGGCCCGGTGTCGTGACCAAGTGAGTCGTAACCAAGTGAGTCGTGGCCGAGCGGGTGCGAGCCGCGCAGCACGTGCCAGTGGGTGGTACCGGAGTCGAACCACACGTCGAGCGTATCGGTGACCTTGTCGTAGTCGGCGGCCTCGTCACCCAGCAGCTCACTGGGGTCGAGCTTGAACCAGGCATCGATCCCCTCGACCTCGACGCGGCTTGCCACCGCCTCCATCAACTCGACGGTGCGCGGGTGCAGCTCACCGCTGGCCTTGTGCAGGAAGAACGGGATCGGCACGCCCCAGTTGCGCTGGCGCGAGATGCACCAATCGGGGCGATTGGCGATCATGCTGTGCAGCCGCGCCTTGCCCCAGGCGGGAATGAAGTCGGTCGCCTCGACGCCCGCCAGCGCCGTTTCGCGCAGCGTGCGGCCGTCCGGTCCCTGGCGATCCATGCCGACGAACCACTGCGCCGTGGCGCGGTAGATCACCGGCGTCTTGTGGCGCCAGCAGTGCATATAGCTATGGGTGATCTTCTCGTGGCCGAGAAGCGCGCCCGCCTCATCGAGGGCGGTGACGATCTGCGGGTTGGCCTTCCAGATCATCTGGCCGCCGAACAGCGCGAGATCGTCGACATAGACGCCGTTGCTCTGCACCGGATTGAGGATCTCGTCGAAGTCCATGCCGTAGGCGCGGCAGGTGACGAAGTCATCCTCGCCGTAGGCCGGCGCCGAGTGCACGATGCCAGTGCCCGCGCCCAGCTCGACGTAGTCGGCCAGATAGAGCGGCGAGCGCCGCGCGTAGCCTGCGTCGACCGCGGCCAGCGGATGCTCGAAGGCGATGTGTTCCAGGCTCGCCCCGGACGCGGTGGCGAGGGTCTCGCCCGCGAGCCCATAGCGCGCCAGGCAGCTCTCCACCAGCTCCTCGGCCAGCAGCAGCAGGCGCTCACCGGTATCGACCAGGGCGTAGGTGAACTCCGGGTGCACGTTCAGCGCCTGGTTGGCCGGGATGGTCCAGGGGGTGGTGGTCCAGATCACCGCGCTGGCCGGCTTGGGCAGCGCGTCGAGGCCGAAGGCCGCGGCCAGCGCCTCGGGCTGGGCGCAGGGGAAGGCGACGTCGATCGCATCGGACTGCTTGTCCTGATACTCGACCTCCGCCTCGGCCAGCGCCGAGCCGCAATCGAAGCACCAGTTGACCGGCTTGAGCCCCTTGAACACATAGCCACCCTTGACCATCTCGGCCAGGGCCCGGATCTCGCCGGCCTCGTTGGCGAAGTTCATGGTCAGGTAGGGGTGGTCCCAGTCGCCCTGGACGCCCAGGCGCACGAAGCCCTCTTTCTGCACCTCGACCTGGGCCGCGGCATACTCGCGGCACAGCGCGCGGGCCTGGTCAGCGGGCAGATGCTTGCCGTGGGTGGTCTCGACCTTGTGCTCGATGGGCAGGCCGTGGCAGTCCCAGCCGGGCACGTAGGGGGCATCGAAACCGGCCAGGTTCTTCGACCTGACGATGAAATCCTTGAGCAGCTTGTTGACCGCATGACCGATATGAATGCTGCCGTTGGCGTAGGGAGGGCCATCGTGGAGCACGAAGCGCTCGCGTCCACGGCGCGTCTCACGCAGCTTGGCGTAGAGGCGCAGATCGTTCCACTGCGCGATACGCGCCGGCTCGCGGGCCGGCAGATTGCCGCGCATGGGGAAATCGGTCGAGGGCAGATTCAGCGTGTGCTTGTAGTCGCTCATGGTGTTTTCGGTTCGCTCAGGGCTGTGTGCGTGTCGCTCGGGCTGTTTTCATACCGCTCAAGGCTGTGTCTATACCGCTCAGGGCTGTTTTCATACCGCTCAGGGCTGTGTCTATACCGCTCAAGATCGTCGCCGTACCGCCGGGATGACGGGCCGCTCACTCATCCGTGCGCGGATCGCGGTCCGGGCCCGGAGGCGAATCGGCCGCCGCCGCTTCGTGGGGCAGCGGCGCCGAGGCCAGCGGGAAGCGTGCTGACGGCGGTGCCAGACTGGCCAGACCGCCACTGACGCTTGCCCTATCGCCCGGGTCATCCGCCGTCGCCGTCCGAAGCGCCTCCGGCGCGGCTTCGGGCGCCTGACCGACAGCCGGCGCGGCTTCGGGCGCCTGAAAATAGCGCCGCGCCTGATCCAGGTCGTGATGAATCTGTGTCACCAGGGTGTCGAAGTCGGCGAACTTGGTCTCGCCGCGCAGCCGCGCGCAGGGCACCACGCTGAGCGATTCGCCGTAGAGTTCGAGCTGACGGTCGAGCACGTGGACCTCGAGCATCGGCTGATGCGCGCCGACGGTCGGCCGCCAGCCGATATTGGCCACGCTCGGCGCCCAGCTGCCGTCCGGCAACCGGGTGGCGCAGGCGAATACCCCGCGCAGCGCCAGCGGGCGCCGGGTCAGCGGAATGTTGGCGGTGGGCACGCCGATGGTGCGGCCGAGCTGGCGGTCACGCACCACCCGCCCCTGGAAGGCAAAGGGGCGTCCCAGCATGCGCGCCGCCTGGCAGAAGTTGCCGCTGGCCAGCAGGGTGCGCACGCGGGTGCTAGAGACGCGCTCGTCGTCGAGAGTAAAGGTGCGGGTATGCTCGACGGCAAAGCCGCGCTCGCGCCCGACCGCTTCGAGCAGGGCGAAATCACCGGCCCGGTCGCAGCCGAAGCGGAAGTCGTCCCCCACCACCAGATGGCGTACGCGCAGCCCATCGATCAGCACGCGCTCGATGAACTGACGCGCGGTGAGGCTGCGCAGGGCGTCGTTGAACGGCAGGCAGAGGATGCGATCGGCGCCGTGGGCGGCCAGCAGCTCGACCTTGTCGCGCAGCCGGGTCAGCCGCGGCGGGGCCTGATCACCGGCGAAGTACTCCCGCGGCTGAGGCTCGAAGATCACCACCGTGACCGGCAGCCCGGCACTGCGCGACAGCGATTTCAACTGCTCGAGAATCGCCTGATGGCCGCGGTGCACGCCATCGAAGTTGCCGATGGTGGCGACACACTCGCGCGGCGCCCCGCTGCGGGTGGCGCCCCCGGCGGGCAGATTGTGCAAGCCTCGAATCAGTTCCATAGAGTCCATTCCCGTGTCAACGCGGGACGCGCGGCGGCGGTATGCGACAGCGCGCCAGCCGACGACGCCAAGCGCTTCATTATAACCGCCCCGCGCCAGCCCATCAGCCGCGCAGCCGGAAGTGTCTCAGGCGCACGCCGGTCAGCGCCAGCCACACGAAGTAGAGCGTCGCACCGCCGCCCACCAGCGCCAGCAGGCACCCGACGCGACGCGGCGCGTGCCAAGCGGTCCACTGGTGCCAATCGGGCGTCAGCCACCATAGCCCGAGCGCCATCAGCGTGCAGCCGCCGATCACTTGGAACGCGTAGCGCCCCCAGCCCGGCTGGAAGCGCAGCACGCCCTGGCGGTGCAGCCCACGCCCCAGCAGCCCAGCGTTGAGAAACGCTGAAAGCGCCGTGGCCAGCGCCAGCCCGGCATGCGCCAGCGGCACGATCAGGGCCAGGTTCATTACCATGTTGGCGACCATCGCCACGATCCCGATCTTGACCGGGGTCTTGGTGTCCTGGCGGGCAAAGTAGCCCGGCGCGAGCACCTTGATCAGCATGAACGCGAGCAGCCCCAGGGCGTAGGCGCGCAGGCTGCGCGCCGCCATCACCACGTCGTGGTCGGTCATCGCCCCGTAGTGGAACAAACTCACCAGCAACGGTTCGGCCAGCAGCACCAGCGCTAGCGCCGCCGGCAGCCCGATCAGCAGCACCATGCGCAGCGCCCAGTCGAGCATGCGCGCGAAGTGCTCGCGCGACTGCTCGGCGTGGCGTTTGGAGAGCGCCGGCAGGATCACCGTAGCGATGGCGATACCGAATACCCCCAGCGGCAGCTCCACCAGGCGGTCGGAGTAGTAGAGCCAGGAGACGCTGCCGGAGACCAGGAAGGAAGCCAGCACGGTATCCAGCAGCAGGTTGATCTGCGACACCGAGACCCCGAACAGCGCCGGTGTCATCAGCCTGAGAATGCGCCGGACCCCAGGATGGCGAAAGCCCAGCCGCGGCCGCGGCATCAGCCCCAGCCGGAACAGGAACGGCAGCTGGAACAGCAGCTGCGCGGCGCCGGCGATCAGCACCCCCCAGGCCAGCCCCAGCGCCGGGTCGCGCATCCAGGGCGTCAGCCAGAGCGCGGCGCCGATCAGGCACAGGTTGAGCAGCACCGGAGTGAAGGCGGGGATCGCGAAGCGCTCCCAGGTGTTGAGCACGCTGCCAGCGAAGGCGGTCAGCGAGATCAGCAGCAGATAGGGAAAGGTCAGCCGCAGCATCTCAGCGGTGAGCGCGAGTTTGCCCGGGTCGGCCTTGAAGCCCGGCGCGAACAGCCACACCAGCCAGGGCGCGGCGGCGATCGCCAGGGCGGTGATCAGCGCCAGCACCACGCTCAGACTGCCGGAGACCGCATCCAGCAGCTCGCGCACCTCGGCCCGGGTACGCTGGGTGGCGTACTCCGAGAGCACCGGCACGAAGGCCTGATTAAAAGCGCCTTCGGCGAACAGCCGGCGCATGAAGTTGGGGATCTTGAAGGCGACGAAGAACGCATCCGCCCCGCTACCGGCCCCCAGCAGCGTGGCGATCACCACGTCGCGCACCAGCCCCAGCACCCGGGAGAGCAGCGTCATCACGCTCACCACCATCCCCGAGCGCAGCAGACCACCGCGGGTGACCGGCGTCGCCGTGCCGGTGGTCGCCGCTTCCGCCAGCGCCTCGGATTCACGCTTGCGCGTCTGTTTACTCATGCCGCCTCGTCATGCGCTCGCGCCCGTGATATGCACCCTATCCAGCCACCGCGACGGCCCGCAGGGTGACCGCCAGGGATGGCCGGTCACTGCAACCTGCCGGGAGCCGGTTGCGACGTCGCTCCGCGACGGCCCGGAGGGTGACCGCCAGGGATGGCCGGTCACAAAAAAACCGGCCGAAGCCGGTTTTTTTCATCAAGCGCGTCCGGCTCAGGCAGCCAGCGCCTTAATTCGCTTGTTCAAGCGGCTCTTGATGCGCGCAGCCTTCTTCTTGGAGAAGGCGTCCTTGTCGGCGATGCGGTCGATGACCGGCTGTGCGGCCTTGAACTCGCTGTTGGCCTGGGCCTGGTCGCCGGCCTGGATCGCCTTGATCACGCGCTTGATGTAAGTGCGGACCATGGAACGCTGACTGGCGTTGTGCTTGCGGCGGTCTTCCGCCTGACGTGCGCGCTTGCGCGCTTGCTTGGTATTCGCCACCGTCGACTCCTTGGAGATGTTGACAGTCAATTCTGTAAGTAGATCACCCAGGACAGCCTCGAAACCGCTTCAGGCAATCCTGAATGAGTCGGCCGAATCTTGCTGCTGCGCTTCGTGAGAAGCGAAGCCGACCGTCGTTTCCGACAGTCTTTCACGGGCCATGTCTGAGAGGATGCGGGATTCTATCACAACGACTTTGCGCGACACCAGCCTCACAGCACCACGAGATTGTCGCGATGAATCAGCTCCGGAGCCTCGACATAGCCCAGAATCTCGCCGATGCGCTGGCTCGGCTGGCCCACCAGACGCTGGGCGTCGTCGCTTGCGTAGTTGACCAGCCCCTTGGCCACCCGCGCGCCCTGCTCGTCGACGCAGACCACCATGTCACCGCGCCGGAACTGACCCTCGACCCGCTTCACCCCCACCGGCAGCAGGCTCGAGCCGTGGCTGCGCAGCACCTTGACCGCCCCGGCATCGAGGGTCAGCGTGCCGCGCACCTGAAGCTGCCCGGCGAGCCAGCGCTTGCGCGCCGCCAGCGGCGCATGCAGCGGCTTGAGCAGCGTGCCCAGCGCTTCGCCCTCGAGCAGCCGGGTCAGCACCTGCGGCTGACGCCCGCTGGCGATGGCGGTCACCGCACCGGAGCGCGCTGCCAGGCGCGCCGCACGCAGCTTGGTCGCCATGCCGCCGCGCCCCAGCACGCCGCCACCGCCAGCCACCGCATCGAGCGCGGCGTCGTCGGCCTCGGCCTCGGCGATCAATCGGGCTGACGGATCGTGACGCGGGTCGGCATCGTAGAGCCCTTCCTGGTCGGTCAGGATCAAGAGCGCATCGGCCTCGAGCAGATTGGCGACCAGCGCCCCCAGGGTGTCGTTGTCACCGAAGCGGATCTCGTCGGTGACCACGGTGTCGTTCTCGTTGATCACCGGTACCACGTCGAGCGCCACCAGGGTGCGCAGCGCCGAGCGCGCATTGAGATAGCGCTTGCGGTTGGAGAGGTCGTCGTGGGTCAACAGCACCTGGGCGCTGCGCAGGCCATGGCGGGCGAAGTGGTTCTCGTAGCACTGCGACAGCCCGCTCTGCCCCACCGCGGCGGCGGCCTGCAGCTCATGCACCGCGCTCGGCCGGGTATGCCAGCCCAGCCGCACCATACCCTCGGCGATCGAGCCCGAGGAGACCAGCACCACCTCGACCCCACGCTGGTGCAGCGCGGCCATCTGGTCGACCCAGCCACCGATGGCGGCATCGTCGAGACCGCGCCCGTCGTTGGTCAGCAGGGCGCTGCCGATCTTGACCACGACCCGCCGCGCCGTCGCCAACGATGCTCGCCCCAGTTCCCGCTCCGCCGTCATCACTTCGCCCTCCGACTCTCGTTGGCAACGCGCCGCATGCCCGCTCAGCGGGTGTATTCGACCTCGACGTCGTAGTCGTCATCGTCGAAGTCGTCGTCCTCGGCCGCGACTTCGCCGCGCTTGACCCGCAGCCGCGCCTGGTGCGCCTCGACCCGCGCCACCGACTCCGCTTCCATACGCGCGCGCATCTCGCGTTCGCGCTCGGCGACCGCTTCGTCCTCGTGCTCCAGCTGGCGCTGTTCGGTGAGCCAGCGGTGAGCCGCCTGCACCAGCGCGTCGGTGCCTTCTCCGGCGATCGCCGCAATGCGATAGACCGGCCCCTGCCACGCCAGCCGCGCGAGAATGTCCTCGACGCGCGCCTCACGCTCGGCCTCGGGCAGCAGATCGAGCTTGTTGATCACCAGCCAGCGCGGCAGTTCCGACAAGGCCGGTGAGAAACGTTCGAGCTCCTCGGCGATCGCCGTCACCGCCGCCACCGGATCGGACTCGTCGAACGGCGCCGCATCCACCACGTGCAGCAGCAGCCGCGTGCGGGTGAGGTGCTTGAGGAAGCGCAGGCCCAGCCCGGCACCGTCCGAGGCACCCTCGATCAGACCCGGCACGTCGGCCATCACGAAATGCTCGTGGGTCCCCAGCTTGACCACCCCCAGGTTGGGCACCAGGGTGGTGAAGGGGTAGTCGGCGACCTTGGGCTTGGCCGCCGAGACCGAGCGGATCAGGGTCGACTTGCCGGCATTGGGCATGCCCAGCAGGCCGACGTCGGCCATCACTTTCATTTCCAGGCGCAGCTTGCGCCGCTCACCCTCGGTGCCCGGCGTGGTGCGCCGCGGAGCGCGGTTGGTGGAGGACTTGAAGTGGATATTGCCGAGCCCGCGCCGGCCGCCCTGGGCGACCAGTACCACCTGCCCCTCGGCGGTCACGTCGGCGATCACCTCGAGGGTGTCTTCGTCGATCACCGTGGTCCCCACCGGCACCTTGACGTGCAGATCCTCGCCCGCCTTGCCGCTCATCTGGCGGCCCTGACCGGGCTGGCCGTTCTGCGCCTTGTAGAAGCGCTGGAACTTGAAGTCGATCAGGGTGTTGAGCGACTCGTCGCCGATCAGGTAGACGCTGCCACCGTGACCGCCATCGCCGCCGTCGGGGCCACCCTTGGGCACGAACTTCTCACGCCGGAAGCTGAGGCAGCCGTTGCCCCCCTTGCCAGCTTCGACGGTGATCGATGTCTCGTCGACGAATTGCATGATTCTCTCCCGGCGACGACCTGCCGCCTCTTATGTCCCGAACGCGCTTGCCACTGCGAACACTCTTGTCGCTGCCAATACCGAGACGCCTCGACGTCCTGAACGACCCGACAGGTGCCGCCATTGCCGGCGGGGATACAAAAAAGCCCCGCCTGAGCGGGGCTTTTTCAGCAGCGTTCGTGAGGTCTCAGGCGGAGACTACGCTCACGAACTTGCGGTTCTTCGGGCCTTTCTGTTCGAACTTGATCACACCATCGGTGAGCGCGAACAGGGTGTGGTCCTTACCGATGCCCACACCGGTACCGGCGTGGAACTTGGTGCCGCGCTGGCGCACGATGATGTTACCGGGGGCGACTTTCTGCCCGCCGAACAGCTTGACGCCCAGGCGTTTCGATTCTGAATCGCGACCGTTACGCGTACTACCAGCGGCCTTTTTATGTGCCATGGTGAATACCTCTCTCTGGGGGAACGTTCCGCTTAGGCGGAGATTCCGGTGATCTTGACTTCAGTGAACCACTGACGGTGGCCCTGACGCTTCATGTGGTGCTTGCGGCGACGGAACTTGATGATGTGAACCTTCTCGCCGCGGCCGTGGGAGACGATCTCCGCGGCCACCTTGGCACCCTCGACCAGCGGCGCGCCGACCTTGACGTCGTCGCCGTCGGCAACCAGCAGAACCTGGTCGAATTCCAGGGTCTCGCCAGTTGCGATCTCGAGCTTCTCGAGCTTCAGCGTCTGGCCTTCCTGGACGCGGTATTGCTTACCGCCACTCTTGATTACAGCGTACATGGAATCTCTCCGGGCCCGCATCGGGCTATCAGCGCAGTCGGGCTACAAACTTCGGTCTGGCCCCAACCGTTGGGCCAAGTGCGTCGACTCGTCGAAGACAGCCGTGTCGCCATGTCTTCACTGGCTGGGTCTTCACTATCGGGGTCTTCACCAGCGGCTCATCGCGGACGCGCGCATGAACCATCCGCGCATCAACCACAGCCGTGTGCTCTTCGAGACCTGCGTCGAGTGGTGCCCCTTCCGGCAACCATCTAACAGGGAGCGTGACGAGTCGGGCCGCGGATTATAGCGATTGCCCGTGCCCGGAGCAAGCACCCGCCCGGGCGCGGCTTGACGCACTTCGGGGCGCCACCTAGCATAGCCGCTCACGTCGCCTCTCGGCCCCGGGGCTTCGAGCGGCCCACCCGAATCCCCCTGTGACAAGCCGATCATGCAATCCAACGCTGCATCCATTCATGCGGCGGTGGCTGAGGACTTCGCCGCCGTCAACCGCACGATCCTCAGCCAGCTGGCATCGCGCATCCCGCTGGTCGAGACCATCGGCCAGTACATCATCGAGAGCGGAGGCAAGCGCCTGCGCCCGCTGCTGGTGCTGCTCGCGGCACGCGCCCTCGACTACCGCGGCGACCGCCACATCACCCTGGCCACGCTGATCGAGTTCATGCACACCTCGACCCTGCTGCACGACGACGTGGTCGATGAGTCGAGCCGGCGGCGCGGCAAGGCCACCGCCAACGAGACCTGGGGCAACGCGCCTTCGGTGCTGGTCGGTGACTTCCTCTATTCGCGCTCGTTCCAGATGATGGTGGAAGTCGGCTCGATGCGCATCATGCAGGTGCTCTCCGGGGCGACCTGCGTGATCGCCGAGGGCGAAGTCCAGCAGCTCACCAATATCGGCAATGCCGATATCGAGGAGTCGGACTACTTCGACACCATTCAGGGCAAGACCGCGATGCTGTTCGAGGCCGCCTCCCACAGCGGTGCGATCCTGGCCGAGGCGGCCCCCGACGCCGAGCGCGCGCTCAAGCTCTACGGCCGCTATCTCGGGCTGGCCTTCCAGCTGATCGACGATCTGCTCGACTACCAGGGCGATGCCGAGACCATGGGCAAGAACGTCGGCGACGATCTCGCCGAGGGCAAGCCGACGCTGCCGCTGATCCACGCCATGCGCCAGGGCACCCCGGCACAGGCGGCACTGATTCGTCAGGCGATCACCGATGGCGGCCTCGAGCGGCTCGACGAGGTGCTGACGATCGTGCGCGAGACCGGCGCGCTCGAATACACCCAGCGTCGTGCCGAAGAGATGGCCGCCAAGGCTCGCGACCAGCTCGCGCTGCTCGCGCCCAGCCCCTACCGCGAGAGCATGGAGACGTTGACCCGCATCGCCGTCGAACGCCAGGTGTGACGCGCCCAAGTCGAGGGAGCGTGACCCGCCGCTGCGGCGGTCGTTAGCACCCGCTCGTCGCTCCCTCGGCGGGCGTCTGGAAAGACAGTGGTGAACGCCGTGATCGTGCCAGAGAGAGTTGCAAAAGAAGGGGTTGCGCGCGCCTCAGGGATGCGTATAATTCAGCTCCGTCGAGTTTGGCTCGGCGCAAAAGTCGGAGTGTAGCTCAGCTTGGTAGAGCGCTGCCTTCGGGAGGCAGAGGTCGTAGGTTCGAATCCTGTCACTCCGACCATCGTATTGAAAAATGCCCGCTTCGGCCTCGCCGAAGCGGGCATTTTGCTGGTCGGGCTGCTGCCGGGCAGGCAAAAGGCCAATGGGCAGGGCTTTCACGTAACGCTACAGTGACAGAGCGCCGCGTGCTCATCTCGCGCTGCCCGCCCCGCCTTCGCCAGGAGACCCGCCATGCCGCGTTCTACCTGTCTCGCTGCGCTCGGTGTCGGTCTGCTGCTGCTGGCCGGCGGCGCCCGCGCCAACGATCCCCCCGCACCGCCCCCGTGGTCGAATCAAGAGGTCGCCAGCGCCCAGGCACAGTGTCGTGCCAACCTCACCGCCACCGGCATCGAAGGCCCCAAAGTGGCGCGCTACTGCGAGTGCGTGACCACCGCTCTGCAGGCGCGCTTCAGCGCCGCCGAGGTGCGCCGCATGAAACGCGCCCATGATCCCGGCGCCGATGGCGATAACCGCCCGCCGGCCTTGGCCAAGACGCTGGAGCAGTGCTCACCGGTGCTCGAGTCCCCCTAGGCTTTGTAGGAAAACTGCCTGCGTTCGGCAATACGGCGTTAAAAATCGGCTCAAAATGCTCATTTACACCCACGTAAACTCCGCCTTTTCGCCGATTTTTGCCTTGTCTCGCCTTCACTCGCCGACTTTTCACACAAAGCCTGACCACGCCAAACGCCGCGCTCGCGCACTCAACCGCCACGGGCAGAACGCCGATCCTGTGCCATGCTGGAGAGAACCGCCCCGGCTGGCCTCAGGGCGAGCCTTCGAAGGAGATCGCGCATGCCCGATACGCTCTCGCCCCCGGCTTCGGCAACCCGCGGCCGCCGGCGCCATCCGCTGCCGGTCAGGCTCTGGCACTGGGTCAATCTAGGGTGCCTGGTGGTGATGTTGATGAGCGGCCTGCAGATCTTCAACGCCCATCCCGCGCTCTACTGGGGCAGCGCTTCCGATTTCGACGCCCCCTGGCTGGAGCTCTACGCCATCCGCGCCCCGGACGGCGACATTCGTGGCCAGACCGCCCTCGGCCCGTGGATCTTCGATACCACCGGGGTACTCGGCTACTCCGCGGCCAACGGCCAGGAGCAGGTGCGCGGCTTCCCCGCCTGGAGCACCCTGCCCAGCTATCAGTACCTCAGCATGGGCCGGCTGTGGCACTTCTTCTTCGCCTGGCTGTTCGCAGGGGCGGGGGCGCTGTTCGTCCTCTACGCCCTGCTCAGCGGCCATCTGCGCCGCGATCTATGGCTCTCCGGTGCCCAGTGGCGCGGGCTGGGCCGCGACCTGCTGGACCACCTGCGCCTGCGCTTCCACGGCCCCCACGGCGGCTACAACGGCCTGCAGAAGCTCAGCTACCTGGGCGTACTGCTGCTGGCGTTGCCGCTGATGATCGTCACCGGCCTGTGCATGTCCCCCACCTTCAACGCCGCCGCGCCCTGGCTATTGGAGCTGTTCGGCGGGCGCCAGAGCGCGCGCTCGATCCACTTCATCGTCGCCGCCGCGCTGGTGCTGTTCTTCCTGGTGCATATCGCCATGGTGCTGCTGAGCGGCCCGTGGCGTCAGCTCAAAGGGATGCTCACCGGCGGGCCGCGGGTCACCGAGGAGCCCGCTGCGACGTCCACCACGTCCACCACGTCCACCAAGCCATCCAGCCACAGCGGGAGAGACCAGCATGACGCGTCGTGATTTCGGCCGCCGCGACGCCTCGCGGCGGCGCTTCCTCCAGCGCTCGGCGCTGGGTGCCGCCGCGCTCGGTCTCACCGGCTGCGATCGTCTGTCGCAGAGCGAGCAGGTCGCCGACACCCTGAATCTGGCCCAGCGCCTCAACCTGCGCGTGCAGCGCTTCCTCGCCGGCGAGCGCGGACTGGCGCCGGAGTACCCGGCAGCCATGATCGACCCGGTGTTCCGCCCCAACGGCTCCACCGACCCGCAGGCAGCGCGCTACCGGGAGCTGGCGGCCAACGGCTTCGCCGACTGGCGGCTGACCCTGGATGGCCTGGTGGAGACACCGCTGTCACTGTCGCTCGACGAGATCCGCGCGCTTCCGGCGCGCACCCAGATCACGCGCCACGACTGCGTCGAGGGCTGGAGTGCGATCGGCCAGTGGTCGGGGCCGGTGCTCGGCGACCTGCTGGCGCGCGCCGGGGTCAAACCACAGGCGCGCTATGTGGTGTTCCACTGCATGGATCAGCTGAATGGCAAGGACTTCTACTACGAGAGCCTCGACCTGGTGGAGGCGCGCCACCCGCAGACGATTCTTGCCCACTCGCTCAACGGCGCCCCGCTGCCCACCGCCAACGGCGCGCCGCTGCGTCTGCGCGCCGAGCGCCAGCTGGGTTACAAGATGGCCAAATATCTCTCGGGCATCACGCTGGTCACCGACTTCGACGACCTCGGCGGCGGCAAGGGCGGCTACTGGGAGGATCGCGGCTATACCTGGTACGCCGGTATCTGAACATGGCGAGTCGCGTCGTCGACGCGGCGCGGGCCAGCGGTCGCCGACTTGACAATCCCGCGCCATGAGCTGCACTCAGATCCACGCCGTGACGCATCGATACTGGCCATGGCGCGAGCACACTCAACCTCGATACGGAAGGATTCGTTCATGGCTATCCCCCGCTCCACCCTCACTGCCCTGCGTCGCACCCTCGCCGGGCTGGCGCTCGGCTGTGTCGCCGCCACCGCCCTGGCGGCCCAGAACGGTGATGCGCCCCAGCATCTGCGCGGTACCATCACCGAGGTCGGCGATCACGCCTTCAGCGTCGAGTCGCATCCGGACGGCAAGGTCCATAAGGTCACCTTCGACGACGCCACACGCCTCGCCGCAGTCGACCGCAGCAGCCTCGATCAGATCGAAGAGGGCACCTTCATCGGCACCGCCAACGTGCCCGGCGCCGACGGCAAGCCGTCACAGGCGCTGGAGGTGGTGGTCTTTCCCGACTCGATGCGCGGCACCGGCGAGGGCGACTACCCCTGGGATACTCCGCGCGGGGCCATGTCGGAGAGCTCGGCCGACGCCAAGGCGGGCAGTGAAAAACTGGGCGGCGCCAGCAGCGGCTCGACCATGACCAATGGCACCGTCTCCAGCACCAGCGGCCAGGCGATGGGCGCCGGCGAGAAGCTCGGCGGCGCCGCCAGCGGCTCGACCATGACCAACGGCACGGTCGACAGCTCCCAGGCCCAGGATGGCACCCTGACCCTGACGGTGGACTACGGCAACGGTAGCAAGCAGATCCAGGTACCCAGCGACGTGCCGGTGGTCAAGGTGCGCAAAGGGCAGATGGACGATCTGAAAAACGGCGCGGCGGTGTTCGTCGCCGGTGACATGAACCAGGACCCGATCCCGGCCAAGGTGGTGATCGTGGGTATCGATGGCACCGTGCCGCCGATGTGAGGCGCTAGCGCCGGCCCAGTATCGGACGACGACGGGTGCGCGAGCGCTCGCCGTCGTTCTCTATCGGGCGCACGCCCGGAAAGCGCGCTTCCGTAATACGACATCAAACGACATCAAGCGCCCTCAGACGTCGTCGCGTGCGGCATCGCGCCGGCGCCGCTCGCGGTTGCGCCGATAGCGACGCACCAGCGCCAGCCAACCGGCGGCCAGCAGCATCAGCACCAGGGTCAGCCCCTGCCAAGGGCGCGCCGCATCGCCGAGCCAGGTCTCGAGGGCGATGATCGCGACGAAGCCTACCGCCTGTGAGGCGATCGCCATGCGTCGCAGACCGTCGCGCTGTGTCGTCGTCGCCATCCTGCCTCCCGCTGCCTCTGAATCGATCATCGCGCCCGTGTCACCTGACCGCGGACGAGTGCCGCACGCCGCGGCAGTGTAGCATCGCCGCCCGCCGAGATGCGCAGCGCTTAAGACTGCCTCGCCTTTACGCTAGAATGCGTCGCCCACTCCCCCCGCAGCTGAGCATACCGAGGCATCATGAGCGACTTCACCCCCGGCCAGCGCTGGATCAGCGACGGCGAAACCGAGCTGGGACTAGGCACCATTCTCAGCGTCGACGCCCGCAGCGTGACCGTGCTCTTCACCGCCAGCCAGGAGACGCGCACCTACAGCGCGCGCCAGGCGCCGCTGACCCGGGTCATCTTCGCCGCGGGGGATCGCATCGTCGATGCCGAGGGCCATACCCTCACGGTCGACGACGTCGAGATCGACGCCGGCTGTATCGTCTACCACGGCCACGACGAGCAGGGCGCCCCGGCGACGCTGCCCGAGGCGCGCCTCTCCGACAGCATGCGCTTTCATCAGGCCCAGGATCGCCTGCTCACCGGTCAGGTCGACCGCAACGACTGGTTCGAGCTGCGCTACCGCTCGCTGCACCATCATCAGCGCCTCTCGCGCAGCCCGGCGCTGGGTCTGGCCGGCCCGCGCATCGACCTGATCGCGCACCAGCTCTACATCGCCGACGAGGTCTCCCGGCGCCATGCCCCGCGCGTGCTGCTGGCCGACGAGGTAGGCCTGGGCAAGACCATCGAGGCCGGCCTGATTTTGCACCGGTTGCTGCTCACCGGACGCGCCAGCCGTGCCCTGATCCTGGTGCCGCCGAGCCTCACCCACCAGTGGCTGATCGAGCTGCTGCGCCGCTTCTCGATCTCGGTGACCCTGCTCGACGAGGCGCAGAGCGAGGCGTGGGGCGACGACAATCCGTTCGACAGCGGCCAGTGCATTCTCGCCAGTCAAGCGTGGCTGTTCGCCAATCCGCAGCGCCAGCGCCAGGCCGAGGAGAGCCAGTGGGATTTGATGGTGGTCGACGAGGCGCACCACCTGGACTGGACGCCCCAGGCCGAGGGCCCGGGCTACGCCTGCGTGGCGCGCCTCGCCGCGCGCATCCCGGGGCTGCTGCTGCTCACCGCGACGCCGGAACAGATGGGGCTGGAGAGCCACTTCGCACGGCTGCGCCTGCTCGATCCGGATCGCTACCAGGATCTCGAGCGCTTCAGCGCCGAAGAGGCCGGCTACGCCGCGGTGGCTGACGCCATCGACGCCCTCGAGCGGCTGCCGGGCGAGGCGGCGGCGCGGGACGCGGTCAGCGCGGTGATCGGTGCGGGCGACGGCGACAGCCAGGCGCTGCTCGCCACTCTCGCCGATGCCGAGAGCGACGACACCCAGCGCGCCAGCGCCCGCCGCCAGCTGCGCGAGCAGTTGCTCGACCGCCACGGCACCGGGCGGGTGATGTTCCGCAACAGCCGGCGCCATGTCGGCGGCTTCCCCGAGCGCCACCTGCACAGCGCCGAGCTCGATATGCCGGCAGCCTATCAGGCCCAGCTCGACGAGCTCGTCGCCGGCAACGACCATGTCGCCGCGCAGCTGAACGCCGCCGAACTCGGCCAGCGGGAGGCGCGCCTCTACCCCGAGGCGACCTACCGCGCGGTGCAGGAGGCCGCACACCAGGCCGACACGCCATGGTGGCAGCAGGACCCCAGGGTCACCTGGCTACTGGCGCTGCTGGAATCACTCGGCCGCCAGACCAAGGTGCTGCTGATCGTCCACTACCGCCAGAGCGCCATCGACCTGGCCGAGGCCCTGCGCGTACGTGCCGGCATTCAGGCGCCGGTGTTCCACGAGGAGATGAGCCTGGTCGAGCGCGACCGCGCCGCCGCCGCCTTCGCCGACGACGAGGCCGGCTGCCAGCTGCTGATCTGCTCGGAGATCGGCTCCGAGGGGCGCAACTTCCAGTTCTGTCACCATCTGGTGATGTTCGACCTGCCGTGGCACCCCGATCTGCTCGAGCAGCGCATCGGCCGCCTCGACCGTATCGGCCAGCTTCACCCCATCGATATCCACGTGCCGGTCATCGCCCACAGCCCCACCGCCACGCTGCTGCGCTGGTATCGCGAAGGGCTCGACGCCTTCACCGCGCCGCACGCCGCCGGCGGCGACGTGCTCGACGCCTTCGGCGAAGCGCTGCGCGAGAGCCTCGACGACGAGAGCGGCGTTGACACGCTGATCGAAGAGACCCGCACCTTCAACGCCGACCGCCTGGCCCAGCGCGAGGCCGGGCGCAATCGCCTGCTGGAGTGGAATGCCTGCCGCCCCGAGCGCGCCGATTCGGTGATCGCCGCCGTACTCGAGCAGGACAACGATCCCGCCCTGCCGCGCTATGTCGATCAGGCGCTGGATATCTTCGGCGTCGACAGCCGTGAGCTGGGCAACGCCCTGACCCATCTGGCCCCTGGCTCGCATATGCTCGACAGCCTGCCCGGGCTCACCCAGGGCGACGAGGGCTTCACCGTCACCTACTCGCGCACACAGGCGCTGGCGCGAGACGACGTCCAACGCCTCTCCTGGGAGCATCCGCTGGTCACCGCGATGCTCGAGCGCGTGCTCGACTCGAGCCTTGGCAATACCGCCCTGGCGCTGCTCAAGCACCCCAGCATTCCCGGTGGCCGGCTGATGCTCGAGCTGGTCTACCGCACCCACTGCCCCGCGCCCAAGCAGCTTCAATTGGGCCGCTTCCTGCCCGACACCGGCATTCGCGTGCTGCTCGACGAGAGCGGCGCCAACCTCTCGGACAAGGTCAGCTTCAGCGGCCTGTCGCGCAATCTACAGCGGGTCAAGAAAGGGGTCGCGCGGGAGCTTCTGAAGTCGCGCCACGAACAGCTGCGCGCGCTGCTGAAGAGCGGCGAGCAGGAAGCACTGCGCGAGCTGCCGACGCTGGTCGAGCGCGCCCAGACCGAGATGCGCGCGACTCTCGATGGCGAGCTGGCCCGGCTCAAGGCGCTGGCCCGTCGCAGCGGCGCGATCCGCGCCGACGAGCAGGCCGCCCTGAGCCAGGAGCGCGCGGATCTGGATGCGGCGATCGAAAGTGCCGCCCTGCGTCTCGACGCGGTGCGGGTCATCGTGACCGTGGACAACGAGCAGCGCTAGCCACTGTCTGAAAGGTACTGCGCTGGCCAGCTCTTCAGTAGCACCTGGTCAGCAGCACCTGGGCCGCGGCGCGAGCCTCGCGCCGCCAGGCCTCAGCGCGGCAGGATCGCCGCCAGCGCAGTGTCGAGCGTGGGATAGGTAAAGCGGAACCCCGCCGCTTCGAGCCGCGCCGGGCGCATGCAGGCGCCGGTCAGCAGCAGCCGCGACATCTCCCCCAGCCCCAGCTTGAGCAGCGTGGCCGGCACCCGGAAGGGGGTCGGCCGCTTGAGCTGGTGGCCCAGCGCGCGGGTGAATTCGGCATTGGTCACCGGCGCCGGCGCCGAGGCGTTGAACGGCCCCGAGAGCGATGGTTCGGCGAGCAGGAACTCGATCGCCGCAACCAGATCCTCACGATGAATCCACGGCATATACTGGCGACCATCACCCAGACGGCCGCCGAGCCCCAGCTTGAACACCGGCAGCAGCCGCGCCAGGGTGCCACCATCCGCATCGAGCACCAGCCCGATGCGCACGCAGGCGACCCGAGTGCCGACTTCGGCGGCCTTGTTGGCCTCGCGCTCCCACTCCTCGCACAGCCGGTGGGCGAACTCATCGTGCGGCGGCGTCGACTCGGTGACGTCGCGCTCGCCCTGATCGCCGTAAAACCCCATCGCCGACCCCGAGACCAGCACCTCGGGGGCGTCGCCGGTCTGCGCCAGCTGCTCGCACAGCTCCACGATCTCGCGTGTGATATGCCGGCGCGACTCGATCAGTCGCGTCTTCTGGGAGTCGCTCCAGCGCTTGTCGGCGATTGGCTCGCCGGCCAGATTGACGATGCCTTGAGGGCGCTGGTCGGCGAACGCCGCCACCGAGTCGCCCACCGAGACGTCCGCCGGGAGCTTTCGCCGCGCGCGTTGTGGCTGGCGCGAGACCACCATGACCTGGTGGCCGCCCGCCAGGGCGCGCTCGACCAGACGCTGGCCGACGAAACCGGTACCGCCGGTAATCAGAAGTCGCATGGCTCTGACCTCAGTTATACGAATGTTGTACAATGCACCCAGCATAGCAGCGCCAGCGACGCGCTGCGTCATCCAGCAAATGCCTCGGCACCGATCCAGCCGGGGCGACAGCGCTCCGCGCCGGGTGGCTTTGCGAACATCGCCCCCAATGAATAGCTTGCCCCATGAGCACCGCCTTGCCCACACCGGTCGACCGTCGCCGTATCACCGCAGCGCCGGATATCCGCGCGCGCCGACGGGTGCACGACGCTTGCGTATTACATTAAAATTGTACAAATCGCTTGAAGCGTACAATGTATTCACCCATGCTTGAGCCATGGACATCAATGCCGTCTCGCCGGAGCCGATGAACTCAAGAGATCGCGTCCCTCGCCTCACCAAGAGGGAACGACGAGAGACCACGACCGATTCGTCGGCAAACCCAGGTGACGTCGCCGGAGCAGCAGGGCAGAATTGGTAAACCGTGTTTAAGCAATCAATTAGCGTAAGTGGACCCGAAGCTCCGTGGTGACGACCTGCAGTATCGATAAGCGTTCGATTCGACGAGATGGCGCACGCAGAGACCTCGCAGGAGGACTTGCATGAGTTACAAGGCTATGGAATCCAACGCCGCGCCGCTCTACCCCATTCGCGAAGTGTCGCGTCTCACTGGCGTCAACTCCGTGACGCTGCGCGCCTGGGAGCGTCGCTACGGCCTGATTCGGCCACAGCGCACGCCCAAGGGCCACCGTCTCTATGCCCGCGACGATATCGAGCGCGTCGAACGCATTCTGCAGTGGCTCAACCGCGGCGTCCCCGTCAGTCAGGTGCGCGAGCTGCTCGACCAGCCCGAAACGGTCGAAACTCCGGCACCGCAGATGGGTGACTGGTCGAGCCAGCGTCAACACGTGATCCACGCGGTCGACGCCCTCGACATGGCGCGCCTCGAGACACTGTTCAATCAGAGCCTGGCGCTCTACCCGGTGGGGCTGTGCATCGCCGAACTGTGGCAGCCCACCATCCAGCAGCTGGAAGAGCGCTGGGGCGACCAGTTCGGCGCCACCCTGCAGCGGCGCCTGCTCGAGACCTTCCTGCGTACGCGCATTGGTACCCGTCTTTACCATGCCAACCAGACCAACAGCGGCGGCGAGCTGCTGATCGCGCGTCTGCCCGACGACACCAGTGGCTTCTGGGCCATGCTGATGGCGCTGGCGGCTTCGGCGGCGGGTTACCGCATTCAACTGATCGACGGCGAAGTCGCCTTGAGCGAGCTGCCGATGGCGGTCGACCGGCTCGGCATCAAGGCGGTGCTGCTCGCCAGCGGCCAGGCCGAGCGCAGCGACCTGGTGCGCCGCCAGCTGCCGCGACTGGCCGAACAGAGCGACGTGCCGGTTTGCTTGGTAGGGCCCGTGGCGCGCATTCGCGTCAGCGACTTCGAGAACACCGAGGTCGCGGTGCTGGGCGAAGACACCACCCAGGCACTCAGCCGACTGCGCTCGATCGTCGACAACGAAGACTGAGCGCGGTCTCCCCGGCGACCGCTCCCTCGAGATGGCCACAAGGAAGTGCCCATGTCCGATCTGCAGCTGGTGTGGTTCCGTAACGATCTGCGCACCCTCGACAACACCGCGCTGAGCGCCGCCGCCCAGCGCGGCCCGGTGATCGGCGTCTTTCTCGCCTGCCGTGAGCAGTGGCGCCGCCACCAGCACGGCGCCAACAAGATCGAATTCATCCATCGCGGTGTACGCGCCCTGAGCGACGCTCTGGACGCACTCAATATCCCGCTGCTCTATCGTGATATCGGCGACTTCTCCCGGGCGCCCAAGGTGCTCAAGGAGATCGTGAATGAGCACGATATTGCCGCCCTGCACTTCAATCGCGAATACCCCCTCGACGAGCGTCAGCGCGACGCCACAGTGAGCGAGCAATTACACCAGGCCGGTATCGTGGTCCACGACTACACCGACCATATCGCCTTCGAGCCGGGTGAGCTGCTGACCGGCCAGGGCGACTACTACAAGGTGTTCACGCCGTTCGCCAAGGCCTGGCATCAACGGGTCACCGCCGAACAGCTGGCCCTGCGCGAGACCCCAACGCGCCAGCGCGCGCTCTCGCTGACCCGCAACGCCATTCCGGCACTCCCCGAGGCGGACCGCTCCGCCGTGGTCGATGCGCATACCTGGGTCGCCGGGCAGGACGCCGCGGCGGACAAGCTGGAGCGATTTCTCGACGCGCGAGCTCGCCGCTACGCCACCGACCGCGACTTTCCCGCCCTCGCCGGCACCAGTGAACTCTCGGCCTACCTCGCCACCGGCATGATCTCGCATCGCCAGTGCCTGCAGGCGGTGATGGCCAACAACGGCGGCCATCTGGCCGACGGCGATGCCGGTCTCAAGAGCTGGACAAGCGAACTGATCTGGCGCGAGTTCTACCAGCATGTGGCGGTGGGCTTCCCGTATATCTGCCTGCATCAGCCGTTCCAGACCCATACCGCCAAGCTCAAGTGGCGCCACAGCGACGCCGACTTCGAGGCCTGGTGCGAGGGCAAGACCGGTTTTCCGCTGGTCGACGCTGCGATGCGTCAGCTAGTGGCCACCGGCTGGATGCACAACCGTCTGCGCATGCTCACGGCGATGTTTCTGAGCAAGCATCTGCTGCTCGACTGGCGCCGCGGTGAGGCGTTCTTCATGGCGCACCTGGTCGACGGCGACTTCGCCTCCAACAACGGCGGCTGGCAGTGGGCGGCCTCCACCGGCACCGACGCCGCGCCCTATTTCCGCATCTTCAACCCGATCACCCAGTCACAGCGCTTCGATCCGGAGGGCGAGTTCATCGCCCGCTGGGTGCCGGAACTGGCCGAGTTGCCGGTCAAGTCGCGTCACCAGCCCAGCGCCAGCGAGCGCCGCGACACCGGCTACCCCCAGGCCATCGTCGATCACAAGCGTGCCCGTCAGCGCGCCCTGGACGCGTTCAAGGAGCTCGACTGAGCGCCCTTCGGCGGCGCCCGGCGCGCCTGTGGCCGGCGCGGCCACCCACCGGGAGCGTGCCATGACAGCATCATCCGCAGGCCCTAGCGCCGAAGCGATCGCTCACTTTCGCAGCCTGTTCCAGCCGCTGACTCAGGAGGGGCTGACGGCACTCGCCGAGTGCTACAGCGACGACGTGGACTTCACCGACCCGCTGCATCACCACGTCGGCCGGCGCGCAGTCATGGCCTACTACCGCGAACTGATGGCCGAGGTCAGCCACTGCCACTTCGACTTTCGCCAGCAGCACGTGCTGGACCAGCGCTGCTTTCTCGAGTGGACGATGCACTATGCGCATCCAAAAGTGCGCGGCGGACGTACCTTGAGCGTGGCCGGGTGTTCACACCTCACCTGGCGCGATCAGCGGGTCTGCCGCCACCGCGACTACTACGACGTCGGCGAGATGCTCTACGAGCAGCTGCCGCTGATCGGCTGGGTCGTGCGCCGGATCAAGCAGCGCATCTAGGTCGAGGCGAGAACGTCGCACCGGTGCGACATCGACGATTGAAGAGAGCAGGGAGAGACCATGGCCAGCCTACCCGGAACCCAACGCATCTGGTTGACCGGCGCCACCTCCGGTATCGGCGAGGCGCTGGCCAAGCGCCTGCTCGCCGACGGCCACCGGGTGGCGCTCACCGCGCGCCGTGAGGAGGCGCTCCAGGCGCTGGCCGCGGGTTATCCCGATGCCCTGGTGGTGCCCGCCGATCTCACCGATCGCGCCGCGACCCGGCGCGCCGGCGCGGCGATCGAGGAGGCCTTCGGTGGGCTGGATATCGCCCTGCTCAACGCCGGCACCTGCGAGTACGTCGATGTGCGCGAGTTCGATGTCGAGCTGGTCGAGCGCGTCTTCGCCACCAACTTCCAGGGCACCCTCTACGCCATCGACGCCGCACTGCCGCTGCTGCGGCGTGCCGAGGGGCGCACCCAGGCGCCGCTGCTCGCCGCGGTCTCCAGCGCTTCCGCCTATCTGCCGCTACCGCGCGCCGAGGCCTATGGCGCCTCCAAGGCGGCGATCTCGCACTTCCTGGAGTCGCTGCGTCTCGATCTGGCGGCGGAACGCATCGACGTCAGCGTGATCCACCCGGGCTTCGTCGAGACGCCGCTGACCGCGCGCAACGACTTCTCGATGCCGATGCAGATCAGCGCCGAACGCGCCGCCGAGTACATCGTCGAGGGGCTGGCCAAGCGGCGCCTGGACATTCACTTCCCGCGCCGCTTCACCTATCTGGTCAAGGCGCTGGGTGTGCTGCCGCCGGCCCTGCGGCGCCGTTTCGGTCTGCGTATCGCCGGCCGCGAGCGTGACGGAGGCGAAGCATGAGCGAGCTGGATAGCCCTATCGCGTCGCCTGGCCCGGCGGGGCAGCGTATCGCCGTGATCGGTGGTGGCATCGCCGGCATGGCCGCGGCCCACTATCTATCGCGGCGCCACCAGGTGACGCTCTACGAAGCCGGTGAGCGCCTGGGCGGCCACACCGCCACCGTCGACGTCGAGCACGCCGGGCGCGAATACGCCATCGACACCGGGTTCATCGTCTTCAACGATCGCACCTACCCCCACTTCCAGGCGCTGCTGGCCTCGCTCGGCGTGGCCGCCCAGCCCACCGAGATGAGCTTTTCGGTGCACGAGAGCGGGCGCGACTTCGAGTACAATGGCCATACCCTGGCCACCCTGTTCGCCCAGCGGCGCAACCTGCTGCGCCCGCGCTTTCATCGCATGCTGGCGGACATCCTGCGCTTCAATCGCCGCGCCATCCGCGATTTCGAGCAGGACCGCCTGCCCCCCGAGCTGAGCCTGGACGAGTACCTCGAGACCGGCGGCTACGGCGAGGACTTCCGCCGCCGCTATCTGCTGCCCATGGGCGGGGCTATCTGGTCCGCCAGCGAGGCCGGCATGCGCGCCTTTCCCGCGCGCTTCTTCATTCGCTTCTTTCATCACCACGGCCTGCTGTCGGTCAACGACCGCCCACAGTGGTACACCGTCAGCGGCGGCTCGCGACGCTATATCGACCCGCTGATCGCGCCCTACCGCGAGCGGGTCCACCTGCGAAGCCCGGTGACCGCGCTGCACCGCGATGCCGACGGCGTGACGCTGACCAGTCCCCAAGGCGAGGCGCGCTTCGATCAGGTGGTACTCGCCTGCCACAGCGATCAAGCGCTGGCGATGCTGGGCGAGACGGCCACCGCCGCCGAACGCGACATCCTCGGTGCCATCGGCTACGCCAGCAACCGCGTGGTGCTGCATACCGACACCCGTCTGCTGCCACGCCGGCGCCGCGCCTGGGCGAGCTGGAACTACCGCCTCGACGGGCGCGATGCCGAGGCCTGCGTGCCGGTGACCTACAACATGAACATCCTCCAGCGGCTGGAGAGCGAGACCACCTTCTGCGTCACCCTCAACGACGAGGCGCGGATCGATCCGGCGCAGATCCTGGCGCGCTTCGACTACGCTCACCCGCAGTTCACCCTGGCCGCCCAGCACGCCCAGACACGCTTCGCCGACATCTCCCAGCCGGCGCGCCGGACCCACTTCTGCGGCGCCTACTGGCGCAACGGCTTCCACGAGGATGGGGTGTGGAGCGCCTGGCGTGTGGCCCAGGCGATCGACGGTGCCGCCGCCGCACCGACGCCGCGCGCCGCCCGTCCTGCCGGCAGTGAGGTGGCCTGATGGCGTCCGCCCCGCGCCGCTGGCACAGCCGGCTCGCCACCGGGCAGCTGCGCCACCGCCGTTTCGTCCCCACCCAGCACCGTTTCGACTACCGGGTGTGGATGCTGTGGCTCGATCTCGACGAGTTGCCGGCGCTACTGGCCCGCACTCCCGGCTTCGGCACCCGGCGCTACGCCCCGGCACGCTTTCGCCGCGAGGACTACCTGGCGCCGCACGCGCTGCCGCTGGCGGCGGCCGTGCGCCAGCGGCTGCGCGAAGAACTGGGCGAAGAACTGGGCAAAGAGATGGGCGAAGAGCTGGATGAGATCACGGACGGACCGATTCGCATGCTGACCCAGCTGCGTCTATTCGGGGTGCTGTTCAATCCGCTGACGCTCTATTACGTCTACGATCGCCACGAGCGCCTGCGTGCGGTGCTCGGCGAGGTCACCAACACGCCCTGGGGCGAGCGTCAGGTCTACGCCTGCCGGGTCGACGACACACGCCACCTGTGCCAAGCGCAGTTCGACAAGCGCCTGCACGTATCGCCGTTCAACCCGATGTCGATGACCTACCGTTGGCGCTTCAACCGCCCCGATGAGCGCCTGCTGATGCACATGGAGACCTGGGCCGAAGCGGCCCGGCATTTCGACGCCACCCTGACCCTGAGCCTGGCGCCGGCGACCCGCCGCGCGCTGGTCGGCGAGCTGCTGCGCCATCCGCTGATGACGCTGAAGACGATCGCCGCGATCCACTGGCAGGCGCTCAGGCTGTGGCTCAAGCGTACCCCCATCCACGATCACCCAGGACGAGAGCAGAATTCACCATGACCACCGCCCCCTCCTCGACCGTCGACCGGCGCCGCGACGCGCCGCGTCTGTCGCGCTGGCTGCGGCCGCGCATCCTGAAGGCGCTGGACGCGCTCGACGGCGGCGTGATCACGCTCCACGAAGGCGGCCAGCGACACCGCCTGGGGCGCGGTGATCCCGCCGCGGCCGACACCCTGACGCTCTGCGTGCGCGTGCACAGCGCCGCAGTGTGGCGACGTTTCGCCCTCGGTGGCACCGTCGGCGTGGCCGAGTCCTACATGGACGGCGAGTGGGAGGTCGACGACCTGGTGGGGCTGGTACGCCTGTTCGCGCGCAATGTCGAACGCGTCAACGCCGGCATGGAGAACGGCACCGCACGTTTCAGCCGCTGGGCGCTGGCCGCGCTCTACGCCCTGCAGCGCAACACCAGTACGCGCGCGCGGCGGCATATCGCCGCGCATTACGATCTCGGCAACGAGCTGTTCGCGACTTTCCTCGACCGCGACCACTGGATGTACTCCAGCGCCGTCTTTCCGCATCCGGCGGCGACTCTGGAGGAGGCCTCGACCCACAAGCTCGACCTCATTCTCGACAAGCTCGCGGTCGAACCCCACCACCACCTGCTCGAGATCGGCACCGGCTGGGGCGGCCTGGCGATCCACGCCGCGCGCACCCGCGGCTGCCGGGTGACCACCACCACCATCTCCGAGGCCCAGTACGCCTACACCGCCGAGCGCGTGCGCGAGGCCGGGCTGGAGGGACAGATCACCCTGCTGCGCGAGGATTACCGCGCACTCACCGGGCGCTACGACCGCCTGGTATCGGTGGAGATGGTCGAGGCGGTGGGGCATCAGTATCTGGATACCTATCTCGGCTGCATCGACCGTCTGCTGACTGACGATGGCCTGGCCCTGCTGCAGTGCATCACCATCCGCGATCAGCGCTTCGAAGCGGCCAAGCGCGAGATGGACTTCATCAAGCGCTACATCTTCCCCGGCGGCTTCCTGCCCTCGCACACCGCCATCCTCAGCGCGCTGAGCCGCCACACCCAGCTCAACCTGCTCGACCTGGACGAGATCGGCCTGCACTACGCCCGCACCCTGCGCGAGTGGCGCCAGCGCTTCGAGGCGAACCTCGAGCGGGTGCGCGAGCTGGGCTACGACGAGCGCTTCATCCGCATGTGGCGCTACTACCTGTGCTACTGCGAGGGCGGCTTCGTCGAGCGCGCCATCGGCACCTGCCACCTGCTGCTGGCCAAGCCCGGCGCACGCCGGGCGCCCCTCAGCGGGCAGCCGTGAGGCGCCTGCCGGTAGCGTGGCCATGAGCCAGCGCCGCCCGCTCGCCCTGGTGCTCAACGCCCTGGCCTTTCAGGTCGGCTGGTTCGTCTGCGTGCTGGGCGGCTCGCTACCGGCGCTGCTCGCCCTGGGGCTGATTGTGAGCGCCCACTGGCGCTGGCTGGCACGACCCGGTGAATGGCGCTGGTGGCTGGGCTTCGCGCTGCTCGGGATGGTGGTGGACGGCAGCCTGGTGGCCCTGGGCGGCATCCGTCTGGCCGCGGGCTGGCCGCTATGGCTGTGGGCGCTGTGGCCGCTGTTCGCCACCACCCTGCACCACTGCCTGGTGTGGCTGTGGCCGCATCGCTGGCTGGCGCTCGTGTGCGGTGCCGTGGGCGGGCCGCTGAGCTATATCTCGGGCGCGGCGCTGGCCGGGGCAGAGATCGCCACCTGGGCGCTGGTCGTGGAAGCGCTGGTGTGGGCGGGGCTGTGCGTCGCGGTCAGCCGGCGGCTGGGAGGCGCCGGCCCGGCTCAGGCGTAGGTCGCACTGGCCGGCTTCAAGCGCTGGGCCACGGCGCTGGCGGGTTGCGGGCGGGCATAGAGGAAGCCCTGGACGTGACGGCAGCCACGCGCCATCAGGAAACTGCGCTGGGCTTCGGTCTCCACCCCCTCGGCGATCACGTCGAGGTTGAGCCCTTGGGCCATCGCCAGCACCGCCGAGGTGATCGCCGCATCGGCGTGGTCATGCGGCAGCGCGCGGATGAACTCGCGGTCGAGCTTGAGCTTGTCGATCGGCAGCCGCTTGAGATAGGCCATCGAGGAGTAGCCGGTGCCGAAATCGTCGATCGCGATCTGCAGCCCTTCGCGCCGCAGCGCTTCGAGCCGCGGCGAGATATCGCCGGCGCGCTCGTCGAGCAGCACCGACTCGGTGAGTTCGAGGCCGAGATAGCTCGGCGCCACCCGGTACTGGCTCAGGGTCGAGATCAGACGCGACTCGAGATCGCCCTGGATCAGCTGCAGGGCGGAGATATTGACCCACACCGGCACCACCGTCAGCCCCTGGTCGCGCCAGTTGGCGAGCTGCGCCACCGCCTGGTCGATGACCCAGGCGCCCAGGGCCGGCATCAGCCCATGACGCTCCGCCAGCGGAATGAAGTCGCCGGGCGGGATCATGCCCTCCTTGGGATGGTGCCAGCGCAGTAGCGCCTCCATGCCGATCAGCTCGCCATCGTCGAGGCGGTGCTGGGTCTGGTAGTAGACCTCGAGCTGATCGTTCTGTGCCAGTGCCTGGCGCAGCTCGTTGATGATCGCCAGTTGGCGGTCACCCTCGACCTCCAGCGATGGGCGAAAGCGGCGGTCGTGGTTGCGACCGTGGCGCTTGGCGCTGTAGAGCGCCGATTCCAACCGCTGGAACAGCACCCCCGCCTCCTTGCCATCCTCCGGCGCGCGGCAGCTGCCAATGGTCAGCCCCAGGCGCAGGGTGTTGTCGTCGATCTCGAACGGCTCGCTCAGGTGGCGGCGCAGCCCCGCCACCCACTTTTCGTGATCGTCGAAGGTGGTGGTCCGGATCACCATGAACTCGTCACCGCCGAGCCGCCCCACGATGCCCCCAGCGACCTGCGCCGCCAGCCGCTGGCCGAAGCGCGCCAGCAGGCGATCGCCGCTGTCCACGCCGAGGCCGTCGTTGATCGCCTTGAAGCCGTCGATATCGATCAGCGCCAGGTCCAGCCCCTCACCGGCGCGCAGGTGGCGCAGCCGGGAGGCGAGCAGATCGTGCAGCCGCCGGCGGTTGGGCAGCCCGGTCAGCGGGTCTTCGAAGCCGATCCGGCGCAAATCCTGTTCGCGCGCCTTGTGCCGGCTGATGTCGGTGAACAGACCAACGTAGTGCGACACCCGCCCCTTGCTGTCGTGGCAGGCGCGCACACGCAACCACTCGGGGTACTGGTCGCCGTGCTTGCGCTGGTTCCAGATTTCGCCCTCCCAGCGCCCGGTGGCCGCGAGCGCCTGCCAGTAGCGCTCATAGAAGGCCTTGTCGTGGCGTCCGGAGGAGAGCACAGAGGGGTCGAGCCCCTCGATCTCGTCGAGGGTATAGCCGGTGATCTGGGTGAAGGCGGGATTGATGGTGATCAGACGATTGGCGGCATTGGTGATCATGATGCCGTCCTGGGAGAGTTCGAGCGCCTGCTCGCTGAGCCGGCGGCGCTGATGCTCGAGACGGATCTGGCGCCAGCCATCGGCCAAGCCGACCACGACCAGCGCCAGCGCCGCGAGGCGAAGCATCAGAAAAGGCAACAGGCTGGCAGCGGCCAGCGCCGCGAGTCCCAGCCAGACCAGCGGTCGATTCAGCGAAAAAGAAGGCCACATAGATCTTCGGTTATGGTCGTTATACGAATCGACTCAGGTCGATACTCACCCAATCGCTCCCGCCTCGCATCATGCCCCCTCGGCGCGCGCCAGGGCAAGCGCGGCCGGCGCCACCCTTCGAGCGCGGCGCCAGGCGGGTGGTGATTGCACGCAAAAGCGCACAAGACTAGCCTTTGGCCCACGTGCATTCGCTGCTCACAGCCATTAGACTGGCCCCGCCTCGCAACCCATGCCAGGCACACTCTTTTTCGATTCTCGGAACGATCTAGTGACCAGACAGCACTCTTTCAGCCACGACGATCTGCTGAAATGCAGCCGGGGGGAACTGTTCGGCCCCGGCAACGCCCAGCTCCCCGCTCCCAACATGCTGATGCTCGATCGCATCACGCAGATCAACGAGGATGGCGGCAAGTACCACAAGGGCGAGATCATCGCCGAGTTGGATATCCACCCCGACCTGTGGTTCTTCCAATGCCATTTTCCCGGTGATCCGGTGATGCCGGGCTGCCTCGGCCTCGACGCCATGTGGCAGCTGGTCGGCTTTCACCTCGGCTGGCTGGGCAATCCGGGGCGCGGTCGGGCACTGGGTTGCGGCGAGGTCAAGTTCTCGGGCCAGATCCTGCCCGACGCCGGCAAGGTCTCCTACCACATCGAGATCAAGCGCGTGATCACGCGTCGCCTGGTCCTGGGGATCGCCGACGGCACCCTGGCGGTGGACGGCAAGGACATCTACCAGGCCAAGGATCTGCGCGTCGGCCTTTTCACCAACACTGAGACTTTCTGAGCGGGAGGCTTCCATGAAACGAGTGGTAGTCACCGGACTGGGTATCGTGTCCTGTCTGGGCAATGACGCCCGGCAGGTACTGGATGCCCTGCGCCAGGGACGCTCCGGCATTCGCTACAAGCCGGAATACGCCGAGCTCGGTTTCCGCAGTCAGGTGGCGGGCAGCGTGGAGATCGACATCGACGCGCTGGTCGACCGCAAGCAGCTGCGCTTCATGGGCGACGCCGCGGCCTATGCCTATATCGCCATGCAGCAGGCGATCGACGACTCGGGCCTGGCCGCCGATGCCATCTCGAATCCGCGCACCGGCTTGATCGCCGGCTCCGGCGGCGCCTCCAGCGCCAACCAGGTCGAAGCGGCGGACATCATGCGCCAGAAGGGCCTGCGTCGCGTCGGCCCCTATCGTGTCACCCGGACCATGGGCAGCACCGTCTCGGCATGCCTGGCGACGCCGTTTCAGATCAAGGGGATCAACTACTCGATCTCCTCGGCCTGCGCCACTTCCGCGCACTGCATCGGCAGCGCGGTGGAGCAGATCCAGCTGGGCAAGCAGGATGTGGTCTTCGCCGGTGGCGGCGAGGAGGAGCACTGGACGCTGTCGTGCCTGTTCGACGCCATGGGCGCGCTGAGCACCGGCTACAACGACACGCCGGAAAAAGCCTCGCGCCCCTACGACACCGACCGCGATGGTTTCATCATCGCCGGCGGTGGCGGCATGCTGGTGGTCGAGGAGCTGGAGCACGCCAAGGCACGCGGTGCCAAGATCTATGCCGAGATCACCGGCTACGGTGCCACCTCCGACGGCCACGACATGGTCGCCCCCTCGGGTGAAGGCGCGGCGCGCTGCATGCGCCAGGCGCTCGCCGGCCTCGACGGCAGCGTCGACTACATCAACACCCACGGCACCTCGACGCCAGTGGGCGATGTCGCCGAGCTCAAGGCGATCCGTGACGTGTTCGGCGACACCACGCCGGCGATGAGCTCGACCAAGTCGCTGACCGGCCACTCGCTGGGTGCCACCGGGGTCCAGGAAGCGATCTACTCGCTGCTGATGATGGAGAACCGCTTCCTGTGCGCCTCGGCCAACATCGACAACCTCGATGAACAGGCCAGCGGTTTCGACATCGTGCGCCAGCGCCGCGACGACGTCGACATCAAGCGCGTGCTCTCCAACAGCTTCGGCTTCGGCGGCACCAACGCTTGTCTGGTGTTCGATCGCTACGACGGCTGAACCCAGGACCGCTGTGAGCTCGATCGCAAAAAGGCGCCCCGCGGGGCGCCTTTTTCGTGGCCGGTACTCTCATGACAGGCCTCTCTCATGACAGGCCTCTTTCATGACAGTCCTCCTTCATAGCCGGCCTCTCGCGTAGCCGCGGCTCTGCCCTGCCCCATCTGCCGTCAGGCTGGCTGACGCGGGAGACGCGCTCAGGAGGGTAGCTTGGTGGGCGCCTCCTGCACCCCCTGCGGTGGCCGCGGCACCTCGGAGATCTCGCCCAGCCGCGCTTCGATCCACTGCTCCACATCCGCCAGCACGGCATCCGGGGTGCGCCCTTCGGTGGCGATCGGCTCGCCCACCACCACCCGCAGCTCGCCGGGCTGCTTGACCCAGTGACGCCCCCAGCGCTCGCCGGCATTGTGCGCCACCGGCAGCACCGGCACGCCGGCGCGACAGGCGATCACCGCACCGCTCTTGTTGAAGCGCCGCCGCTGTCCCGGCGCCACCCGCGTGCCCTCGGGGAAGATCAGCACCGAAAGCCCCTCGTCCAGCCGCTGCTTGCCGTGGGAGAGCACCTGACGCATGGCGGTGGACGGTTTGGAACGATCCAGCGGGATCGGCTTGAGCAATCGTACCCCCCAGCCGAACAGCGGGATGCTCAGCAGCTCCTTCTTGAGCACCGTACAGATCGGGGTCTTGAGTAGCTGCAGATAGACCGTCTCCCACTCGCTCTGGTGGTTGGCCAGCACCACACAGGGCCCCTTGGGCACGCGCTCGCGCCCCTCGATGCGATAGCGCACGCCACAGGTCAGCGACAGCCAGCGCATGATGAAGCGATTGTGGCAGTTGAACAGGCGAAAGCGGCCGCGCAGCGGCAGCATCAGCCCCAGCGGCAGCATCAATAGCCCCGAGACCAGAATCGCCAGAAAATAGCCGGCATAGAAGAGCAGACTGCGAATCACGTTCATGTCTCGGCCACCGTTTCCGGGCTTCCGTAGTGCTGCTGACACCAGCTATCCAGCATCAGCCCGAGTTCCACTCGCCATGCCTTCTGGTGAATACCAAAGACATCGAGTAGCCGGCGGCAGTCGAGCACCCGCCGCAGCGGCGTATCGTGGTGCTGATTGAGCGCCTTGAGCTCGCCCAGCGCGGCGGTCTGGCCGACCCCTTCCAGGCGCGTCGCCAGCTGCGTCTTGACCACCGAGACGAAGGTGTAACGGCTGATCGGCTCGACACCGCAGAGGTGATAGGTCCCCCAGGCGCCGGCGCCGCTGTCGAGCTGCAGCAGGATGCCGCAAAGCGCCCGCGCCACCGCGCTGACCGAGGTCGGGCAGACGATCAGGTCCTGGGCCGAGCGGATCGTCTCGCCACCTTGGAGTGCCGCGATCAGCGGTCCGAGCCAGCTATCTTCGCCGTCGAGCCCGAACAGCGGCCCCAGACGCAATACCAGGTGACGCGGATGACCGCGCAGTCGCTCACCGCTGGTGACCAGCCGGCGCAGGGTCTCGTCGCGTGGCGCGGGCATCGCGGTCTCGTCGATCGGAGTATCGGCGCCATCCTCGAACAGGGTGTCCGAGACACACCAGATCAGCGCGATCTGCTGCTGCCGGCACAGATCGATCAGCGCCTCGAGATGATCGCAGTGGGCGTAGACCTCGGCCGGCTCGGCCTGCCCCGGGTCAGAGAGCGGCGGCACGATCACCGCATCCGCCCCCATTGCCGCCAACGTGGCCGCATCCGGCAGCTGCTCTAGCGGCGCGAAAATGATGTCGCTGCGGCTCTCGGCGAGACGCGTCAGCGCCACGCCGAGGCAGTGGCGGGGATGGGCGATCAGGCACTTCACGCTGCCACCTCGATGGCTCGTGACTGGATAACTCGTGACGCGATGACGTGCGCCTCGATGGTGCCCATCTGGATAGCTTCCACGCTGTTCTCTCCTTGATCTGTGTCGGCTCGCCGCGCGGAAATCCGCGGCGCCCCCAGGGTCGACTCGGGCTATGCTGGAGGCCACCGCCCCATCGACAGGAGAACCCCATGTCCCGAGACGCCATCGCACTGTGGGAAGTCAACGCCCAGTTGGGCGAAGGTCCCGTCTGGTCGTCGGCCCACGGCGCGCTGCTGTTCGTCGATATCCTCGGCGCCCGCCTCCACGCCTGGCGCCCGGCGGACGACACCCGGCGCAGCTGGACGCTGGACGAGGCGTGCTGCTGGCTGCTGCCGCGCGATACCGGCGGTTTCGTCGCCGGGCTGCGCTCGGGCGTGGTCGAACTCGACTTCGATCTCGAGCAGGGGCCGCGCCCGGGCAAGCGGCTGACGCCGATCGAGTGGCTGCCGGAGGGGGATCGCCTCAACGATGCCAAGAGCGATGGCCACGGCAGGCTTTGGTTCGGCTCGATGGACAATGCCGAAGTCCACGCCGGCGGCTATCTCTATCGTCTCGATGGCCGCGGTCTGGTCGAGATGGATCGCGACTACCACATTACCAACGGCCCGACGATCTCACCCGACGGGGCCACACTCTATCACAACGACAGCGCCCGCCAGACTGTCTTCGCTTTCGATCTGAGCGACTCGGGCGAGCTCTCGCGCAAGCGTGAGCACATTCGTCTCGCCCCCGGCAGCGGCTACCCCGACGGCATGACCTGCGACCGCGAGGGCGGCCTGTGGCTGGCACTCTGGGATGGCCAGCGCGTGGCCCGCTATCACCCCGACGGCAGCCTCGACCGCGAGGTCGCGCTGCCGGTATCGCGCCCCACCTCTTGCGCCTTCGGCGGCGAGGCGTTCGATCGTTTGTTCGTCACCTCGGCGGCGGTGGGCTGCGCCGACGAGCCGCTCGCCGGGGCGCTGTTCGAGATCCCGGTCGAGATCGGCGGCAGCGCACCGACGCCGCTCTCACTGCCGATATGACCCGCCCCGGGCGCCACCCTCAGGCGCCCTGCGGACGCAGCACGCGGCGATAGAAGCCGAGGCAGACCACGACGAAGACCGCCAAACCCAGCCACTGGGCGGTGCCGGCAAACCCGGCACCGACCAGTGCCAGCGGTGCCGGCGAGCCGCTCAGCCCGATCACTCCGGCCAGCAGGACACCGACCAGACTCTCGCCGACGATCAGCCCCGAGGCGAGCAGCACCGCGCGCCGGCGTGGGCGCTCGGCATAGACCGCCAGCTCGACGCCCTTGGCCCGGGCGCGAGCACGCAGGCGCCGTTCGATCAGCCAGCCGATCACGGCACCGATCACCAGCGGCATGATGATGCTCGGCGGCAGGTAGATGCCGATCCCTACCGCCAGCACCGGCAGCCGTGCGCTGCCGCCGCGCCGGCGCAGCAGCTCGTCGATGCCGATCAGCGCCGCCCCCAGGGCCAGGCCGATGCCGAGCATGCCCCACTCGAGATCGTGGTCGAAGACACCGCGCACGATCGCGGTCATCAAGGAGGCCTGCGGCGCCCCCAGCGCCTGGGACGGGTCCATGCCCGGCCGCGGCATGGCACCGGCGAAGCCGTAGGCGTGGTAGAGCAGCGAGAGTACCGGCGGGATCACCAGCGCCCCCACCACGCAGCCGATGATCAGCGCCACCTGCTGGCGCCACGGCGTGGCCCCGACCAGATAGCCGGTCTTGAGATCCTGCAGATTGTCATTGGCGATCGCCGCCACTGCCAGGATCACCGAGGTGACGAACAGCGCCAGCGCCGTCGGCAGGCGCTGGGCGACCGCCGGGTCGAGGCTGGCGAGGGCATCGCTGACGGCGTCGAAGCCCAGCAGCATCAGCGACACCAGGATCACCGCGACGATACCGATGCCCGAGATCGGGCTGCTCGACGACCCCACCAGGCCCGCCATGTAACCGCAGGCGGCGGCGATCAGAAAACCGAACACGCCGGCGAACAGCACGCAGCCCAGCGTCAGCGTCCATAGCGGTGCCGCCGCCAGCGTCGGCGCCGCCTGATGCAGAAAGTGCGCGAACACCAGCGTCAACAGCACCAGCAGCACGGCGGTCAGCCCCAGCAGCAGGCCGGCGGGCAGGTCTCGCTCGGTGCGCGGCGGGCGCGCCTGGCTGCCACCACGCATTGCCCCGAAGGAGGCACGGATGCCCTGGAGCATCGGCTTGAACAGCGTCGCCAGGGTCCACAGTGCGGCGATGCCGATGGTCCCGGCGCCGATGAAGCGCACCTTCTCCGACCATAGCGCCATCCACGCCGCCGCCAGGCCCTGCCCCGCCGCCGCCGGCGTGATCGCGGTGAGCCAGGGGACGGCGACGCCCCAGGCGATCAGCGTACCGATCAGCATCGCGAGGCCGCCGACGATCCCCACCAGGTAGCCGGCTCCGACCAGCGCCAGCGAAAAGCCGGTAGCGAGCTGAACGGCGCTGCGTCCCACCGCAAACCACACGCTGATGCTCTCCGCCAGCAGCCGCAGACCGCCGCTGGCAAAGGCAAACGCCGCCGCCACGCCGGCGCCGAGGGCGATCTCGCCGGCCCCCGTCTTCTCGTGCCGGGTGCTCTCCGACGCCGCTGCGTCACGCTGGGTCGCCTGGCTGCCGACCTCGAGGATTTCGGCCGCGGCGATCCCCTCGGGATAGGGCAGATCGCTCTGCACCACCATCACCCGGCGCAGCGGAATGGTGTAGAGCACCCCCAGAATGCCGCCGATGGCGCAGATCGCCGAGGTCTGCCAGAACGGAAAGCCCTGCCAGTAGCCGATCATCAACAGCCCCGGCAGCACGAAGATGATCGCCGAGAGGGTGCCCGCCGCCGAGGCCTGGGTCTGCACCATGTTGTTCTCGAGCTTGTTGGCGCCGGGCAGGCGGCAGAGCACCGCCATCGAGATCACCGCCGCGGGAATCGCCGAGGCGAAGGTGAGGCCCACCTTGAGCCCCAGATAGACGTTGGAGGCGGTGAACAGCAGGGTGATGGCAGCACCCAGCAGGACGCCACGCAGCGTCAGTTCGGGCAGCCTGACGGCGTCGGGTATCCGGTGTGACATGACAAGAGACTCTCGAGCTGGAAGCGGGACCCGCCGGGCCCCAGCCTGGCGGCGACACGGGCATCGCCACCGGGATGATCATTAGAAGGCTATCAAACACGCCATTCTAATCCGCCGTCCACGGGGCGTCGAGCCGCACAACCGGGAAGGTAAGGGGGGCCGCCAGGGACGGCCCGAAGGGTGACCGCCAGGGACGGCGGCCATCACAAAAACCGTCGGGAGCGGTTTTGCACGTCGCGCAGCGACGGCCCGAAGGGTGGCCGCCAGGGACGGCGGCCATCACAAAAACCGCCGGGAGCGGTTTTGCACGTCGCGCAGCGACGGCCCGAAGGGTGGCCGCCAGGGACGGCGGCCACAAAAAACCCCGCCGAGGCGGGGTCATTGCGTGCCGCGCGGGCGGATCAGAACGGGATTTCGTCGTCGAAATCGTCGAAGCTGCCCGGGTTCGGCGCGCCGTAGTTGGCGTTCTGCTGGTTGGGCTGCGGCGCCGGCTGGTTCTGCGGCGGGCGCTGGGGCTGGTTGCCGTAGCCGCCCTGCTGAGCCGGTGCCGGCTGCTGCTGGCCATAGCCGCCGCCCTGCTGGGCCGGCGCGGGCTGCTGCTGACCATAGCCACCCTGGGGCTGCTGCGGCGCACCGCCATACTGGTTCTGGTTGTAGTCACCCCCACCCTGGCCGCTGCGCGAGTCGAGCATCTGCATATCGTTGCCGACGATCTCGGTGGAGTAGCGGTCCTGGCCATCCTGCCCCTGCCACTTGCGGGTCTGCAGGCGCCCTTCGATATAGATCCGCGAGCCCTTCTTGACGTACTGCTGGGCGATCTCCGCCAGCTTGTTGAACAGCACCACACTGTGCCACTCGGTACGCTCCTGACGCTGGCCGCTCTGACGGTCGGTCCAGGTATCGGTGGTCGCGATGCGCAGGTTGCACACCGGATTGCCCGACGGCAGGAAGCGGACTTCCGGATCCTGTCCCAGGTTGCCGATCAGGATGACTTTGTTCACACCTCGGGCCATCGTTGTCTCCTTGCCTTACCTGCGTTTACGACGCCCTCAGGCGTCGGTTCGTTGCCATTGATTGCCGGTGATACGGGCCAGCGCCTCGGCGTCCAGGCGCTGGCGATCGACCTTGAGATACGCGACACGCTCTTCGGGCACGACCATCACGTCCTCGACCCCGGCGACCGAGGCGAAACGCTCGAGCAGTGTATCGAGCATGCCCATGGATTGCGCGTCCAGCGCTACGATTTCGCTCGACAGGTGGCGCGGCGCGGGCATCCTCCATACCACCACCAGCCAGATCGCGCCCACCACCGCGGCGCCGAGGAACACGCTGTGGATCCCCAACCCCTGGGATAGCGCGCCGCCCAGGGTGCCGCCGAGGAAGGCGCCGAGGAACTGACTGGTGGAGTAGACACCCATGGCGGTGCCCTTGGCCCCGGCCGGCGCCAGCTTGCTGATCATCGAGGGCAGGGTTGCCTCGAGCAGATTGAACACCACGAAGAAGCCCCACAGCAGCGCCAGCAGCGCGACGCGGTCGCCCCCCAGCTCGCTGAAGCCGAGCAGGATCAGAGTCATCGCCGCCACCGCCCCGACGAACACCGGCTTCATCTTGCGGTACTTCTCGGCCACGATCACCAGCGGCACCATGGCCACGAAGGCCAGCGCCATCACCGGTAGATAGACCCAGCCGTGGTGTGCCGGGGCGAAGCCCAGGGCTTCGAGCTGGAACGGCAGCGCGACGAAACAGGCGGTCAGGATCAGATGCAGAGCGAAGATCGAGAAATCGAGCCGCAGCAGATCACCCTGCATCAGGGTCGCACGCAGCTGGCGGCGGTCGAGCCCGACATCGCGGTGGGCCATGCGGCGTGGCGCCTTGGGCACCAGCTTCCACAGGATCAGCAGGCCGCAGGCGGAGAGCGCCGCGGTGAACCAGAACACCCCGGCCAGCCCGCCGACATCGGCGACCAGTGGCCCCACCACCATGGCCACGCCGAAGGCGACACCGATCGACAGACCGATGGTGGCCATCGCCGCGGTGCGAATCTCCTCGCGGGTCTGGTCGGCGAGCAGCGCCATGATGGCGCCGGCGACCGCGCCGCTGCCCTGCAGGCAACGCCCGATGATGACGCCATAGATCGAGGTAGCACTGGCCGCTACCACGCTGCCGAGGATGAACAATAGCAGGCCGCCGGCGATCACCGCCTTGCGCCCGAGCCGGTCGGAGAGCAGGCCGAAGGGGATCTGCAGGATCGCCTGGGTCAGGCCGTAGCCGCCCAGGGCCAGGCCGACGAGAAAGGGGGTGGCGCCATCGAGATGGTCGGCGTAGAGCGCCAGGATCGGCAGGACCATGAACAGCCCCAGCATGCGCGAGGCATAGAGGCTGGCCAGTCCCACGATCGAGCGCCGTTCGGTAACGAGAAAACGAGATGTCATGGCAGTCACGGCTGGTGAACTCGGCAGAAGCGAGGATGAATGAGGGAACCGCCCATTTTACGCCTCGCCCGGGGCGAGTGAAAGCGCCGGGCGGCGCCAGGCGTGGCGTCAGCATCGGCTCACCGTCCCCGGGTCGACCACAGTGACCGGTCGTGCCCGACAGACTGCTATACTGGGCGTTTCCCGCTTCGCTGCACGAGGTAGTCATGGACAGCATTCTGGTCAGGGGTGCGCGTACCCATAACCTGAAGGATATCGATGTCGAACTGCCACGTGACAAACTGATCGTGGTCACCGGCCTTTCCGGGTCGGGCAAGTCGTCACTGGCCTTCGACACCCTCTATGCCGAGGGCCAGCGCCGCTACGTGGAGTCGCTCTCCACCTATGCGCGGCAATTCCTGTCGATGATGGAGAAACCCGACGTCGACCATATCGAGGGGCTGTCGCCGGCGATCTCGATCGAGCAGAAGTCGACCTCGCACAACCCGCGCTCCACCGTCGGCACCATTACCGAGATCTACGACTACCTGCGCCTGCTGTTCGCCCGCGCCGGCACTCCGCGCTGTCCTGACCACGGCGAGGAGCTGGAGGCGCAGACGGTCTCGCAGATGGTCGACCAGGTACTGGCACTGCCCGAAGGCAGCCGCCTGATGCTGCTGGCACCGGTGATCAAGGGGCGCAAGGGCGAGCATCAGCAGCTGCTCGGCGAGCTGCGCGCCCAGGGCTTCGTGCGCGCGGTGGTCGACGGCGAGACCGTCGAACTCGACGACCTGCCGACCCTGGACAAGAAGCGCAAGCACGACATCAGCGTGGTGGTCGACCGCATCAAGGTGCGCGCGGATCTGCAGCAGCGCCTGGCCGAATCGTTCGAGACCGCGCTCAACCTGGCCGACGGTACCGCGATCATTCACTTCATGGATGGCGAGCAGGCGGACCTGGCGTTCTCCTCGCGCTTCGCCTGCCCCATCTGCGGCTACTCGCTGGCCGAGCTGGAGCCGCGGCTGTTCTCGTTCAACAACCCGGCCGGCGCCTGCCCCACCTGCGATGGTCTCGGCGTGCGCCAGTACTTCGATCCGGACAAGCTGATCAGCCACCCGGAGCTGTCGCTGGCCGAAGGGGCGATCAAGGGCTGGGACCGGCGCAGCATCTACTACTTCAGCCAGCTGCAGGCGGTCGCCGAACACTACCGCTTCACCCTCGACACCCCGTGGGAGGCGCTGGCCCGCCACGAGCGCGAAATCGTGCTCCACGGCAGCGGTAACGACGACATCGCCTTCAGCTACGTCAACGACCGCGGTCGCAAGGTGACCCGCGAACACCCCTTCGAGGGCGTACTGCCCAACCTGGAGCGGCGCTACCGCGAGACCGAGTCGTCGATGGTCCGCGATGACCTGGCCAAGTACCTGGCGGTACGCCCCTGCCCCAGCTGCGACGGCAGCCGCCTCAAGCGCGAGGCGCGCCATGTCTTCGTCGACGACCACAATCTGCCGCAGATCACCCAGCTACCGGTGGGCGAGGCCTGGAACTACTTCCGTGAGCTGACGCTGCCCGGACGCAAGGGCGAGATCGCGACCAAGATCGTCCACGAGATCCACGCCCGCCTGGAGTTTCTGGTCAACGTCGGCCTCGACTACCTGACCCTGGAGCGCAGCGCCGACACCCTCTCCGGGGGCGAAGCCCAGCGTATCCGCCTGGCGAGCCAGATCGGCGCCGGCCTGGTGGGGGTGATGTATATCCTCGACGAGCCCTCGATCGGCCTGCACCAGCGCGACAACGACCGCCTGCTGCGCACCCTCACCCGGCTGCGCGACCTGGGCAATACGGTGATCGTGGTAGAGCACGACGAGGATGCCATCCGCGCCGCCGACCACGTGCTCGACATCGGCCCCGGCGCCGGCGTGCATGGCGGTACCATCGTCGCCCAAGGCACGCCAAAGCAGATCGAGGCCGCTTCGCACTCGCTGACCGGGCAGTATCTCTCGGGCAAGCGCCGGATCGAGGTGCCGCCGCATCGGATCCCGGGCAATCCAGAGAAGCAGCTGCGGCTCACCGGGGCCAGTGGCAACAACCTGCACAATGTCGACCTGACGCTGCCGCTGGGCCTGTTCATCTGCGTCACCGGGGTCTCCGGCTCGGGCAAGTCGACGCTGATCAACTCGACCCTGATGCCGATCGCGGCGCGCGAGCTCAATCGCGCCACCACGCTGTCTCCGGCGCCTTACCGCAGCATCGAGGGGCTCGACCAGCTCGACAAGATCATCGACATCGATCAGAGCCCGATCGGGCGCACGCCGCGCTCCAACCCGGCCACCTATACCGGGATCTTCACCCCCATCCGCGAGCTCTTCTCGGGCACGCAGGAGGCGCGCGCCCGGGGCTACAAGCCGGGACGCTTCAGCTTCAACGTCAAGGGCGGGCGCTGCGAGGCGTGCCAGGGCGAGGGCATGATCAAGGTGGAGATGCACTTTCTGCCGGACATCTACGTGCCCTGCGACGTGTGCAAGGGCAAGCGCTACAACCGCGAGACGCTGGAGATCCAGTACAAGGGCAAGAACATCCACGAAGTGCTGGAGATGACGATCGAGGAAGCCCTGGAGTTCTTCAGCCCGGTGCCGGCGATCGCCCGCCGATTGCAAACGCTGATGGACGTGGGGCTCTCCTATGTACGCCTGGGGCAGAGCGCCACCACCCTCTCCGGCGGCGAGGCGCAGCGGGTCAAGCTGGCTCGCGAGCTGGCCAAGCGCGACACCGGCCAGACGCTCTATATCCTCGACGAGCCCACCACCGGGCTGCACTTCGAGGATATCCGCCAGCTGCTCGGCGTGCTCCATCGCCTGCGCGACCACGGCAACACCGTGGTGGTGATCGAGCACAACCTGGATGTGATCAAGACCGCCGACTGGCTGATCGACCTCGGCCCCGAGGGCGGCTCCGGCGGCGGGCGGATCATCGCCGAAGGCACGCCGGAGCAGGTCGCGGCCCAGGCCCACTCCCATACCGGGCGCTTCCTGGCCCCGCTGCTGCCCTCACCCAAGGCGGCGAGCAAGGGCAAGGCCAAGCGCGCCTGAGCCCCACCGGAGGCGCCTGCGGGCGCCTCCGCCCCCTTCCCGACTATCACTTCCACGGCAGTCCCATGTCACCGCGGCTGCGCATCGGACGACCGGACACCGGAGCGTGAGATCCGCTGCCCTCGGTACCACGCCTGCAGCGCACGATATCCGGGCAAGCCTGCCGCGTCCGACCTCCGAACAAAAAGAAAGGACAAAAAGAAAGCCGGCTGCCCGATCACTCGGACAGCCGGCTTTGGTGCCGTTCGGCGGAAACGCGGGGCGACTTACTCGTCGCCAGCAGCTTCCTGAACGGCCGGACGATCGACCAGCTCGACGTAGGCCATCGGCGCGTTGTCGCCAGCGCGGAAACCGCACTTGAGCACGCGGACGTAACCGCCCGGGCGAGTGGCGTAACGCGGGCCAAGCTCGTTGAAGAGCTTGCCGACAGCTTCCTTGGAGCGAGTGCGGCTGAACGCCAGACGGCGATTCGCCACGCTGTCCTGCTTGGCCAGGGTGATCAGCGGCTCGATATGACGACGCAGCTCCTTGGCCTTGGGCAGGGTAGTCTTGATCACTTCATGCTCGACCAGCGAGATGCACATGTTCTTGAACATGGCGTGCCGATGCGAGCTGGTCCGATTCAGATGACGACCACTCTTACGATGACGCATGATTGCTATTCCTTACCAAACTGGTGATTCGAGTCGGCACTCCGGCACCGCCGAGGGCGCGCCTCAGGCGGAGGCCTTGTCGTCCTTCAGACTCGCCGGCGGCCAGTTTTCCAGCCGCATGCCGAGGGAAAGACCGCGCGAAGCCAACACGTCCTTGATTTCGTTCAAGGACTTCTTGCCAAGGTTCGGCGTCTTGAGCAGCTCGACTTCCGTGCGCTGAATCAAATCGCCAATGTAGTAAATATTCTCGGCCTTCAAGCAGTTGGCGCTACGAACCGTGAGTTCGAGATCGTCCACGGGGCGCAGCAGGATCGGATCGATCTGATCCTCTTCCTCTTCGACTTCCTGCTCTCGGTCAGCTTCGAGATCGACGAAGGCGGCCAGCTGTTCCTGAAGGATGGTCGCACTACGACGAATCGCTTCTTCGGGGTCCAAGGTGCCGTCAGTTTCGAGATCGATGACCAGCTTATCGAGGTCGGTGCGCTGTTCGACACGCGCCGCTTCGACCGCGTAGGACACGCGACGAACCGGGCTGAAGGTCGCATCCAGCTGCAGACGACCGATGGCACGGGATTCGTCCTCGTCGGAGAGCCGCACGTCGGCGGGCTCGTAACCGCGGCCCCGCACGACTTTCAGCTGCATCTTGAGCTCGCTGCCGTCGTTGAGGTGCGCGATCACATGATCCGGATTGACGATCTCGACGTCGTGGTCGACGGCGATATCGCCTGCGGTCATGATGCCCGGGCCCTGCTTGTTCAGGGTGAGGAGCGCCTCGTCGCGGCCGTGCATCTTGATGGCCACGTCCTTGAGATTCAGAAGAATCTCGATGACGTCTTCCTGAACACCTTCGATGGCGCTGTATTCATGCAGCACGCCGTCGATTTCCGCTTCGACCACGGCACAGCCGGGCATCGAAGAGAGCAGGATGCGACGCAGCGCATTCCCCAGGGTATGGCCGAAACCACGCTCGAAGGGTTCCAGCACGATCTTGGCGTGATTCGCACTGACTTCTTCGACCTTGATGTCGCGGGGACGGAGAAACTCTGTCACTGAACGCTGCATATGAACACCTTCTCAGGCTGCCTAACGAATATCGGTACTCCAGCCGGTTCGGACCGCCGTGGCGGTCCGAACTCAGGCCTCACTTGGAGTACAGCTCGACGATCAGGTTTTCGTTGATGTCGGCAGACAGGTCGCCGCGTTCCGGGACAGCCTTGAAAGTGCCTTCCATCTTCTTCGCGTCGACGTCGATCCAGTTCACGTCGCCACGGTTGGCGGCGATGGACAGCGCCTGCTGGATACGGGCCTGATTCTTGGCCTTCTCACGCACAGACACGACGTCGCCAGGACGCACCTGATAGGAAGCCACGTTGACGGTACGGCCGTTGACCGAGATCGCCTTGTGGCTCACCAGCTGACGCGATTCACTGCGCGTGGAGCCGAAGCCCATGCGGTAAACCACGTTGTCCAGCCGGGATTCCAGCAGCTGCAACAACACTTCACCGGTCGCCCCTTTCTGGCGCGCGGCTTCTTTGTAGTAGTTGCGGAACTGGTTTTCGAGCACGCCGTAGATACGACGCACTTTCTGCTTCTCGCGAAGCTGCAAGCCGTAGTCGGAAAGACGCTGACGGCGCTGGCCGTGCACACCCGGGATCTGCTCGGATTTGCACTTCTTCTCGAAGGGGGTGACACCGCTCTTGAGGAAGAGGTCGGTACCCTCACGACGAGACAGTTTGCACTTGGGTCCTAGATAACGAGCCATGAGTCGTTCTCCTTAAACGCGGCGTTTCTTCGGCGGACGGCACCCGTTATGCGGGATGGGCGTCGCGTCAGTAATGCTCTGCACACGGAAGCCGGCGGCGTTGAGTGCACGCACGGCAGACTCACGGCCCGGGCCGGGGCCCTTGACCAGCACGTCGACGTTTTTCACACCATACTCGGCTGCAGCGGTCGCTGCACGTTCACTCGCTACTTGAGCTGCGAACGGGGTGCTCTTGCGAGAACCACGAAAACCCGAACCACCGGCAGTCGCCCAAGAAAGCGCGTTGCCCTGGCGGTCTGTGATCGTCACGATCGTATTGTTAAAAGAGGCGTGGATGTGCGCGACGGCGTCCACGACCTGCTTTTTAACCTTTTTACGGTTACTACGCGGGTTAGCCATGTTGATGTTTCCTGATAGTTAACGTCGAAACGTTAATTATTTACGAATCGGTTTACGCGGTCCCTTACGGGTACGCGCATTGGTCTTGGTACGCTGACCACGCAGCGGAAGACCACGACGATGGCGCAGACCACGATAGCAACCCAGATCCATGAGACGCTTGATGTTCAGCGTCACGTCACGGCGAAGGTCGCCTTCTACGGTGTACTTACCGACTTCGGTACGCAGGATGTCGAGCTCTTCGCCAGACAGTTCCTGAATCTTGGTCGTCGGTGCAATACCGGCCGCGGCACAGATCGCCTGTGCGCGAGTGCGGCCAATCCCGAAGATGTAGGTCAGCGAGATCGCCGCATGCTTGTTGTCCGGGATATTGACGCCTGCAATACGGGCCATCAGCTTACTCCGAATGTTGAGCGGCTTGCTCGTTTAGTCGTCCACAAAGGGCGCAATAGCATACCCCTTTGCCTCTCTCGAGGCAAGGGGCATGCCATGGCCCGCTTTCGTGCAGCTAGGGAATCAACCCTGGCGCTGCTTGTGACGCGGTTCCGTGCAGATGACACGGACCGCGCCGTTGCGCCGAATGATCTTGCAGTTACGGCACATTTTCTTTACAGAAGCTCGAACTTTCATCGTTCTCTCCAAATGCTCTCTCGCGGAGGCTCAGCGCATCACGCCGCCGCTACCGTAGCCCTTCAGGTTCGATTTCTTCATCACCGACTCGTACTGGTGTGACATCAGGTGCGATTGAACCTGGGCCATGAAGTCCATGATCACCACGACCACGATCAGCAACGACGTGCCGCCGAAGTAGAACGGCACCTGCCAGGCCACCACCAAGAACTGCGGCATCAGCGAGACCAGAGTGATGTAGAGCGCCCCGAACAGGGTCAGCCGAGTCATCACCTTGTCGACGTAGCGCGCAGTCTGCTCACCCGGACGGATCCCCGGCAGGAAGGCGCCCGACTTCTTGAGGTTGTCGGCGACATCCTTGGGGTTGAACACCAACGCCGTATAGAAGAAGCAGAAGAACAGCACTGCCGCCGCAAACAGGATGATGTACAGAGGCGCGCCCGGGGATAGCTGCTGCGATGCCACCTGCAGCCACTCGAAGCCGTCGCTCTGACCCAGCCACTGACCGATGGAGCCCGGGAACAGCAGGATACTGGACGCGAAGATCGGCGGAATCACACCCGCCATGTTGACCTTCAGCGGCAGATAGCTGCTCTGACCGGCATACATCTTGTTGCCGACCTGACGCCGCGGATAGTTCACCGTGATGCGGCGCTGGCCGCGTTCGATGAACACCACGAACGCCACGGTCGCAATAGCCAGCAGCGACAGCGCGAGCAGCGGCAGCACGTTCCAGGCGCCATCATTGCGCGCCAGCTCGAACGACTGACCGATCGCACTGGGCAGCCCAGCCACGATACCGGCGAAGATGATCAGCGAGATACCGTTGCCGATCCCCTTTTCGGTGATCTGCTCGCCCAGCCACATCAGGAACACGGCCCCAGCCACGAAGGTGACGACGGCGGTGAAGTAGAAACTGATGCCGCCGGTGTAGGCGACGCCCTGACTGACCAGACCAACTGACATGCCGCTCGCCTGGATCAACGCCAGTAGCACCGTGCCGTAGCGGGTGTACTGGTTGATCTTCCGGCGCCCGGCCTCGCCTTCCTTCTTCAGCGCTTCGAGCTGAGGCGATACCGCGGTCAGAAGCTGCATGATGATCGACGCGGAGATGTACGGCATGATCCCCAGCGCGAAGATACTCATGCGCTGCAGCGCACCACCCGAGAACATGTTGAACATGCCGAGGATGGTGCCCTGGTTCTCCCGAAACAGGGCAGCCAGCTGGTCAGGATCGATGCCGGGTACGGGAATGTGGGCACCGATGCGGTACACCACGATCGCGATGAAGACGAAACGCAGGCGCGCCCACAGCTCGCTGAGGCCACTACCCATGTTCGCCGGCACGTTTCCTGACTTAGCCATTTAGTCCTCTACCTTGCCACCGGCCGCTTCGATCGCAGCGCGTGCACCTTTGGTGACCTTGAGGCCACGCACGGTAATCGCCTTGTTCAGCTCGCCGGAGAGAATGACCTTGGCGTACTCGGTTGCGTTCTTGAGCACGTTGGCCTTCTTCAGGCTAGCGAGATCGGCGACGTCGCCTTCGACCTTGGCCAGTTCGCCGAGGCGAACTTCTTCGGACACCAGCGACTTGGCCGAGGTGAAGCCGAACTTCGGCAGACGGCGCTGCAGCGGCATCTGGCCGCCTTCGAAACCGGGCTTGACCGAGCCGCCGGAACGCGACTTCAGACCTTTGTGGCCACGGCCACCGGTCTTGCCCAGACCGGAGCCGATGCCGCGCCCGACGCGCTTCTCAGCGTGCTTGGAACCCGGAGCCGGGCTTAAGCTGTTGAGTTTCATGGATTACTCTCCCTCGATTCGAACAAGGTAACGAACCTTGTTGATCATGCCGCGAACGGCGGGGGTGTCTTCCAGCTCGACCGAGTGCCCGATGCGACGCAGGCCGAGGCCCGTCATGGTCGCTTTGTGCTTCTTCAGGACACCGATAGTGCTGCGGGTCTGAGTGATTTTGATCGTCTCTGCCATGGTCGCTTACCCCGCCAGTTCTTCGACAGACAGGCCACGCTTGGCGGCGATGTCTTCCGGAGACTGCATGGATGCGAGCCCCTTGATGGTGGCACGCACGACGTTCACCGGGTTGGTGGAGCCGTAGCACTTGGCCAGGACGTCATGGACACCGGCCAGCTCGAGGACGGAGCGCATGGCGCCGCCGGCGATGATGCCGGTACCTTCGGAAGCCGGCTGCATGAACACCTTGGACGCACCGTGACGGGCGCGAACCGGGTACTGCAGCGTGCTGCCGCTGAGGCTGACTTTGACCATGTTGCGACGTGCCTGGTCCATGGCTTTCTGGATCGCGACCGGCACTTCACGCGCCTTGCCACGACCGAAACCGACCCGGCCGTTGCCATCGCCAACGACGGTCAGCGCGGTGAAGCCGAAGATACGACCACCTTTGACCACCTTGGCGACGCGGTTGACCTGCACCAACTTCTCTTGCAGATCACCGCCCTTCTGTTCGTTATTCGCCATCGTAAAACCCTTTAGAATTGCAGACCGCCTTCGCGTGCGGCATCCGCCAACGCCTTGACACGCCCGTGGTATTTGAAACCAGCGCGGTCGAAGGCAACCTGAGAGATGCCGGCATCCTTGGCGCGCTCAGCGATGAGTGCACCCACTTTGGCAGCCGCATCGGCGTTACCGGTCGTACCTTCGCGCAGGCTCTTGTCGAGCGTGGACGCGCTGGCCAGCACTTTGCCGCCGTCCGGCGAGATAATCTGCGCATAGATGTGACGCGGGGTGCGGTTGACGCACAGACGGTTCACACCCAGATCGCGGATCTTGGCGCGCGCGCGGCGGGCACGACGGAGACGAGATTCTTTCTTCGCGTTCATAACCCTGCCTTACTTCTTCTTGGCTTCTTTGCGGCGGACTTGTTCGTCGCTGTACCGAACACCTTTGCCCTTGTAGGGCTCCGGAGGACGGAAGGCGCGAATTTCCGCAGCCACCTGGCCGAGCTTCTGCTTGTCCGCGCTTTTCAGCACGATGACGGTGTTCTTCGGCGTTTCGGCCGTGACACCTTCAGGCAGCGTGTAGTCGATCGGGTGGGAGAAACCGAGTGTCAGATTCAGCGTCTTGCCACTTGCCTGGGCACGATAGCCGACGCCATTGATTTCCAGCGACCGAGTGAAACCCTCGGAGGCGCCGGTGACCATGTTCTGGACCAAGGCACGAGTCGTGCCGACCATGGCCCAGCTCTTGGCCTGCTCACTGGGAGCAAAGGTCAGTTGACCGTCTTCCTGAGCGATTTTCACGTCGGGATGGACAGTCAGTTCTAGCGTGCCCTGGCCGCCCTTGACGGACAGCTGGTCGCCGTCGAACTTGACCTCGACGCCGCTGGGCAGTTTAACCGGATACTTGGCTACGCGAGACATTTCTCACTCCTAGAATACGGTGCAGATGACTTCACCACCGACACCCGCCTGGCGTGCGGCGCGATCGGTCATGACACCCTGAGAGGTGGTGACGATCGCGATGCCCAGACCGTCTGCGACCTTGGGCATGGCGCTCTTGCCCTTGTAGATCCGCAGCGACGGCTTGGATACACGCTGGAGGTGCTCGATGACCGGCTTGCCCTCGAAGTACTTGAGGGTCACGGTCAGCTCGGGCTTGGCGCCCTCGGAGACCGCGAAGTCGGTAATGTAGCCTTCCTGCTTGAGTACGCGGGCCACTTCCGTCTTGAGCTTGGAAGACGGCATGGTGACCGTCTCCTTGGTGGCCATCTGCGCATTGCGGATACGGGTGCACATATCCGCCAGAGTATCTTGCATGCTCATTTACATTGCGCTCCTGAATTCCTCGACGTGGCTTACCAGCTGGACTTCTTCAGCCCAGGGACATCGCCACGCATGGCCGCTTCGCGCAGCTTGTTACGGGCCAGACCGAACTTGTTGTAGTAACCGTGCGGACGACCGGTAATGCGGCAGCGGTTGCGGGCACGAACCTTGCTGGAGTCGCGCGGCAGCTGCTGCAGCTTTAGCTGAGCGTCGAAGCGCTCTTCGTCAGAAGCGTTGACGTCGTAGATCACGCTCTTGAGCGCGGCACGCTTGGCGGCGTATTTGTCGACCAGCTTCGCGCGCTTGAGCTCACGCTCAATCATGCTTTTCTTTGCCATGAATCCACCCTTATTGCTTGAACGGGAAGTTCAGCGCGCTGAGCAGCGCACGACCTTCTTCGTCGGTGTTGGCGCTGGTCGTGATGGTTACGTCCAGACCACGGATCCGGTCGATCTTATCATATTCGATCTCCGGGAAGATGATCTGCTCACGGACGCCCATCGAGTAGTTGCCGCGGCCGTCGAAGGACTTCGGGTTGAGACCACGGAAGTCACGCACGCGGGGGATCGCGATGTTGACAAGGCGATCCAGGAAGTCCCACATCCGCTCGCGGCGCAGGGTCACCTTGACGCCGATCGGCCAGCCTTCGCGGACCTTGAAGCCAGCGATGGACTTGCGCGCTTTGGTCACCATCGGCTTCTGACCGGAGAGCTTCTCCAGGTCGCCGATGGCGTTTTCGATCAGCTTTTTATCGCTGGTCGCTTCGCCGATGCCCATGTTCAGGGTCACTTTGGTGATCCGGGGCACCTGCATCACGTTGGCATAGCTGAACTGCTCCTGCAGTTTAGCCATGACCTCGCTTTGATAACGTTCTTTCAAGTTCGCCATTTTGCTACCCGACTCGCGTTAGGCGTCGATCTGCTTCTGCGTCGACTTGTAGATACGTACCTTGGTACCGTCTTCCTGCACTTGGAAGCCGACGCGATCCGCCTTGCCGGTCTCCGCGTTGAAGATGGCCACGTTGGACGCATGGATCGGAGCCTCACGCTCGACGATACCCCCCGGGTTGCCAGCCATCGGATTGGGCTTGGTGTGGCGCTTGATCATGTTGACGCCCGAGACGACATAACGGTCGTTCTCGAGGACGCGCTTGATCGTGCCACGCTTGCCCTTGTCCTTGCCGGCGATGACGATGACTTCGTCGTCACGTTTGATCTTGTGCATATCCGCCTCGCTCCTTACAGCACTTCGGGCGCCAAGGAAATGATCTTCATGAACTTCTCGTTACGAAGTTCACGAGTAACCGGCCCGAAGATACGGGTACCGATCGGCTGTTCGTTGGTGTTGTTCAACAGAACCGCCGCATTTCCATCGAAGCGAATCAGCGAACCGTCGTTACGACGAACACCGCTGCGCGTACGCACCACGACGGCCTTGAGGACCTGGCCTTTCTTGACCTTGCCCCGCGGAATCGCTTCCTTGACCGTCACTTTGATGACATCACCCACGCGAGCGTAACGGCGGTGTGAACCGCCAAGCACCTTGATGCACTGCACCCGGCGCGCGCCGCTGTTGTCGGCGACATCCAGCATTGTCTGAGTCTGAATCATTGGTTTTCTCCAAACCTAATCTGACTGCACTGGTTCAGAAGGCGCTGTCGGGCTCAGCCCTTGGCCTGCTCGACCACCTCGACCAACGTCCAGGCTTTCTTCTTGGACAGCGGACGGCATTCCTGAATGGAAACCGTATCGCCAGTCCGTGCCTGATTCGCCTCGTCATGGGCGTGCAGCTTGGTGGAGCGCTTCATGTACTTGCCGTAGATCGGATGACGCTCGCGGCGCTCGATCAATACGACAATCGATTTTTCCATCTTGTCGCTCACGACCTTACCGGTGAGCGTACGGGCTTTATTCGCTTCAGCCATTATTGGTCACCTGCCTTCTGGTTGAGCACAGTCTTGACGCGAGCGATGTCGCGACGAACCTGCTTGAGCAGGTGCGTCTGGCTCAGCTGGCCGGTGGCCTTCTGCATGCGCAGGTTGAACTGCTCCTTGAGCAGTTCGAAGAGCTGCTCCTGCAGCGCATCGACTGATTTTTCACGCATTTCGTTGGCTTTCATCACATCACCGTCCGTTTCACAAAGGTGGTGGAGATGGGCATCTTCTGGGCCGCCAGGGAGAACGCTTCACGCGCCAGCTCCTCGGAGACGCCTTCGATTTCGTAGAGCACCTTGCCCGGCTGGATCTGGGCCACCCAGTACTCGACGGAACCCTTACCTTTACCCATACGAACCTCGAGAGGCTTGTTGGTAATCGGCTTGTCCGGGAATACGCGGATCCAGATCTTGCCACCACGCTTGACGTGACGGGTGATGGCACGACGACCAGCTTCGATCTGACGTGCGGTGATACGACCGCGATCGGTGGCCTTGAGACCGAAGTCTCCGAAGCTCACCTTGCTGCCGCGATGCGCCAGGCCACGGTTACGACCTTTCTGCACCTTGCGGAACTTTGTACGCTTGGGTTGCAACATCGATCAGTCTCCCCTTACCTGGAACCTTTCTTCTTCGGTGCAGGTGCCTGAGCCTGTTGCTTCTGCTTGGCACGCACCTCTTCGATGCCCCCGAGGATCTCGCCCTTGAAGACCCACACCTTGACGCCGATGACGCCGTAGGTGGTGTGTGCTTCATAGGTGGCGTAATCGATGTCGGCACGCAGGGTGTGAAGCGGCACGCGACCTTCGCGGTACCATTCGGTACGTGCGATCTCGGCGCCACCGAGACGACCGGAGAGCTGCACCTTGATACCGCCGGCACCCAGACGCATGGCGTTCTGGACCGAGCGCTTCATGGCACGGCGGAACATCACGCGACGCTCGAGCTGACCGGCAATGTTCTGCGCGACCAGGGCGGCGTCGAGTTCCGGCTTGCGGACTTCTTCGATGTTGACGTGCACCGGCACACCCATCATGCGGGTGACATCCTGGCGCAGACGATCGACGTCCTCACCCTTCTTGCCGATCACGATGCCCGGACGGGCAGTGTGAATGGTGATACGGGCGTTGTTGGCCGGACGTTCGATGGTAATGCGGCTCACGGAGGCGTTCTTCAAACGCTCTTCGAGGAAGCGACGCACTTCCAGATCGTTGTTCAGCTTGTCGGCATAGGCACCGCGCTCTGCGTACCAGACCGACGAGTGATCTTTCACGATGCCGAGACGAATCCCGACTGGATTGACTTTCTGACCCATCTGGTCGACTCCTACTTCTCGGCTACCTTGACGGTGATGTGGCAGGTGCGCTTCAGAATGCGATCCGCCCGGCCTTTTGCGCGCGGCTGAATGCGCTTGAGCGTCATGCCCTCATCGACACAGATGGTCGAGACACGCAGCTCGTCGATGTCCATGCCGTTGTTTTCTTCCGCATTGGCAATCGCGGACTGCAGCACCTTCTTGACCAGCTTGGCAGCCTTCTTGGGGGAGAAGGTCAGCACGTCGAGCGCTTCGGCGACCGGCTTACCGCGCACCTGGTCAGCCACCAAACGGGCCTTCTGGGCGGACAAGCTAGCGCCACGCAACTTAGCAGCGACTTCCATCTCTTAATCCTCTTGGCTCAGCGTTTGGCTTTCTTATCCGCCGCATGACCGCGATAGGTGCGGGTAGCAGCGAACTCGCCCAACTTGTGGCCGACCATTTCCTCGGAGACATGCACCGGGACGTGCTGGCGACCGTTATGTACCGCGATGGTGAGCCCGACCATGTTCGGCAGGATCATCGAACGACGCGACCAGGTCTTGATCGGTTTGCGATCGTTCTTTTCCGCGGCGACTTCGACCTTCTTCAACAGATGAAGGTCGATAAAGGGACCTTTCTTCAGTGAACGTGGCACAGCCGTTACCTCTTAATGTCTGTTACTTGGACTTGCGGCGACGAACGATGAGCTTGTCGGTACGCTTGTTCTTGCGGGTCTTGTGGCCCTTGGTGGGGATACCCCACGGGCTGACCGGATGACGACCACCGCTGGTGCGGCCTTCACCACCACCGTGCGGGTGATCCACCGGGTTCATCGCGACACCGCGAACGGTCGGGCGCACCCCTCTCCACCGTTTCGCACCGGCCTTGCCCAGTTGACGCAGGCTGTGCTCAGAGTTGCCGACTTCACCCAGCGTGGCGCGGCACTCGGACAGTACACGACGCATCTCGCCGGAGCGCAGACGCAGGGTCGCGTAGTTGCCTTCACGGGCGACCAGCTGAGCGCTGGCGCCGGCGCTGCGTGCAATCTGCGCACCCTTGCCCGGCTTCAGCTCGATGCAGTGCACCGTGGAACCGACCGGGATGTTGCGCAGCGGCAGCGCGTTGCCACGCTTGATGGAAGCGTTGACGCCGGACTCCACCACGTCCCCGGCCACCAGGCCCTTGGGTGCGATGATGTAACGACGCTCGCCGTCCATGTACTTCAGCAGCGCGATGTTGGCGCTACGGTTCGGGTCGTACTCGATGCGCTCGACGACGGCGTTGATGCCATCCTTGGTGCGCTTGAAGTCGACCAGACGATAATGCTGACGATGGCCACCACCGACGTGACGCGTGGTGATGCGGCCATTGTTGTTACGACCACCGGACTTCGACTGCTTCTCGGTCAGCGCCGCGAACGGACGGCCCTTGTAGAGCTCGCCATTGACGACTTTGACGACGTGACGACGACCGGCGGAAGTGGGTTTTGTCTTGACTACTGCCATGATCCGTACTCCTGCCTTACTCGGCGCCAGAGAAGTCTTCGAGCGTTTCGCCCGCAGCCAGAGTCACGTACGCCTTGCGGTAACCCTTGCGCAGACCCGTGCCGAAGCGCGTGCGTTTGGTCTTGCCCTTGACGTTGAGCACGGAAACACCGGCGACTTTCTTGCCGAACAGCGCTTCGACGGCCTTCTTGATCTCGGGCTTGGTCGCGTCCTGGGCCACTTTGAACACGTACTGATTGTTCTCGGCGGCGCGCGCGGCCTTCTCGGTCATGTGAGGTCCGAGCAGAACCTTGTATACGCGTTCCTGGTTCATCCCAGCTTCTCCTCGAATTTACGCAGAGCGGAGACGGTCATCAGCACCTTGTCGAAGGCGATCAGGCTGACCGGATCGGCGGCCGCAGCATCGACGACATCGACGTTGGGGATGTTGCGCGCGGCCAGGTAGAGCTTCTCGTCGAGCTCTTCGGTGACGATCAGCGCTTTCTCCAGATCCAGCTCCTTGAGCTTGCTGGCCAGCTGCTTGGTCTTCGGCGCGTCGACGGCGAACTCGTTGACCAGCACCAGACGCTCCTGACGCACCAGCTCGGACAGGATCGAACGCATCGCCGCACGGTACATCTTGCGGTTGACCTTCTGCGTGTAGTCCTGCGGACGGGCAGCGAAGGTCACACCGCCGCTACGCCACAGCGGCGAGCGGATGGTGCCGGCGCGAGCGCGGCCGGTGCCCTTCTGGCGCCACGGCTTCTTGCCGCCGCCACGCACGTCGGAGCGGTTCTTCTGGGCACGGGTGCCCTGACGGCCCGCCGCCAGATAGGCGGTGACGACCTGGTGCACCAACGCTTCGTTGAATTCTTTGCCAAAGGTCTCTGCGGACACTTCGACGGTGCCAGCGGCACCTGCGAGATTCAGATTCATCGGTCTCAGTCCCCTCAGCGAGCTTTCACGGCGCTGCGCACGACGACATCGCAGCCCGGAGCACCAGGCACGGCGCCTTTGATCAACAGCAGATTGCGCTCGGCATCGACACGCACCACTTCCAGGCTCTGGACGGTGACGCGCTCATTGCCCATCTGGCCGGCCATCTTCTTGCCTTTGAAGACGCGACCCGGGGTCTGGCATTGACCGATGGAACCCGGCGCACGGTGAGACAGCGAGTTACCGTGGCTGTTGTCCTGGGTACGGAAATTCCAGCGCTTGACAGCGCCCTGGAAGCCCTTGCCCTTGGAGGTACCGGTCACATCGACTTTCTGACCAGCTTCGAAGAGGGATACGGTGAAGGAACCGCCCACTTCCGGTGCTTCGTCGCTCTCGGCGAGGCGAAACTCCATCAGGGAACGGCCAGCCTCGACCCCGGCCTTGGCGTATTGACCAGCAATCGCCCTGGTGAGGTGCTTGGCTTTGCGGGAGCCGGTTGTGACCTGCACCGCACGATAGCCGTCGGACTCGATGGTCTTGACAGCAGCGATGCGGTTGGGCTCAACCTCGATCACGGTTACGGGCACGGATGCGCCATCTTCGGTGAAAACACGGGTCATGCCCGCCTTTTTACCGACCAAACCGATAGTCATGTTCAGTCTCCTATAGTGTACGGGGCTATCACCCGCTATGGCTGCCCTTTCCAGAGCATTCCACTAGCACATTGTGTGGCGTCTCACGACGCGGCGGTCGCTGCGAACTCAGCTCCCGCTAGTGTCTAGTGTTGGTTAGTCGAGTTTGATCTGCACGTCCACGCCGGCGGCGAGGTCGAGCTTCATCAGCGCGTCGACGGTCTTCTCCGTCGGCTCGACGATGTCGAGAACGCGCTTGTGCGTGCGAATCTCATACTGGTCGCGCGCGTCCTTGTTGACGTGCGGCGAGATCAGGATGGTGTAACGCTCGCGATTGGTCGGCAGCGGGATCGGACCACGCACCTGAGCGCCAGTGCGCTTGGCAGTGTCCACGATCTCCTGGGCCGACTGATCGATCAGGCGATGGTCAAACGCTTTCAGCCGGATGCGAATCTTTTGGTTCTGCATTGACGTTCTGCTCCAATGGATACTGACGGCGCGAGCCGTCGACCCACGCGTTCAAAGGACGCGCATTATAGGGGAGGCCCATTTTGGTGTCAAACACACCCCCTCCCGACAGCGACAGAAAAAGGGGCGCCGGAGCGCCCCTTTTCTATCCGATCAGCGAGACTTACTCGATGATCTTGGCGACCACGCCGGCGCCGACGGTACGACCGCCTTCGCGGATGGCGAAGCGCAGGCCGTCTTCCATGGCGATCGGAGCGATCAGGGTCACGACCATCTGGACGTTGTCGCCCGGCATGACCATCTCGACGCCTTCCGGCAGTTCACAGGTACCGGTCACGTCAGTGGTACGGAAGTAGAACTGCGGACGGTAGCCCTTGAAGAACGGGGTGTGACGACCACCTTCTTCCTTGGACAGCACGTAGACTTCGGCTTCGAACTTGGTGTGCGGGGTGATGGTGCCCGGCTTGGCCAGAACCTGACCACGCTCGACGTCGTCACGCTTGGTACCACGCAGCAGCGCACCGATGTTCTCGCCAGCGCGACCTTCGTCGAGCAGCTTGCGGAACATTTCGACACCGGTAACGGTGGTCTTGGTGGTGTCGTGGATACCGACGATCTCGACTTCTTCGCCGGACTTGACCAGACCACGCTCGACACGACCGGTCACGACGGTACCGCGGCCGGAGATCGAGAACACGTCTTCGATCGGCATCAGGAACGGCTGGTCGATGGCACGCTCCGGCTCCGGGATGTAGTCGTCGAGCGACTTGATCAGGTTGGCAACGGCGGTGGTACCCATGCCGTTGTCGTCCTTGCCTTCCAGCGCCATCAGCGCGGAACCGATGATGATCGGGGTGTCGTCGCCCGGGAAGTCGTACTCGTTGAGGAGTTCACGCACTTCCATCTCGACCAGCTCGAGCAGCTCTTCGTCGTCGACCATGTCGGCCTTGTTCAGGAACACGACGATGTACGGAACGCCGACCTGACGCGACAGCAGGATGTGCTCGCGGGTCTGCGGCATCGGGCCGTCAGCAGCGGAACAGACCAGGATAGCGCCGTCCATCTGGGCAGCACCGGTGATCATGTTCTTGACGTAGTCAGCGTGTCCCGGGCAGTCGACGTGCGCGTAGTGACGCACTTCGGACTGGTACTCGACGTGAGCGGTCGCGATGGTGATACCGCGCTCGCGCTCTTCCGGAGCGTTGTCGATGGTGTCGAACTGACGCCATTCGCCGCCGAAGACTTCAGCGGAAACACGGGTCAGAGCCGCCGTCAGAGTCGTCTTGCCGTGGTCGACGTGACCGATGGTGCCGACGTTGACGTGCGGTTTGGAGCGTTCAAATTTTTCCTTAGCCACTGCTATAACCTCTTTACGTTAGCTAACGGTTAACCGTTCTGATTGATGACGGCATCAACGACGCTGGAGGGCGCCTCTTCGTAATTCGCAAACTCCATGGTGTAGCTTGCGCGTCCCTGGGTCTGAGAACGCAGATCGGTCGCGTAACCGAACATCTCAGCCAACGGAACCGTGGCGCGAATGACTTTGCCGGAGGAGGAGTCATCCATGCCCTGGACAAGGCCACGGCGGCGGTTAAGGTCGCCCATGACGTCACCCATGAAGTCCTCCGGGGTCACGACCTCGACCTTCATCACCGGCTCGAGCAGCACGGCCTTAGCCTTGCGAGCACCTTCCTTGATCGCCATGGATGAGGCGACCTTGAACGCGGTCTCGTTAGAGTCCACGTCGTGGTAGGAGCCGTCGAACAGCGTCACCTTGACGTCGATCATCGGGTAGCCCGCGATGACACCGTTCTTGAGCTGCTCGTAGGCCCCTTTCTCGACGGCCGGCACGTACTCTTTGGGTACGACACCGCCGACGATCTCGGACGCGAACTTGAAGTGGACTTCTTCTTCGTCCTCGCCCTTGTCAGCGTCGGTCAGCGGCTCGATACGCAGCCAAACGTGACCGTACTGACCGCGACCACCCGACTGCCGCACGAACTTGCCTTCCTGCTCGACCGACTGACGAATGGTCTCGCGGTAGGCCACCTGCGGCTTGCCGATGTTGGCCTCGACCTTGAACTCGCGACGCATGCGGTCAACGATGATATCGAGGTGCAGCTCGCCCATCCCGGAGATGATGGTCTGGCCGGTCTCTTCGTCAGTCTGCACGCGGAAGGAGGGATCCTCCTGCGCCAGCTTGCCGAGGGCGACGCCCATCTTCTCCTGGTCAGCCTTGGACTTCGGCTCCACGGCGACCGAGATGACCGGCTCCGGGAACTCCATGCGCTCGAGGATGATCTTGGCATCCAGGTCGCACAGGGTGTCACCGGTGGTCACGTCCTTGAGGCCGATACAGGCGGCGATGTCGCCGGCGTAGACCTCTTTGATCTCTTCGCGCGAGTTGGCGTGCATCTGAACGATACGGCCGACACGCTCTTTCTTCGACTTGACCGAGTTGAAGACGCTGTCGCCCGACTTCAGAACGCCCGAGTAGACGCGCATGAAGGTCAGGGTACCGACGAACGGGTCGGTGGCGATCTTGAACGCCAGCGCCGCGAACGGGGCGTTGTCGTCGGCCTCACGCGTAGCGACGGTGCCGTCCTTGTCGTCGAGCTCACCTTCGATCGCCTTGACCTCGGTCGGCGACGGCAGGTATTCGATGACGCCGTCGAGCACGGCCTGAACGCCCTTGTTCTTGAACGCGGAGCCACAGGTCACGAGGACGATCTCGTTGGAGAGCGTGCGCGCACGCAGACCGGCCTTGATCTCCTCGATGGACAGGTCACCTTCTTCGAGGTACTTGTCCATCAGCTCTTCGTTGGCTTCTGCGGCGGCTTCGACCATCTGTTCACGATAGGTCTCGGCGGTCTCCTGCAGATCGGCCGGGATGTCGACCAACTCGTAGTTCATGCCGAAGTTGTCTTCGTCCCACAGGATCGCCTTCATCTGCAGCAGATCGATGACGCCCTTGAACTCTTCCTCGGCACCCCAGTTGATCTGGATCGGCACGACATTGGCGCCCAGACGATTCTTGAGCTGATCGACGACCATGAAGAAGTCGGCACCGGCGCGGTCCATCTTGTTGACGAACACCATGCGCGGTACTTCGTACTTGTTGGCCTGACGCCAGACGGTCTCGGTCTGCGGCTGCACGCCGGAGGAGCCGCACAGCACGACGACCGCGCCATCGAGAACACGCAGGGAACGCTCGACTTCGATGGTGAAGTCAACGTGTCCCGGGGTGTCGATGATGTTGATGCGGTGCTCGTCGAACTGCTTGTTCATCCCCTGCCAGAAACAGGTGGTAGCAGCGGAGGTGATCGTGATGCCACGCTCCTGCTCCTGCTCCATCCAGTCCATGACGGCGGCGCCCTCATGAACCTCACCCACCTTGTGGGACAGACCGGTGTAGAACAGGACACGCTCGGTAGTGGTGGTCTTGCCGGCGTCGACGTGGGCAACGATACCGATATTGCGATAACGCTTGAGTGGTGTCTTGCGTGCCACGATGGAAGTCCCCGTTGGTTAGAAGCGGTAGTGAGAGAAGGCCTTGTTGGCATCTGCCATGCGATGCACGTCTTCACGCTTCTTCACGGCAGCGCCCTTGCCTTCGGCGGCGTCGAGCATTTCGCCGGCAAGACGTTGAACCATGGTCTTTTCACCGCGGTTACGTGCGGCGTCCACCAGCCAGCGCATGGCCAGCGCCTGACGGCGGGACGGACGCACTTCGACGGGCACCTGATAGGTGGCACCGCCGACACGACGGGATTTGACCTCGACCATCGGCTGGATCGCTTCCAGCGCCTTGTCGAAGATGTCCAGCGGCGCTTCTTTACCACGCTCGGCAACCCTGTCCAGCGCACCGTAAACGATACGCTCAGCTACGGACTTCTTGCCGCTGATCATCAGATGGTTCATGAACTTGGCCAGGCGCTCACTTCCGAACTTGGGATCGGGAAGGATCTCGCGCTTAGCGGCAACTCTTCTTCTAGGCATGATAAGCCCTCAATTGAAGGGTCGTTCAGGTAAACCCGGCACACCGAGACGCTATAGCAGCGGCTCCGGCCGACCTTACTCTTATCTGACCGATAAAAATGTTGGGAGACGTCCGGGCATCAAGCCTTGGGACGCTTGGTGCCGTACTTGGAACGGCCCTGCTTACGGTTCTGGACACCGGAAGTGTCAAGGGCACCGCGCACGGTGTGATAACGCACACCCGGCAAGTCCTTGACGCGGCCGCCACGGATCAGGACCACGGAGTGCTCCTGCAGGTTGTGGCCTTCACCGCCGATATAGGAACTGACTTCGAAACCGTTGGTCAGGCGCACGCGGCACACCTTACGCAGAGCCGAGTTCGGCTTCTTGGGCGTGGTGGTGTAGACGCGGGTGCAGACCCCACGGCGTTGCGGGCAGGCCTGCAGCGCCGGCACGTCGCTAGTCTCGACGGGGCGCTTGCGCGGCTTGCGCACGAGCTGGTTGATCGTTGCCATAGTGTTTTAGCTGACTCCAATGGGTTGCCTTGCCTTACATGCGGGCAGGTTGCACCGCCCCACACATAAAGGCTGCGCATTCTAATCAGTTGTCGCGAGAGCCGTCAAGGCCACCCGCCCCGTGCGGGGCGGGCGGCAGGCTGACGACTTAGAGGTCGTCGTCGTCGGCATCGAGCGCGGTGAGCTGGGCACCCAGCTCCTGCTCGACGTCGAACGCCGACGGTTGCAGCGTGCGCTCGGACTCTTCGCGCTTGCGACGCCGCTCTTCGTGGTGGGCGAGACCGGTCCCGGCCGGGATCAGACGACCGACCACCACGTTTTCCTTCAGGCCGCGCAGGTAGTCGCGCTTGCCGGTGACCGCGGCTTCGGTGAGCACGCGGGTAGTTTCCTGGAACGAGGCCGCGGAGATGAACGACTCGGTAGCCAGCGAGGCCTTGGTGATACCCAGCAGCAGACGCTCGTACTTGGCCGGGAACTTCTCCTCCTGCTCGAGGCGCGCGTTCTCTTCCAGCACCCGCACCAGCTCGACCTGGTCACCCGGGATGAAGGAGGAGTCACCGGCGTCGCTGATCTCGACCTTGCGCAGCATCTGACGCACGATCACTTCGATGTGCTTGTCGTTGATGCTCACGCCCTGCAGGCGGTAGACGTCCTGGATCTCGACCGTGATGTACTTGGCCAGCTCCGCCACGCCGAGCAGACGCAGGATGTCGTGCGGGTTGCTCGGGCCGTCGGAGATCACCTCACCCTTCTCGACCGTCTCCCCTTCGAAGACGCCGATCTGACGCCATTTCGGGATCAGCATCTCGAGCGGATCGCCCTCTTTCGGGGTGATCGTCAGGCGCCGCTTGCCCTTGGTCTCCTTGCCGAACGAGATCGTACCGGTGATCTCGGCCAGGATCGAAGGCTCTTTCGGCTTACGCGCCTCGAACAGGTCGGCGACGCGCGGCAGACCCCCGGTGATGTCCTTGTTACCGGACGCCTCCAGCGGGATACGCGCGATGACTTCACCCACGCCGATCTCGGCACCGTTCTCCACCGAGACGATGGCACGGCCCGGCAGCAGATACTGCACCGGGGTGTTGGAACCCGGCAGGGTGACGTGCTTGCCGGCGTCGTCGGCGAGCATGATCATCGGGCGCTTGTCGCGGCCGGAGGCCGGACGGTTGGCGCTCTCGATCACCTCGATCGAGGACAGACCGGTCATCTCGTCGACGTTGCGCGTGATGGTCAGGCCTTCGGTCATGTCGGTGAACTGGGCCTTACCCTTCACCTCGGCCACGACCGGGTGGGTGTGCGGGTCCCACTTGGCCACGACCCGGCCACCTTCGACGTGGTCGCCGTCCTTGACCGACAGCTCGGCGCCGTAGGGCAGCTTGTAGTACTCGCGTTCGCGGCCGTGGTCGTCGGCGACGGCCAGGGCGCTGGAGCGGGAGACCACCACCAGCTTGCCGTCTTCGCGCTCGACCGACTTGATGTTGTGCAGACGCACGATACCGCCGTGCTTGACCTGCACGCTGTCGACCGCGGAGGCCCGCGATGCCGCCCCACCGATGTGGAACGTACGCATGGTGAGCTGGGTACCCGGTTCACCGATCGACTGGGCGGCGATGACGCCCACCGCTTCGCCGATGTTGACCTGATGCCCGCGGGCCAGGTCGCGGCCGTAGCACGAGGAGCACACGCCGTGCGCGGTCTCACAGGCGATGGCGCTGCGCACCACGATCTCGTCGACACCCATGGTATCGAGACGCTCGCACCAGGCTTCGTCGAGCAGGGTGCCGCGCGGGATCAGCACGTCGTCGGTCTGCGGATCGATCACGTCCTGGGCGACCACACGGCCGAGCACACGCTGGGCCAGCGAGACGATGACGTCGCCGCCCTCGATCACCGGATGCAGGGTCAGGCCATGCTCGGTGCCGCAATCGTGCTCGGTGATGACCAGATCCTGGGCCACGTCGACCAGACGCCGGGTCAGATAACCGGAGTTGGCGGTCTTGAGTGCCGTATCCGCCAGACCCTTACGCGCACCGTGGGTCGAGATGAAGTACTGGAGTACGTTCAGACCTTCACGGAAGTTGGCGGTGATCGGGGTCTCGATGATCGAGCCGTCCGGCTTGGCCATCAGGCCACGCATCCCCGCCAGCTGACGGATCTGGGCGGCACTACCACGGGCACCGGAGTCGGCCATGATGAAGACGCTGTTGAACGAGTCCTGCTCGACCTGGTTGCCGTCACGGTCGGTGACGGTTTCCTTCGAGATACCCGCCATCATCGCCTTGGCCACCTTGTCGTTGGCCTTGGACCAGATATCGATGACCTTGTTGTACTTCTCGCCCGCGGTCACCAGACCGGAGGAGAACTGGTCTTCGATCTCTTTGACCTCGTCCTCGGCCGCATCGACGATCGCCTTCTTGTCATCGGGGATGACGAAATCGTTGACGCCGATCGAGGCACCGGACCAGGTCGCCAGACGGAAGCCGGTGTACATCAGTTGGTCGGCGAAGATGACCGCGTCCTTGAGGCCGGCACGCCGGTAGACCTCGTTGATCAGGCCGGAGATCGCCTTCTTCTTCATCGGCTTGTCGACCAGCTCGAACGGCATCCCCTTGGGCAAGATGCGGAACAGCAGCGCACGGCCGACGGTGGTCTCCTTGATCGAGACGGTCTCGGTCAGCTCGGTGATCTCGCCATCCTTCTCGTCGGACAGCCACTCGGTCAGGCGAACCTTGACCCGGGCGTGCAGCGACACGTTCTGGGTCGCGAAGGCGCGGTCCAGCTCGTTGAGGTTGGCGAACGCCTTGCCTTCACCCTTGGCGCCGATACGCTCGCGGGTCATGTAGTAGAGACCCAGCACCACGTCCTGCGACGGCACGATGATCGGCTCGCCGTTGGCCGGCGACAGCACGTTGTTGGTCGACATCATCAGCGCGCGCGCTTCGAGCTGGGACTCCAGCGTCAGCGGCACGTGGACGGCCATCTGGTCACCGTCGAAGTCGGCGTTGTAGGCGGCACACACCAGCGGGTGCAACTGGATCGCCTTGCCTTCGATCAGCAGCGGCTCGAACGCCTGGATACCCAGACGGTGCAGCGTCGGCGCACGGTTGAGCAGGACCGGGTGCTCGCGGATGACGTCGGCGAGGATGTCCCACACTTCCGGCAGCTCGCGCTCGACCATCTTCTTGGCGGCCTTGATCGTGGACGCCTGCCCGCTGCCCTGCAGCTTGGAGTAGATGAACGGCTTGAACAGCTCCAGCGCCATCTTCTTGGGCAGACCGCACTGGTGCAGACGCAGGGTCGGACCCACGGTGATGACCGAACGGCCGGAGTAGTCGACGCGCTTGCCCAGCAGGTTCTGACGGAAACGCCCCTGCTTGCCCTTGATCATGTCGGCCAGGGATTTCAGCGGGCGCTTGTTGGAACCGGTGATGGCACGACCACGACGGCCGTTGTCGAGCAGCGCATCGACCGACTCCTGCAGCATGCGCTTCTCGTTGCGCACGATGATGTCCGGCGCATTGAGGTCGAGCAGCCGCTTGAGGCGGTTGTTGCGGTTGATCACACGACGGTAGAGGTCGTTGAGATCGGAGGTGGCGAAGCGGCCACCGTCCAGCGGCACCAGCGGACGCAGGTCCGGCGGCAGCACCGGCAGAACTTCCATGACCATCCACGCCGGCGCGTTGCCGGACTTGTAGAAGGCTTCCAGCAGCTTGAGGCGCTTGGAGAGCTTCTTGATCTTGGTCTCGGAGTTGGTCTGCGGAATCTCCTCACGCAGACGCTCGATCTCCTCTTCCAGATCGATGTCCTTGAGCAGCGCCTGGATCGCCTCGGCGCCCATGCGCGCGTCGAAGTCGTCGCCGAACTCTTCCAGCGCTTCGAAGTACTGCTCGTCGTTGAGCAGCTGGCCGCGCTCGAGGGTGGTCATGCCCGGGTCGATCACCACGAACGACTCGAAGTAGAGCACGCGCTCGATGTCACGCAGGGTCATGTCGAGGAACATGCCGATGCGCGACGGCAGCGACTTCAGAAACCAGATGTGAGCGACCGGCGAGGCCAGCTCGATGTGGCCCATGCGCTCGCGGCGCACCGCGGCCTTGGTCACTTCGACGCCGCACTTCTCGCAGATGATGCCGCGATGCTTCATGCGCTTGTACTTGCCGCACAAGCACTCGTAATCCTTGACCGGCCCGAAGATCTTGGCGCAGAACAGACCGTCACGCTCAGGCTTGAACGTACGGTAGTTGATGGTCTCCGGCTTCTTGACCTCGCCGTAAGACCAGGAGCGAATCATCTCCGGCGACGCGAGCGTGATCTTGATCGCGTCGAACTCGTCAGATTGCGCCTGTGACTTTAGGACTTTCACCAAATCTTTCATGGGATCGCTCCGTTGCGGAGTTGTCATGAGCGGGGCCGCGACTCTCTCGCCGGCCCCGCAACCCGTCGCTATCGATCGACTGTGCCGGTCTTAACTTTCCAATTCGATGTCGATACCCAGCGAGCGGATCTCCTTCACCAGCACGTTGAAGGATTCCGGCATACCGGCCTGCATGGTGTGGTCGCCATCCACGATGCTCTTGTACATCTTGGTACGACCCTCGACGTCATCCGACTTGACGGTGAGCATCTCCTGCAGGGTGTAGGCGGCACCGTAGGCCTCGAGTGCCCACACCTCCATCTCACCGAAGCGCTGACCGCCGAACTGCGCCTTGCCGCCCAGCGGCTGCTGGGTGACCAGCGAGTAGGAGCCGGTGGAACGCGCGTGCATCTTGTCGTCGACCAGGTGGTTGAGCTTGAGCATGTACATGTAGCCCACGGTCACCGGACGGTCGAAGGACTCACCGGTACGCCCGTCGTAGAGCGTCATCTGGCCGGAGTCCGGCAGATCGGCGAGACGCAGCAGATGCTTGATCTCGTGCTCCTTGGCACCGTCGAACACCGGTGTGGCGATGGGCACGCCGCCGCGCAGGTTCTTGGCCAGGGTGATGATCTCCTCGTCGTTCAACGAGTCGATATCTTCCTGCCGCGTCTCCTGGGTGTTGTAGACCTGCTTGAGGAACTCGCGGATCTCGCCCACCTGCTGCTCGCGGGCGTCACGCAGCATGCGCTCGATCTTGACCCCGAGGCCACGCGCGGCCATGCCCAGGTGGGTCTCGAGAATCTGACCCACGTTCATGCGCGAGGGCACGCCCAGCGGGTTGAGCACCACGTCGACCGGCTCGCCGTTGTCGTCGAACGGCATGTCCTCGATCGGCATGATCGCGGAGATGACACCCTTGTTACCGTGACGACCGGCCATCTTGTCGCCCGGCTGGATGCGACGCTTGACCGCCAGGTAGACCTTGACGATCTTGAGCACGCCCGGGGCCAGATCGTCGCCCTGGGTCAGCTTGCGCTTCTTGTCTTCGAAACGCTCGTCCATCTCCTTGCGACGATTCTCGAGCTGTTCGTCGGCCTGGGCGAGGAGCTCGTTGAGCGCTTCGTCCTGCAGCCGCAGCTTGAACCACTGCTGACGCGGCAGTTCGTCGAGATAGTCGGTGCTGAGGACGTCGCCCTTCTTCAGCTTGGGCCCGCCATTGACCGCCTGACCGTCGAGGGTACGCTTGAGACGCTCGAAGGTGGCGTCCTCGGCGATACGGTAGGTCTCCTGCAGGTCACGCCGCACTTCGTCGAGCTGCATCTGCTCGATGGAGAGGGCACGGGAGTCCTTCTCGACGCCATCGCGGGTGAACACCTGAACGTCGATGACGGTACCGCGCATGCCGGTCGGCGCGCGCAGCGAGGTGTCCTTCACGTCGGACGCCTTCTCACCGAAGATCGCGCGCAGCAGCTTCTCTTCCGGCGTCAGCTGGGTTTCGCCCTTGGGCGTCACTTTGCCGACCAGGATGTCGCCGGCGCCGACTTCGGCACCGATGTAGACCACGCCCGCTTCGTCCAGCTTGGCCAGCGCCGACTCGCCGACGTTGGGGATGTCCGAGGTGATCTCCTCGGCGCCCAGCTTGGTGTCGCGGGAGACGCAGGTCAGTTCCTGGATGTGGATGGTGGTGAAGCGATCGTCCTCGACCACGCGCTCGGAGACGAGGATGGAATCCTCGAAGTTGTAGCCGTTCCACGGCATGAACGCGAGACGCATGTTCTGCCCCAGGGCCAGGTCACCCATGTCGACGGACGGGCCGTCGGCGAGGATGTCGCCGCGCGCGACGATGTCGCCCGGACGCACGATCGGGCGCTGGTTCTGGCAGGTGTTCTGGTTCGAACGTACGTACTTGGTCAGGTTGTAGATGTCGACCCCGGCTTCACCGCCGATGATCTCGTCTTCGTTGATCCGGACCACGATACGCTTGGCGTCCACCGAGTCGATCACACCGCCGCGACGGGCCACGGCGCAGACGCCGGAGTCACGCGCCACGAAGCGCTCCATCCCGGTACCCACCAGCGGCTTGTCGGCACGCAGGGTCGGCACCGCCTGACGCTGCATGTTCGCCCCCATCAGGGCGCGGTTGGCGTCATCGTGCTCGAGGAACGGGATCAGCGCCGCCGCCACGGAGACGACCTGACGCGGCGACACGTCCATCAGGGTCACCTTGTCGGGTGCCATGAAGGTGGTCTCGCCCTTGTGACGCACCTGGACCAGGTCGTCGATCAGCTTGCCCGACTCGTCCACGGTCGCCGAGGCCTGGGCGATGATGAAGTCACCCTCCTCGATCGCCGACAGGTGCACCACGTCGTCGGTGACCTGGCTGTCCACGACCTTGCGGTACGGCGTCTCGAGGAAGCCGTAGCTGTTGGTCTTGGAGTAGGTCGCCAGCGAGTTGATCAGACCGATGTTCGGACCTTCCGGGGTCTCGATCGGACACAGACGGCCGTAGTGCGTGGCGTGAACGTCACGCACCTCGAAGCCGGCACGCTCACGGGTCAGACCGCCCGGGCCGAGTGCGGAGACACGGCGCTTGTGGGTGACCTCGGACAGCGGGTTGTTCTGGTCCATGAACCGGGACAGCTGCGAGGAGCCGAAGAACTCCTTGACCGCGGCCGCCACCGGCTTGGCATTGATCAGGTCCTGCGGCATCAGGCCTTCGCTCTCCGCCATGGAGAGACGCTCCTTGACCGCACGCTCGACGCGCACCAGGCCGACGCGGAACTGGTTCTCCGCCATCTCGCCGACGCAGCGGATGCGGCGGTTGCCCAGGTGGTCGATATCGTCGACTTCGCCGAAGCCGTTACGAATGTTGATCAGCTCTTTGAGGACATCGAGGATGTCCTGGTTGTCGAGCACGCCGGAGCCGGTGTCGGACTCGCGACGCAGACGACGGTTGAACTTCATCCGGCCGACGCCCGACAGGTCGTAGCGGTCTTCGGTGAAGAACAGGTTGTGGAACAGCGTCTCCGCTGCTTCCTTGGTCGGCGGCTCGCCCGGACGCATCATGCGGTAGATCTCGACCAGCGACTCGAGGGCCGAGCGCGTGGTGTCGATCTTGAGCGTATCGGAGATGAACGAACCGGCGTCCAGATCGTTGGTGTAGAGCGTCTCGAGCTGCGTCACGCCGCCCTGCCCCAGCTTCTCGACCAGCTCGGGGGTCAGTTCGGTGTTGCACTCGCAGATCAGCTCGCCGGTCTTGGCGTCGACCTGATCCTTGGCCAGCGTCTTGCCGAACAGGTAGTCCATCGGCACCTGCAGGCGCTCGAGCCCGGCACTCTCCATCTGACGGATGTGCTTCTGGGTGATGCGACGACCTTCCTCGACGATGACGTTGCCGTCGTTGTCCTTGATGTCGAAGGTCGCGGTGTCACCGCGCAGGCGCGACGGCACCAGCTCCACATAGATGCCGTCCGGCTCGATGTGGAAGGTGCTGGTGTCGAAGAAGGTCTCGAGGATCTCCTCGGCGCTCATGCCGAGCGCGCGCAGCAGCACGGTCGCCGGCAGCTTGCGGCGACGATCGATACGCACGAAGACGTTGTCCTTCGGGTCGAACTCGAAGTCCAGCCAGGAGCCGCGGTAAGGAATGATGCGCGCGGAATAAAGCAGCTTCCCGGAGGAGTGGCTCTTGCCCTTGTCGTGATCGAAGAACACGCCCGGCGAACGGTGGAGCTGGGAGACGATGACGCGCTCGGTACCGTTGACGACGAAGGTCCCGTTCTCGGTCATCAGGGGGATCTCCCCCATGTAGACTTCCTGCTCCTTGATGTCCTTGATGGCCTTGTTCGAGGACTCTTTGTCGTAGATGATCAGGCGAACCTTGACCCGCAGCGGTGCCGAATAGGTCACGCCGCGCAGCTGGCACTCCTTGACGTCGAACGCCGGGGTGCCGAAGCGGTAGCTTACGTACTCGAGCGCCGCGTTGCCCGAGAAGCTCTCGATCGGAAAGACGGACTGGAAGGCCGCGTGGAGACCGGTGTCGAGACGCTCTTCCGGCGCCCGGTCCTGCTGGAGGAAGTCGTAATAGGAATCAAGCTGGATGGCCAGCAGGTAGGGCACATCCATTACTTGAGGCAGTTTGCCGAAATCCTTGCGGATGCGTTTTTTCTCAGTGTATGAGTAAGCCATCTGTATTCCCCAGCTTGTTCACCATGGGTGACCGGTGCGTGGTCGGCGCTCCCCAACGGGGGTGACCCCGTTAGGCGCTGACGGCAAGCTGCCCGGAGGGAGCTCGCCGTCGGAATTCGTCTAGTGGCTTTAACCCTGATTCGGGGGGATCCCAAGCCAGGTGGTCTAACGCCAGGCTAGCAACAACAGAAAAAGGCCGGCAGCGGGGAGGCCCGCCACCAGCCGTGGCGCTTACGCAGCGCGTGGAGCCGTGAACACAGAGTTACTTGAGCTCCACGGAGGCGCCAGCTTCTTCCAGCTTCTTCTTGGCTTCTTCGGCGTCGTCCTTGGACAGGCCTTCTTTCAGGGTAGCCGGAGCACCGTCGACGGCGCCTTTGGCTTCCTTCAGACCCAGACCGGTGATTTCGCGGACGACCTTGATGACGTTGACTTTCTTGTCACCGGCAGCGGTCAGAACCAGCGCGAACTCGGTCTGCTCTTCTTCAGCAGCGGCATCACCGCCACCAGGGCCAGCGACGACGGCTGCAGCGGCAGACACGCCGAACTTCTCTTCCATTGCAGAGACCAGTTCCGCAACTTCCATCACGGACATTTCAGCAACGGCGTTGATGATGTCTTCTTGAGTCAGTGCCATGTTACCTATTCCTAACTTTGCGGAGCGGCGGCCATGTGGCCTGCCCACTCGATGAGATTCAGTTCAACCTGGCGCAGGCGAATCGGGAGAAGTGTCGGCTCAGGCCGCCTCTTCTTCCTTCTTCGCGCGCAGGGCTGCGAGGGTACGAACCAGCTTGCCGGCAGAAGCTTCCTTCATGACGGACATCAGCTTGGCCAGTGCTTCCTCGTAAGTCGGCAGCGTTGCCAGACGGTCGATATCGGCCGCCGGGATCATCTCGCCTTCGTAGGCCAGCGCTTTGACTTCGAACTCCTTCTGCGTCTTGCCGAACTCCTTGAACAGCCGCGCGGCAGCGCCGGGGTGCTCGTAGGAGAAGGCCAGAAGCGTCGGACCTGCGAAAGTCTCGTTCAGGCACTCCCAGGAAGTGCCTGCCAAAGCGCGGCGTGCCAGGGTGTTGCGGACAACACGAATCTGGACGCCATTCTCGCGAGCCTGTTTGCGCAGATCGGTCATTGCGCTAACGGTCACACCGCGAGAATCGGCAACTACGACGGAAAGAGCGTCCTTAGCGGCTTCACTGACCTCGGCAACAATCGCTTTCTTGCCTTCGAGTGCTAGTGGCACAGTGGTTACTCCTTCGTGCCGGGGCGACGATGTCGCGACCCGGTGGTTACCATCTCTTCCGCTTCGACTGCGGCGGAAGTCTTGGATGATGGCTGCACACCTGATTCGGCGAGCCACACCATCTGCGCAGGTTTCCATCCGGCAATGCCGGGTGCGGACATTAAGTCGGCCGCTGGCCGACACCTGCGGTCTTTGACGGTGCCCCGCCCCTTTCCGCCTCTCGCAAGACGGCGCACGGGGACCGCAAAGTTACTGCTCGGTTATCGATCACACGTAAGCGCTGTGATCGACGGTCAGACCCGGCCCCATGGTGCTGGAGAGGGTCAGTTTCTTGAGGTAGATACCCTTGGAGGTGCTCGGCTTCAGACGCTTGAGGTCGTTGACCAGCGCTTCCAGGTTGCCCTTGAGCGCGTCGGCGGAGAAGTCGACCTTACCGATAGAGGCATGGATGATGCCGTTCTTGTCGGTACGGAAACGCACCTGACCCGCCTTGGCGTTCTTGACCGCGGTGGCGACGTCCGGCGTCACGGTGCCGACCTTGGGGTTCGGCATCAGGCCGCGCGGGCCGAGGATCTGACCCAGCTGGCCGACCACACGCATGGCGTCGGGAGCGGCGATGACGACGTCGAAGTTCAGGTTGCCCTTCTTCACGTCCTCGGCCAGATCGTCCATGCCGACGATATCGGCACCGGCTTCCTTGGCGGCGTCGGCGGCGTTGCCCTGAGCGAACACGGCAACGCGCACGTCACGACCGGTACCGTTGGGCAGCACGGTGGCGCCACGCACGACCTGGTCGGATTTACGCGGATCGACGCCCAGATTGATGGCGACTTCCACCGCTTCCTTGAACTTGACGGTCGACAGATCGGACAGCAGGGAGACGGCTTCCTCGAGGGAGTAGACCTTGCCCGGCTCGACCTTCTCGCGAATCATCTGTGCGCGCTTGGAAAGCTTTGCCATGATCAGAGGCCCTCCACGTTGAGGCCCATGCTACGGGCGCTGCCAGCAATGGTACGAACGGCGGCGTCGAGATCGGCAGCCGTCAGATCCGGCTCCTTGGTCTTGGCGATCTCTTCGAGCTGCTCGCGGGTCACGGTGCCGACCTTGGTCTTGTTCGGCACGCCAGAACCGGATTTGATGCCTGCGGCTTTCTTCAGCAGCACGGCAGCCGGCGGCGTCTTGGTGACGAAGGTGAAGCTACGGTCGGAGTAGACCGTGATCACGACCGGCGTCGGCAGGCCCGGCTCGACATCCTGGGTCGCAGCGTTGAACGCCTTGCAGAACTCCATAATGTTGACACCGTGCTGACCCAGCGCGGGACCGACGGGCGGACTCGGATTGGCCTTGCCAGCTGCGACCTGCAGCTTGATATAGGCCTGGACTTTCTTAGCCATGTGGAACTCCTGTTGGGTATTAGCGCCTTGCGGCTCCCCGGTTTGGCCGGCGCATCACCGGCAACGACAACGCGACGCTTGAATAGCGCCGCGATGAAAAAACGTGTCGACCCAGCCTTCGGCTCAGTCCTTGACCACCTGCACGAACTCGAGCTCGACCGGCGTGGAGCGACCGAAGATCAGCACGCTGACCTGCAGCCGGCTCTTCTCGTAGTTGACCTCTTCGACCACGCCGTTGAAATCGGCGAACGGGCCATCGACCACACGCACGGTCTCGCCCGGCTCGAACAGCGTCTTGGGGCGCGGCTTGTCGGTGCCGTCCTGCACCCGACGCAGGATCGCCTCGGCTTCCTTCGGCGTGATCGGTGCCGGCTTTTCCGGCGTACCGCCGATGAAGCCCATGACGCGCGGCGTCTCGTTGACCAGGTGCCAGGTCTGCTCGTTCATTTCCATCTCGACCAGCACATAGCCGGGATAGAACTTGCGCTCACTCTTGCGGCGCTTGCCGTCACGCATCTCGACGACCTCTTCGGTCGGCACCAGGATCTCGCCGAACTGATCCTCGACCTCATACAGCTTCACGCGCTCGATGAGCGAGCGCATGACCTGCTTCTCGAACCCGGAATAAGCGTGAACGACGTACCAACGCTTGGACATGAAAACTCCTAGCCAATGATTCCGGACATCGCCCAGCCGAGGACGGTATCGATGAGCCACAGCAGCAGACCGACCACGAGCACTGCAGCGAGGACGATCAGGGTCGTCTGCACGGTTTCCTGACGGGTCGGCCAGACCACGCGCTGAATCTCGCGCTTGGAGCCCTTGGCCAGATCCATCAGCGCCTGCCCCTTGGCGGTGGTGAGCCCCACGGCAGCGGCAGCAGCACACAGAACGACGACACCCAGGACACGATAGAGCAGCGCTTGATCGGCGAACCAGGCATTGCCACCCACCGCGATGGCAAGCAGCAGCACGACAACGGCCCACTTGAGCGTGTCGTAGCGGGAGACTTGCACCTCGGCGTTGTGCTTCATGAAAACTCCTCAACTCAAGGCGCGATAACCGAACATGACAAGGTATCAAATATGAGCCAGCCTGGGGAAGACTGGCAGGCCAGGAGGGAATCGAACCCCCAACCTGCGGTTTTGGAGACCGCTGCTCTGCCAATTGAGCTACTGGCCTGTATCAAAATATCCGAGAAGCACCCGGAAATTTGGAGGGCGCTATGATAGCGAAGAGAGGAGGGCAAAAGCAACCCTTGGGATCTTTTTCTCTCGCCACCAAAAAAGCGAGCCTTCAGCTCGCCTTTCACAGCGTTCGACGCCGAGCAATGGAGCTCATGGACGGATTTGAACCGTCGACCTCACCCTTACCAAGGGTGTGCTCTACCCCTGAGCTACATGAGCACTACGCCACCACAACCTCGAACTGGAGCGGGTAGCGGGAATCGAACCCGCACCATCAGCTTGGAAGGCTGAGGTTCTACCATTGAACTATACCCGCCTACCCGCTCTGACTCCGATTTGCCGAAGCAGACCGGTTTTACTACTACTTCTTGCTGCCAACAACACAGCGGCACTGCTAAATCTGGTGGAGGGGGAAGGATTCGAACCTTCGAAGCTTTCGCGGCAGATTTACAGTCTGCTCCCTTTGGCCACTCGGGAACCCCTCCTAGCTGGCGACACATTCTAACCTGTCGCTGATCGATGTCAAGCCTCTGTTTTTACTCGACTAACAGAGCCGAAACCCGATCACCTTGTCCCCAAGGCGGGGCGCATTGTGTCAAAGCGATAGGGTGATTGCAAGCGCGGAACGCATTTTTTGTCAGCGTCCGGGACGAATACTGATTTCGCCCCCCATCAGCGTCAGATCCCCCTCCGCTGTGGTCACGACCAGATTGCCGCTGGCGTCCACTGCCTTGGCCGTTGCGGGATACGTCTCCCGCGCCTGGATCACCTTGATCGGCTGGCCAGCAAAGGCGTGACGCTGATTCCAGCCCGCCTGCCAGGCCGCAAAGCCGCGCTGCTCGAACTGCGGCAGCAGCAACAGCAGCGCATCGATGATGGCGGCAGCGAGACGATTGCGCGAGGGTACCGACAGCCTATCGGCCAGCGCACCGGCCGGCTGACCGGCGGCCTCACGTCCGGCGGCGCTCAGCGATACGTTGAGGCCGATGCCGATCACCACCTCGCACGGCCCCTCCACGTCCCCGGTCACCTCGAGCAGAATGCCGGCGAGCTTGCGCCACTCTCCGTCGACCGCAATCAAGATGTCGTTGGGCCACTTCAGCGCGATCTCCGCCCCTGCCGCCTCGAGCACCTCCGCCACAGCCACACCGACCGCCAGGCTCAGCCCCTCGAGTGCCCCCACGCCGGCATCGAAACGCCAGCCCAGGGAGAGAATCAGGCTACGCCCCCAACTGGTGCTCCACGCCTTGCCACGCCGTCCCCGCCCCGCCGTCTGACTCTCGGCGAGACACACCTCGCCATGCCCGGCGCCCTGCCGGAAGCGCTCGCGCAGGTAAGTGTTGGTGGAGTCGAGCACGTCCTCGACGAACAGTCGCTTGAGATGACGCCGCGGCTCGGCGCTCAGCTGCGCCACGATCGACTTGCCATCCAGCGACTCGATGGCATCGACTAGCCGGTAGCCACGCCCCTTGACCGCCTCCAGGGGCAGGTCCATCGCCTCCAGCTTCTTCAGCTGCTTCCAGACCGCGGTGCGCGAGACGCCCAAGCGCTCGCCCAGCTGCTGCCCCGAGTGGAAATCACCATCCCCCAGCAGGCGTATCAGTTCACCGATGCTCATACCGATCGTCCAGCGTAAAAGAGAGCATTCTAACGAAATCGCTCGGCCACCGTTAACGCACCTTGCTGCCGCAGGCTGCCCTCACTCACCTTTCTATACCCTCACCCGCCCCACCGCTCCCATACATACAAAAAGCCCCGGCGCGGGGGCGGGCCGGGGAAGTGGAGGTGTAGGGCATGGCGCTCGCGTCTGTGGGTATTTTGCGAGAAGCGCCTCTTGAGAGGGGCGTCTTCTGTCCGTGGCGCCTTGTTTGCGAAATCTCTTTCAAGCAAGGCACGAGCGCGACTCGCGCCGGGGCTCAGCGGTTCTCAGTCGAGGCTGGCGAAGCTCACCTCGACGCTGCCGTGATGTCCAGCGTTGACGTTCTGCAGCGCCTGGGCGGCAGCGACACTCTGACCCTGGCCGACCAGGTCAGCGTCACCAGCACGCAGATGAGTACCGCGCTGGGTCTGCTCGGCGACCTGAACCAGAGCCTGATTCGCCGCGGTGCTGTGACCACCGCTGACCGTGTCGACGCTGTAGCGGGTCGGCAGCGCCTGGTAGTCGCTGACCACCTGGGTGTTCAGCGGCTGTTGCAGCGAGGCGAAGGCGGCTTTCTCGGCGGCGCTATTGGCTTGGGCCACGGCCGGCAGAGCGACGATCAGGGCGATGGCGGTAAGGAGACGGGTTTTCATGGTGAACCTCCAGTGACTGTCGGGTCTATCGATTTGGGGGTTGGGTCTTGGCCTCAACCGGTGATGACAGTATGGGGGCGTCACTGTTAGCGGGCTAATCGAACGCGCTGAAGGCGACTATCGAGCGCATCGATGCGAGAACCAAGCCCGTAAAATGGCAACTATCCACAGGCGGTCCCAGGTGCTAGCCGAGCAACGGGTTGGGGATAAGCGTCAATGAGCGACTGACAACAACCTGCTGATGACGGGCGCCCGGGGGCAAGGCGGCGCGAGGGTCCTTTGCCACGGATGGCAAAGGTAGCGCCCAGGGAGGGGTTTACAGCGCCCTCGCGAGCCTTCCCCCGAGGGCCCATGCTGTCCACCGGCAGCGACAGGCGTTTGCAGTCAAAGTGCAGGGCTCGGCAAAGACTGGATAGGCCGGAGAGGAAAGTCTGGAAAGAATGTCAGGCCCAGAAACGAGTGAACCCCAGTCTCTCTCGAGACTGGGGTTCGGTATAGGTGCCTGACTAGGACCCGGGCGGCGCTCCGCTACTCTTCAGGGAGAGACCCCTAAACGAATGAACCCCCGGCATGCGCCGGGGGTTCGGTATAGGTGCCTGACGATGACCTACTCTCACATGGGGAGACCCCACACTACCATCGGCGCTAAGCGGTTTCACTTCTGAGTTCGGCATGGAATCAGGTGGTTCCCACTCGCTATGGTCGTCAGGCAAAACTGACGTCGACATGAACCTGTGACACGCTTTCACGCGTTGGCTTCACATCGACCAATCTGGATCATGCTGATGATACGTCTCTTGCCTATCCGGCTATTGTCGCGATGTGATCGCCCGACCCAGACCCCTTGGGGTTATATGGTCAAGCCTCACGGGGCATTAGTACACGTTAGCTCAACGCCTTGCAGCGCTTCCACACCGTGCCTATCAACCAGCTCGTCTTGCTGGACCCTTTAGGAGACTCGAAGTCTCAGGGAGATCTCATCTTGAAGGGGGCTTCCCGCTTAGATGCTTTCAGCGGTTATCCCGTCCGCACATAGCTACCCGGCAGTGCCACTGGCGTGACAACCGGAACACCAGAGGTGCGTCCACTCCGGTCCTCTCGTACTAGGAGCAGCGCTTCTCAAATCTCCAACGCCCACGGCAGATAGGGACCGAACTGTCTCACGACGTTCTAAACCCAGCTCGCGTACCACTTTAAATGGCGAACAGCCATACCCTTGGGACCGACTTCAGCCCCAGGATGTGATGAGCCGACATCGAGGTGCCAAACACCGCCGTCGATGTGAACTCTTGGGCGGTATCAGCCTGTTATCCCCGGAGTACCTTTTATCCGTTGAGCGATGGCCCTTCCATACAGAACCACCGGATCACTAGAACCTACTTTCGTACCTGCTCGACGTGTCTGTCTCGCAGTTAAGCACCCTTATGCTCTTGCACTCAATGCACGATTTCCAACCGTGCTGAGGGTACCTTCGTGCTCCTCCGTTACGCTTTCGGAGGAGACCGCCCCAGTCAAACTACCCACCACACACTGTCCTTACACCGGATCACGGTGCGAAGTTAGAACGCCAATGATGCCAGGCTGGTATTTCAAGGTTGGCTCCACCGCAACTGGCGTCACGGTTTCCAAGCCTCCCAGCTATCCTACACAAGCAACATCAGCGTCCAGTGTGAAGCTATAGTAAAGGTTCACGGGGTCTTTCCGTCTAGCCGCGGGTACACAGCATCTTCACTGCGATTTCAATTTCACTGAGTCTCGGGTGGAGACAGCGTGGCCATCATTACGCCATTCGTGCAGGTCGGAACTTACCCGACAAGGAATTTCGCTACCTTAGGACCGTTATAGTTACGGCCGCCGTTTACCGGGGCTTCGATCAGGAGCTTCGCTTGCGCTAACACCATCAATTAACCTTCCGGCACCGGGCAGGCGTCACACCCTATACGTCCGCTTACGCGTTAGCAGAGTGCTGTGTTTTTAATAAACAGTTGCAGCCACCTGGTATCTTCGACCGGTTCGCGCTAGGAGAGCGAGTCTCTTCACGCTACGCCGGCGCACCTTCTCCCGAAGTTACGGTGCCATTTTGCCTAGTTCCTTCACCCGAGTTCTCTCAAGCGCCTTGGGATTCTCACCCTGACCACCTGTGTCGGTTTGGGGTACGGTCGCATGTGATCTGAAGCTTAGAGGCTTTTCCTGGAAGCGTGGCATCGATGACTTCCGGA